>CAZPLB010000001.1:0-219583 GCA_964587425.1 uncultured Gammaproteobacteria bacterium
TTGCATGCTTAAGGCACGCCGCCAGCGTTCGTCCTGGGCCAGGATCAAACCCTCATATAAGTGACGACTTCCGTTTATGACGTTACAACGGAAGGTCAAAAGAAACGCTTACAGTCATATCTTGAATGTCAAAGAGCTTCATTTTGAAGTTGTTAACTGGTAGTATCTCGCGCATTCACGCTCGACTTTCCAACAAGTTAACTAAATGTAGAAGTATTATAGCAGATTGTCGAGATGGGTCAATGATCTTATACTTTAAAATCTATTACTCTTTTGGTTTCTTTAAAATCAACTCTTTTAAAGTGGCTAAAAAAACCACTCCTACCCAGTAAGGGGTCTTTTTGTTTGTAACAAAAATCTATTTCTGTTTCAAATTTATAATTCTCAATTACTAAAGTTACTGTATGCGTATAAGCAATCACCTTAATTCCGCCTATTCCATATATAGGATTTTGTTTTCCATTTTTGATATCAATTCCCAACGCTTCGCCAATATCAGCTGGAAAAAGATTTCTGTCTGAACCAGAATCTACTAAGGCTTGAAACAAGTAAGATATTTTGCCTTTGTAAATTATTTGGATGGGAACAGTTGGTCTGAAAAAGTCTTTTATCGTATTCGTCTTTTTATCAATGTATGGAAATGGGTGATAATTTATACTGAACTTTTTAGACATTTACGGAGAATAGTAGCCGTCAAAGGGAAATACCCTAGTCATTATTATATCCTTAAGTTTTAATTTCTTTAATTTCTGACTCAATGACTTAAAGCTTACTGCATGTGATACCACCTTCTTGCCGTCTTTGGTCAGTGCTACCCATTCGTTTTCGTAATTTATTAATGGATTGTTAGATTTAGCCTTCATACAATTATTGTAACATAAAGGCTGTATTTAAAATCTAAAAATTTCAAATCTGATTAGTTTTATTGGAGTCTCTGGACCAACAGGTTTGTTGTAATAACCTTCATATGTTTTATACATTTCTGTGTCTGATGCAAATTTTTCATGGCCTTTCTTGTCTTCTTCAGTTAGTTCTCCTAACTTCTTTCCCACTACTGAAGTTAGTTTGGCTTCTGCAAACTTTGTGAGTTCTGGCCGTTTGATAAAATCGATTGTATCTCCAGTTTTTAAATCTTTGTCGTCAAATAGCCTCCAGGTTGAAGTTTTTTCACCGGACAGAACTAAAGGCACAAGATCTGGGGAGAATTTCATTTGTTTATTTGCCATATGATTGATTTTAACACGCCTTTTGAATTCTATTTTTCCATGTTAAAATCCTTTAATGGAATTTGATTCCCTTGCATTTGAAGAGTGGTACACAAAAAATCAACGTCAGATTGAATGGCTTATGGGTGACCCAAAACCATCTGTAATTGGCCAAAATGTTAGGCTGCGACTAAACAGATCATATTCTTTTGCTTGTGGACATTTACCTCGTCAACTTTTTGGGGGACTTATGGAACTGTCCTTTAGTTTTAGTGGGCTTGAGTTTGACCCCGAAGAAAGATCAACTATTCCATATGCTGTTTTGACTTTGAATGCAAATTTGGATGTACATGGCGAACCTAGATCACTTATCAAAAAAATTAGTTTACCAGTAGGAAGTTCATCTTTCTTCGCTGATCTTTTTCCTACTCATCCATTATCGGATGTTCGTCTTTTTAAGGTTAAACAAATTGATGAAGAATCTAAAAGTATTTTAATAGGTCCAAGGTGATAACAGCTATGCTGTGGTTGAATTTTCAATACTTTTACTGGCTAGAGCTAGGATAGCATCTACTCTGCGTTCAGGTATTCTATTTTTTGGAGGTTTACCAACCCTTTGGTAATCTGGACAAAAAGCACAATTTTGATTTCCATCTGGCAGAAACTCTTTAATTAAAAGACTGTCTTTTGGAAGTTTACTATTTTCTTTAGGGACAAGATGTATTTTTACGGTTCCTTTTTCCTGTCTATCTAAATGAAGTTGTGGAGCTGACTCGCCTACAATCAGTTGCCATCCATAAGGGAGAGGTTTTGTATACATATATCCATATGTAGAATATGTTTCTAGAAAATTGCAAATTTGTTGGACTAGAAAGCTAGTCACATCTGACATCTCAGAAGTCTTACGTTTGTCTGAATTTTCAGGAAGCATATGGGTATGTTACTCTTCTTGTTGCTGATTTACAAAAAATTCAAAATTATCTTTGAATTAATAATGATTAGAATTTTACGAAGTAATTAATCTTTGCTTTTGTTTTGAGGTCTGTGATCCAGGCTTGGAATTTTTCTGATAGTTTTTGTTGTATAAGCATCTCTTTTACTGCATCTTTTGAATCTGTAGATTTGTTTTGTTTAATGTAATCATCTATTTCTTTGTCTGTAACTGCTATTTCTTTTTCCAATAGTTTTTGGATTAGAACCTGAACCTCTAATTGATCTTCAAGATCTTTTCTTGTCATCCCTCGGAGGGCTAGAGCTGAATCAAGTGTTTGGTTTTGAGCTTTAAGCTGTTCTTCAATTGTTGCTATTTGTTTATCTATATCTGCCTTCTCTGCTTTAACATTTTGCTTCTTTGCTTCATCTAGAATCAATCTTTTGGTGACAAGTGCATCAAGAGCCTGGCTTCCACCTTCTTTTTCAAGTTCTTTTATTAATTCTACTCTTGAGATTTGTTTTCCATTGACTGTTGCTGCTACAAATACTCCTCTGAAGTGATATAGAGCTGCAACAGCTACTGCTAAAACTAATGCAGTAATCAGTTGTTTTTTATTTGGTTTGAGTCTACTTAAAATCATGAGATTGATGTTAACAAATTTACTTTCCGGACACAATATACAAAATGAGGCCAACTATTAAAGATATTACTAGGAGGTTCGAAAGACCTGCTATAGCTATGAAGCCAAGAGTTGAAAGAAACCAAATGACAAGCAATACTGCAGCTATTTCACGAAATGGACGAGGAAGAGCATCAATTAGATATACAACTACAAGGAAAATAAGGACATCCCAGAGATTTATTGTGTGATTGTTGAAGTTAAATAATTTTACTGAAAGAACTTGAAGTGGGCCATATCCCAGGAGCCAGAGAAGAAGTAATATGATAACAACAGCTAAGAGCATGGGTTTATGATATCAATATTTTGGGGTTATGTAAATTTGGTGAGAACAAATTTTAGGCTATGATCCTAATAAGATCCTCCAATGATTCTGGGCTGGTCTCCCAAATACTTAACAAAAAATCGAGTCTCGCAAGGTCAGCTTTCCTATAACTTCCCGGTATCATTTGATAGGTCTCCCTCAAAGTACGGAGTTCCTCTACTGTTGATATAGCGGCGTCTTTGTCAGTATTAAGACGTTCTTTGATATTAATTGAGGTGTCAGGATCTAAATTATCAAAAATTGTCACAGTCTGGTTGGGTGCTTCTTTGACAGATGCAAAAAGTGTTTTAACCGCTTCTGATTTTTCTTGCCATAAAATGGCAGCTCTATCTTCTATTCGTTTGCCCATGAGCTATTATATAAGGATTTTGGCAATATTTCTATACGCTTTATGTGAAGAATGTCAGAAGAAGAAATGGTTACTTTGGTGAATTTAAATTATTATCGCCCTGAGCGGGGTTTGTAGTGTGTTATTAATTTAGCTAGAGTTTTGTTTGATAAATTATAGGTGCTGCGTAAGAACTCGGACATAGATGTCCTTTCTATTGCTTCATCTGGATCAATTGCTCTTTGACTCTGTTGCGGTATGGTCGACAGTCCATCTGCTAACAAATTTCCTTTCTTCTTTCGAAGATATCTGACGGTCATTTCGGCTGCAGTATTTATAATTGTCCACTGAACCAGCTTAAACCCTCCAGTCATTTCCCGGATATCTTTGTCTTTGAGTGAATTGGTCTCACTTTTTTGTCTAATAATTTCTATCTTGTCAAGAGCGTCACTCCATGGATGCATGGGCTGAGATTGTTTTTCCAATTCCTCAACTTCTCTTTCTCTCAATAACATTTCTGTCATGGGTTTAGATTCTAACATAGGGAAAATAATATATTCAAGCCTTAATTGATTGGGGGGGTCTTTAATGTTAAAATAGGCAAGAATTTTGGCCCCATCGTCTAGTGGCCTAGGACGTCGGGTTTTCATCCCGAAAATCGTGAGTTCGAATCTCACTGGGGTCACTTTTGCTCATTGACACTCTGTCTTTTTACTTCATATGATGAGTAGTGATCTTCGGATTGGGGGTGATATAAATGAATATTAGATTAAAGATTGGTGCTATTGTTTCTACTTTGGCTGCATTGGCTTTGGCAATGCCAGGAGTTGCTTCTGCCGGTGAATTTGTAGGACCATTTTACCCAACTGCAGATACTTATGTATCAAGCGCGCATGTGAGTAGTAATTATGGTACTTCCAATCGTCTTTGGGTACAGAATGATACGGAACAAAATTATACTTTCCTTAAGTTTGATCTTAATGATGTAAAGACTTCCTATGGTAATCCACTCTGTACAGAGGGTACCGCTGGAGGTACTTTATACATGAAGGTTGATGCGGTATCTGACGGAGGGCATAGAGCTTGGCTTGGTGCGGATAGCACTTGGACTGAGACCGGATTGAAGTGGAATAATATGCCGGCGATTAGATTGAATGCATACAATGATCCTATTGAGCTGACCACTTCTCCAACTTTGTCCGCGTATGAGGATTCACTCAGTGATTGGACATTTGTGAACTTGGCTGACGTACTAGGATCTGCATGTCAATATAACGATGGTATATTAACCATCATTATTAAGGATGGAAGTTCTGATGCTATTGCTTGGAAATCAAGCAGAGCAACCAGCGATTTGCCATATGCCTATTTTAATATAGGTGATTAGTTTTATTGGTTAGTCAAAACATTTCTGCAGAAATGTTTTGGAACAGGAGGAACAGACGTGTTTCTCCTGTTTTTTTTGGGTGAGGTCATTTACTTACTATCTTGCTTGTAGTTACTATTTTGTGGGGTTGCCTTTGTCTCTGGATATTCCACAGCAGAGGTAGCCGTCTCCGCAGAATTTGTTTGGAGCTGTTCCTAATCCAATTGTGGCACAATTATTGCCTACTGTGACAGCATTCCCACTGGCTGTAGTTGTGGTTGAACCTATTTGATAGCAGCTATTTGGTCCTTGGCATGAAAGTTTAGCTGCATTTGTTCCAATAATCTTTGGGGTTGTGATTGATAT
This sequence comes from uncultured Gammaproteobacteria bacterium, assembly GCA_964587425.1. Classification (GTDB taxonomy): domain Bacteria; phylum Patescibacteriota; class Microgenomatia; order UBA8517; family UBA8517; genus CAZPLB01. The sequence continues at coordinate 5,204 of CAZPLB010000001.1, forward strand.
TATGGCTATTCCAAGACCTAAAACAAGAAGAGAAAGGGATATTATATTGTTGTTTGAAAACCTATTATTGGATGCCATTACTGTTTAAGACTAACAACCAGTTTTATCTATTACAAGTAGCAGTTTTTGATTTGAATTAAGATGATATATAATATACTTCATGCTTGGATCCGTAGCTCAGTGGTAGAGCAACAACCTTTTAAGTTGATGGTCGTGGGTTCGATCCCCACCGGGTCCACAAAAAGTCCTTGGAAGCTTCAATGATTGTAAACCTCGAACCGACATATTAGTATTACTTAATGATAATTAAAGGTTCGGTAAGAAGAAAAAGTAGTGATGTTTTCAAGAAGGTCTTGATTCTAAGAAAACAAGGGCTGAGCTATTCTGAAATCAAAAAAGAAACTGGTATAGCGAAATCTACAATTAATAATTGGTTAACATTGGCTGGGCTGACTCTGTCCAAAGAACACTTACAAATTCAAACAAAGAAGCGGCTTGAAAACAATATTATCGCCACTGAAGCCTCAAAGAGAACTAGAGCTTTAAGGAAAGAAAATGAAGTTCAATTGTTTATTCAAAGTGTTAGAAAATATTTTTTGGATCCATTTTTTGTAGGAGGAATTATGCTATATCAAGCTGAAGGGTCAAAAACTAATAATGGATTCTCTAACTCTGATTTTCGGCTTATAAGGGTTTATATAAACTTTTTGGAGAAATATTTATTATTGAATCGCAATGAAAATATTAGTTTTCGACTATACATTCACGAAACTAGAAAGGGTGATTTAATAAGATCGGTCAACTTTTGGTCTAGGAAATTAAACATAGATCCAGAGAAAATTAAAGTCAGCTGGAAACACAATATTGTGACCAAGAGAAGAACTAATCTCGATTATCATGGCCAGTTTGAAGTAAGGATTAAAAAGTTTCGCTATATTACTAGTAAATTGTTGACTGTTTCGGATATAATACTCGAGAAATACCAAAGAGCTGATAATGCGGAGTCGTCTAACGGTAGGACATCTGTTTTTGGCACAGAAGATTTCTAGGTTCGAATCCTAGCTCCGCAGCATATGGAAACTCCAAACAATGAATTAGATGCTGTGGTTGATTATGTAAATAAAAAATACAGCACTAACCTTGAAGAACATCCCAAAGGTGAAGGCGGACATGTCGCTTTCATAAAAGCAGATGGTAGATCTTCACACGCTTTTGGAATGTTATCGGGAGAAGGAAAAAATTCACGATTTTTACCACATCAATTAACACATTCTGACGAGATATTTACTCACGTTGAAGGTGCAAGGGTTGCAACATTGGCAATTGATCTAAAGACTGGAATCATGAAAGTAGTGTTAGTTGCTAAAGGGAATCCTGTGAAAATTGAAAAGGGTTGGATCCAGGCTGAATTTATGGTTCCCTCAAATAAACCTGACAAGATCATGGGTGATTTTGGTTTACTGGTTATGGAAGTAACACCACCCTATCAAGATAATCAAAATGAATTCTGGATTGACAGGTATGATGAGATGGTTGAAAATTTAAGATCTAATGAGAGGGTAGCTATACAAAATGCGCTGCATGGGAATGTGTCAGATTTATTAAAATTGGCCGACAACGGGTAGTAATTTGTGTCTTTCAGCCTCTTTAAGCATTTTCTTATATTCTCCAAGGGTTATTATTCCTCTATTTATTAAATTATCTACTTCCGAAGTTAGGGTGATTCCGCTTGTTACAGGATCATCTGTACATATTAGGATGGGTACGTTGTGGTCAAGGAGTGTTCTTATTGGAACACTCGAATAATCCTTGTATGCCCCTGTTTGAATATTTGATGTTGGGCAAACCTCAAGTAAGATTTCTTTTTTTGCAAGAAGTTCCATTACTCTTTCGTCTTCAGCAGCTTTCACCCCGTGGCTAATTCTTTTGGCTCCAAGCTTTTCTACTGCTAAGGCTACACTTTGGGCACTTGTCACTTCGCCTGCATGAACAATGAAAGGGATTTCGTGTTTTTTTAATTTTTGTCCCAGTTCTTCAAACATTTCATTTGGAAAGAAATGTTCGTTTCCCGCCAAATCTACACCCAAGATATGGTTGCTTTTGTAAAGATTAATGAGAAGATCTGCTAGCTTTAAGTCTAAATCGAGCCCATCATCTCTTTTAAGTCCTAAGATTAGTCCCCCTTCCATTTTGTTTTCTTCAAATGTTTTGTCCATTTGTTCCTTGATTTTTTGAATTAGGTTTTCTGGTTTATCATCAATCGCTAGAAAATTGCTGATTGTGAAACGAAGTTCTAAATAATCAACGTTGTCTTTTTTTGCCTCTAGTATGCTTTTTTCAAATGCAAAGCATAAATCATCTGAATTTCTTACATATTCTTTTAAGTATTTTGTTCCAAGTTTTTTGATGAATTTATCCAGTGAACCAACTCCTTTATCTAGAACAAGCAGCTTTTTGAAGTCATCTACTGTTTTATTTCCTTTTGAATTTCTTTTATAGAGCTCAAATATTGTTTCTGGAGAGAGGGAGCCTTCTATGTGGCGATGGAAATCTATTTTTGATAAATGCTTTACAGTTGCCATCTCCCTTTAGTTAAATCTTCTCGATAGTTGGGAGATACTTTGGCGTCCTAGTTCAAACCAAAAAGATGGACCCTCGCTGCCGTTACTTCTATTTGTATTCAATATTAAAAGAGTGTCATCTGCCCAACCTGTTGTGTCTGTTAAGATTAAATCTGGGTGTTTTTCATTGAATACATCATCCGGGCTTAGATATACTTCTCCACTTGAGAAAGGACCACCTGAGGCTTGAAACACATAGTAATTTGCATCATTTCCGGATTTTTCTTTCAAAAAGAAATATTTGTTGTTTGGAGACCAGGCATTCATGGGAATAGAAAACGAACTTTCTCTATCAAGAGTTTTTGTGAAAACTAACTTCTCAGGATTTTCTTTATTTTTTGCATAGAAGGAATAAATGGTTCCATCTTTATTTACTGTCTTCTTCATTGTGACTGTTGCAGTACCATCAGGGGAGTCGACATAGGTATCAGGAGGGGCTATGGGGGCAGAGAGACCTGGGAGATCGATTGGTGCAGAAGATGCTATGTAATTAGTTACTTCCACCTTTCTTTGGTTAAAAAGGAGAAGTCCAATTGCAGTTCCAACTATCAAAACTAACACTAATATTTTTTTAAAAGGAAACATGTTTATTATTTAAAGCGCTGCACCATAAATTGTAATCTTCGTTCCAGGGTCTGATTCAGTTGCATGTGTTGTATATCCACTTGTGACTGGTGTAACCCAGTCATATAGCTTGTGGGCGTCCACTTCTCTCATATTTACACATCCGTGGCTCATTGCATGACCAAAGTTATCGTGCCAGTAAGCCCCGTGCAAACTGAAACCTGCACCTGCTCCTGCGTTTGGTCCTGAGAAAAACATTGTATATGGAACATTAGGGAGATTATAGTAGTCAGCTCCAGATCCGCCTGACATCCTGGTTGCACGTAATTTTACCCAAATTCTAAATTCACCAATTGGTGTTGGGTGCCACTTACCTGTTGAGACGGGTGCTTCCATATACAAGGTATCTCCTTGGTATGCGTAGAGGGCTTGTTTGGTGAGGTCAACATATATATGCTTCTCGCCTGTTGCAGTTTCGTCACCTAGGACTCTGGTTTTTTTGTCTTCCTCTGTAAGTGTTATTTTGGGGGGTACTATTTCTTTGCCATTGAAAACTCCAACAGCATCATTTTCGACGTCGACATCGAGGTTTTTAATGCAGGTTATGCTATTGGCGCAGATGTTTCTTTGTTTGGAGAACCATCCTGCAAACACTATAAGTCCAAAGAGGGCAAGCACATAAAAAAACATATATGATTTCTTAGGTGACATTGCCCGCTTTTTCACTCTTTTAGATTAAAAGAGATTGAACTAAAAGTAAATACCAACTTATCTTGGTTCTTGAGGCTTAGCTTCGTTTACATTAATTTGCCTGTCGTCCAATGTCTGTTGATTTAGCTTTTTTACTGCTTCGTCCGCTTCTTCAGGTGTTGACATTTCAACGAATCCAAATCCACGACTTCTTCCAGTCATTTTGTCGGTAATAACTCTAGCTGAAATTACATTTCCAGCCTGAGCAAAAAATGCTTTAAGACTGTCATCTGTAGTGTTCCAAGAAAGATTTCCTACGAATAATTTATTTGTCAATTTAATCACCCCCAGTGGTTATGGGCATATTTTAACAGATATTGCCTAATATTGCATTAATACGGTCATTTTCTGTGTTTAACCCCTTTTGAAACGTTTGAAAAATTCAATTTGTCTGAGGCGTGCCAGGGCTTTTTCCCTTGTTTTGTATGGACCACCCAAATTTCTCTTGGATTTCTTGGAGAGGACAAAATAGCCTTTAACCCTTTTGACTATCATATTATTAGTTAAACCCATAATCTGGTAAAATTCAAGCATGAACAAACTGAAACCTATTGTCTTGAGGCATAACAGCCCAACTGGCGAGGAGCTTAATGAATTGAAACATAATCCAATATATCTTGTTTTGGATAATGTGATTGATACATATAACATTGGATCCCTCTTTCGTTTGGCTGATGCCATTGGAGCAGAAAGACTTTTCATTTGTGGAGAAAGCGAGTACCCCCCATCTTCTAGGATTCACAAAGCTGCTGTTGGGACTGAGAACTGGGTATCGTGGAAACACAATAAATCAATAATTCAATTAATCAGTAAACTTAAGAAACAAAAAATACAGATTATTGCCGTAGAACAAAACAAAAAAAGTGTAGATTATAAAAATCTAAATGATAAGTTACAGTTCCCCGTAGCTATAGTTGTTGGAAATGAAACAACTGGGGTGTCAAAAGAGGTGCTGGACTTGGCAGATATAATAGTTGAACTTCCAATGTATGGCATTAATCATTCATTTAATGTTTGGGGCTCAGCCGCTGTAGTTGGATACAAGATACTGGAGAGTTTGTGATAACTATTCTCCTTGCTCTGGAAGACTAAGTCTGTTCCATGAAATCACAATTCCTCCTAGCGACTGTTTTAGAATTGCTCCTTTTTCATCTTCTTTATCAACAGGAGTTGAGACAATTAAATAAAAAACATTCTGTTGTTTGTCAAAATAAATTTGTGTAGCTTCAACGGCGTATCCTTGCTGGGCAAATAACTGACTTATCCCCACCTTCCTTTCTTCGACGGAATCGCCTGCAATTTTTGTTCCATCAATTTTTAACTGAATTTTACAAGGAACCACTTTTTGATTAGATATTATGTTGCAAGAGTTGACTGTTGATGTGCTAGGAGTAGTTGTGACATTACCAGTGCTAATTTTATTATTTTTGGAAAGGTAAACATAGATTAGTATCAGAGCCGATAAAAAAATAAGTATAACTATTAATATCAACAAGAACCTAGAGATTTTTCTTTGCGGCTTGATATCCAAATTGTTATATGTAAGATTTGTTTCTTCCATTGTCAAAAGCTACCTATATAAAAATGTGGCGGATCGCCTGGAACAGTTCTATTTAATCCTAATTTATTTGCTACATCAAGTATTGGCCCATTAATACTAACTAGTTGTCCGTCTCCACGTAAAACATAAAGGTCAACAGCATTTCCTGACTGGTGTTCGCTACATCCCGGGTAACCAACTAGACATGCATTTGGATTGTTCGTTTCTTGCTTTTTTTGTTGGCATGATGCATACATGTTTGACTGTTCTTGATATGACCTATACCCTGAAGCGACAAAAATTTGTTCGCCTTGGTCAGCACATTCAGACACAAATGTTTGTAAAGTTGCACAGGAAGAAGGTGTTAGTTGGACACCTAAACAACTAACTGTGGTTGGCGTGTATGTTTCAGGGAGATCCACATTTCCTTGGCAAGATCCTGCGGTTAATTGAGGAAGTGCTTCCGCTGGAAGATTCGCTGGAATATTTCCCCCGCTACAGTTTCCACTTTCAAAATGTGGGTAGGATGTGCCATACCTTCCAGCCCCTGAACCAAAGCAACAATAACCACTGTTCGTTGTATTTTTTAACACGCAAGTGTTCGTCTGAGCTACCCAACAGCTATCGGCGGCCACACAACCTTGGCTTGTGGTAGGAACAGTGGGTTGAAATGGAGTACTACAACTAGCTCCATTTACAACTGCAATCCCCCCAGGGCATACACAACCTGCTGGGTTAGTGCAAACTGTATTCCCAGATATTGATACGCTTCCTTGCGCAATTGGAAGTGGGCTCTTTGCCTGCCCAAAGCAATTTATTCCGTTTGCTACATTGTTGCCGTTAGTACAATGGCAACCAGAGACATTCTGACAATAAGTTCCATCCATCGCCAAACTTGGCAAAGCCGAAGTTGTTGATTTGCAACGAAGAGCTACACTTCCACAGGTTGTATCAGACTGAGGACTGGAGCCTACTGCACATGTGGTACCTGTTTGGTAACAGTTACCTACTGGTATTACTCCAGTCGTAGTGTTATTTGCTATTGTGGGAGTGGATGTAGGTGTTGGTGTTGGATTCGTGTTTTGCACACAACCATTTGTTGTACAAGTGCCTGCATTTCCTGACTGGGTTGTACAGCTTTGGCCAATGTTTCCACAGCCAGTTCCACTGGAACCAGTTCCACAAGTTCCATTGTTACATAGATTTGACGAGCATTGAGAGTTGGCAGTACAAGATTGACCATTACTTTCCTTGCAGGTTGGGGCGCCTGCTACATTTATGCAGGTTAATCCAGAACAACAGGTGGATGTGGCACAACTTAGACCATAACCCTTACAAGTTGCTGTGCATTTACCACCAGTACAGGTGGTTCCAGATTGACATTGGGCAGATCTAACACAGGTACTACCTATGCCCAGGTCTGCTTTACACACTCCTCCACTTCCACAGTACTGACTACTGGTACACTGAGAATCTGCAGAACAGTTTCCACTGGGTGTATTGGTTTGACAGCTGTAGCCTGTTCCACAATTAGTATTAGCAGTCTTTGTAGAACCTGAACAACATGTTCCCGAGGAACCAACACAACTTCCACCCGAAGTACACGATCCTGAAGATGGTGGTGTTTGACAGGTTTTAGAACCATTTGAATTGGTAATACATTGCAAACCGTAGCAGCAATTTCTAGTTGCACAGGAACCACCAACATTAGAAGTACAGTTTGGGGTTGCGACTGGTGTAGTAACAGTACAACAAATCATGCTTCCTCCACCACAGCCATTACCTCCATTAACAGTTTGTCTTCCCAAAGCACCACAGTTTGATGCTGAGTAACATCCTCCACCTGCATTTTGACAAGCATTATTACTACAAGCTATTTGCGTACGTCCGCAGACACCATCTCCATTTGCATCACTGCACTTGAAGCAAAGGCCCCCAGTGGAAAACGTGTGTCCTACTGCCTGGCATGCACATCCACTGGCATTTTGGGAACTACTGTTGCATCTACCTGAGCCAGTGGGACAATTTGGATTACTTGTTGGGTTGGTACCTCCATTACTTGTTCCTCCACAGTAACTTGTCATACTTGAACCAGGGATTGCACACCTTCCAGCTCCAGCGTTAACGGTTCCAGATGGACATGCAAGACAACCAAGTGGTCCATCACCGTCGCATCCTCCGCTTTCAGGACAGGAGCTACCTACCGTACACGAAGCTCCAGCTGATTTGTTTCCAACTGTACCATTGCAAGTTGTAGCACCTGTTGGAGTTGCTTGTTGATTTCTTTGGGCAAGATATGCTGCTACCACAAGTCCTCCAGTAAAGAGAACTACCATGAAGGCTCCAATTATTGTTGAAGTTGGGATGAGGGTAAAAAATTTTGAAGCGGGTATTAAATGTTTCTTCAAATACTCTTTGACAGGTCGCATATATCAATTTAAAGTATCGGAGGGAAATGTTCAAGAAGAGAAAGAACTTAAAGAGCTGAATCAACAATGGATTTCATGTCATTCCATGAATAGGCTCCTGGAAATGTATTGTCATTTACGAAAAATCCTGGGGTTCCAGAGATATTTAGACTGCTTGCTATCGTCATATCTGCAGCAAGCCTTCCATCATACTTTCCACTGTCAAGACACTCTTTCATGAAAGTTGGGTCAACTGCTTCTTTTAGGAAGTTTGCTAGCTCTTTTGATTTTGTTTTGTCATTTTTGACTATTATCCCTGTGATTGGCTGGTTTTTAACGTCTACTCCATTTTGAATTTCATATCCCTTTTGGCTCATTAAGATATCATTTGTTTCCCAGAATTTTCCTTTTTCGTTTGCACAGTAAAGAGCCTTCATTGCCATTTCACCATTACCGTGTCCTGGATAATAGATATAGATGAAAGATGCCTTACCATCTTTCACTAGCTTTTCCATCTCTGGGACTGGGGCAATGTATGTTCCACCATCTGCCGTTAATGCAAAGCCGGCTGACTTATTTAGTTCCCCATTTCTTCCACCTGCAATATGGCAATATGGACAACTTGGATCCCCTACTTCAACAAAGGTTACTTTTTTGTCGTCTCCACCTAGTTTAATGAGGTCTTTACTAAATAAATCTTTAATTTGTGCAATATCTATTTTTGGTTGAGTGGTTGCTTGGGGTTGTGTAGTTGCTGCACCGAGAGCTTGACTTCCTTTGCCTATATTTTCAACTTTTTGCCAGAGGGCTCCGACTCCAATTGAGAGGGCAACTAAAACAACCAATATGGCCGGAAGGAGTTTTTCTGCAAGTCCTGATTTTGTTACTTCAAGTTTCGCCATGAAAATCAATTATTACTTAAATAATCTAGAACGTCAAGAGCCGCCATACACCCAAAACCTGCTGCAGTTATTGCTTGTTTATACCTGGCATCGTGAACATCTCCTGCGACAAAGACACCTTTTACTGAGGTTGCGGTCTGATGACCATTTGAGAATTTTTTCACAAAACCGTTTTCGTCAACTTGAATGCTTTCTTTAAAGACATCACTTTCAGGCTTGTGGCCAATGGCCACAAAAACTCCATCAACAGGTAGTTCACTTTTTGTATTGTCTTTATTATTTAGCAATATTACTTTTTCTAGTTTCTCACTCCCTACGGCTTCAGCAATTTCTGTATTCCAGAGAACTTTAATCTTTGGATTTGCCAAAACTTTTTGCTGCATGGCGGCTGAAGCCTTAAATGCATCACGTCTGTGAACTATTATTACTTCACTTGCGTACTTTGTGAGAACAAGGGCCTCTTCCATTGCAGAATCTCCGCCTCCCACAACAATTACTTTTTTGTCTTTGAAAAAAGGTGCGTCGCACGGGGCACATGAAGAGATTCCTCTACCAATTAGTGTTCCGACTCCAGGAACTTCGAGCCATTTAATGGCAGCGCCTGTAGCTACTATTATGGTTTTTGATTGATACTTTTGTCCTCCAGCTGTGATTTCAAAGGGTGTGGACTTCAAATTTATGCTTTCAACATTTAGCGTCTCAATTTTTGCACCGTGGCGTTCAGCTTGTTTTTTCATGGCAGCCATTAAGTCTGGTCCTTGGACTCCTTCTGGAAAACCGGGGAAATTATCAACAGTTGTTGTTAACATTAATTGGCCTCCCCATTTTTCTCCAGCAAAAATTATCGTGGAGGCTGCTCCACGAACAGTATAAATTCCCGCAGTTAATCCTGCGGGACCAGAACCGATAATAGCTACATCAAAAATTTCTGACATGATTTATATTAATTAAGCGGCTGGCGTTTCTCCTGGGTTAACCACCGGTGCAGCAGGTGTTTCCACTGGTGCTGTTGGTTCTGCTGTAGGAGGAGTCCATGGCTCTGGCGTGACAGGTGCAGCTGGTGTTTCAGCAACTGGTGCAGTTGGTTCTGTAGGAACTACTGGTGCTGTTGGTTCTACAGGTGCAGCTGGATTAGCTGGCTGTGCTGGCCAAGCTGGATTTGGTGTATTTGTATTGTTGTTGTCTTGATTCATTGAAATCACCTCCTTAAAATTTAGATTGCTTTTTTGATTAAATCTTCAAATGCATTTTTTCCTGCGAACCCTACTTGACGGCCAATTTCTGTATTTCCTTTGAAAAGGATCGTTGTCGGAATGGACATCACAGAATATTTTTGAGAAATTGTTGGGAATTCATCTACATTTAATTTTGCAACTGACACCTTTCCTTTGTAGTTTTCCGATAATTCTTCTAAAACTGGTTCTGCCATTTTACAAGGTCCACACCAGGTTGCCCAGAAATCAACTAAAACTGGAGAAGGGCTTTTTAATACCTTTTCTTCAAAGTCAGAATCAGTTACGTTAAATGTTGCCACGTCAACAATATACAAGGCAAACATTCACGAAGTCAAGAAGAAGATCGCTTACAATACAACAGAAAGAACAAAAACGAGGAAGATATTTACGAAAAGATAAATTAATGTTCTTGTTTTATTGATTTCAATTCCTGATATAAAAGGAAAATTGTGAAACCAATTTGCGAGGCTATTTGTTTGTCCAAGATCAAGAACTTGATCAACCACTAAGTGCAGCATGAATGCCATCACTATTCCTCTACCCAATACTGAGGCTGAGGAAGTTACTATTAAAAAACTTAAGATCAAAAAAATGATTTGAAAAATTGCAGAATGAAGAATTAAGTTTTTGCGTTCACTTCTGGTTGAGGCCAACAAATCCCAGGTTTTCATGAATTCCCCTCTTTGGACTCCATATATTGCCCTTTGTGAAGTTACTTCATATGGCTTTAGATAGTAAACATAAATCAAGTGATCGATATCTGGAAATATTGTTCCAATTATTATTCCAGGAATAATTGGCCAGTAAGAAAGATTAAACCAGCGTTTGAAGACAATAACGATTAGGGTAAAAAATAATATAGAAAGGGTATGGATTAAAATTTCTTTTTTCATTGGGCAGAAACTAATAACTAATATTAGCTTAAGCTTTCATTTTTTGCACGTTTCTTAATTGTTTCAGTTTCCACATGAAGAGTTTTCCTCTACTTTGTACATTGTATGCATCTTTTACAAAACTTCTTGCAGCTTCCAAATGTCCTCTGGAGTTTTCCTTGGCAAGCTTTATATAGAGAGCTTTGTGCTTCATGTCCCCCAATTCCTCTGCTAGTTCATAGCCGTATTGCTGGAATTCACGAGAAATATACTTATCCTCTTCTATTTTGAACTTTTTTAAGACGTCGCCAACTTTTTGCATATTTCATCAATTACATTGTCTATGATTTTTCTTTCTTCATCTGTAAAATTCTCAAGGACGTATTTTTCTCCAGGGATGCGGTTCTTGGGATCTCTATTGTCCACTCCAATACGCACATGCCAATAATCTCTGGTGCCTAGATAGTTGTCTACCGATTCCAAGCCATTGTGATCCTTTGGACTAACTCCAAATTGAATTTTGTATTTACCAAGTGGAATATCAAGATCATCGTGGACTATATAAAGGTTCGGGATTGAGAAACTGGAGTTTTCCGATATGAACTTTTTGACAGCGGACCCGGAATCATTCATGAAAACGTGGGTCTTCTTTGTAACAAAAGTACTCAATTTCTTTTTTGAGAATTTATCTACAAATAAATAACCCACGTTGTGACGTGTGTTTACAAACTCAGTCCCGGGATTTCCCAAACCTACAATCAATTTCATCTTTCTGATTGTATCAGAAAGTTTCATGATTAGGCTTTCGCCAATATCTGTTTTGCAATTTTACCAATAACTGGAAGTTCCCACATTTCTCCCTGCCATGCTTTGTAAACCAAAACAAGCCAAAGGACAAACTCAACTACCCAGAGAATAGGTAAAATCAATGCCAAAACTATTGTGAAACCAAGAACCATGTTCAAAGCAAATGCTGCAACTGAAAAAACAATTGACTGCATTGCATGAAACCTGACGGTTGCGTCTTTTTCCATAACAAGAAAGACTACTCCTCCTATTACTGGTAAGACATAGCAAAGCGCTGATGCTGTATTTTTACTTAAACCTGTACCATTTGTTGCCATTATTAATCACCTCCTTAACTCATTAATGATTCCAGAAAAGGGAAATGGGGTCAATAGGCACTTAATTCTTTGACAGAAGTTATATCTTTTGCACTTTTGTCGTCCCTGAATTTCACAAGACGAGGGAAACGAAGAGCCCATCCGCTTGTGTGTTTGGGACTTTTGGTTATTTCATCTGCAGCAAGTTCTACTACAACCTTTGGCTCTACCCAAAAATCTGGGTACAGACTTTCATCGACAATGTACTCTTTTGGTTTTTCACTTACTACTATTTCTTTGAGGCGTTTATTTAATTCTTTAAACTCAATATCTGTCAAACCTGTTCCAACTTTTGTTACTGTTTTGAAAGTATCCCCATCTTTTATTCCTGCCAAAAACTGGCCTATGCCAAAGCCAACTCTTTTTCCCTTACCGCTTGTGTAGCCCATGACAACACAATCAACGGTATCTGAAAGTCTGCCTTTAGCATCTTCTTTCTCTTTCATCTTTACCCAATTCCAACCTGTTCTCCCTGAAACATATAAACTGTTTGCCTTTTTGACGACAACTCCTTCGTATCCTGTTTTGACATATTTTTCCATGAGTTCTGATATTTTATTGGGGTCATCTGTTACCGTGTGTTCGTCAACTTTTAATAGCGGACCATTTGTAATTACTTTGTCTAAAATCTTTCTTCTTTCTGTATAAACTTCGTTTATTAAATTCTTTTTGTCGCAAAGGATGATGTCAAAAACTTGAAATTGAAGGGGGGCGCCGCTCGAGGCGGCTTCGATATCGTGTTTTCTTCTTCTCTGTATTGTTTGTTGGAAGTCCAACAGTCCTTCTCTTTTTGGGTCTACTCCAACAGCTTCTGAATCCAATATTACTTCACTTGCTTTAATGTATTTAGCTAAATTCTCCAGTTCTGGAAATATATTGGGGTCTATGTAATTCATGTTTCTCGTAAAGATTTTTACGAAGTTTGGCTTTCTGTAGTGGATAAAAATTCTTAATCCATCATATTTTGGTTCTACTGAGACTGTTCCCATCTTTTTTATCATTTCTGACGGCGAATTTAATCTTTGGGCGAGCATGGGGGCTACTGGAACACCCACTTCAGGATTTGTAGTTTTTGCCAAGTTTTTGATTCCACTTTTTTTAATTTTTGCAGCTAAATATCCAATGTCTGGTCTTACATTGTATGCGTCTTCAATTTCTTTTTTCGCACTCTTGTCCCCTTTCACAAGATTTGAAAGAGCATCCATTACTGTTTTGTCTGAAAAACCAAGCCTAAGTCTCCCCACTGGAATCCTTGCAACAAAACGGCTGCTAAGGGAGTCGAGATTTTTGAGAAGATCAGACATTGTTACTAGTTTTCTTTCTTGGGATTCGTTCCCACTTTCACTTGCCACAGCCATTAATTTTTCAAAAACATCGTCTACTGTTAAAGTCGATTTTTCTTTTTTATTTAAACTTTCACTTACGTTTCCAAGATCTCCTTTTTCTTTGAATAATTTTTGAACTTTGATAGGCTCAACATCATAACTTCTGGCAACCGCTCTTACCATCATTTTTTCAGCTAGATTTAGAAGTATACCTTCATAGTTTGGAGCTAGTTGACCTAGACTTAGGTAAACAATTTTGTCTATTTCTTCTGGAGATGACTTTTTAAAGAGTTCTGAGAGTATTTGAGTTATCTCATTTCTTGAAGCTGTTTTTTCTAATTTTTCAAGATACTTGGCGAATTCACTAAAAAGCATGAGCAATTATAACTTATATATTAATCTTTGGAACTGAGATGTTTTTAGTTTGAGTACCTGGCCCTACTCGGTAAGTACATATAATTTCTCTATCTGGAACATTACACCTAACTTCGCTGACTAATCCAATATGTGTTGTACGAAAATTATCCCCCTTTTTAGTTAGTATGCAGTCTATTGACATGGTTCTTTCTCCATCTCTATTAAATGTGAAGTCGAGTGTATTTCCCGATTTGTCTAGAGCATATACAAGCTGATTTTTATTGTTTTTTATGGGGTGTGCTCCCAATAACTCAGACAAGGAGTTTATCCCTTCAGAGAGAAGTCTCCCACGTTCATAAAGCGGGATATTAGTACCCAGTGTCTCTGTTTTATTGGATGAAATATGCAGTGACTCAAAACGGTTAAGTAGTCCTTCAAACATACTATGGGTATTATACTCCTTTTCCCTTAAGATATGAAGAGAAAAAGAGATAAGCAAAGATAACTACCCCAACAAAGGCTAGACCAAAAATGATGCTTACAATCCCACTGTATTCTTCGTTTAAAATTTTATGGAGACCTTCGCCGATGAGGGTTAAGCCAAATAAACTTGGCAGTATTAATATCATGTATAAAAATTGTGGGTCAGTTGGCAGCATTTTTTATTACATAATGGGCGGCTTTCGTTGCCCCTTCTTTTTTTATTATACCCTTCTTAATTAAATCGGTCAGATCTCGAAGGACTGTATCTTCGGAAACCATTTGCATAACACTTCTCAAGTCCTTCATACCTGCTCCTCCTTGGTCTGAGAGATACTCAACAAGGCGCATCTGACGCTCTGAGAGGGCAACCTGACTACCCATTTTTACCTTGAGCCTTGTGTCTACAGAAAGCTTTCTTACTTTCTCTTTTATTTTTGAAAGCTCTGCAGCCACAACTTCTGTGAAATATTCTATCCAGGCTGTAAGATCTCTCATTCCAATATTAGGGCTCTGTTTATCAACATTACTGAAAGCCTCGTAGTAACCCGCCAGATCATTATCAAAGTGTTCTTCAAGAGCAAAGAATTTTTTAATATCGTAGCCCTCTTTCAACATTACAAGATTTGTAAATGCCCTCACTGTTCTACCGTTGCCCTCAACATATGGGTGAATGCTAACCAAAACATAGTGGACTATGGCAGCCCTCAATATGGGGTGAATTTCAAGGGCTTCCTTTGAGTTTAACCACTCAAAAAAGTCCTCAAGCAAATATGGAACTTCTACAAATGAAGGAGGGGCAAATATAACTTTCCCTGTTCCCTCTTCCTTGATTACAACCTGAGTTACTCTTAAGTTACCAGATTTAAGTGGATCGACTACTTTTTCCACTGTAACTTTATGGATTAGATTTAATTGAGAGAGTTCATATTTTGGAACTTTCTTTAATTCTTCGAGAAGATTGACTGCATTTCTGTAATTAATCACTTCTTGAACGTCACGAGGACGCCCATAGACAGTTTCTCCCTCCAAAACTTTTTTTGTTTGAATTAGAGTTAGGTCGTTTCCCTCAATGTGGGTTCCATGGTAAACAGTTCTAATTATGGCATCAGTCTGGAATTGTTTTTCGAATGATGGAACAAGGGGTGCGTTCTCTATCACCTCACGGGAAGCCTCAATTTCACCAATATTACGAAGGATTCTGTTTGAGATAATAAACTTGGGAGAATACATCCACTAATTTTACCGCTTAATTTGCGGTAAAAACAATAGACTAACGGATTAAGGATGAAAGGAGGCAAAGAAGCGTGATCACTTTACAGGCGAAAGAATGTGGGCATGAGCAAAAACTTCCCTGCCGTTGTATTCTATTGATTCATATCCAATTGTTAACGGAACTTCTTTGCTTTTCTTAAGAATTGCATATTTATAATTCCAACCATCTGGAAGCTCTAGAGAGCATTCTTCGTGAAGTCGCGTTTTTTCTTTGAGCTCTTTAACACTTGCTATTAATCTTGAAATTACGTCTTTAGTTGTAAGCCCGAGTTCTTCAAGATTTTCAACTGGTATTACACCCCCACCATAAAGTCTTGTGTATTTTTCTTTATTCAATTCAACTAGTTCTTGCCCCCCGCCATTGTCATCTGCAAACCACTCATCATGATATTTACCCCCTTCAGGGCTGTGGAATTCATTTGCCTTTCCTTCGAAATTAGATCTATTCACGCTCGATGGTTTTTTCTCACCCGCATATCCGGCAGCTAGTCCATCAGATAAGAGTTTATCTGTTCGTTCTGACATTGAAGAATTATACATTATTTGATTACTTTATTTAACATCTCGGGGATTTTTGTTGCAAGATCATCGGAGTTATAGTAGATTCCTTTTGTCTTTGCCAACTCATCTGCAGCAGCTTTAATTACATATGCCGCGGAGGTTGCTGCCAGAAGCGGTTCGTTTTTGGCAAGGAGCGCGGCTGTTAGTCCTGCTTGTACATCCCCTGTTCCACCTTTGGTTAGTCCTGGGTTGCCACCATTAACCAAATAAGTTGTATTACCGTCTGAAACAATTGATACAGCTGACTTATATACGATAATGCATTTGTGTCTTTTGGCCATAATTTCAACAGTTTTCATTATTTCTTTCATATTCATGCTTGGAAATGTGGTATTAAATATTTTCTGAAATTCCCTTTTGTTTGGAGTTAAGATGGCATTCGCTGGAATATATTTTGCATCCATTGTTTGAAGGCTGCCTGCATCAATTACCCATTTCTTATTGGGAAACTTCTGAAGAAGGTGTTCTGTGATTTTTTTAGTTTCTCTTACAATTGTCCTGTCTTTTTCACTTCTGAAACTCATAAAACCAGGGCCAATGAGAACTGCATCTGATTTTTCAATATAATGCTCCACCTCTTTCCATGGTATCCAAACAAAGGAAAATAGTTTTGATTTCATTTTTGCGGCAATTTCACCCACTTCCCCCTCTGGTGATGCAAAGAAAACCATATCAACTAGACGCGAGGCAGCTGTTAGGGATAGTAAAGGGGCTCCATGGAAAAGAGATGAGCCACCAATAATTGTTACTTGGCCATTATCTTCCCCATTTGAATTTTTAAGGGGTTTATATAATCTTTTAAGATCTTTGGGGTTAAAAATCATTTGGGCCGTCTTGTTTTGGGGCGGTAGTACATTGCTCCACGTTCTTCTGCTTCTTCTACTGCTTGATTATGTCTAGCTTCAAGTGTTGGTACTTCGAAGCTTGGATTTGAAGATAAAGGAACGTCAGGAGGAAATGCGAGTGGAAGTTGATAATCTCCTCCACCTCTTTTGTCTGTTTTTGTACGGCGTCGTTCTACCACTTAAGAAGAATTTAGACCCTAGGGTTTTTGTTGTCAAGAAGAGAAATTATTGATTTGGCATTAAAATCTTCTATAAAATGTTCATCTGCTGTGGTTATTATTGTTTGTTGATTTTGGGAGGCTTTCATTACCACATCTCTATGTTTGTGGTCTAGTTCAGAAAAAATATCGTCCAAAAGCAGAGTTGGTTTCTCACCAGATGTTTTTTCAATGAAAGATAGTTCTGCTAATTTTAACCACAAAACCGCCATTCTTTGTTCTCCTCTGCTCCCAAATTTGGCAAGCTCTTTAGTTTCTTCGAGAAATGTAAAATCATCACGATGAGGACCAACTAGAGTTGTGGCCGCTGCTATTTCTTCATTTTTGTATTCATCAAGACGTGATTCTGAGATGGCAGATTTATCATAGATGAGTGAATAATGAACAGTAATTGGTGACTCATTAGAATTAACGAAGTTAATAAAATCCTCACGAGATTTTGAAATATAATCGCCATTTTTAATTAATAGTTGATTCCAAAAAGTAAGTTGTGTCCTTGAACCTCCAAGTTCACGTATTTGCCAAAGTAATTTATTTCTTTGACGCAATCCTTTTTCATAGGAGAGAAGGGCACGTCTGTATTCCCTATCTATTTGAGACAAAACAATATCTAAGAATTTGCGTCTCAAGGATGGTGAGGCAGTTACCAAATCCATATCCCATGGACCAAAGAGAACTACTTTTAAATTTCCAGCAAAATCTACTAGTCTTTTTGAAACACCGCCAACTGTCATTTTTTTGCGAGACATTTGTTTTCCGGGTTGCAAATTTTTACTGTTCTTTGTTAAAAAAATTTCCAGAATCCCAGTGTCTATTTTTGTTTTGACTCGAGCAACGTCTGCCTCATAGTTCACCATCTCTTCTTCGACTTTTGCTTTGAATGACTTGCCCGTTGAAGTCAAAAAGAGCGATTCAAGTATGTTTGTCTTACCGCTGCCATTTGGACCAACGATTACTGTAACTTTGTCATCAAAAGAAAATATTTTATCTTCAAAATTTCTGAAGTTTGTGAGATGGATTTTTTGAACCATGTAGGTATATTATACCTTCTGGCAATAGGGACAGAAGTATGTGCCACGGCCACCAATCATTATTTTCAAAATTTTTTCTTTTTTACAAACAGTGCAGAGATGACCATTTTTTCCATATACAAGAGTGTGCCTTTGATAACCTCCTTCTCCCCCATCAGGAGTTACAAATGAATTTTCACTTGACCCTCCATGCTTCATACCTTCTTTCAAGACTTCGTGAATTGCTTTGTATAAAGATTTTATTTCATTTTCATTTAATGAATTTGCAGTTCTTTTGGGATTAATCTTGGCTAAATACAAAGCATCATTGGCATAGATATTTCCAACACCTGCAATTTTACTTTGATCCATAATTAGTACTTTGATATTTCTTTTGGTTTTACTTAAAATATCTTTGAAGTATTCTAAGGTTAGACTAGCAAAGGGTTCTGGTCCCATTTTCCCGACAAGGCCAGTTTTTTCTACTAAATTTGTATCAACTATTTTTATCCAACCAAAGGCACGAAAATCGTTGTAGTAAATCATTCCTTCTCTATCTAAGGTAAAAATAACATGGGTATGGCGACCACCAAGCCCCCCTGAAATCTTTGGCGAGAGTAATGGTTTTTCTAAATTTGGTCCTCGGTAAATAATTTGACCGGTCATTTTGACGTGGATCATTAGAGACTTACCATTGTCCAGATCTAGAACAGTAACCTTACCAAAACGACGGGTGTTTATGAACTTGGCTCCAAAGATATCTTTTTCGTTGTCTTCAAAAATGCGGCGGTTTTTAACTTCAATGGATGAGATTTTGTGGCCAAGAAGAAATTTTTCTAATTGCAGTCTTATTGATTCAACTTCTGGAAGCTCTGGCATTTATTTATCCTTTCCTCTCAACTGACGACTGCCATTTTATTTTGGGAACATTTTTCGGAACTTCAAATCTCCCCTCTCCATCTGTTTCTATCAATGATATATCTGCTTCGTTAATTTGTTCCTCTTTATATTCTACTATTAGTTTATCGTGAGCAGATAATGTAATTCTATCTTCATCTAACACCTTAACTTCAGCTTTTTCGAAAAAAAAGCCTTTCTCTGTATTGCCTACAAAAAACAATCTGTCTTGTTTTATACTTCCTGATTCTAAAAATTCTTGGCCTAATTTGATTACCATTTTTTTAATTATACTTTAGCATCTACAAAAGTTTTGATGTTTTTTATAAATCTTTCTTTCGAGAACTTTTGAGCATTATTTCTCAAGACTTTTTTGTTCCATTTTATTTTTCTAGATTTATTGATTGCTTTAACCAAATTTTCAATATTCAGTTCATCAAAGAAAACCCCAGTTTTGTTTTCCAAGACTGATTCAATATATCCACCACCACGATATGCAACAACTGGACAACCAAGGCTTTGGGCTTCAACTGTTGTTATTCCAAAATCTTCATCTTTTTGGGCAACAATAAAAGCTTTGGCACCTGTATATAAATTGACTAATTCTTCGTCTGAAACTTTACCAACAAATTCAATGTTTTCATTTGATATTTTTTTTAATTCCTCTTCTAAAATTCCTGAGCCAAAAATTTTTAATTTAACTTTTGCTTTAATGCAGGCTTTGATAACTATGTTGAAATTTTTTGCTGCAACAAATCTTCCCCCTGTTAAATAATATTGTTCATCTATTTCTAGATCTTTAGTTATGTTTTCTTTAATATCAACTGGAGGATATATTACTACTGATTCTTTTCTGTAGAACTTCTGAATTCTTTCTGCAACATTTTTGGAGTTTGCAATAAAGTAATCCACTTTTTGAGCTGAATTAAAATCATAGAGACGCATAAAATGATTTACTAATAGAGAGTATATTTTTACTAAACCACCAAACCATTTTGATTCCCAATCTCTTGAAGTATCGTAGCCATATAAATATCTGGGTGGAGTGTGACAGTAGCAAATTTCAATTTGTTTTTTATTTTTTTTGAAACCTCTTGTTATTGCCCAACTTGAACTATCAATTATTAGGTCGTATTTACTTAGATCTAAACTTCCCCAAACAAGTGGAAGCAGAAAACGAAATGGTGAAATAAGTTTTGATGCAAAAGGAACACTATTAAACCAAGTGGTTCGAATATTAATATCTTTAAATTTTCCCCACGATTCTCCCATTCCCCTTTTGTCTACTATTGAAGTGTAAATGGGAGCATTGGGATATATTTCATGAAGAGCCAGGAGTACTCTTTCTGCTCCCCCAAAATCTATTAGATAGTCGTGTGTTATTGCTACTTTCATATCACAACATTGAAATTTGCTGGACTCTTTTGGTTAAAGTCTTGAAACCAATTTTTTCAAACAAAGTTAAAACTTTTTTACTACTTATATCCCAGTCCATTGAATCTTTTAATTTAAAATTTACTGGGACTTCTGTAACAATTCTTGCCAGGCTTTGGGACATACCGGCAGACTCAGTTCCTGTTGCCAGTTTTTTACTTACTTTTTCAGGAATTTGTCCTAAATTTTTGTAAATATTCTCCAAATTCTCATATTTTTCAAGCAAATTGATTGCTGTTTTTGGACCAAT
Source organism: uncultured Gammaproteobacteria bacterium (assembly GCA_964587425.1). GTDB lineage: Bacteria > Patescibacteriota > Microgenomatia > UBA8517 > UBA8517 > CAZPLB01. The sequence continues at coordinate 25,911 of CAZPLB010000001.1, forward strand.
TCCTGGAACACCAGGGTAGTTATCTGAACTATCCCCGGCGAGGGCTTTGTAGTCAACAATTTGAGATGGTTTTACCTCCATCCTTTCAACTACATCAGCTTCACCATATAGCTTTGCCTTGCTAAGGCCTTGAACCGGCATATATACTTTGACATTATCTTTGTCGTCAACAAGCTGCAGGATGTCTTTGTCTCCAGTTACTATTACAATCTCATCAACCTTTTTCTTGCATTCCTTTGTGATCGTTCCGATAACATCGTCTGCTTCGTAGCGTTCTTTTTTATAAACTGGAATATTCATGGCATCAAGAACTTTGTAGGTAATTTCAAATTGATTACTTAATTCTGATTCCATTCTTGGGCGGTGGGCTTGATATCCTACATATTGAGCTTTTCTTAAGGTTTCAACAGGTGTGTCAAAACAAACTGCAATGTTCGTTGGTTTCATGTCTTGAATAATACGAAGGAGCATTGAGACAAACCCATAGACTGCATTAATTGGTTCTCCATCCTTGGTTGTTAAACTTTGAGGGAGGGCATGATATGCCCTATGGAGAATTGCATTGCCATCAATTAGTACTAGTTTGCTCACTTTATTTGGAAGATTTTGTTCCCACTATTTTTTCAAAGTCATCTCTATCTAATGTTTCTTTTTTGAGAAGCGCATTTGCTACATCGGCTAATTTTTCTTTATTCTTTTTTACTATGGAAACTGCAAGTTTGTGAGCTTCATCCATTATTTTTTTGACTTCGATATCTATTTTTTCCTGAAAACTTTCTGAAACTGGAGAAGGCTCGGTCCAATTGACATTGCCAAAGTCATCATAACCAACTTGAGGTCCTAAATTGACTGGTCCCAAACTACTCATGCCAAAATCTGTAACCATGGCACGGGCTAACCTGGTTGCATTTTCTATGTCGTTACTTGCTCCTGCCGTGATATCGCCAAAAACTATTTCCTCAGCTGCACGGCCTCCCATCATTGCAGCCAGTTGATTTAAAAATCTTGATTTTGTGTCGTGGGTTCTATCGGCTGCGGGCGGAATTAGGGTGTGACCCAGGCTCATTCCTCTTGCCACGATTGAAATTCTATGAACAGGATCCATTTTGGGAATGGCATGGGTGACGATAGCATGACCTGCCTCGTGGAATGCAGTTATTTTTCTGTCTTCTTCACTTTGGAGCCTTTTTCTTGCAGGGCCCATTTTCACCTTTGTTGCAGCTTCTTCAATATCGTCCATTCCGATTTCTTTTTTGTCATCTCGTGCTGCTAAGATTGCCGCTTCGTTCAGCATGTTTTCAAGATCAGCTCCTGAGAAACCAACTGTTCTATCTGCAACTCTCCCCCAGTCAATTTTTGCTCCAAATTTTTTACCTCTTGCATGAATTGCCAGGATTTCTTTCCTACCGTCTTTGTCTGGAAGGTCCAGAGTAATTCTTCTATCGAAGCGTCCAGGTCTTAAAAGTGCAGGGTCGAGAAGATCTCCGCGATTCGTTGCTGCGATGACTACCGTGTTGTCATTTCGTGTGAAGCCGTCCATTTCAACAAGTATTTGATTTAAAGTTTGCTCTCTTTCGTCGTGCCCTCCCACAAAACCACTTCTTCCTCTTTGCCTTCCTATTGCGTCAATTTCATCAATGAATATTATTGAAGGGCTGGCTGCTTTGGCTGTTGCGAATAAATCTCTTACACGGCTTGCTCCAATTCCAACAAGCATTTCCATAAACTCACTTCCTGCCATACTGAAAAATGGAACTGATGCTTGACCCGCGACGGCACGGGCAAGTAGTGTTTTGCCAACGCCCGGGGGACCAAAAAGGAGAACTCCTTTGGGAGTACGCGCTCCCATTGCTTTGTATTTGGCTGGATGCTTTAGAAAATCTACAATTTCAACTAATTCCTTTTTTGCTTCGTCAACTCCCGCGACATCTTTGAAAGTTATGTCTTGCTTACCTTTTGCAAAAAGTTTAGTTCTGCTTTTGCCAAAGGAGAAAATATCCTGAGCACCTTTGCTTTGACTTCTGATTAGAAAATAAATAACCCCTGCAGTTAGGGCAAGAGGTAAAATAATTCCTGCAACATTTCCAACAGCATTAGCTACACTTTGGTCTGAAATTGTGTATTTTACTTTGTTTGATTCAATTCCACTTCTGTCTAGTAATTCTGGGAAACTTATACTTGCCTCTTTGGTAGTTATTTTTGTGCTTCCATCTTTATATGTAAAAAGGAGTTTGTCGTTTTCGATTAATACTTTTTCTACTTTGTCACTTTTTATATCAGCTAGAGCTTGGGAAAGCTCTACTTGAGAATCATCAATTTTTGTTTGGAAAAATGCAAGAGCAAATGGAGCAAGGGCAAAAAGAACTACAAAGAAAACTGCAACGCGCACTAGATTTATCTTTATCTTTATGCCTTTTTTTTCTTTCACATGCCTATTCTACCTTACTTTGGTTCCATTTGGAACCTTCTCTTGAAGGTTAAAAAGAACTGGAGGAGTCTCTTCATCATCCTTTGGAACTGACATTATCATCATGCCTTCACTCATATCACCCTCTGGTCCAATTTTCTTTGGTTTTAAATTAACAACAAATGGGAATTGGTTCCCTTCTAAATCACCAGGCTTAAAAAATTTCATAATGCCTGAGAAGATCGTTTTTTCTCCGATTTCCTCTCCCAGATCTACGGTTAACTTTATAACCCAGTGAGACCACTCTGGAACTTCTGCTTTAACTACAGTTCCAATTCTGATATCTACTTTTTGAAAATCATCAATGGTTATGGTGTCCATATTTACTTTGAAATGAATCCAACTTTTTCGTAAACCTCAAGAAGTTTGGGGTGAGATAGTTTATATGCTTTTTCTGAACCATTTTTAAGTTTGACTTCTAAATCACCGCTTTCTCTTATTTTTTTGTAATTTTCTTGGAATGTTGTTAAAAATTTAATTACTTCATCTGCAACCTTACTTTTAAATTCTTTGTAGCTAATGTCTGAGAATTTAATTTCTACTTCTTCTACAGTCATCCCTGAAAACTCGCTATAAATTGCAATTAAATTTGAAATACCGGGCTTTGAAGCGGGGTCATACTTTACTTCGTTTCCGCTATCTGTGGTTGCACTTTCTATCTTTTTTCTTGCGTCGTTTTCATTGTCCAAAAGGTAAACTGTTGCACTTGGATTTGTGTCTGATTTGCTCATTTTTTTTGTTGGGTCAGTCAAACTCATGATCCTTCCCCCTACTTTTGGAATTACTGGAAGCGGTAAGGTAAAAGTATTTCCAAACTTTGAATTGAATTTTTCTGCGATATCACGAGTTAACTCAACGTGTTGTTTTTGATCACTTCCAACTGGAACTTCGGTAGTGCCGTAAAGAAGAATGTCTGCTGCCATGAGAGCTGGATAGTCAAAAAGTCCTACGCTTACTGAGTCTTTGCCTTCTGATTTTTCTTTAAATTGGGTCATTCTATTTAACTGACCCATTGAAATTAAACAATTCAGAACCCAACCAAGATTGGCGTGGTCTGGATTTCCTGATTGTGCAAAAAGAATTGATTTTTCAGGATCTATTCCAGAGGCTAAAAGAATAGCTGCAATTTCCAATGTCTTTTCATGTAAAACTTTGGGGTCTTGGGGAACAGTTATGGCATGAAGGTCAACAATACAGAAAATATTTTGACCATTATCTTGACCACTCACCCACTGCCTTACTGCACCAATGTAATTTCCAATGTGAAGGTTTCCAGAGGGTTGAATACCAGAGAATACAATCTTTTCCATACCCACAATCTTACTCTAAGAAGAGAATAATTAAAAGTAGTTAGCGCTCTTTACCTGGCGCGATCATTATCGAAAAATAATCTTCATCTCTTGGAACCCCAATCAAGCCTTCGTCATTTAATTTCATCCGCATCCATACTATTTTTGAATATTTTTCAATTGGCTTCCCGTTCTTAAAGAAAAGACTATCTCCTTCTGAAAAAATATGGTCTAAGCACCGGCGCTTTAAAAGTTGGTTTGCACCATTTTCGTTCAAAACAAATTTACTTCCATTTTTTGGAAAGTGAAAAGGATCGCCAATTAGATCATTAAAGCTAGGTGACATATTGTTCTGTTGTGCCAGGGGTGAGAATCGGACTCACAACCGCGTCGTTATGAATGACGTGCTACCACCATTGAGCTACCCTGGCGCATCAATTGTGTTGCGGGGCCGGGAGTTGAACCCGGCCTGGAAGATTATGCAATATGTTTCTCTGATTTCCCAGAGTATCGGACTATGTCTTCCATGAACTATTGATGGTTCATGGTTTGGCGTATAGTCTCTACGGATTCTCTTAATTAAAAATCAAGAGCCTTTCCTCGGCGTTACCATATCAAAAGATTTAGGTTTCACCGATTTAGCCAAACTATCCCGAAATATAAATATTTCGCGAGCCCATTTTGAGCCTTCCGTGCAGCCGTACACTACCCCGCATGTAAAAGAACAAGCCTATTATATCATATGAATAGCTTCAACCACTTCCTCCAATTTGGGTCTGGAAGGGTGATTTCTTCCTCTTCTTCATGGGGGGCAAATTTCTTAACTATTTGTGGGTCTGGAAGAACTACTACTAATTCTCCTTTTTTGGCGAGTCCTAGTTTGTCTCTAAGTTGTTTTTCTATAAAATCATCACTTTTTACTATTTGGAGGTTAATTTGGAGCTCTTTTTGTTCCTTTTCAAGTTCTTTTATCCTATTTTGTGCTTCTGTTATCTTGTCTCCAGAGTGGGCTACGTGATTTATGTTTTGAATAAGGGATATGGAGAGGATGACTGCGGCTATTAAAAATATCCAATTTGCTATTTTTGTGAATTTATTTTTTAACATTTTTTGGTATAATTTCCTATAGTTTGACTAATGTCTTTTAGAGGTATAAGCTACACCTTGTTTAGTTAATAGCTGTACCGTTTGTCATTTATGAATGAATCGTTAAATACAATTCTTCCAGGTTTTATTGATTACCTTAAGGGAAAAGGTAGATCTCCTGCCACCATCTTAGCCTACAGGGCAGATCTTGGGCAACTCATCGAATTCATTACCGCTCGAAACAAAGCTACAGCTCTCCAGGTTAATGCTTCTGATATTGAGGGATTCCGCGACTATTTACTTGCCCAGAAATATACTCCAAAGTCAGTTTCCAGGAAACTTAATGCTGTCAAAACCTTTTTTGGATGGCTTCATGAAAACAACATTGTTAGCTTTGATCCTTCAAAAACTGTGTCTCACCCCAAACTTGAAGCTCAGCCACCAAAATTCCTCTCCCCGCTTGAATATAGGGCACTAAGGGATACTGCAAGAAGCGATATCAGGATTGCAACAATAATTGAGCTTATTTTGCAGACTGGGATGAGAATTTCAGAGATTGCTTCTTTGAAGAAAGAGCATATTAAAGAAGAAATCATAATAATTGAAGCTTATGCAACACAGAAGACAAGGGAGATACCTTTAAATCAGATAGCTAAAAACACTATACAAACATTTTTACAAATGCATCCAAGCAGCGCTGAATTTATATTTGTAAGCAAGAACGGGAAGCCGCTTGCTATTCGAAACATTCGCGCAATGATTGATAGATATTTTCAGAAGGCAGAGGTTCCACAGTATTCAGTTAATGATTTGCGTACCACTTTTGTAATTGAAAACTTAAAAAGAGGGGTTGATTTGGTTCTAATCTCTCAGGTAACTGGACACAAGAGACTTTCGACCACTCAAAGTTATTTGGAGCTGGCTGGAGTCAAAGAACCTGGTAAAAAACAAAAATTAGAAGAGCTTTAAGGAGTTTTTTCTAATTCCTTTATTTCATCATTTAGTGAATTAATGTAGCCTTCTGTAACTTTTATTTGGGTGTAGCGCATTTCTGAAGCTGAATCTTCATGTCTTACTCCATGAAAGCCAACCATAAGATTTTTTAGTTTGATAAGCATTTCCTCGCGTTCTTTTAGTAATTTTTTTATTTTTTGAGAATTAGTCATTTTATTTATTTTTATCATTTTGTTTATCAAGCATATGTTCTACAAGCCATGCAGTTCTCTCTTCTTCTGGAGTTGAGGATGAGTTGGACAGAATTGAGCGGGGGTTGTTCTTCATATTATGAATGCAAACAAGACAATCACCATCATTTTCAGGTGAAGATATGATGTATACCTGTTGGTTTTTTATGTCTTTATCAAATTTCATTCCAAACTTTATCAAGTGATAGTTTAGCCTTTTTACGAGAAATGCACCATAGATATAGATAACTTGATAAGAACCTGGCAGATCTATCTATATCCCAGCTTTCTTTTTTACTTTTCATAAATTTCATAGATTCTTTAATCGCGACCAATTCTTCATTGAAGCGAAAATTTGATAGAAAAACATATTTTATTCCCCACAGGAGCCAACCTGTATTTTTTTGTCTTTTAATGTGTGTCTGTTCGTGAATTAGGATGGAAATATTCTTATTATCTGGTTTACTAGATTTCAAATTTTCAAAAATATCTCGAGGTAAGTAAATGTTTGGATATATAGCATGAGCTGTATAAGTTGATGTTATTGGTAGAATTGTCCAAGGGAAGGATTTTATTTTGACATTTTTAGAGAGTTTCATCTTGGTCATCTTCCATATTTTCTTCAACTAAATCACCCCAAATTCGAAGATATATTTCCACTGCGCTTTCTCGTCCCATGAAATAGGCGTACTCTCTTAAAACAGATTTCACGACATCTTCATCTGCATTACGAATTCCTGCTTTCAAATTCCTTTTCATGGCAACTGACCAATCTAAAACATTTTCCTTAAAAAGTTCCTTTGATTTTAGTTCAGTTGGTCTGCCTTCAGGGAAAACTTCCTCAATAAATTGTTCTTTAGATTCGATATTGAATACTGACATATTGCGTTTGGTGGGCCCTGATGGAGTCGGACCATCCTTTGGTCTTTATAAGAGACCCGTCCTAGCCGATGAACGAAGGGCCCAGATTGCCAATTATATCAAATTTTCTTTTTGGAGACTTCTTTGACTCTGAATTTGGTAATTCTTTCTACTAATCCCCATGGTATTTCTTGATCTAGGGGAAATATTATTGTTCCTCTTCCACCTTTAAATTTTGATAATTCTTTTCCAAAAACAGTTCTGGGCGAGGAGGTTGGGAAAAAACTTATGTGGTCTTTGAAACCACCAAAATGGACAAGATTTTTGCCATTTAATTTGAAAGTTGGGATGCCATAGCTAATTGTTTCAACTGCGTTTGGGGCAACACTGTGGACAACTGATCTAAATTTTGCTAATTTTTCTTGTACTTCTTTTGGGAAACCAGAGATATATTCGTCTACTCCCTTAACGTTCTTCATAATTTAAAGTTTTGCGCGTCTTGTGATTTCTGCTTCAACCAACCTCATGTCTTTGCCATATCTTAGCCTACTCATTTCTATTATGATTTCTGCAATTCTTGGGTTTTCTGATGCTTTAATCTTTGCAATATCTTTAGTCATATCAAGTGAGAAAGGAGAGACGGGTTCATTGCCAACAATTGTCTTTATGTATGCATGGTGTTTTTCTACATTCAAAAGATCATCCTCTGCAAAAACAGGGGTGAATTCATGGGTTAAGTAACTGGCATCAGTTACTCCAACTCTATATGAGATGATTGTTCCCACATTTCCAAAAATTGCATTTTTAACTTCTTCTTCTACTTGTCCTATAAATTGGTTGGCAACGATAAGACCAAGTCTGTATTTTCTAGCTTCAGATAGTATTACTGCAAAGTCTGGGGTGGCGAAGTTTTGAAACTCGTCAACATACAAATAGAAGTCACGGCGCTGACTTGGATCTTTAATGTCTACCCTACTCATAGCGGCCATTAGAATTCTTGGAACTATAATTAACCCCAAGAAGTTGGAGTTCTCTTCTCCCAAGCCTCCTTTGGCAAGATTAATGAGAAGGATTTTTCCTGTATCCATAATTTCTCTGAAATCAAAGGCGCTTTGGGATTGGCCAATGATGTTTCTGATGAGTTTATTTGTAACAAACCTTCCAAATTTTGAAGTGATGTAGTCAAGAACCTCTGACTTATGGAAATCTGAGGTTTGGGCTATTTGATCAGTCCAATACCTTTTGACTATTGGGTCGTCAACTCTTGGAAGGAGTTCTTGAACATATTTTGCATCTGTCAGAATTCTCATGATTTCAACAAAAGTTGAACCCGGCTCTGCACTCATGGCTGTTAACATGGCATTTCTAACTGCATGTTCAAACCTAGGTCCAACTATTCCAGTTTTGTATGGATCAAAAAGCTTGTACATCATATTAATTACAGCTGTTGCTACAAAGTGCTTTTGATCTTCTGTTTTTGCCTCAAGAAGATTTAGTCCCATGGGACGCTCTGTATCACTGGGGTTAAAGTAGATGACATCTTCAGCTCGCTCTGGGGGGATGAGCTTTAAGATATCTTCTATGGCGTCACCGTGGGGATCCATGAAGCAAAGCCCCTTACCTGCTCTAATGTCCTGTAAGATCATGTCTTTCAAAAGTTCTGATTTTCCAGTTCCTGTTTTACCTATGATGTAGACATGGCGCATACGATCTTCATTTCCAATATAGACAGGACGCTTTACTCCTCTATATGAACTTTCTCCAAGGTAGAGACCTGATGTTGGGATTTCAGATGGGGCCGGGGCAGTTTTGCTGTAGACCCAGTAAATATGAGGGGTGGTAATGAACTTATTTGGGAAATGGAAAATGGTTGCCAACTCTTCTGAATTTAGTACTGATTTATGGGCGCCTCTGACGTTATACATTGGCTGATATCTATACAGAAAATCCTCCATAAACATTGCTTTTCTTCTTACTTTTCTTCCACCTAATCCATTTAGGTCTCCATTGTATTGTTCAAAACTTGTACTAATATTTGTTAAGTGAGCCTTGGCGGAACCCTCACTTTGGGCAACAACTACAATTCTAACTGCAACTTCGAACCCTGGTTTTGCTATTTTATTTTCCACCGCTTCAAGGGTTTTGGCAGGAACACTAAACTTTGCTTTTTCTGGATCTGATTCCTGTTTTTTGGTGCTACTTATAAAACCCTTTCCTTCCTTTTGCCAAGGCAACTCTGCTGGAGACAAAACTATTTGGATGGCTGCGGCTTCTCCTTCTCCCATTTTGGCAAGAGCTGACGTTATTGAGGACAGAGGATCAGTTGATAGTTCTCTAAATGTTTTAATTGGGTAAAAACTGGGTTTTTTTAACTGAAGAGATTTATATGCTACTGCTCCATTTTCTGTAAAGATATTGTATTCTTCAACTTCTTGAATTTCGGCGTCTGGATAAGCTCCATGAACTTGTTTTTCAATCAAATCCTGCATCTTTTTGGGAGCCCAGATGTAGAACCTAATGTCCTCTTTTCTTGCAAGTATTTCAAAGGAAATAGTAGGCTGAATATCATATTTTTGTTTCCAACCTCCTTTTTTCATTGAAGAAAGCGATCCAATAAGTTGTTCCATTGCATCAATTTTTACTTCGTTGCCTCTTGCTACTCCCACTTGCAAGAGAACTGAGTCAATTGATCTTTCTTCTCTTTTTCTATTTTTAAATAATGTGAAGCCGATAAATCCTAGTGCAAAAAGAATAACTGAGAGAATGGCAATGAGGCCAAGAACCACAAAGATGGCCGCAAAATTGATTGTTGGAATTAAAGTAGACTCTTGTACAAACATGTTAGCTTTTAACTACGACTTGTTTTCCAAAATGAAATGCCTTTTTAATCATTCTTAACCAGAACAGTCCAAGCCATGTAATTGCATTTTCTATTTTTCCTTTGGACCAACCCAGTAGTGTAGTTTGACTAGCTGGAATAGTTATTGTGGCAGCAGTATTTTGTGATGTCTGGATCATGGGTTTACCACTATCGTCTGTTACCTGTCCAGTAAAATTATTTGAGACAGCTGTAACTCCAACTTCTTGCAAGTTTTCAGGCACAGTTGGGGTTTCAGGAATTTCCTGAACAACACTTTCTGATTCTTTTTCGGGGAAGAGGGACATATCACAAATATTTTAACACGTTTTGCCTAGATTATTTAGTTTTCCAGATTTCTTCAGTGAAGCCTTCGGACATGTTTACATATCTTGAAAACATCCATAAATAATCTGAGAGTCTGTTTAAAAACTTTAATATTGTTGGCCTCACTTTTTCCTCTTTACTTAATGCCACTACCCTTCTTTCTGCTTTACGTGCCAAGGCTCTGGCGTAAAAAATCATAGTTCCCGTATTTGACCCTCCTGAAATTATGAAGTTGGTTACTTTGGGGAGTTTACTTTCCCAGAAGTCAATTTGTTTTTCCATTTTTTTAACTTTTGAAGAACTTAATTTTAAATCAGAACCGGCAAGAATTGAGGCAGTTGTGAATAAATCCAATTGAGTCTCTTTGATTAATTCCTCAACTTCTTTGTGTTTGGTGAAAGACTTGGCAATTCCAAGAAAACTATTCAATTCATCAATGGCACCTATTGCATTTACACGAAGTGAATCTTTACCAAGCCTCACTGGAGCATCTTTGGGGCTAATCATCCCTGTTTCTCCTTTGTCTCCTTTTTTGGTGTAGATTGGCATCTCGCTATTCTAACTCAAAGCAACAACTTTTGCTTAACACTCAGCATGGCCACAGGAGTAACATTTTGCACAGCCTTCTTCTAATACCAAGCTTGCTTCCCCACAACTGGGACAAATGTCTTTGTGTGCCTTTTCAAGAAGACTAGGCTGCATGGTTACTTTTGGCACTACATGACCATTGCCTTCTGAGTCTTGGTAACCAATGAAGCCAAAGTGCATTCCTAGGGCTTTTGCTACAGCATCTGGAAGGCTTCTAACTTTGTTTACTCCAAAGCCAACTGATCCTGCTCCCCCAATTCCTTGGAGTTGTTCCATGATTTCTCTAGCTCTTTCTTTTGCCGGGAGGTGATTTCCAAATCTAAGATTAGTTGAAATTAATCTTCCTAAAGCCTCTGCCATGGCTGCAAGTTCACTGCCTGCTTTTCCTACTGCGCAAAATACTTCAAATGGATTACCATCTTCATCTTGATTTACTGTGATGAAAGCATTGCCCATTGGGGTTTTTATTTTGTATGTTGCCCCCTCTACTTTTACTGGGCGTTCTTTAATTGTAACCTCTGGTTTCTTTTCTTCTTCCTTCTTTTCATCAACTTTTGAAAGAACTCCCATGCGGCTTCCATCTCTAAAGTAAGTTACACCCTTGCAGCCTAGTTCATATGCCAAGGTATAAAGTTTTTTGACGTCATCTACTGTGTGAGAGTTAGGGGCATTGACTGTTTTACTAATGGATGAGTCGACATATTCTTGGATTTTTGCCTGGACACGGACGTGCTCTTCTGGAGTTAGTTCACTTGCGCTTACAAAATAGTTAGGTACTGTTTCACCTTGGTGCCTGTCCATCCACTCTTGGTAGAGAGGGTGATTAACTATGTGAACTCCAGTTCTGTCTGTTCTTTTGTAACTAAATTCATAAACTGGTTCTATCCCAGAGCTTACTCCTGCCAAAAGAGATATAGTTCCAGTTGGAGCTTGGGTCAAGATGACAGCATTCCTAATTCCCTGGTCTGCAATTTTTTCTTGAATTTCAACAGGAAGTTTTTTGATGAATTGTCCTTGGAGATATTTTTCTTTTACGAATCCACCAAATACTCCTTTTTCTTTAGCGAGGTCGCTTGAAGTATTGTAGGCAGTATCACGAATGGTTTTGTATATTTTTTCAATTGTGACAAGAGATTCATCGGATCCATATCGAAGACCCATTTTTATTAGAGCGTCCCCTAACCCAAGCGTTCCAATACCAGTTCTTCTGATGTTCATTTGTGCCTTTTTATTTTCTTCGTAGAAATAATAGTTTGCATCAACTACGTTATCTAGGAATCGTGTAGCTGTTGCTGTGTGTTCTGCCAGGCTTTCATAATTCATTTGTCCATTTTCAACAAAAGCAGAGAGATTTAAATGGCCGAGGTTACAGACTCCCCATGCTCCCAATCCTTGCTCTCCACAGTTGTGAACTACAAAACCATTTGCAATGAATGAATGAGTCAATGGCTCTGTTAGATCGTATACCCATTCTTTTCCGGTAAACTTCAAGTCTTCAAAAGTTACTTGAAATTTCTCTTTGTAAGTACCATCTTTGTAGCCTTTTAGGGCATCAATTAGTTTTGCATTTTTATAGTCAACTAAGAATCCAATTTCTTTTGCAAATTTCCACAAATTATCTTTTGATATGACAAGATCGTGATATTCTTTGCAGAAATAGTCTTTCCTTCCACCTTTGCCGTCTGGCATCGAACGGTAACCGGCGTCTCTTCGGTTGCAATATATTTTTGAAGCAACTCCAAAGTTTAAAAGAAGTCTCTGGACATCTTGGAGCATGTTGTAACTAACTGAAGTTAGCCTAACACTTACTCCTTTATCTGCTGTGCCTGCAACATGTCCGTCTGCTGTAAATAAAGCTTGTAAGAATCCTTTTTGCATATCTTCACTACCTGTGAATATTTTTTCTGGGACATTTATTTTATTTCCCGGAGTAATGCCATATTCAGAGACTAGTTTCCAAAGTCTTGTAGACCCTACCCTTGCTTCATCTCTTTCGTCAATCCAGCCGACTCCCACTTTGTAATCTCTCTGGTTGATTTGCATTCCATCTACCAAATGGTTTACCATACTCGCAAATTTGGGGGCGAGTTGCTGTTTTTCCTGTCCAAAGAAGGAGAGTACAGCTTCTGTTGCTTTCATTGTTCCGTCTCCTACCAACCAGCCTAAAACTTGTCCAAGTTCTTCGCTGCCAACTTTACCAAACCCTCCTTTTTGGTTTGAAATAAGAACCTTGTTTCCTTTTTTTAGATCCTTTGCTTTTTTCCACCCTTTGTCTGTCATCACTTGGTGGTCATTTGTAAGTTTTAATTCATATCCTTCTCTTGTTGTTAGTTTGTAAACTTCTTTAAACCCTGTTTTTACTGTTTTTGAACTTTTTGTCCATGAACCTTTATTAAATCTTCCATCGATTAAAACGTTTGGTTCTATTTTTGAATCAAATAAGTAAGAAGCTCTTAATAGACCATCTTCAGTTGAAACCAATGTGTCTCCTGTAATACAAGGGTTTGTTGCAATAATTTTTTCGAAGTACCAAGTGTTACTCATTTTGTTGTACCTATCGATAAATACTGCACCTGGTTCTGCACTTCTCCAAGCTGCTTCACAAATTGAATTCCAGACGTCCTTTGCTTTTACTGTTTTGTAAAGTTTTACTGGATAACCTTTTTCCTTCCATCCTTTCAAATCACCGTCCCAGACTTCATCATAGTTTTCATGCGTTGTGTCTGGAAATTCCAATTTCCAATCTCCATCTACTTTAACCGCTTCCATAAAGTCATCTGATACACAAACTGAAAGATTTGCTCCTGGGATTTTTGTTAAGTCTTGTTTTACTGTTATGAATTCTTCAACATCTGGGTGCCAGTCGTTAAGCATTAACATGAGGGCTCCACGTCTACTGCCACCTTGTTGGATGACATCGTGGTTGGCTGTTGAATAGAGACTTGCCCAGTTGACAGGACCCGATGATAGGCCATTAACCTTTCTTACTCTTGCTCCTCTTGGACGAAGAGAACTTAGGTTGATTCCAACTCCACCAGCACGGGATTGGATTTCTACTGTCTTTGTTATATTGTCCATAATTCCTCCACGGCTGTCGCTTGGAGACGGGATAACATAGCAATTGTAGTAAGTTACTTCATATGGAGTTCCTGCTCCTGAAAGGATTCTCCCCGCTGGAACAAACTTAAAGCCTTGCATTGCTTTGTAGAATTTTTCTTCCCAGGGTTTTCTATCTTTTGGTTTTTCAACTTGAGAGATGCCCCAAGCAACACGTCTCCACATTTGTTCTGGATATTTCTCGAGTGCTCTTCCCTCCTCTTCATCTTTAAGAGAATATCGGTCGAGAAAAACTTCTTGTCTGAAGCCATCCAAGACTGTTGGATTGGCAGGGGCATCAAAAACAAACTCCTTGTTTCTTTTTTTAGGAGTTACAATTTGTTTCTTTTTGTTTTTCTCTTTTTCAATAACTACTGTTGCTGGCATATATTTCAAAAATAAAACTTTTCACAAATGAAAAGGATAAATCTATCTTAATTAATCCAAAAGTTTCGTCAACTAGAAATAAATAACTCAAAAGCTGTCAAAAGGGTTTTGGGGAGAGATTCTGCCCATATCAACTAAATTGCTTTTGGTCTCGAGGAAAAGTTTCTTGGGGTAATCCTCTGCCTGAACTATCATTGGCTTGGCATCTTCTGGGGCATAATTCATGATTTCATCCATGACTTGCCTGTGCTTGAGCGTTGCCAATGCAAACCTTGAAAGGAATTCTGATGTATCTGCTCCACTTGTTCTTGCTTTCTGTTCAGCATATTTTGCTTCTTCTAAATATTTTTCTGCTTTCACTAGAACTGACGCCCCAAGATCTGAATTTCCATCTTTAAAGAGAGTTGTAGATTGTGCGAGCCTTTTGTCTGCAATAGTAAGAAGAGTGTTGGCTTTTTTCAGGTTGTTGAATGCAAATACTACCCAGAGTCTGTCTCTTACAGCCTTAAATGGCCAAAAAGGACTGTCTGGAGCAATTGGACCTGGGTAAACTAATTCATATTTTATATCCATGTCTTTTGCTGCGACTGGAGTAGGGCTTGGGGTTTGACCAAAAGCATATTGTATTTGTGAAGATTCAAGAATTGAGAATGCAAGAATTAGACTTGCGAAAAGAAAAGTTGCCGAAATTCCCGCTAAACGCTTCATTATTAGGTAATTATTAGGTTAACACAGGTTGTCAACAACTTTCAATTGTCTTTAGACAAGTACTCCTATCTAAATAGCATTATTGGCCATTCCCAGAGGACATGAAGAAGGATTGAGGAAGAAATGTTTCTGGTTCTTGAATAGAGATATGTGGAGCCAAGACCGAATACAAATGTTAGAAAAATGTAAACAATGGAAGTTGCAAAATTGTATTTCCAAACAAAGATCATTACTGGAACATGGATTACTGTCCAAAGAACGCTAGTTATTATGTTTGATGTGAATTCATTTTTAAAAACAAGAGAGAGTCTTGTAAAAATGTAGCCTCTGAAGGTGATCTCTTCCGATATGGCTGTTGCAAAAGAAATTCCAAGCGAGCTAAAAATTCCTAGTGTTCCCAGGTTTGCCTGAAAATTAAGGTGGCCATACTTTACAAAATTTGTGACAATGGCCTCAATTGCAAAAAGGGAACCAAGAGCTAGAGAGAGATATATTGCTGGAAAGAGATTTTTAGTGGTTATACCAAGGTTTTCAAGTTTGAGGTGTCCTCTTTTAAAGAAAAAGAAAGTGGCTCCAAGCCAAATTGCCGGCTTTAATACTAACTCCTCTACTTCCTGTGGGAGCTGAAAAAATAATCTATAGAAACCCCATACAACAAAGAGGAAAACAAAAAGACTTATTGAATCTTTGAGTGCCCTAACCTTCCCCATTATTTAATTCTACACTCTTTAAATGATGTATCAATGGCTGTCACCACCTGCCCTACTCTATCTCTGGCTCCATCATAATTTACTACTCTTTTTTCTTCTGGAAACCAGTGGAAAACTAAATTTCTGCAGTTTTTCCATGTCTCCCAAAGCATATCTGGAACCTCCTTACTCCCTAAGAATTCAACTAACTTGTCATATACACCTTCTTTTCTAAGGAATGGCTCAAGCTGGGGGTTTAGAGCTTTACCAATCCTGAAGTGTTTTCCATAATAGTCCTCTTCTCTAATGAACTTTAGGTCAAGGAGTAATTTTTTTAAATATCCTTCGTAGGCCTTGGCTGCTGGGAATACTATGAAAGAATAATCGTGGAAACTTTGATTGTTGCCTTCAAACTTATCTATCAAAAGGAATGACTCTTCAAGGAGTTCACGAAGGTCTTCTTCTAAATAGTCATACCAAGGTTTGTCTTTGATATTTGCTTCCACGTAAAGAGTATATCGCTCTTGGGATTAAAATAAAAGACAAGATTGGAGTATAATTTAGATGCTCATGGAAAAGAAGGTTGAAGAGATCTCAGAAAAACGAAAAGAGATCTTGGAGAAAGTTACTAATCAAAAAAAATACGGTAATATCTTTAGTAGATTGAGGCACAATGTTCACCTACAGAAGAAAGTAATTTTCTTTGGAGTAGTTGGAACTGCTTTGATTTGGTTTTTTTCTGGAGTCCCTCTACCCACTACTCTTGGACAGCAAGTTGCAGTATCGAGCAAAATAATGGACAGGAATGGGAAACTTATATATGAAGTTTTTTCTGAAAAGAAAAGAAGTCCTATAAAAATATCTGAACTTCCTGATTCTGTTAAAAATGCCACGGTTTCAATTGAGGATAAAGACTTTTACAAACATAGTGCATTTTCACCAACTGGAATTCTTCGCGCCATTTACAGCACTGTCTTCAAGAGAAAAGTCCAAGGAGGGTCTACTCTTACTCAACAACTGGTCAGAACTGCGTTTTTGACAACTGACAGAAGTTTAATTCGTAAGGCAAGAGAATTTTTCCTTGCAATGATAGTTGAAGCCATTTATACCAAAGATCAGATACTTGAAGCATATTTAAATCAAGTTCCATATGGGGGAAGCGCATATGGAATTGAGGCAGCCAGTGAACTTTACTTTGACAAACCAGCCAAAGATTTAACACTTCCTGAGGCATCGCTTTTGGCTGGGTTAACCCAGGCTCCAACACAATATTCTCCTTTTGGTGCACATCCAGAACTGGCAAAACAGAGACAAGAGGTAGTCTTGCAGACAATGGTTGACAATAAATACATATCATTTGATGAGGCAACTGTTGCCAAAACTACTGAACTGAAGTTTGCAACGCCTCAAAACATTAATGCTCCACACTTTGCTCTTTGGATTAAGGATCAACTAGCTCGTAAGTATGGTGACTTGTTGGTTGAAGAAGGCGGACTTCGAGTCACTACTACTCTTGACCTTGATTTACAAAATTTTGCACAAGATGCTGTCGCAACAGAAGTTGGTAAATTGAAAAAGCAAAATGTAGGAAATGGGGCATTGATTGCAACTCGCCCTGGAACAGGAGAAATCTTGGCAATGGTCGGGAGCAAAGACTATTTTGCAAAAGATGAAGATGGACAAGTAAATGTGATACTTGCAAATCGACAGCCTGGATCATCAATTAAACCACTTAATTATGGGCTTGCAATCAAGGACAAAAAAATAACTCCTGCAACTATTATTGCTGATGTTCCAACATGCTTTGTTGTAGCTGGTCAGCCTTCATATTGTCCTACCAATTATGACCATAAATATCATGGCGGGGTTGCTGCCAGATTTGCGCTTGGAAATTCATTTAATATTCCTGCTGTTCGAGTGTTGGATTTAAATGGAATAGATAACTTTATAAATTTTGCAACAAGCCTTGGAATTACAACATTTACCGATCCTTCACAGTATGGACTTTCATTAACTCTTGGAGGAGGAGAAGTGAGGCCATACGATATGGCTGAAGCATATGGAGTGTTTGCAAATCAAGGAATCAAAGAGCCACTAACTGCAATTTTGAAGGTTACGGATTGGAAAGGAAAAGTATATGAAGATGACACACCTAAAGAACTTGAGGGAGATAGGGTACTTGGAGAAGATGTTTCATTTTTGGTTTCGCATATTTTACTAGACAATAATGCAAGAACTGAGGCCTTTGGACCAAGTTCATTTTTGAATGTCAAAGGACACCCTGAAGTATCTGTCAAAACTGGAACTACTAATGACAGAAGAGACAATTGGACAATTGGCTACACTGGACAAATAGTTGTTGTTACATGGGTTGGAAATAATGACAACTCACCAATGAGCGGGGCTGTGTCTGGAGTTTCTGGGGCATCCCCCATTTGGAACAAAGTGATTAAGTTTGCTCTCGATAAATCTGAGAAGGGTGCATACAACTCAAAAGATGAGGGGCACGCTTGGCCAAAGCAACCATCAAACGTTGTTGGTGCAAATGTTTGTGCAACTACTGGGGCAAGGCCAACAAGTACCGACCCCAATGTTCCAAATTGCCCTGCAAGATTTGAATACTTCTTAGAGGGTACTGTTCCGGCTGCGGCTGATGAACTGAGACAAGATGTTGTTGTCTACAAAGATACACATATGCTGGCTGGATCAAAAGCACTTCCAGAGCAAGTTCAAACAGAAAACCATCCAGTATTAATTGATCCATTGAAAACTTTGATGTGTCTTGACTGTCCTCTACCAACAGAGCCGGTTATTATTAGATATCCATAATTATTTTCTTGATCAAACTCCCCGTTTAATATTATGGGTTTGAATGATACAATCGGTGCGTGGTTAAGCTTCGAAAGAAAGTTTCAAATTTAAAAATTTTTGCCAGTATCTTAGTTTTTATTGGGAAACCTTTTTACATCATCTTTAGTTATGTTGTTATTGGAGTATTAACTTTCTTCTACGTCATTGGAAATAGAAGTAGGATCTTGGTTGAAAAAACTTTTGCAGTAACTCAAAAATTAATTAAGAGAGCTAAGAAGAAAAAGGTTCGTTCAAAGAAAAAGGCAAAGAAGTTTAAATTTCCAAAACTGATTTTCCCAAGTATTTCTTTTACCCTCCCAAATTTCTCTTTCTCTCCAAAAGTTTTTTCCAAGAGATTTGTACACATAACGAAAACAAAGTCTTCAAAAAAGAAGTTACAAAAGAAAAATGTTCTTCTCGAAAAATTAAATATTTCGAAAGTATTACTTTTTTCTAAATTAAGTGTTGGGAGAAAAGTAAAGATTGGTGGAATAATTTTTGTGTGTTTGGCTTCTATTGTTTTTTTCATATGGAATGGTGTTTTTCGCAGTCTCCCCTCTTCAAAAGAATTGATGAGCCGTAAGATTCAGGTTTCAACTAAGATACTAGACAGAAACGGACAACTCTTGTATGAAATTTACAAAGATCAAAACAGAACTCCCGTTTCTCTTTCTCAAGTCCCAAATGAAGTAAAAGCAGCTACTCTTGCTTCTGAGGATGCTGATTTTTACAACCATCCAGGGTTTTCTGTAAAAGGAATTGTTAGGGCTTTATTTAATGATGTCACTCATGGACAACTGAGTGGAGGATCTACAATTACACAGCAGTTGGTTAAGAATGCATTACTTACACCACAGAAAACTTTTACAAGAAAAATTAAAGAACTTGTTCTTTCTCTTGAAGTAGAGGCAAATTTCTCTAAAGATCAGATTCTTGAGATGTATCTCAATGAGGTTTCGTATGGAGGAAGTGCGTACGGAATACAGGAGGCTTCAAGGATTTATTTCGGAAAGGATGTGACTGAAATTGATTTGGCTGAAGCTGCACTCTTGGCAGGTCTTCCTAAAAGTCCAACACAATACTCCCCGCATGGAGCTGACCCTGAACTTGCTATTGAACGACAGAGGGAGGTTTTGAAACTGATGTTTGATAATGGATTTATAACAAAGGAACAACAAGATGCCGCACTGAGTGAGAAACTCACTTTTTCAGCAAGCGATATCTCAATTAAAGCACCACATTTTGTAATGTATGTTAAACAGCAATTGGTTGATAAATTTGGAGAGGAAATGGTTGAATCTGGAGGACTAACTGTGACAACTACTCTTGACTACTCTATTCAAAAAATGGCTGAGGGGGTTGTTAAAAAACAAATTGGGCAATTGAAAAATTATCATGTCACGAATGGAGCGGCTATAGTTATGGATCCCAAAACTGGAGAAATACTCGCCATGGTTGGATCTGAGGATTACTTCAACACAAAGAATGACGGTGAAGTGAACGTGACCACATCACTCCAGGAACCTGGGTCTTTTGTAAAGGTAATTAATTATGCATATGCATTGGGGCATGGGTTTACTCCGGCTTCCATAATTTCTGATACTCCCACTAAGTTTATTGTTCCAGGGCAAGCGCCATATATTCCTGTTAATTATGATGGCAAGTTTGTTGGAAATGTCACACTTCGCTCCGCCTTAGCACAGTCTAGAAACATTCCAGCTGTTAAAGTTGAAGAGTCATATGGGGTTGATAAAATGGTTGCCTTGGGGCAGAAGATGGGAATTACTACATGGAAGGATCCCTCTTTATATGGACTATCTTTGACTCTTGGAGGAGGAAGCGCCAAGCTAATTGACTTGGCACGAGTTGGGTCAACAATTGCAAACTATGGAGCGAGGCCTCCCTTGCTTTCAGTCTTGAGGGTAACTGATTACCGCGGAAAAAGATTAATTTACGGGTGCGATAGTGAAACTTGCACTGAAGAGCAAGTCATAACTCCTGGAGTAGCATTTTTATTAATTGATATATTAAAGGACAACAAGGCTCGTGCTCCTGAATTTGGATTCAGATCTCAACTTGTTGTTACTGGGCACCCTGAGATTGCTGTAAAAACTGGGACGAGCAATAGTTTTCGAGACAATTTGACGATAGGGTTTAGCCAGAAATACTTAACTGCTGTATGGGTTGGAAACAATGACAATTCACCTATGAATAGAATTGCATCAGGGATTACAGGGGCAGCACCCATTTGGAATGAAATCATGAATAGACTAATGGCACAAGAGCCAAGCCTGGCTTGGGAGGCACCTGATGACGTACTTTCAATGCAGGTGTGCGGGTACAGTGAATGGTTTCTGAAGGAGGCGAAAGTAAAAGTTAATTGCGGTTTAAATAGCACTGCAAAAGCAAATAGTAATATAAAAAAGGAAGATATATTAGATGGAATTAGTACTTCGCGTTAGGAGTTTTTATTCCAACCCCAGATAACTCTTGAGAGGAAGACTATTAATATTATTGAAGGGATGAAGGCAGGGCCTGCAAACCCCATGAGGTTAAATATTAAAACCAAAATTACAGGAATTGTAATTGCGTGCATGCCCATTTGATATATTTTCCCAAATTCCAATTTTGATTTTAATAGTTTTGAGATTAACCAGACAATAATGGTTATGAAGAAAAGGTATATTAGTTTTCCCAAGAGCGCAAAACTGGCTGCTATAAATGGCCAAACTATAATGGAAAGTAAAATTAGAACGATAGCTAGAGTTGGAAGGAAATTAAGATATGGCAGGAGTTTGGCAACTATTGTATCGTAGCCATTTTTATCGATAACAAAATTAGTCTGTGTGTTGTCTTTATTGAGTTCGTTTAATGGATATACTCTGTAGGAAGACTCCTTGTCAAAGCTGACCACTGAATCTTTGGTTACAAGAATTACAGTTTTGTATTTTAATATATCTTCTGCTTTGGCTTTGGTATCGATAGTTATGAAATGTTTATCAACCATTTTTGGAAGATCTAAATAGTATGGTTCTTTGACATTTGTTGATATTAATCCATCTTGAACTTTAACCACCAATTCTTTGGGGTAGAAATTTTGCGCAGAAGTTTTAACTTCATTTACAAAATTTGGAATCTTGGGAATTAGGCTGCCGATCTCAAGAGAGAACCTGATTCCAGAAAGAATAGAAACAAAAAGTAATAACAAGAATAGGTACTTAAGAGAGAAGGAGAATTTTGTCTTAACTATTTCTTTGTAGTAACTAAAACTACCAATGCTTTTCTTGAAAACGTGCCAGAAGGTTTTTAGTTTTAACATGCTTTTAATTCTCTACTTCAAAATTATATATCAATTTTGAAATTTGTGGAATAGCAACTTTCGCCTCTTCAATATCTGCTTCTTCGGTCATTATAACCAAGATGAAAGGATTCTTGGCAAAAACTATTCCCCCATCATTTAAAACTCCAGTTGTTGTTGCATATTTATGGGCAACCCGAACATCTGGAATTCCTTCGGGGATTAATAACTCAAAACTCGTGTTTGTAAGGAGATCTAGTATTTCTTCTTTTGAAGAGTCACTAACAAGGTTGCCCACCATCATGTTTTTGTATAAATTACCTATGTCATGGGGAGTTGTCGCACTGTCATCAATTGAAGTATTTTCCATTTGGGCATCAACTATTGCCTTTTTTATTGATGCATAACCAACAATATTTGAAAGCTGTACAAAGGCTCCGTTGTCTGAATTTTTAGCAAGGCGGTAGAGGGCGTCTGATACTGCGTCTTTATCCACTTTTCCTGATTCTATTCCACGGTAGACTGCAATCATTAAAGGTAATTTAAAGAGTGATGCCCCTTCAGTAGGTTTATCTTCATTAATGCCATATGATAATTTTTCTCCACCAAGTTCTTCTACCCATATATCATAGTTTCCAGTTAGATCTGCAGTAAGAGTGTTAATGGAACTAATTAGAGCCTGCCTGTCTTTGATTGGTTTTTTGTAAACATGAAATTTTTCTCCATCGTCTTTTGTTATCACTACAGTTTCAGTTAGTGTTGGGAGGGCAAATTTTGGGAAATTGAATGAGGTATTTGTCCTTTTGGAGGATAGAGCGAGGCCCACTGGGGTTGCGATTGTGAGGGCAAGTACTGCAACAACAATAATTCTTTCTCTTTTTGTCCAAATCTTTATTGGTTCTTTTCTTCTTCTTCTGTTTCTTGAAGTCAGGTCTTTTATTTTAGTTTTAGGTATTTTCTGTTCTACATCTTCAACTTCATCAACTTCTACTTTTTTGCGGCGAAATGAGAGCATAATTGTATTTTACTATAAAGTGATACCGGAAGCTCAATGGTTAATTATTTTCTTCTTTTTTCCCAAACTTCAGGATTAACAATATTTTCTGGTTGTTTGTCGCTTGCAACATCTAAAATTGCTTGTACCACCTGGCTTCCCATTTTATCTCTTGCTTCATTTGTCGCTGATGCAATGTGGGGAGTTAATATCACATTTGGCATTCCAATTAGTTCTGGATCAATACTAGGTTCATTGTCAAAAACATCAAGACCAGCAGCTCCCAACTGTCCACTCCTTAATTCTTTTACTAAATCTGTTTCACTTACAATTGGACCCCTGGCAGTATTAACCAAGATTGCACCTTTTTTCATTTTTGCAAATGTCGCTTCATTTACCATGTGCCTTGTTTCATCTGTTAGTGGGACATGGAGAGATACAATGTCTGATGAGGCGAAAAGTGTATCAAGGTCTGCAAACTTAATTCCCAGCTCTGACTCTACCTTTGGATCTGGTTCTCTTTTATTATATAAAACATTCATTTCAAATCCTTTGGCGCGTTTGGCAACCATGGTTCCAATTCTTCCAAGACCTATTATTCCAAGTGTTTTTCCTTTAAGAGTAGTTCCTAGAAAAATATCAGGTTCCCAACCTTTATATCCTCCACTTCTGGTTGCTTTGTCTGCTTCTACTACTCTTCTGGCAAGACCCAGTATTAATGCCCAAGTGTGTTCGGCAACTGCTTCATTTACTTCGTCGCTTGGAGTATTAACTACCACAATTCCCCTGTCTGTTGCTGCTTTTACATCAACATTATCAAAGCCAACGGCATAATTACTTACTATTTTTAACTGTGGACCTGCTGCATCCATTAAATCACCATCAATTCTATCTGTGAGCAAACAAAGAAGGGCATCTATGCCTTTTACTTTTTCTACTAGTTCTTCCTGTGTTAGTGGTCTATCTACTTCTGAGACAAGAACTTGATTTCCGTCCACTTTTAGCTTTTCAATGTGGTTTCCTGGAATTTTTCTTGTTACAAATATTTTCATATTATTAATCTAAATTAAACAATAATCTTAAAATTCTTCAACTTTAACATCTGAACTTTTGCATCTTTCAAGCCATGCTGGAATTTCATCTTCATGAAGAAGTCCACGCTGGGGACCAATATATCCAATAACTGAAGATGAATTTACCATTCCCCAAAGGAGGGCTTCGGTTAATGGTTTTCCTTTAATGAGAGCTCCAAGGCAACCTGAACCAAAGGCGTCTCCTGCTCCAGTTCTTTCATATGCATCAACAGGGAGAATTCCAGTTTTATAGAACTTTCCATTTTCAAGTGCAAATGCACCTTGTCCACCATCTGTGATTATTGGAACTTTGCAACCTAATTTATTGAGTGCTGTTAATAATTCTTTTTCATTATTTGCAGAGGCCGTTATTCCTGTTAAATTTTGGGCTTCTTCTCTATTTACAAATATAATTTGAGATATTTTCATAATCTCTGCTATATCTTTTGGGTCTGCCCTTAACTGCCAACTGCCTGGATTGAAGGCAAGTTTTACAGTTGGATTTTTGGCAAGCCACTCTGCCATATGTTTATAAAATGGTCTAAAGGATTCACCCATTGAAGTAAGGTAGACCCATGGGACAGTTGGCAGTTGGACTGGGTATTCATATGAACGGGGTGCGTGATATACAAAAATGGTTCGTTCACTTTGATAGTTAACTACTGTTGAATAATTTGAACTTGTTTGGGTTTGCTGGAAAACATAAGTTCTGTCTACTTTTTCTTTCTCAAGAGTTTGAACGATTTGGTTGCCAATGTTGTCATCTCCTAGAGTCAACACAATTGCTGTTTTAATTCCCAACCTACTTGCACCAACTGCATTATTTGCTGCATTTCCACCAATTGAGAAATTCAGGGATTTAACTGGAATTTTGTCTCCAAAAGAAAAACAGATGAGGCAGTCCTTTGTGTCTAATTTACACATGGTTTGAGACTCTGTTGGCTCTATGAAAGTGTCAAGAGAAGCGTCGCCTACTGAGAGCAGTTCAAAATTATTGTCCATATCGGGCTAGTGAATTCATTTTAGCACGGTTAAAGAAAGCGAGTTTTGCAGCTTCTTTGTTCTCTTCTTTGCCTGACCAAATTTTTAAGGCTGAATTTTGAAGAGCTCGGCCAAAGGAAAAGCTTAACTGCCAAGGACCACCGATTTTATTTAATTCACGCAAATTGTTTGCTGCTTCATCCTCAGACTGACCACCAGATAAAAAGACAATGCCTGGAACTTCAGATGGCACAGTGTCTTTCAACACTTCGATTGTTTTTTGGGCAATTTCAGTTGACTCTACAATTTGTCCACTGTCCTTACCTGGCAGAATCATATTGGGTTTAAGAAGCATACCTTTTAGATCTACATTCTTTTCTTTCAGTTTGATGAAAACTACTTTTAAAATTGCTCTTGTTATCTCGTAGGTTTTTAAAATATCGTGTATTCCATCCATTAGTACTTCGGGCTCCACAATTGGAACCATACCGGCATCCTGCGAAGCTTTTGCAAACTCTGCCAAAAGCTTTGCATTTTCTTCAACACATTGGATAGATGGCATATCATTCCCTATTGTAAAAACTGCACGCCACTTGGTGAATTTGGCTCCCAACTCTTTGTATTCTGTCAATCTTTGGGGCAACCCTTCAATTCCTTTGGTTATTTTGTCTCCTGGGTGGCCTTCAAAATCAATTGTTCCCCCATCTACTTTAATGCCAGGAATAATATTTGGATTTGTAAGAATCTTTGAACGAATTGTTTCGTCAAACATAATTATTCCACTAATGAATTCTTCAATCCCTGGAGCACTAAAAAGCATTTCTCTATATAACTTTCTTGTCTCTTCTGTAGATGGAACATTAATCGTTGCAAAACGTTTTTCTATAGTTGGAAATGATTCATCTGCAGCTAATATTCCCTTGCCTGGAGCAACTAATGCTTTTGCAATTTGACTAATATCATCCATCATTAAATCTAGCATTTGTGTTAGGATAATTAAAGAGTGAAGAAAAATATCTTTGGATTTGCACCGGTAATTATATTGGTTCTAGTTTTAGTTATTGCTGTAGTTGTAGGAGTTTTTTATTTTAGACGCCAAGGGAATAATTACTCTTCGAGCCCCACTCCACCTTTCTTTTCCAACGTCAAAGAAAATACTAAATTGCCTAGTTCTGGGACAGTTGTTGTAAAGGGAACAGTTCCTGCTGGATGGATGTTTGAAGGGCAGCTTCAAATTAAATTACTTGATGTAGATAAGAAAGTAATAGCAACTGCAGTTGGCAAAGAAACTATTCCTGGTTCCTGGCAAAGTAGCGAACCTGCTGACTTTTCTGGAACATTAACTTTTACAACAAATGCAAAGAGTGGGTATTTAGTCATTGAGGCGGATAATCCAAGTGGAAAACCTGAGAATGACAAAAACTACGAGATTTATATTCAGTTTGAATAGAATTAATAAAAAAAGGGTTATTCGACTTTTGTGATCGTTACACCTTTGCCATCCGGAGTTATTTCAACAGAAACTTTGGTGCCGGCATGAATATCCAGTTCCTTGCAAACTCCCCTGGGAAGTGGAACACATAGTTGTCCTTTGTATTCAATTACTGTGACGATATGACTACCTTTTTTCATACTTATGTCTGGAGTTCTTTTTCAACTCCTTGAGAAATGTATTGCTTCATCAAAGTTTGATATGGCATATCTTTTTTGTTAGCTACAGACTTTACTTTGGCTAGTAAGCTTGTGGTGACACGAAGTGAAATGGGCTGTCTAGTCAATTTAAGATTGGGAAAGATGGCATGTCTGGCTTTAGACCAATCAAAATATTCGCTAGTGTCAACTTTGGCCCAAAAGTCTCTTTCTTCATCTTCATTTTTGAACTCTGGTATTTTTTTAAGATTTTTTTTCATATAGTCTTTTCTCTTTTTTATTTGCCGATCTTACTGAAATTATTCTGATTTTCTTATTTCTAATCGTAAATATTACGTTTAATAATTTATTATTTTCACTCTTACCTATAATTTGATATCTATTTTCTGTTTTGGAATGCTTAGAATCCTCGGAAAAAACAGACTTTTCATCTAAAAAAACCTGTTCTGCTTCTTCGTTATTGATTCTATGCTTCGTAAAATTTTTATTTATATTCCCTTTGTCCCACTCAAATTCAAGCGGTTCAGGAATAATATCCATTATATTGGAGTATATACCAGGTAAATACAGATTGTCAAGGGTCAATTGTTTTTTCTTTTAATTACTCTTTTTGCAGCGTCAACAATATGGTGAGATTTCATGCCATATTTTTCTAGTAATTCTTCTGGTTTTCCTGATTCGCCAAAATGATTAGGCATACCAATGAATTCAATTGGGGTTGGATGGTTTCTAGATAAACTTTCTGCAACAGCTCCACCCAACCCTCCTGTGATTTGGTGCTCTTCTACTGTTACTACTGCTCCTGTTATTTTTGCAGCTTTAATGATTGTTTGTTCATCAAGGGGTTTAATTGTGTGGGAATTTATAACCAAACATTCTATTTTACTTTTTGCTAAATCTTTAGCCGCCAATAATGTTTCGTAAACAAGAGGGCCACAGGCAATAATGGCAACCTGCGGGTCTTTTGATTCCCAGATAACTTCAGCTTTTCCTATTTTAAAAGGAGTTTCTACTGTTGTGAAGACTGGAGACTTTTCTCTTGCAAATCTTAAATATGTTGGCTTGCCATTTTTAGCTGCTTCAATTGTTGCTTTCTTTGCTTCTATTGAATCGGCAGGATATACAACAATCATATTGGGCATGGCGCGCATTAAGGCAATATCCTCGAGCATTTGATGAGTTGCTCCATCTGGACCAACTGAAACTCCAGCATGGGCTCCTGCAATTTTCACTGGAACATCATTTAGAGCAATTGTCGTTCTAATTTGCTCCCAGTTGCGTCCTGGAGAAAAACAAGCATAGCTACTGATGAAAGGAATTTTGCCATAATTTGCCATACCTGCAGCTATTGTTGCCATTCCCTGCTCTGCAACTCCTACTTCAATAAATCTTTCTGGGAATTTTTCTTTGAAGAGAATACTTTTTGTGCTTTCTGTTAAATCTGCACAAAGAACAACAACTCTCTCATCTTTCTCTCCCGCTGCAACAAGACCTTCACCATATCCTTGTCTGGTTGGTTGCATTTCAATATCTTTTTTGAAAATTTTTGGTGATAATTTTTGTTTTGGATTTAACATTTAATATTAATATTTAGTAACGTGTGACATATTCCAAATATCAAATAGTGATACGTCAAAAGGTTCTTCTGTATCGCTAGTTGTCCAGAAACGATGAGAATTATATACTCTGGTTTTAGAAACTTTTAAAACGCACTCTGTTGAAACCCCAACGGCCTGAAGTTGACCAATAGACGAGGAAATATATTTTCTACAAGTTACTGTTGGAATTTTAAGTAAAACAAATAATAAAATTCCAAAACAGACTATAAACACTAAAGGTCTGAAGTATTTTTTATTCATGTTCTGATTTTATCTTTCCTTGCAAAGTCCTTAATTCATGCAATGCTATTTTTGCTTCTTCTGGTGTTGGAGGTTTACCATGCCATTCAAACTTGTTTTCCATAAAGTCAACTCCTTTGCCTGGAATTGTGTGGGCTATTATTACAGTTGGTTTTTCATACACACTTCTGGCGTGATTAACTGCATTTATTATTTCTTCAAAATTGTGGCCATCAATGTGTAAGACATGCCAATTAAATGCTTTGTATTTGTCTTCAAGAGGTTCAAGGGGCATGACATTTTCTGTGTATCCATCTATTTGAATATTATTGCGGTCTACAAAGCTTGTTAAATTTGAAAGTTTATACTTACCAGCAAACTCGACTGCTTCCCAATGATTTCCTTCGTCATGCTCTCCATCGCTTGTTATGCAAAATACCCTAAATCTTTTATTGTCCATTCGACTTGCGTATGCATAGCCCGAAGCTTGTGCAAGACCGCTTCCCAGTGGCCCTGATGTTGTTTCGACTCCAGGGAGCTTCAATCTTTCGGGGTGGCCTTGAAGACGGCTTCCCAGTTTTCTTAATGTTTTTAATTCTTTTTTCTCAAAATAACCTGCTTCAGCCATGGTTGCATACCTTACTGGACAAATGTGACCATTACTTAAAATTAATCTGTCTCTATCTTCCCAATCTGGATTTTTGGGGTCATGATTCATTATTTCAAAATATAGAGCAGTGAAAATATCTGCCATCCCAAGGGGGCCTGCAGAATGGCCACTGCCTGCTGCCACAAGCATTTGAATAATGTCTTGCCTTACCTCATTGGCAATTTTTTCTAGATCTTTTGTCGAGTGTTTCATGCTGTATTTTCAAATGCTTTTTCATCCTGACTTGCGTTTTCTTTGTTTTGGGAAAATTCATCAAAAAGCTGTATTGCTGCATATGCCTCTTGGGGGGTATTTGCTATCCTATACACCTTTAGATCTTCCGGTCTTATTCTCATGTTATCAACAAATGCTTTAATTATTGGCTCCCAAAATTGTCCGTATAAAATAAGCGGTTTGTGGTGGCCATAGTAGAGACGAGCTAAACCCCATGCCATTCCAAATTCGCTGATCGTTCCAGTTCCCCCTTTTAGGATCACATAGGCATCTCCTAATTCGAGAAGCTTCAAGGTTCTTTCCAAATAATTTTTGCAAACAATTTCTTGATCCATTGGGTTATTTGGATCTCTGCCTTCAAAATTTGTAATGTCTTTGGGGTAGAAGGTTGCTCCAATTGCCATCCCTCCTGCTGCTTTGGCTCCTTCTGAGACTGCACGCATGGTTCCAGGGCCACCACCGTTAATTGCAACAAATCCCTTACCACTTAAGAATTTGGCACATTCATAGGCTTCTTTGTAAAGTGGATCTGAAGGACTAGCATCAGCAAAACCAAAATATGAAATGTGTTTTATTTTTCCCATTTTTTAATTACATCCAAATATTCTTGAGATTGTTTTCAAGCCCACCTTCAAAAATTCTTTTGCCTACGACTACCTCGTCTACTCCACTTTTTTCCATATCTTCTATCAACTGTTTTGTGACTCCACCGTCTATACAGATTTTGAATTTTAGATTAAGTCCACGCCTGATGGACTCTACCTTTCCTATTTTGTCCCAGACATCTAGATTAAATTCTTGCCCACTAAAACCTGCTTCAACACTCATCAATAAAATAACATCTACTTTTGATATGACTTCTTGGTCCAACTTATCTACTGGGGTACTTAGGTCTACTGCAAGTCCAACGAGCATATTTTTTTCTTTTACTCTCTCAACAAATTCCTTTTGGCTCTCCATCATTTCTATTTGACCAATAAGCCTATTGCCTTTCTTTTCTCTACACTTATCTATCCAACTAACAGGGTCTTTCACCATTAAGTGAAAATCAAAATCTAAAGTGGTATTTAATTTGGAAAGAACGGATGGATCAACTGTTTTGTTGTTTGCAAAAACTCCATCGAGAATATCTATTTGAATTCTGTCAACTTTTTCTTCAGATTCTTGGACAAGTCTCTCCAGTTCTCCTTGGTCGTTGGTTAAGATGGCAGGAATGATTTTCATTTTTTGTATTTTTCTTGAAATTCTTTTAAAGCATTCATTTGGTTTTCCAAGATATGTATTTCAGGCCTCGCTCCTTGAATTTTTGCAATTGCTTCATCAATATTTAAATTTTCAAATCTAATGAGATAAGCAGCTAGCATTGTTGGACTTCTTCCGTGGCCGTTTTTGCAGTGAAGAAAAACTTTTTTGTTTTTTAAAACTGCTTCATTTATAACATTTGTTCCAATGGCAAACTGGGCTTCGTTTGGAGAACTATTATTTTGCACTGGAAGCCAAACATATGCATCCATATTGTCTGGAGGAACTTCTTTTTTCTCCATACTTAAATTGAGTTCTACTGTAACACCAAGCTCTTTGAATTCACTGCCATGAATCGGACAAATATTTCCCTTGCAAAGATCAGAACCAATGAAGATATTATCAGTTATTTGGGAAAAATCCATTATGTGTCCATCGTCTTGCATAATTTTTAATTTAAAGTTGTTAATTTACAAATAGAATTTATATTGAAAACAGAACCAGTTTCTCTGCATTGTGCAGAAATATATAATAAAATGAGAAAAACTGTACCTATGATAATTAAAGTTTTTGATACATTTGATAAATGGAAAATATAGTAAATTGAATAATTTTTATCATTTCTTTTTGGAAACAAGTAGACAATTGTAATTACTAATGTAATCAACATTGGTAATAATAAGACCCAAAAACTATTTTCGGATAATGAATTCCTAAAATGTAGATAGAGCAAGAATTGGATAATTAAATAAATTGGAATTATAAATAAGTTGATCCGTGCATTTGTTACGCTAACATTAAATAATATTTTTATTTCTTTTTGGATTTGTTTTATAAATTTCATTTTGTTATCATATTTTGGCGAAAGTTAGAGTAAGCGGATCTGATGGTGCTAGGTCGCTTGAAAGAGAATTCCCTACTCTAATTACTTGCTCAACCAATCTATTTGTATATCCCCACTCATTGTCGTACCAAGCAAAAACTTTTACCAAGTTTCCACCAATTACTTGGGTTAGTGAAAGATCAACTATTGCTGACTCACTTCTTCCAATGATGTCTGATGAGACAAGGGGTTCCTCACTCACTGCTAAGATTCCTTTGTAAATTGCATTTTGGGTTGCTTCTTTGAAAGCATTATTTACTTCTTCAACTGTAACGGGCTTTTTTGTAACAATTGCAAAATCTGTAATAGAACCTGTTATTGTTGGAACTCTCAAAGAAATGCCATCAAATAATCCTTTTAGCTCAGGAATTGTTTCTGTTGTTGAAATTGCAGCTCCCGTTGATGTTGGGATAATGTTCATAGCAGCGGCACGAGCTCGGCGAAGATCTTTGTGGGAACTGTCCTGCAACACTTGGTCGTCTGTGTAGCTATGAATTGTTGTCATTGCAGCCTTTTCAATGCCAAATTTTCCGTACATTACTGCTGCAACTGGGGCAACACAATTTGTAGTGCAGCTGGCATTTGAAATAACTTCAGCTTTGCCATCATAGTCATTAACTGATAAAACATAAGTTGAGACGTTTCCGCCTTTTGGAGGAGCTGAAATGACTACTCTTTTTGCTCCTCCAATAGCATGCTTTTTGGCATCTTCTTCAGTTATAAATCTACCAGTTGATTCGATAACAATATCAACCCCATACTTCCCCCAGGGAATTTTAGCTGGATCCTTTTGTGCTAGAACTGGAATCTTTAAATTATTAACAAGGAGATTCCCTATCTGAGGATCTTCATCGGTTACTTCTTCAATCTTTTTTAACTCCTCTGATTTAACATCATGTTCGAATTTTCTGTATGTGGTGTCGTAATTGGTTAAATGTGCCCAACCAGCTGTTGGCATGCTGCCTGAAGTATTTATGGCAACAAATTCGATAGCACCTGAGTGTTTTAAAAGTCCTATTCTAAAAGCAAGCCTTCCAATTCTCCCGAAGCCGTTAATACCAACTTTCACCATACTTTATCCTAACAGAGCTTCTATTCCAGGTAAAGTGCCCTTCGATAAAAAATCCAACATTGCTCCCCCACCTGTTGATATCCAATCAAAACTTTTTGTTAGATTAAACATTGAAAGGGCAGCTTCTGAATCTCCGCCACCAACGATTTTAAAGGCTGTGGAGTTGGCAATTACTCTAAAGACTCTTTCTGTACCTTGACGATGACCAACTTCTTCATATTTACCAAGAACACCTGCAAGAATTATTGTCCCGGCACCCTTAATTTCTTCCTCAAAACTTTCTATTGAATGAATTGTTATGTCTTCTTTGTCTGGGTTTAGTTTTGCAACTAATACTTTAGGATCTGAATAATCATCACCTAAGTATTCCGGCAATCTTCCTCCAACAAGAACCCTATCTGCTATCTTTTTGAGATTTTCCATGTAGTCTAATTTGTCTTTTTTAATACCACTAATGACAGCTAAAACTGGATGTCTTGGATTCTCTAGAACTTTCTTGAGATATTCAACTTCTTGTTGAAATCTCAAGCCTGCAGCGTGCGGCAATAGCTTGGGCAATAAAACGATTGAGGCGTGCTCTCTGTGACTTGTGGCAAAGGCTTCGTTGACGTAGAAATCTGCAAGGCCCACTAAACTTTTTGCAAAACTTTCATCATTTGCCTCCTCACCTGAGTTTGAACGAACATTATCTAAAAGCAGTACTTTCCCCTCTGGAAGATTTGTGGGGGGCATACCTGGGACAAAAATAACATTCTCACCTAATAATTCTGATATCTTATTTTGTAAAAACGAAGTTGAGACAGTTTTTTCTTTTCCCTCATACTTACCAATGTGCCCCAAGATTAAAAGATTCTTTGCGCCTTTTTCCAAAACTAACTTAAGAGTTCGTGTGCAGTTTTTTATTCTTGTGTCATCAAGAATGGTGTTTCCATTGAAGGGAACATCAAGATCAATTCTTGCAATAACTCTTTTCCCATTTAAATCGAAATCATTTAGATTTGGTAAATTCATAGTTCATTTTACTCCCCAATACCACAGTCCTGCACCCCAAAATCTTGGAAACCAATTATCCCATCTATCAAACTTTTTCCAAAGAGGGAGAGTTGGCTTCATAACTAGTGTATATATTTTATCTAAAAATCTGGGAAGAGTTAAGCGAGGAAATGGTCTATTGCCACGGACCTCTAGTTTTTTTATTCCCGCTTTTTTAATCAGATTTTTATAATCATCACAAGTTAATTTGCTTTCAAAATATAGAGGTCTAAAATTTCTAGCTGCCTTTTTTGGACTAAAAGGAAAGGTCACGATGAAATTAAAGATATTACCAATACTTTGAACTGAGAATCTATTTGGAACAATGTCTGCAAAAAAGACTCCACCAGGTTTTAGTACTCTAACCATTTCCGCAAAAACAACAGAGGGGTTTTCAAAGTGTTCCATTAAGCCGTAGGAGGAAACAATATCAAAGGAGTTACTTTTGAACGGAAGTTTCTCAGCTGTTCCCACAACAAATTTTCCTTTTGCATTTTCTTTTTTGAAATTGTTTTTGGCGATTTTGACGATACTTTCATTTACATCAAGGCAGGTAACATCGTAACCATTTTTTGCAAAGTAGAGGGAGACAAAGGCGCTACCACAGCCAACTTCAAGCATTTTGGTTCCAGTTTTATTTGGAAAAATTTCTTTCAAAAAAGATATTTTTGTGTGTTCAAAAACTTGATTTTGGGTTTGAGGATTATCTGAGTAGACTACATCATTTCCTTCAAAAATTTCATCCCAGACTTGAGGTGTACCATGAACATCTTTTGAGGTCATATCCGAAGTTTAGTTGCCGGTCTCCAGTTTGGCAATATCTGAAAGGCGTTTTTTGTGACGGGACAATCCATCGAATGGAGTTGTCAGAAATGCTTTAACTAATTCCTTTGCTTCATGTTCCTTTGTGAAGTCTGCTGCAATTACTAATATATTCATGTTGTCATCGCGTCTGCCAGCTGTTATTTGGTCTGGAGATTTTCCAATACTGGCTCTCACTCCATCAAACTTATTGGCAACAACATCAACACCTACTCCACTGCCACAAATTAATATTCCCATTGATCCTTTCTCTTTACCAACTATGGAACCAACTCTTGTAGCGTAAATGGTGTAATCATCTTTCGTATCAAGATGATCTGCCCCCATATCTTCAAACTTATATTTCCATTCAAAAAGCCATCTGGCTATTTTTTCTTTGAGTGGATATCCTCTGTGATCGGCTCCAATATATATATTCATATGAAAATTTATGCAGTAAACCCTTCTACTAATTCTAGAAGTGCCTTTTTTGGATCTTCTGCTTTTACTATATTTGTTGCAACAGCTATTCCTGATGCACCTAGTTCTACTGAAACTCTGACGTCTTGGGCTACATGAATGCCTGCGCCGACTATTAAGGGTATACTTTTTGCTTTTGAAATTTCAGCAGCCTCTTTAATGATTTCTGGTTTTTCTGTTGCTACCGATTTATCAGTTGCCCCAACCAATTCTCCCGGTTCATATGAAACATAAGTTGGAGTTAATTCCAGAACTTTTTTTAACTCTTCAATGTTGTCTGCAAAGATTAATGTTTGAAGATTTACACTTTTGCACTTTTCAACTGCTGTAGTTAGTGCATTCATGTCTTCAAACTTGTGTTCTGAATGATTCAAGAAAACTCCTCTCACTCCAAGAGCTGATACTTCCTCCGGAAGGGTCCAACCTGTGTGTGCACCGTAGGTGATCGGATCGACGTGCTGTATCCAAACTTCAAGCTTGGTGGAATTAATTATTGTTTCTGCATCTAAGGCTTGAACTACAGGGATTATTTTTTGTGAGGTTAAACTTCCTACTTCCTCCAAAATTTTTGTGAGTGCAACAGCTTTAGCTCCACTTCCCTCTTCGTAAGTCTTGAAATTTACAAAAATCATTTCCCAAGTATAGTATCTATTTTGCCTTTATCAAAACCAATAACGTGTTCTTTGGTACCATCATCTTTGGCAAAGACAATAAATGGAACTCCAAGAAAACCGTTTGATTCCCTCATCATTTCCTCTTTTGCTGCATCGTCGGTGTCAACTAATTTCTCAGTAAATGCTTGACCTTTTTCTTTGAAATAGTCCTTGAGCATTTTGCAGTAGGGACATGTTGTTGTTGTGTAAACAGTTATAGTCATAAAATCACCTCCATTCATCCAAAAAGAAATCCTAGAACCTTAAACCATCCAGGATCCACTTTTAAGACTTCTCCAGTCAGGGCTGATATATATACCTTGGTATCGAATTTATATGGAATGATATTAAAAAAGTTGAGTTCTTTTTTTCCTGAGAGAAGATAACTAAGTTCTCCATTGGGACTCTCTGTAATTTCGGCAAGGCTAGGACTCTCTGTTAATAAATTTGCCTTCATGGCACTAGTTGATGCTTCAAAGGGCAAGATGGCCAGTACTCTCAAACCAGAAGGGGTTGTAACAGATAGTTCATTTGTTTTGGCATTTATTGTAATTGGAAAGGTAGTTCTTGCTGTAACACCGTTTTCTGTAATTATAAATTGTTCATCTTTATATCCAATTGTTACTTTTTGGGTTTGAGGCCGTGCCTCTATCTCAATTAAATTATCCTTAATGTTTGTTACATCGGCTTGATGTTCGCCTGTTTCATTTTTTACATCAAGAACTACATTGCCGGCGTCTTTCGTGAGTGAGACTTGAGCATCGGATAGTGCAAGGCTTGTATTTGAAACGCTTGTAATATCAATGCTTTCTGGTTTTTGGGCAGTGAGAGTTGACTCTTCACCTAGAACATTCCAAATTATATTGCCATTAGTCGTGATGTGGACAAAAGCTGCGTGAATGGGAGTCGGAAATGCGAAGTAAGCAGGTATAAGGAGTAAAACAAAAAGAAACTTAATTTTGTTCACAAGATTATTGTACCAGGAATCGCTTTAGAAAGAAAAATTATCCTCAAGTTGAAGTTCTGTATAATCTGGGTGTGATTCTACAACATCTGGAGTATTAGTTTTAGATAAATAATTTATTTTGTATCCGTTTCTTATTATATGTATATCACCGTTGTTGTCTATGAAACCCATAGCCTTTCCCTCATCGTCATAATCGTATAAAACTAGTTCTGGTCCCATTATTGGAGTGTACCTTCTAGAATGCGCTTCTCAGGAGTTCTGTCGTTAATTCTTTCAAGGGTTACCCAAACCGTCTTATGGGTTCCTAAATCTTTGGTCTCAAAATTGAACATCCATCCACCTTTGCCTTGGTAGAGAATTCCCATTGGAGTTACATTGCTGCCGTCAACTAACCAGGCTTCGTAGAAATATCCAGACCCAGGGTCTTCGAGATCTGCAATAACTGTATATGCTTTCATATTATTTTTGTCTTCTACTGTTACTATCCCCTGTCCACCAGAATTGGCAACATCTTTAAGGTCAGTTTTTACAACATTGTCTGGAATTGTTATGTTGAAATTGTTTTCTAATTTTTGTTCAAAGGCTGAAGTTTGAGTTGGAAGAGGAGTAGCTACTGGATTTGCGGCTTTTCTGTGTCTGAATAAATATATTGCTACTAAGCCAACTACAAGAATAGTTATGCCGATAGCTATGTCTTTGGCGCGTCCTTTCATGATTATAGGGCGATGGTAACAAAGATGCGGATGGTTGTCAAATAATGGTAGTATAAATAGGGGGTGATTTAGATTGTATAAACGAATGATGAATTATTTTTCAAAGCATGTTTGGTACACATCCATTGTTCATGCGATTGCTGGGGTTGGTCTTGGAATAATAATTGCTAGACCAATAGATGCCAGTCATCCAGTAAAGCTCGGCCTTATACTACTCACGGTTGCGACTTTGGGACACATTTACCCAATGACCTTAAAGAAGTAATTTTTTATTTGGAAGGTTTTGTTTCAAACCACAAAGGGTTTTTGTTTTTTCCCTTTTTGTTGTAGTTTACCGTTATTTCTTCGTCTTCTTTGATATTTTTCAGTGCAACAAATTCAATTAATTTTTTAACGCTCTTTATCTTATAAATTGCATTTGGTTTATATGAATGGTTATAAATGGAGCCAAAACCTAACGCTATCAGTAGTTTTTCTTTATTTTTGCCGAAGTAGAAAAAGTAAGTCACTAGAATACTTTCTCGTAAGTTTGCTGTGTCATACCTTGAAACTTCGATAATCGGACATGATTCAATGATTTCGCCTTTTTTAATATAGCGTTTGGCATAGACACCACGGCCAGCGTTTTTAATCTCAGACTCCTTAATGTATATCTTTTTTGAGGTGAGAAGTTTTTTCACTGGCTGAATTATATCAGAGAGTTAGAACTTGTAATCATCTGGCCTTGGAATTCTTTTATAGACCTTGTACCAATCAATTCTGATTTCTTCCTGGGCTTTTTCCAAGGTTTCTCTACTTTTACAAACTTCATCATGGAGATAATTTTCAACTACATCTTTTTCGTGAAAGCCAGGACGAGGTTCAGCTGGCTCCAAAAATAAATTTTTGATGTCATTACTGCCTCCTAATTCCAGTGGTATAAAATGATCTACTTCGTAGGCACCTTTGGATTGCGGATATGAAACACCATATTCTTCATATACTAATTTCTTTGTTTTAAGAGAAACATCTCTAACTGATGAACTGTACCCTTTGACACAAACTTGTTCCCCTGTAACATCAAATACATCGCCTGGAGTTAATGCTTCATCTGGATATATATCAAGTCTTGGTTCGGGTGTCGAAGAGGGCATTTCTGTTTGGGCTGGGAGTACCTTTAGTTCTTGATTGGTTCTTTGGAGATTAAAGGATAGGAATACGATGCCAAGTATTAAAGTGCTTAATCCTGCAATAAAGAATCTTTTATTCACTTGGTGTGATTTTAGATATATTTTGACAAAAAGTCACTATTGGGTATTTGTTAATACTTGACATGTATTTTCTATCGAATTATATTTGTTGAAATATGGCTTTTGAAAGAGAAAGTTCACAAATTTTAATGGATGCATATATGAGCATGAGGGGTAAAGGGATATCTGCTGAAAATTATTTAGCGACAAGATCTCTTTTAGTAGCTCCTGGTGTCACGATGCAAAATTATATTAAATCACGTATTGAAGCTGGTGATATTGTTTGGGCTACTGTAAAAGATAGAAGAGTTTTAGTGGAAAATAGACAAAGATAGATTAGAAACCCAATACTTCTTTAACTAAAATCAGTGTTATTCTTCCTTCTTTCTTTTCTTTATTTACTATTAATAATTTATTAACATTGCTTCCATTGCCATATGCAACTTGAGAACGTTTGTCTTCAAGTGGGAGACAATATTCATAGATCCTTTGCATTCCTTCATTTGTATCCTTAACTATTTTTTGCGTTCCTGCTACCCATATGACATTTGGTGAACCATATACATATCCTGAAAGTTGGGAACCTGACTGGCTTGCAATTAAAACGTGGCCGTCTGAAGTTATTGCATGAACTGAACCAATGGCATATTGAGGAGCTGCACCTAATTTTTGCATTTCAAGATTCTCTTGTTCTCTATTCATGCTGCGCAGTTTTGTATGAACTGATACAAATTTATTTCCCTCATCAATTTCTTTTATAAGGCCAATTGTTTCAAGTGTTACTGAAGTCATGGTCATAACCTCACTTTTTTGTGGTATTAATTCCAGAACTTTATCTTTTGCCTCAACTCCATTTTCTGTGACTATTACATTAAAGTTGTTAGCTTTTAAATTCTTGATTGTTTCATCTAGGAGTACGTTTGGGGCTAGAGTTTTCCATTTGTCCATAAATGTATTTTAGCATAATTTGAAATTTTTGATTAATTCTATTAGAATCAGGTGAATCAAAATGGAATTGAATAAAGTGGTTCCCGGTTTACAGTTTCGTCTAGCTTTTGGGGTGTTTCCATCTGATCCCGAGGCAGGACGCATTGTTCATATTAAAATAAATCGGTTGGTTAGATATTGGGAAGGGATGGCTCCATATGTTGAATATAATGAAGAGAAGATATCTACTTGGGAACAAATTTCTCGTCTTACTGAAGTAGCCAAGAAATTTGGATACTTCAGAGATGAAGACTGATTTATCTTGCAAAGATTGCGGTTGTGGAGATTTGAAATATCTACAAAGTGATTGTGCTTTTGTCTTCCACATATTGACGAATCAAAAGTCCAATAAGAGTTTGGTATGCAACATTTTTTCTTTTTGCTTTTGCTTTTATTCTGACCAAGTCTTCATTTTTTATTCTTAATGTAACGCTCTTGCTTTTTTGTAGTTCCAGATAATTTTTGGCTGCTTCCTGGAACATTTTTTTTGTCTTTTCTAAATTTTTGGTACTAACAAATTCACCTTTATTCAAGGCCTCTTCTAGTTCTAGTTCGTATTTATCTAAAACTAAATTTTCAAATGGGTTAAGTTTATTTTTTGGCATATTTTTTAGTTAATTTTCGGCTTGGATACAAAGTTTTTAAAAACCACGTACTTTTCTCTTTGTTAATCGCGTATGGTACTGCATATACATATTCTTTTATTTTTACTACTAAAATTCTCTGATTTGGATATCTCTTTGCATTGTGGTGTTTTAAATCACCCAATATTTTTTTATTTTCAATGCATTCGATTATATCCTCAAAACCGACTCCTCTGGTTTCTTTTAGAATTAAGTTTTTCTCTTCAGAGAAATCAATTTTGAATATCACAGATATAGTATATTAAATGTACATACTTTGTCAATACTCAATTTACCTTGCAAAAATTATGGCTGTTGGAATTTGTCGCCCTGGTCCATATTTATAGCTTCCATTAATCCAGAGGGCTGAGGAGCCACCGCCGTCAATATTAATGGCATTATTTACTCCAAGAGTCTTGTACACCTGTGCTGAATCTGGAACTGTTGCACCTCTTGTTATGCAAAGATATATATTTGCCCCTGCTTCAACAAATGCTCCTCTATTTGATTTAACTGTTCTTTGTTTACTGTCTAGATTTCCTTCAACTACTGAAATATTTCCACCTTGAACCAACATTGGGTTTCCTGCAGTTCCTGCTTGGATTCCAGTGTCTCTTCCCCACTCCAAAGTTCTACCTATAAATCTTGGACTGCCATCTCCATTAATTACAAGGAAAGGAAGAGTGCTATATACATTATTGGCCGAATTAATATATTTTTTGAGTCTGGAATTGAAAAAGAGTGTGTCAAAGGAGTTTTTTTTGTCTGAACAGGCTGGGTAATCAGCTGGGCAGAAATACATTCCATTCATGGCTGCAAAACCACCATTTCTTGTTGCAAATTGGTCAAGAGGAAGAACTGGACAATCATTTGTGCAGTCATTGTCATTTGCTGAGTCTGTGATGACACGCGTTCCTTTGGGGGTTCCTATACAGCTCAACACAAAAGTTCCAACTGGGGTATTAACAGACCCTGAACTATAGCCAATTCCAGGCATACTATTGAGAGACGAAACTGGTACTGGGGCAGTTGATGGACTTGATGATCCACTTGGCTTTGGAGAGGTAGATATTTTTGGAGTTGGCGTTGGAGTCGAGAGAATTCCTGCGTCCAGATTTTTATTTAGTTCAAGCCAATCTTTTTCTTCCTGAGTTAGCGTTTGCTTTACTGGTTTTTTTAATTTTTTAGTTAGAAGTGAAAAGACTATTTCATCTCCAGCATTGACGGTTTCCTTTGAATCTTCTAGTTTATTTCCATCTGCGTCCTTGGCAGTAACTTCAACGGTATCTTCTTGTACCAATACTTTTGGATCAAATCCTTTTTTGATGATGGATGCGAAAGCGGTTCCACGTACCGTTGCAACTAAATTTGATGTTTCGACCGAGAAGTTTTCTTCTCCACCAAGTGCCTTTCTGAATCTCACAAAAACTTTTCCGATGTCTTGAAAGAGAGAGGTTGAGTTTGCATAGGTTACAGTGGTGCCTGGGCCAAGGCGTGCTTCGGTACCACTGTCGTATTTGATGACAGCAATTCCGCTAATGTCTGTTGTAACTTTGTCTCCTTCTTTTAACAATGAAGGAGAATCGGTCGCAATTTTTATTTTTTCTTCATTTCTTTCAATTACTACTCCATCTCTTAATGTTTTTAATTCTGCCGGCTTACTTTGAGTTGGAAGATTTGAGGTCATGGGGTTTTTTGAAATGAGTTTGCTTCCCAGAAGAAGAATTAGAAGGGCAATAATTATGGCTATTACTGCTAAAGGTAGTAGTTTCATATGTTTGTTACAATAATAATATCAAAATTATGAAAAAAAATATTCCTTATATACTTCTTTTTCTCATCGTAATTTTAAGATTAGCTCTCAGGGTAGTTCCCTTATTAAACAATAATATTTATTTTACTGTTGATCAAGGGAAAACTGTTCTTTATGTAAGGGAAATATTGGAGCAGCACAGAATTTTTCTCAAAGGGCCTGAGACTAGCATTGCTGGAGTACATGCTGGACCACTATGGTATTACTTCGAGGCAATTGGGTATGGTATTTTTGGCGGCAACCCAATTGGCGGGGTTTTGGTCTTAACCATTCTAAAACTTGGTGTAGTAGTTGCCTTTACTTTGTGGATTCGTAAAAAAATAGGGTGGGCGTGGGCTTTGACAATTGCTTTCGTATTTCAATTTTTTTGGCCTTTCTATGAAGCATCTCTGTGGTCATTTAATCCTTTTCCTCTAGTGCCTCTTGCGATTTTATTGGTCATCTTTCTCACAAAATTTTTATTGGGGGAGAGAAAATTTTACTACTTTGCTCTAATAGTTGTCCTCCTTTCCATTAATGCAGATGTTGCAGGGGCAGCTGTTTTTATATTATTTTTTACCCTTATTGGTCTAATCGGAGTTAGAAATAAAATATTAACTAAAAAAAGTTATTTAATTTCTGCTCTCCTAACTCCCTTAGTTGCTGTTGTTGGGATATTAGTGGAATTCATTCATTTGTTTATTAAGACAAAAGTTGTTTCTTATGAGGCAAGCGGAATTGGAGTTTTCAGCGGAACAAATTTTGTCTATATGGCACAAGAGTTTCTCAAATTGTTTGCTGGTGTTGTGAATCAGCAAAATATTCTCATTGGAATTCTTCTTTTTTTCTTCATCACAGTATTGTATTTCAAGGTAAAAAAACCTGAGAAGTCCGTTCATAAATTTATAGTACTTACTTTTGTGTTTACATTGGTGTCATATCTATTCTTCTCAACTAACAAAGGTTGGAAAGATTGGCATACTGTTTACCTCTCCCCTCTTCTTTTTATTACATTCATGTTGATGCTG
Organism: uncultured Gammaproteobacteria bacterium; assembly: GCA_964587425.1. GTDB lineage: Bacteria > Patescibacteriota > Microgenomatia > UBA8517 > UBA8517 > CAZPLB01. Next base: position 68,519 of record CAZPLB010000001.1, read on the forward strand.
TCACAAATTAAAAAGCAGATAGCAATACCTATACTTATTTTGACAATTGCTTTTCAAACATCTTACTTTAGCCAGAGGTTGACTTCATATATGAAACCTACGGATGATCCAAGTATTTTATATAATGAACTTGCTGCTGTTGATTGGACTTACCAGAAAAGTGAAGATCAGGGATTTAGCGTTTACAACTATACAGATAGATTTTATGACAATCCATATCAATATCTTTATTGGTGGCATGGACTTAAAAAATATGGCTACTTGCCATGTGAGTATTCTAATTTTCCACTTTCTTCAAAGAGCGCCTATGTTGAGGGTTATGAACATTATCTGGAACCAAAAAGAGGGTGCGATAGGATTTCGTTTCTAATTATACAAAGCGACACAAACGGCAATCAAAACACTGATTGGATTAAAAAATATCGTGAGTATCACACTCTGATTGAATCAACAAAGGTAGGGAGAATTACAATTGAAAAATATTACAGAAAAATTGGAGCACCTAATGATTTTTGTATTTGGCTTGAGAAGTGTTAAGCTGAAGTATGAGATGGGTTAATGAAAAATTCTTAAAGGTTGCCGATTTTGTCAGTTTTGGAATGGGTACCCCAACGAACATTATCTTTTGGATTCTGGCAGTTGTTGTTTGGTTCATTCTAGGTGCAACAAGATCTAATCTTTTCATGACAGGTAGTTTCTTACCATTATGGTTTACATCGAACGCCTGGAATTTTCCTTTGAACACGATTACAACTTTGGCTGAGCTTTACATTGGCTTCTTGGTTGCAGCTGCAACAAACAGAGCAGAACGGGAATTAAAAAAAATTATTTTTGGAATGAAGGAAACACTTGATAAAGTGGAAAGGATAAATACAAATCAAAATAAAATATTAGATTTACTTGTTGAGTATCAAAAGAAAGAACTACACAAAGAATCTGAAGTATTGAGGACTGTAAAGGAAATAAAGAGTTAATCACCTTAATAGACGAAGGGAGTTTGCGATTGGGAAAAAATCTGTAACAAAGTTAAAGACTGCAGCTCCCTGGGGATTTAAGACACCTGCAAAAACAAGCACCAGACCAATACAATTAACTACTCCCCAAATTATGAAATTCTGGTGAGCGACTTTAACAGTAGTTTTCCCTAGTTTCACAAATTCACTTAGTTTTGTGAAATCGTCATTCATTAAAGCAACATTTGCAGATTCTATTGAAGCATCTGAACCTATTGCACCCATGGCTATTCCAATATCTGATGCAGCAAGCGCTGCTGCATCATTTACTCCATCCCCTATCATTGCCAGCTTATTTTTCTTTTCAATATGAGTCTTTACAAAGGAAAGTTTGTCTTGGGGCATTAAATTTGCTTTGTAGTCGTTGATACCAACTTCCTGGGCTACACTTTTAGCGACAAACTCATTGTCGCCGGTTAACATATAGAGTTTTTCTACTCCAAGACCTTTTAACTCTCTAATTGTTTCTTTCACATTAGATCTTAATTCATCTTTAAATTTAATTATCCCCAATATTTTTTCTTGGGCTACAATGACAACATTGATTCCATTTCCTAAATTGTCTTTGATAATCTGAGAGGATTTAGTGTCAAATTTTATACCCATTTCTTTTAAATATGATTCTTGACCAACAAATGTTTTCTTGCCATCTATATTTGCTTCTATCCCTTTACCAGGATATTCTCTGGACTTTGTCGGAATTTTAGCCTTTATATTTTTTGATTTCATAAATTTAACAATCGCTTTGGCAATGGGGTGTTCAGATACTGACTCAACACTGCCAATAATTTGAAGAATATTGGTGTCATCCTTCGTGAAATTTTCTGTCCCTATTACTTTTAGTTTCCCTTTAGTTAAAGTTCCTGTTTTATCAAAAATGACCGTTTTTAAATTATTGGAGGCTTCTAAAAACTCTCCTCCTTTTACTATTATTCCAGATCTCGCTGCTTTGCCAATTGATGCCCAAAAAGCCATAGGGACTGCTATGGCTATGTCGTCGGCACAAACGACAAGAAGAACTGCAAGAATTAATTGTAAATCTTTGGTAAAGAAATAAATAATTGCTGAGGCAACAAATGCGATTATTATATAAATAGTAGCAAAACGCTCCCCAAGTGTTTCTATTTTTACTTTTCCTTTTTGGGCAACAGTTACTAAATTTATTATTTTTTCTAATGTTGTATCCTTACCAATCTTCTCTGCCTTGACCATCAGAGTACCTGCAACATTTAACGTTGAAGAGTAAACCATATCTCCCTTACTTTTGGAAATTGGTATAGATTCGCCTGTTAGTGACGATTGATCAACACTTCCCTCCCCTTCTATAATTTTTCCGTCAACAGGAATCCTGTCACCTGACTCAACAACAATTAAATCACCAATTTTAACTTCTTTTAAAGAGATTTCTTTAAAACTATCATCAACTCTTATCTTTACAATATTAGGCCTAAGTTTGAGGAGTTTTTTTATAGCATTGCCTGCAACATTTTGGGTATAGTCTCCAAAAATTCTAGCTGAGGTTATCATTAAATTAATAAATGCTACAGATGACCATTCTCTATTTAACAAGGAGGCAAGCAAGGCAACACTTGCCAAAAGATCGACAGAAATTTTCCTATTTAATAGTGCTTTAACCGCACTGACTGCAACAAAAATTGTTGATATTAGTCCAACTGCAATTATGAACTGGCCTTTGATAAGGAGGCTTAAGATTAATGCGATAAGGAGAACAATATTTAACAACAACTTGAATAAAGTATATAATTTATTCGTGGAAACAGAAACTGCAGTACTTGCCGGAGGGTGTTTCTGGTGCACAGAGGCAATATTTAAGAGACTAAAAGGTGTGGTTAGTGTGATGCCAGGATATTCTGGAGGAACAATTGAAAACCCTAGCTATGAAGAAGTATCTTCGGGCAGCACAGGACACGCAGAATCGGTTCAAATTCAATTTGATCCAAAAGTTATTTCATATGAAAAATTACTTGAAGTTTTTTTCAAACTTCATGATCCTACAACATTAAACCAACAAGGAGCTGATGTTGGAACACAATATCGTTCTGTCGTCTTTTACTATGATGATACTCAAAAGAAGTTGGCTGAGAAAGCGAAGGCAAGAATAAAAAATGCTGTTACTGAGATAGTTCCCTACTCTAACTTTTACCCTGCTGAGGAATCACACAGGGAATATTATGAGAAAAATAAAAGTGCTGGGTACTGCAGACTTGTGATCGATCCAAAAATTCAGAAATTATATAAAGAGTTTAAGAACGAAGTTGGGTCTTGACATACATCTGATGTATGGTGTATATTGTAAATATGTTAAGGGTAAATATTTACATACTAGAGGAAGTAGATAATAAAATAGCCTTCCTTGCCAAATCTATGGGAATTAAGAAGGCGGAAGTTGTTCGTTCTGCACTAGACCTTGGTTTGAAAAGCCTTAGACCCAAATCCGTTAGTGCTCAAGGTCTCTTGGATTTTGTGAAATTGACAGAAAAGATTCCCACCAAAAATAAACTGCCGAAGGATTTTATCAAGAATTTGGATTATTATACGTGGGGAGGGAGCAGGCGTGATCAATAATATTGCGATTGTGGATTCAGATGCATTGATAGCCTTGGCTCTAGAAAAAGATCCAAATCATGAAAAAGCAAAGGCGACTGCAATTAGGCTTTTAGCGAAGAATTTTGAGATCATCTTTCCAGATACAGTGTTTCCTGAGGCAATAACATCTCTCGTGAGAGCTGCAAATGAACCACAAAAAGCACATATTATAAATAAACAGCTTCAGGCTGGGGTGTTTCAAGTAGAATATGTAGATAAAGAAATACTTTCGAGCGCAAGTAGATTGTTTGAGAAAACTGAGTCAAAACAGAACACCTTCTTTGATTCAATCGTAGTGGCTACAGCAGAAAAACTGGGTACCAAAACAATTTTTTCTTTTGACAATTGGTACCCCAAATTAGGTTTTACCCTTGCTTCAAATATTTAAATTATTGTTTTTTAAGTGAAGATATCATTCCATCAAGGACTACAAGAAGTGTTTGGTCTGGGTTTGCAGGGGTGTTGTATGTGATATAACCAAACTGGGTTGGTAGACCAAAGCCAGATGGTTTTTTCTCACAAATTGTGTAAACAGATGTTCCGGCAGGAGAACCACCAGTTGAAGTTGCCCTTCTATATTCTCCTTCGGCTGAAGTAATTGTTGTAAATGCATTAAATGGTGCTCCAAAATCTTGAGGAGGGTCTCCTGGATATAAACAGGCTGCTCCACCACCCGCACCTTGGGAAATGACTAACTGATAGGTTGCATTTGTTATTGTTAACTTTGGTGCTCCGGCAATCTGAGAACTATCTGCAGTCCAACCATTTGGAACTGTGATTTTAAATGATACAAACGATCCTCCGGGGCTTGTGACAGAAACTATATTTGGGGCTACGGTTGGTACTGGAGACTCTTTACTCTCAGGTGCTGGTGATTGGTTTGAACTGAAAACTCCCCCTTTTTGATTTTTTATTTTCAAACCAACATATATTCCCCCACCTACCAAAAACCCAACTACCACTAATATAATTGTTAATTTGCCAAGAAGAGAGAAAAAAGCGTTCATTAAAAAAGATTATAACACATGGAGTTTTTATGTATAATTAACAGGTGAAAGTACTTCCAGTTTTTATAATTGTTTTGATTATTTTTATATTTGTTAATTTGTCATACAAAAATGCAAGAGAAAAATTAGTTTTTACTCCAATTATTCCCATAGCTACTCCATTTAATCCGTTTCCATATAAACCTCCTACAATTCCAAATAAACGATCATACCTTACCATGATAGTTGGAGACTCTATGGTATATGCCCTTGGAGCCAATGCAAACCAACTGCGTTTAGATCTGATTAAATTATATCCAACTCATGAATTTGTTAACTATAATTATGGTCAACCCTCCACAAATATCCTTACTCTTCCAGATAGACTTAATACTGAAACCACTTCACTTGGAACAAAATACCCACCCATATTAAAAGGGGGTTTTGATTTAATTATTATTGAATCATTTGCATATAATCCCCTTTCAGAATTCCCAGTTGATGAGGGAGTCAAAAAATATACAGAGGTCCTTGATGCAAGTGTAAAAGAGATAATTCAAAAACATCCTGAGTCAGTAGTTGCTCTAATGACTCCAATTGCTCCAAACAAAGAAAACTTTGCAAAAAACACTTACAAATTAAGTCAAGAGACTAGAACAATGTGGGTGAATGAAAGAATTGCATACATAAATGCTTTGATTAATTATGCAAAAGAAAAAAATATTCCTTTAATTAACGTGTATGAAAAATCACAGACACCAGACGGAAATGGTGATCTTAAATATATAAATAGAGATGATTATATTCATCCTTCCAAGTTTGGGGTTCAATTAATGGCGGATACTATTGCTAATTTTATTTTTGATAACAAAATTTTTCCTAATTAGATCTCCATTGTGAGAGTAAGAGATCTACTTTCTCTCCTTTAAAGACAACACCTTCTTTGGTTAACATTTCTTTTTTTTGTTTCACTCCACCATTGCCTGAATAACCTGTTAATTTGCCATCACTTGCTACTACTCTGTGGCACGGAGTGTTTGGAGCATCTGGATTTCGTTTCATGAAACCACCAACAGCTCTTGCAGCTTTCGGATGTTCTGCTAATTTTGCAATTTGGCCATAGGTTGCCACTTTGCCCTTTGGAATTTGTCTTGTTATTTTGTACACTTCTTCTTGAAAAGTCATCAATGCAGTATATCAAAAAGAAGCTACAGGAAAATAAGATTTTAGCTATCGTAATCCTCGTTGCATTACTTGCTCGAATACTCACAACTGACAAACTAATGATATTTAGCCCCGATGAAGAGTATTTGGCATATCTTGCTCAAAGCATCATCAAAGATTTTCATATTATATGGATTGGGATCAGTGCTGGAAGCTTTGATATTTACTATGGTCCTCATTGGATATATATAATTACTCCACTACTTTTAGTTTCCCATGGAAATCCAGTAATCCTTGGCTATTTTGGAAGTTTATTGGGGGTTATAACTGCAGTTCTACTTTATTTTCTCGGAAAAGAGATGTTTGGCAAAAGAGTTGGACTAATTGCAAGTATTTTTTATTCAACATCCGCCCTCATTGTTTACTACGATCAGAAGGGTACCCAAGCGGAATTCCCCTTTTGGCCACTTTGATGGCTCTTTCTCTGTATAAATTTAAACAGAATAAATATTGGCTTTTTGTTTTTGCAATTTCGTTTGGAATATCTTTTAGTGTCCATCTGTCACTTCTACCCATACTTCTTGTTGCAGTTTATGTGTTAATCAAAAATAGACAGGTTTTAGATAGAAAGACTATTTTTATAGCTTCTCTACTTTTTCTCTTAACTGTCTCTCCACTTATTGCCTTTGATTATTTTCATAAAGGCAGCAATATCACTTCCCCTATTAGAATTTTAAAGGCAATGCAGACTGGCATTTATAAACCAAATATTCCCTACCATGGCCGAACCTTTTTTGATTCGCTTGGAAGAGTCATTTATTTGGGGGTGAACAAAAACAGCAGTGATGAAATATTATATCCTTGTTCATTAGTTTCATCCTCTACTCGAACCGTTCCTCCCATAATTATTTCTCTTATTGTTTTTATTCTTCTTTTTTACTTTTTAACAAGAAGACAAACTTGGAAGAATGAAAATACCAGAATGGTTGCACTCTTAATGCTTACTTTCATCGTTCCCTTTATAACTTCATCTTTTATTAACCCGGTTGAATATTATTTACTGGGATTTTTTCCATTTTTATTCTTGGTGTTTGGATACTTAACGGAGGAGGTTGGTAAAAACAGGAAAAAGTTTATTTATTTTTCTATCGCAATTATATCTATAGTTAACTTAATCACAATTTTAACAGCTAAGGGTGACTATGGTTTTGCAGTAAAAAGAAATTTAGTAAAAAAAGTTATGGATGTTGTAAAAGATTCTCCCTATTCCTTAACTGAAATTGGAGAGTGTCACAAATATGAAGCCTGGAGATATCTATTCTCTGTCATGGGTCAAAGCCAGGTGACATCATCTGAGGACAATGCCTATGGATGGCTCTACACTGATGAATTATCTAAAAAGACACCGGTCTATGATGTAGTTATTGGTGAGACTAGAATTAAAAATGATGAGCACGGTTTTAAATATAGTTTTGAAGAGGGTGGTTTTACTGGCTATATTTATGAACGACAAAACTCAAAATAAATATTAACGTACTTGCTATTACAACTATTGGGCCTGATGGTAAACTGAAAAGGGTAGCGCATACAATTCCAACAAGCGCAGATAATATTCCAAAACAAATAGAAAGGATGTGAAAGCTCATTATATTCTTGGCAATATTTTTTGCTGCTACAGCTGGAATTATAACTAAGGCTCCTGTTAAAAGTGTTCCAACAAATCTCACCCCCAGGGCAACGACTATACCAATCATCAAAAGATATACCAGGTTCACTAGTTTTGTTTTTACATTAACTGACTTTGCTAAGTCTTCTGAAATTATGCCGATCATTAATTTTTTTGAGATGAAAAAGGTAAGAAGAATAACCATGACTGAAAGAATCACAGCACCTATGCCTTCTAGTGTTGTAATTTTTTGAAGATTACCAAAAAGTGCTTCGAAGAGTTCTGGTTCTGGGGTAACCAGAAGTCCAATTGCAAGACTAACAGTGAAAAATACACCAACGAGGGCTTCTGGGTAAACTTCCGATTTTTCACTAATGTACCAAATGGCAACGATTGCAATAGCGAGAGCGACGAAGGCTCCAATCATTGGACTTATACCAATCAAAAGAGCGATTGCCATACCAGGAAGGGCAACGTGGCTTAATGCATCGCCTACTAATGACATTCTCTTTAAAACCATGAAGGAACCAAGATATGCAGAGGCTGCTGCTACAGTGATTCCAACTAAACTTAAAAATAGTAAATTATTTGTCATACTAATGATGGTGGTAGATACTTACTTCTTCGCCGTACAGTTTTGTTAGACTTTCTCTTCCAATTACTTTGTTTGGATTACCAAAACATATTTTTTGTTTATTTAAACAAAGGACATTGTTTGCATATTGGTAAACAATTTCAAGCTCATGGGAGATAAAAATAACTGTCATACTTCTTTCTTTTCGAAGTCTCTGGATTAGGGAATAAATTGTTTCTTCGCCGCTCACGTCTACGCCCGAGGTTGGCTCATCAAACAATAGTATGTCTGGATCTCCCAAAAGTGCGAAAGCAATTAGCACTCTTTGGAATTCACCACCTGAAAGGACACCCAATTTTGAATTTAGTATTCTTTTGCCATGGTGGGCTTCTTCACTTCCTTTATTCCCAAGTCCAACAAAGTCCAGATACTCTTTTATTTTTGAAACACTCTTCTCTTTGAATTTTAAGAAGTCAGATACAGTGAATGGAGTGTCATTTTCTATACTTAATTTTTGTGGGACATAGCCAACTTTAATTCCTTTCTGCCAAGTTACTTCTCCACTATATGGAATTAGCCCCAAGAGGCATTTGAAGAGAACAGATTTACCAGCACCATTTGGACCAATTATTCCAAGATAGTCATCCTTTGTTACATCAAAGGTGATATTTTTCAATGCAGTGTGATTACCAAATTTTACTGTTATATTTTTGACTGAAAGAATTGTGTTATCCATTTTTTTATTTTACAGGTTTATAGTCATGAGTTGACAAAATACTTTTTCCTGATTTTAGATAGATACTCTTAGATCTATCAGCTAGCATATCACGCACTTCTTGTAGAGAGTGTCTTGAGGGAAAAACCAATAAGCCATCGATTGGATGCCTGTGTCCTTCATGAACAAATTTACCAATATGATATAAATCAAAACAACTTTTTTTGACAGTTGTAAAACTCCAGTCTTTTGGAATCGCAAAAGCTTCATCAAGAATGACAACAAGATCAATATCAGAGCCTTCTCGCCCATCATATTCATGCTCATAAAGGCCAAATTTTCCTTCTGCTAATGATGCCCAAACAAGAGCTTCTTGAACAACTGGCTTATCCGTAACTATCTGTGTCAAGAACTCTTTAGCATTTTTCCAAATCGCTTCTTGATTTTCGTATAGTATTTTTCTTGGTTTATCACTCATGAATGAATTATATCAAGAATTATTTTGGCGAGATTGAGGAGTTTAATTCTTTATTCACTCTCTCTGCCAAAAATATTTTCATTAAAGACTGATAAGGGACATCGCGGGAATTGGCGATTTCCTTAATTCTCATCAATAGAAATGCTGGTAAGCGAAGAGATATTGATTCTGTGGTTGGTTTGAGTTTGGATAAATCTAGTTTTATTGGTTTTTCGAAATCAAAATATTCACTACTATCTGCTTTTGCCCAAAAATCCCTTTCTTCATCCTCATTTTTAAATTTTGGTATTGATTTCAATTTTCTTTTAGACATGTCTTCCTTTCTTTTTTATTTTGTTTTCTTGCTGAAATTATTCTTATTTTATCTGCTCTAATAGTAAAAATGATTGATAAAAATTTAGTTTTGTCTGTAACTCCTAATGCTAAAAACCTTTTTTCTTTTAACGAATGCTTCTTGTCCGGAAAAATTTTAACTGGTTTATTAAAAAATATTTCTTCTATTTCTTTGGAATGAACCTTATGTTTATCCCAATTCTTAGTTAAATTACCCTTGTCCCAATCAAATTTTACTGGGACAGGTAACTTCATGAATTAGTATATTACTATAATATACACTTGTCAAGTGTTATTTAGGAGTGGCAGAGGAAGTTGCGATAGGTGTTGCTAGACTTTGGTCAATTACTGCCTTCAGAGCTTCAGGGTTTGGAATCCCTACTACCATTTGGCCATTTATGAAAAAAGTGGGGGTGGAATTAACTTGCAGTGTGTTTCCATCTGTCTGGTCTTTATTTATTTTTTCTTTGAATTTTTCATTTTTGACGTCTTCTTTAAATTTATCAACATTAAGATTCAAATCTTTTGCGTAGCCTGCAAAGATTTCAAGTGGGTCGGTGCTTTCTGACCACTTGTCCTGGTTTTCATATAATTTGTCATACATTTCCCAATATTTATTTTGTGCACCAGCTGCTTCTGCAGCTTCCGAGGCTATCTGTGCATTTTTGTGCTGAGGGAGAGGGAAATTCCTAAAAACAAAATTTACTTTGTCCCCATATGTTTTCATTATTTCTTTCATTACTGGGTGTGCCTCTTTACATGATGGGCACTGAAAGTCTCCAAACTCTACAATTGAAAACTTTGCCTTGGGAGAAGTTTGATTACTGTCTTCTCTAATTAGTATTGCAGGGTCTCCTGTTGGTTTGGGAACAGATGGGCCAGTTGGTTTGGTTGTGAAGTAAATTAATGCACCAAATAATACTAAAAATAGTGCACCGATTCCTCCAATTACTTTAATTTCGTTTGACATATTACTTCGTATTATATCTTTTGAGAGCCAGCATACAAATGATGATTAAAGAAAAGGCTAAAAATGACAGGAGTGGGATGGTAACGAAACCAAAGTAGGAGATGAACTTTGTTGTACAAGAAATTCCTGCAACACATGGGGCTGAACTTTCTGGGATTATTCCATAGTAAAGGAGATTGTGGAACAAACTGATAAACCATCCAACTATTGTTAGGGGTAAGACGTAGTTTGGAAGGTTTTTGTCTTTTTTGATTATTCCAACCGCTATTATAAAAACTAGTGGGTATATGAAAATTCTCTGGTACCAGCAAAGGGTGCAAGGTGGAAAGTGTTTCACTTCACTGAAGTAGAGGCTTCCAAGGGTTGCAACAAGTGCCTGACCCCATGCAATATAGGCAAGACTTTTTGTATTTTTCTTTAGAACTTTTTCAATTTCTTTCATCTGGCTTAACGATTATAAGTCATTTCATGTATGTTATCCAACTTGCCTATCCCTCTTCTATTCGGGTCAAACCCATTTAGGAGTAGGAATTTCTAAGTGTACAAGCTTGGATTAAAGCCATTGAAAAACATATCTTGAGACTGAATCAGATTAAGTAACTCTAATTTTGAATATTAAATGAAGGTAATTGCTATACCCTTTTTGTCTGCTCTACCCGTTCTTCCAATTCTGTGAATATAGTCTTCCCTTGTTTCTGGCAAATCGTAATTAATGACGTGTGTTACGTTACTAATATCAAGTCCACGGGCAACAATGTCTGTTGCCAAAAGAATTTGAACTCTATTATTTTTAAAGTCAGTAAGAGCACGCTGTCTTTGATTTTGGGTCTTATTTCCATGAATTGCTTCAACTCTAAATCCTCGTTGTTTAAGCTCTATTGATAACTTTTCGATACCAAATTTTGTTCGACCAAAAACAAGGACTTTGTCAAATCCATCTGTTATTAAAAGGTCGTGGAGTGCATCTGGTTTTGGTTTACCATTTAATCTTAAGACCTCCTGGTGAACGCTTTGTGTTGGTTCATTTGAGCGAACTGAAATGGCGATAGGGTTTTGCAAGAAAGTTCTGGCAACATTGTCGACTTTTGTTGGCATTGTTGCTGAAAAGAAGAATGACTGTCTTTTTTGTGGAAGTTTTGACAGAATGAAACTTAGGTCTTCAATGAAACCCATGTCTAGAATTCTATCTACTTCATCCAAAACTACATTTGTGTAATTTCCAAAGTTGATCACTCTTTGTCTTTCAAGATCCATTAGTCTTCCTGGTGTTCCAATCACGAAATTTGCACCGCGCCTCAAGCCATATACTTGAGGTCCCATACCAACTCCACCAATGCAAAGAACTGAAAATAATCCCATACCACGGGCGAACTCTCTAAATTCTGCTTCAATTTGAACAGCAAGTTCACGGGTTGGAGCTACTATTAATACTCTTTCTCCCCTATTTTTATATGCTTTATCTATTAAGGGAATTAAAAAGGCTGCTGTTTTACCTGTTCCAGTTTTTGCCATTCCAACGACATCTCGGCCATTTAAGCCTTCTGGGATTGCTTGGTCTTGAATTGGAGTTGGTGTTTTGTAACCACGAGAGACGATATTTGCTTTTAACTTTCCATCAATTGGAAAAGCTTCAAATGAATTCTTGGCAACGAAAACTTCCTCTTTTTGAGTAGGTTCGAACTCATTTTGACTATTGATGAGGCTGGTTGGGTCAAAGGATCTAAATCCACGCCTTCCTCCACGGCTGAATCCACCGCCCTGGCCACCACGAGAATAGCCACCATTGCCATGTGAATAGCCTCCTCTGCCAGAACCTCTTTGATTACCGTAATACATATACAAAAAAGTAACTGCTCGAAGAACGAAAATTAAGTGAATTTAAGAAGAAAAGATACAATATTCACTAAAACTAATGGGGTATCTTTATCTAAACTTATTCAACTAGCTCTATAAATCAAGCAGTTAAAGCAGTATAGCATAATATTACTTCTTGTCAATATTATGGGGTAATTTTGCTTCCTACAGCCTCAGAAATATTTTCGAAGCCATCTTTCTTAAGCGCTTTAATTAAGCCCAGGTTTATTTGGGATATTAATTGTGGACCTTCAAAAATCATACCTGTTATTAGTTGAACAAGGGAGGCACCAAGCTTAATCTTTAAATATGCATCTTCTATACTGAAGACTCCTCCGCAACCAATAATTATGAAGCGGTTTTTGTAGTTTTTGTAGGCAAGAGCTATTAGCTCATTTGATCTTTCAAAAGTTGGTTTACCGCTAAAGTTGCCCACTTTAAACTTTTTGACCTCCTCCTTAACCAGGGATGGATGGTTCCTGTCTTTTTGGAGATTGCCAAAAACAACTCCTTTTACCTTGTGTTTTGCAATTATCTTCAACATGGCGAGAACTTCCCTGTCTGATTTCTCAATAGGCATTTTGATAAACAAAGGTTTTTTTATGTGAATTTTGTCAACTTCGTGCAGTAGTTCTTCCAGGTTCTTGGGTGGGTAAAAACTAATGTTCCCTATCAAATTGGGACAGCTAATATTTAATTCATAATATGATATTTTTAGCTTTGATTTTTCGAATTTCTTAAAGGTATCTACAACATCATCCATACTTTCTCTTTGGGTCATTTCTCTCCCGTTGGTTCTACCAATACTCACCCCTACCGGGAAGTTTTTACCAATCTCTAAATTTTCTATTTTTTCAATTATTTTGTCTGCCCCTCTACTTTTGAAGCCTTTATTTACCATTAATGATTTTGATTTGGGGAGTCTTCCCAGCATTGGTTTTGGATTACCCTCATATGGATGGTTGGTTACAGTTCCTACTGTTTCAAAGCCAAAACCAATTGCGGGCAATATTTTGGGGAGCTTTGCTTCATAGTCAAAACCAGCTGCTAAGCCTATTGGACTCATGAAGTTAATTCCATGAATTTTTTGCTTTAGAATTGGGTTTTCGATTTGGAATATGCTTTTGAGGATTTTTCTGAAGAACTCTACTTTACTCAATAATTCACCGAGTGAAGTTATTAGGGTGTGCACCATTTCAGCATCAAACAAGAAGAGTATTCTTTTGAATACATGCTTGTAGGAAAACGACAACAGAGATAAAAGGAATGTGGTGGCGAATATTTTCTTCATCCACCATATTTTAAACCTTTTATTTCAAATGGCTACTTTCCCTTGACGGCTGCCTCAATAATGTCGTGTGGAAGGGATGCTGCTGACAAAAGCGCTTTTCTCGCTCCCTGTCCTGCTTCACTTCCCACTTTATCTGCTGCGTGGATTACTCCGAGCACGGCTTCTGTTACAAATTCTCCTGTATTCTTGCCTAAACTTTCTGCTGTTGCCATAGCTCCTTCTACTGCTCCCACTGCAACGTTTCCGATATCGCCTCCGACGCCTGCTGCTCCATAGATTGCACCTCCTGCAGCTTTTCTAACTGCAACAAGTACATCTCCTCCAAGCTCTGAAACTGCCATGACTGCGGAACTAACCGTGTCTTTGGCTGCTTCAACCAATGCAATGCCTGCTTCCTGGGCTGCTGCAACACCAGCTGCTACAAAATCTCCAACATTCTCAAGAGCTGATGACGATATGTCACCAACGTCTTTCAAAGAGCCTGTTACTTGGTTTTTGACAGCTGATCTTAAAGAAGAAAGGGAATCATCTGCGCCCTTGACGACTGATACGATAACGTCTTTTGTGCTTTCAGCTAAACTAGATAATTTCATTCATAATCACCCCCTTTTTGTATATTTCATACTAGCAGTGTTTTCGTGGTGATTCAAGGAATTAAAATTCTATTTCTTGGTTTAGGACTGGTAAACTTATGTCTGATATCCCCAAATCCTCAGTTATCTTTTTTGCAAGAGTGTTCCTTGGTTCGTCTTCACCATGTGTTAGAAATACTTTCTTTACTCCTTTTATGTTTTTTAGCCAATTCATTAGTTGTGTTTGGTCAGCGTGCGAACTCATTGTTTGAGTATTTGTTACGGTTGCCCTTACTTCAACACCAACTCTATCAATTGTAATTTTTTTACTTCCTTCCAATAATTCGCGCCCTAGAGTTCCTTCTCCTTGATACCCAACTATGAGCAGGCGTGTTGATGCAATGGGCAAATAAAAGCCAGCGTGCCCTACAATTCTCCCTCCTGTCATCATTCCACCACCTGCAATAATTACTTTTGGACTTTCCTCAAGATGGAGTGCTTCACTTTCTCTTTCTCCTTCTATGTTAGTAAAACCTGGAAAGATGAATGGATTATCCCCCTTCGCAAGATCATCTTGGATATGAGGATTAAAATTTTCTTTATAATTCGTGTAAATCGAGGTTGCTCTTTGAGCCATCGGGCTATCAAGATATATCGGGGTCTCACTTGAAATCTTACCTTCCTTTTTTAAGTGCATAATTATGTGAAGGATTTCTTGTGTTCTCTCTAGGGAAAATGCAGGGATGAGAAGAGTTCCACCACTTTCTATTTTTTTAATTTCTGATTCAATAATCCCTATTGGATCACCTTCTGGGTGGAGCCTGTCTCCATAGGTTGATTCCATAACAACGGCGTCACTTTCTTCTATCATTTCTGTTTTTTGAACTAAGGGTTCAGGGGAATTTCCTAAATCACCGCTGAAAACAATTTTTTTTATTTGGGAGTTTGGAGTTTTATCTACAATTTCAAGACTGGCTGAGCCCAGTATGTGGCCGGCGTCTCTATAGGTCACTGTAAAATTTCCAATATCAACCGGCTTTCTATAATCAACTAATTCAAAACGCATAATTGCCTTTGTTACCTGGTCGCGGTTGAAGAGTATTTTTGAATTATTTCTTCCGTTTGCAATTTTTGCTGCGTCAAGAAGGGATAATTCGGTTAGGTCACGGGTTGCGGGAGTCATGTAAATTTTTCCTTTGAAACCTTTAGGGAGCAGAATTGGGAGCCTGCCGCAATGATCAAGGTGTGCATGGGTTAAAACCATAGCTGAGAGACTGGCTGCATCGTAATCAAATGGTTCGTAATTTAATTTTTCAACTTCTGGGGGTCCTTGGAACATTCCACAGTCGACTAGTATTGATTGGCCACTTCCCGATGTGAGAACGTAACAGGAACCAGTTACAGTCCCAGCTGCACCTAAGAATTTTATTTTCATTCAATCTCAAGTCTATAGAGTTTACTTTCTTCTGGCAATGACGTGGAACACATGCCAGTGTTTGGGGGTACCGTTGGCTGTAGTTGAATCTTTATCTTCTTCAGTTAGTTCAATAATTTCCATATCAGATAATAGTTTTTCGACTTCGTCTTTTGTTTTAAACGTCATTTTTGTTCCAGGTCTATTCCATTCATCGTTCACACCAAAAAATTGGCCCGTAAATACTCCACCTTTCTTTAGCGAGTTTTTTACTTTATTCCATGTTTCTTCAAACGTATCTGGTGGGTTAAAAGGAAGTGCCCATTGGGCATTCACCAAATCGTAATGCTCTCGTGAATAATCAAAATTATTAAAATTTGAGGTAACTGCTTGAAGTTTACTGCTATTTAATTCCTTTGCAGCTTCAATCATTAGCGGCTCACTATCTACTGCTGTAATGTGCTTGAATCCTGAGTCAATTAAGAACTTGGTGTCTCTTAACGCTCCGGCACCTAGGTCTAACGCATCATCTTTAACATTCACAAATTGTAGCGCTTTAATTAGTAAGGGAGATGGCGGTTTGTTTTTGGTGATTTCGTAGAATTCCAGCCACCTAGTGTTTGTTTTGTCTGCCATAGTTTAAGAATCTTTAATCAAACTCCAAGTTGCATACTCCTCAGGGGTTAATGATAACTTATGCTTCCCCTTTTTACTCATGGACATTGCAAAGTGCGGTACAAGAATATTTTTTTCATATGATTTTATAATTGCTGGGTGGATGTAGTAGATGCGACATACTCTTTTTGTATTTCCTAAGTGGTTTGAAACTTCGGATACAACATCTGTGATATTGGTTTTCATTTCTTTCTCTCCCTCTGCACTTCCTTTTTTATAGAATGAATCCCCTGCTAGTACACTTGCCCCCCAAGTACGAAAATCTTTGGCTGAGAAATCACCGCCAGTGTGGGTATGCAAATACGCATTTACATCTCCTGAATCTACGACCTGTTTTTTGTTGTTTTCATCCATGTATTGGAAAAGTTCGTAACCTGGAAGCTCAATACATTCTTTTATTGTTTTGGCAACTCTATTGTTACTTATATCAAGTTCGTGGAAGACTCCACTTTTACCTTCAAAACTAAAGGTTACAGTATTGCCTTTGACACCAATGTGTTTTTCCCGCATGGTAGTTAGTCCGTATGATTGATTTTCTTTGGCATACTCAACATTTCCTACTCGAATAAAGGTGTGCTCTAAAAGCCAAACTACTGTTGCAATAACTCGGTCACAAGTTAGAGCGCGCTCGTGCATATGGGAGTGCACAATGTGGCGAAGAGTTGGGAGACGCTCGCCAAAGGCAATTAATTGATCAAACTTGTCTTCCTGATTTCTTCTCACCCATTCAATGTGGTAAATGTATTGTTTCCTTCCTTTGGCATCAGTGCCTGTTGCCTGTATGTAGTCCAAGGGATCTGGACTTATCTCCACGTCTTTCCAAGCAGGAGGGATATTGAGGTCTGAAATTCTTTTTTCTCTCTTTTTTGAAACTTTTTTTCCACTTTTGCTGACAAACACAAAGCCACTATTCTTTTTAATTCTTCTTACACTTCTACTTTTGTTTCTAAAATGAATTGGCGCCACAGATTAAGTATAGTATAATTATCGTATGCAGAAAATTACTCCTTTTTTGTGGTTCAATAAAGAGGCTGAAGAAGCAGCTAATTTTTACACCTCAGTTTTTCCAAACTCAAAAATTCTTGGAACTGCATACTACTCTGCTGACAATCCCTCAAATTTACCTAAAGGGTCTGTGATGACAATTAGTTTTGAACTTGATGGACAAAAGTTTACGGCTCTAAACGGTGGGCCGGTTTTTAAGTTCAATGAATCTATCTCGTTTGTAGTTCTCTGCAAAGATCAGAAAGAAATAGATTATTACTGGGAAAAGCTTTCATCTGTTCCTGAATCAGAGCAGTGCGGGTGGTGTAAAGATAGATTTGGACTCTCCTGGCAAATAATCCCGGAGAATATGGGAAAACTGATAAAGAACGAAAAAGGGATGCAGGCAATGCTTAAAATGCATAAAATTGTTATTGAAGATTTGGTGAATGCTTAAAAGTTAGTTCTCTTCACAGTTTTCCCTTTTTTGTCGTAAGTAATCCATTCTCCAACTTGCTTGCTTTTTAAAAAATGTCCCGAGCGCATTTTGGTTCCATCTTTTCGAAACCATTCCCAGTAACCCTCACATACTCCATTTACTATATCCCCTTTTGCCCAGATGCTGCCATCCTTGTGGTATTCAATGTGCTTTTTTTTCATAGAGTATTTTAACAGAAGCAAGAAGGTTGCTTTTTTTTTACATATCGGATTATTATTTATGAAAAGGAGGTGATTAATTATGGCACAATCTCAAGAAGTGATTCGTGAACGATCGGGGGGTGTAACTCCAAGCGGAAAAAGTGTTTCTCGGGAAAAGGTTGAAGTTTCTTCCCCTGAAGCGGAAGAAAGAGTTGCGATATGGTCTATGAATCGATTGGTTCTGTATTTGGCTGGGGTGATTGAAACACTATTGGTGTTTCGTTTTACACTTAAAATATTGGGGGCAAATCCAGTAAGTCCATTTGTCTCTTTCATCTATTCTGTATCTCAAATATTTGAGGCACCTTTCAGAGGAATTTTCCGAACTGCAGTTAACCCTGGTATTGAAACAGTTTCAGTATTTGAACCATCAACAGTTTTTGCGATGTTAGTCTATATTGTTTTGGCTGCTGGAATCGTCGAACTAGTGAGGGTATTAACAGCAACAGAAGAATAAAGCACTTGCTTAAGCTATTTATGCTTTTTGTTGTTTTAGGAATAACTTAAAGAAGGTGTTTTATCTTGATGATATTTCTCAGATCCCAAACGTGGGGGCAAAAATGATTGGCGCATTTTACTGCACTTAATCTCAAGATTCAAGGGCATTAGCACTTATTTTTTGCCTGGCATGAACATGTGGATACCAGTACTCACAAGGGACAGTACTACTCCAAAGACAAATGCCCAAAGGATATTCTCTACTTCAAAACCTGGGACAACAGCATCAACAAGCATTACCATTAATGCACTAATAACTAAACTGAAAAGTCCTAAAGTAAGTATGCTTAAGGGCAGTGTCAAAAATGAAATCAATGGCTTAATGAAAGCATTAACAAGTGCCAGTACTACAGCAACAATTAATGCCGTTACAAATCCGTCAACTTTCACACCTGGAAGAATATAGGCACTAATGAAAACTGCGACTGCACTTAATATTAAGTTAATTAAAATCTGCAATTTACTCACCCCCTATCTTTATTTAGATTAGTTTATGTATTACATGAAGTCAAATTAGAACTTTGAGTCTATTTTCTATGTTTTTTATTGAGCATTGCTTGCACTGAAGGGCTTATTGGCTTATCTGTGCGATGAATACAACCCAGCCAACAACATGGTCTGCGCATCCCATCTTTAAGTTCACTCACTGTCCTTTTAACGTGTTCTTTTCTTGTCTCCTCTTTCTTGACAAGGGTAACCCAACATATCCACTCATTACGGGCAAGAGGTGTTAGATCTTCCCATATGGCAAGTGCTTTTGGGTTAGAGGTTAAAGCTCTACGTAAATCCAATGGCAATTGATGAACTACACCACTGGCAATTGTTTTGCTGGCCATAATATTATTATATCAAATGAGGCTAAAATGTGATGCTTTACTTATAGATTATATCAAAACCTATTTTACGATTTAATTTTTTTTGGATTATAATGAACTTGTGAGATACACACACAACATCCATGTTTTACGAAAAAAGAAACACATAATAACTTCTTCCATTATCCTCACCCTTTTAATAATCATTCTAATATTATTCTTGGGTCTTTCAACTCTTGATATTAATAAATTTTTTATTGGTTTCGCGCAAAGCTTTATTAGAGTCGTTATTTCTTACATCATATCTGTAGTTTTAGCGATTCTACTTACTCTTTTTGTGACTTCATCACAAAAGATTGAATCAATTTTTCTTCCATTATTTGACGTTTTACAGAGTTTTCCTTCTTTTGCCATGTTTCCTCTATTATTGGTTTGGTTAGGTAGAGGAAGTACTGTAACAATATTTATTTTGATAATTAGTATGTTATGGCCGATATTATTTACACTAATAACAGCACAAAAACAAACAAAACAAGAATTAGTTGAAGTTTCTCACGTTTTTGGGGCGACAGGATTTAAATATTTACGTTATGTGCAAATACCTTTAATGTTTTCGGCAATCATCACAGGCTCAATTGTGGCCTGGGGAGAAGCATGGGAAGCAATAATTGCCGCCGAAATCATTGCTTCTGTCCCAGGGGTTGGATCGTACTTGGCAGAGGCAGGAACTGCAGGAAGGGAAAATGTTCTTATTATTGGAATTTTACTTTTAATGCTACTTCTTTTCATAATGAATAAATATGTCTGGCTTCCACTTTTAAATAAAAGTACCAAATATCAAGGAGAATAATGTTAACTATAAAAAATCTATCAAAAACGTTTATTTTGGATACAGAGAAAATTGCTGCTTTAAATGACGTAAATTTCAACGTAGACAAAGGTGAGTTTTTTACAGTTATTGGTCCATCTGGCTGCGGAAAATCTACACTACTTAGAATTATTGCAAATTTGGATACTCCAACAAATGGAGAGGTTGTTTGGGAGGAAAAACCAACTATTGGCTTCGTTTTCCAACATTTTGCTCTTTTCCCATATCTTGATGTCTTTGAAAATGTAGAATTTGGTTTAAAAATGCAGGGAGTTAAAAAAGATAAAAGAGTAACAATTGTTGATGAACTTCTTGAAGAAGTTGGTTTAACGGAATTTAGAAAAAAACATCCGCAAGAATTATCAGGTGGAATGAAACAGAGAGTTGGAATTGCCCGGAGTCTGGCAGTTAGTCCAACCGTACTTCTTTTAGATGAGCCTTTCTCTTCCTTGGATGAACTTACCGCTGAAAATCTTAGAAATTTATTACTAGATATCTGGGAGAGAAGAAAAATTACAATAATTCTAGTTACACATTTAATACGTGAAGCCCTACAATTATCAGATAAAATAGCAGTTATGACTCCTGCTCCTGGCAGTATTGAAAGAATTTTGGACAACAATCTTTCTAGACCTAGAAATATGAGATCAAAAAACTTTTTTGAATTTGAGGACAAACTAAATCTACTACTGAAATAATTTGTTTCGCCTGACCAGAAAAATTAGAACTTATTTTATATTAATGAGCCTGTTTTGACTTCACCAGCACGTTTGAATGAAGCAATTATTACACCACTTGGAGAAGTTTTAGATTCTATTAATTTAAAGGCTTTCGGAATAGTACCACTCTCGAACAAACGTTTCCCCTTTCCAAGAGTTATGGGGAAAATCTTTAGCCAAAGTTCATCAACTAAATCATTTTTCAGAAGTGTTTGGACTAAATTTCCACTACCATAGACTTGCATATCTGGACCACTCTGGCTTTTGAGTTTTTTTAACTCTTCAACTACATTCTCGTTTATGAATACAGAGTTACTCCATTCGTGTTTTTTAAGCGAGTTTGAAACAACATACTTTGTAGCACTGTTAACTCCATGCCATTCATCTTCATGCTTGGGCCAATATGAAGCAAAAATTTCAAATGTTTTCCTTCCCAGAAGCAGGCTGAATGGTTCTCTCATCTGCTCTGCCATAATTTTCCCTGCAAAATCGTCAAAGTAAGGAGCAGTCCAGCCCCCATATTTAAAACCACCTGAGGCATCTTCTTCTGGACCACCGGGAGCTTGGATGACACCATCAAGGGTTATAAATTCAAGAACATTAATCTTTCTCATATTTTAATTATATCAGAGGTGTGCAGGAAGATTGGCTCCATTAATAACTAATAGTTACAATTTTATTTATTAAATTTTTATTATCAATATTTTTTAATAAAAAATCTGCGACATCGGCACGAGATATTTTTGAAAATAAACCAATTGGAAGATTTTCTCCCATGTTGTATCTTTCAGTTTTTGAGGTATTTACTAAACGAGCTGGGTGGACAATTGTCCACTTTAAACTACTTCCTTTAATCAAGTTTTCTTGTTTGGGAATATCTATAAAGAGATTTTTTAACACAGTTCTAAGGATTAATTTTTCAGGTAGAAATATGTTTTCGTTTACTCCAAAGGATGCAACAAAGAGGAGTCTTTCTACTTTGTGCTTCTTCATGGCTGAAATAATGTTTTTAAGCCCATCGGAGACGGTAGTAATTGGCTTTGAGAAGGCTTGAGAGGTTTTATTTCCTAATACGCTTATCACAACATCTTGACCTTTCACTGCGTTTTCAACGTCTTTTGGATTTAAAATATCTCCCTTCACAACCAAAAGCTTTTTGTTTTCGATCTTTAAGTTAGCAGGGTTTCTAACAAAAGCAGTAATACCATAGCCCATTTTCAACCCTTGATTTACTAAATGTACTCCCGTCCCTCCTGTTGCTCCAAAAATAAGAACTTTCATTGTTCTATTGTATCAATAAATTCAAAAACATTTTATATGAAGTACTGGCTCGCTTACTGGGATGATTTTAGGGCTTATTACCTATATTACTAGCGGACTATTTTTGCTTTTGGCCATCTTTCAGCAATATGTTTATTTTCAACTCTCCATTCAAATACTTTCTCAGTAATTCTGTCTCCTTCTATGTTTCTTCTGAAAACCATGTCCAACAAATCATCAATGTCGTAAGGAGCATATATTAATAATTGGTTGTCATTCTGAAGTCTTATCCCAATGCAAGAACATATCTCTGGCCAGTTATCAATATCTTCTTCTGAAGAATTTAGTGGTTTTCTATCTATTCCTTTCTTCTCTTTGTACCATTTATGAACAATGGCTGAATTTTTAAAATCCCACTCAACATTGGGTATAGAGTTCTCTAGAAATTGCCTTACTTCTTGTTCTTGTATTTCTTCTGAGGAGAAATAAACTAAATCAATATCTCTAATAGGTGTCTTACCTGGAGTTCCATGGAGATAATCCCAAACAGAATTTCTTACTATTCCTGCTCCTATATACCAATTTGGCAAATTTGCAGATCTGGCAATTTCCAAGACGTGCATTAACTGAGTATCTTGGCGAATGATATCAATGAGTTCTTGCTCTCGTCTCATTGCCGAAATTATAACAGGTTCTATCGTCCTACTCTGGGTAATCAAAAACTGAAGCTAAAAATGACTGGCTCCACCTGGTGGATGAAGTCAGAACTTATTTTGCAATTTAAAATATAAATATATAACATTGCACTATGGTGGATAGAAAAATAGGTTTTATAAGTCAACTCGAAGAAATAATGACAGGTCTTCCCTTTGAAAAATGTACTTTTGTGACTGAATCAATTACTGGAGATAAAGGATGGTATGCCCCAAAAGGTTACGCTTTTAAAATTTCAGGGCAATTTATTCTAGGCTGTGATCAATCTTTAGGTAATTGGGATGTCGTGATACCTTCTGCAAGTGTAGATTTGTTGAAAGAAAATAACGAAGAACCATCCGAAGAAGTTGGTACTCCACCAACAGAATTTACAGGAAAATGGTTGTATATAGATATATATGAACGTGGAGTACAACTCTACGTCAAACAAAATAAAAATTTCTATTTTGAAAATGGAAAAGGTTGGTTGACTGAAATAGATGGATATTACTTTTCTACACAAGGAGTTCCTGAGATGAACTCAGTTGAATGGGAACAAAATTATGCTCAAGGAATGATTGGTTTTTGCAGCATTGAACTTGTCGAGTGTGAAGAACAAGAACCACAGTTATATACACCTTTGGAAAATCATACAGAAGACAGTCTTACGTTACCGAGTATCTCCAAGAAATATAGTATATAACTGGCTCCCCGGGTAGGATTCGAACCTACGACCTCGATCTTACAGAAATCCTCTTGTTACCAAGAGGGCTGGACTATTTCATCATCCTTTTCAGGATGTCGGGTATATAGTCTCTACACATTTACCAAGATATCTTGGATTTAGCTCGAGATTGTCCTTTTTTTGAAAGGAGTTCCTCGAATTAGCCCAATTTTCATCCTGGTGTTACCACCAAGAGCTGCCTTACTCAACAGGATCTCGCGCTACCGCTGCGCCACCGGGGAATGTATGTAAAGGAACAAGGCTATTATACCAATTGGAGTCTAGATATCCAAGTAGGCTTGAAGGATTTTTCTCCTTGAAGGGTGTTTTAATTTTCTGAGTGCTTTTGCCTCAATTTGTCTTATGCGTTCTCTTGTTACACCAAATATCTTACCAACATCTTCTAAGGTGTGTGGCTGGTCTCCTTTGAGGCCAAATCTAAGTCCTAGAACTTTTGCTTCTCTTTCTGAAAGAGTTGAAAGGAGTTCTCCAAGGTCATCTCTTAATAATTCTTTTGATGCTTGGTCAACTGGTGAGAGAACTTTGTCATCTTCTATAAAATCACCTAATTGGCTGTCATCTTCCTCCCCTACTGGCTTTTGAAGAGATGTGGTTTCTTGCGAGATTTTAAATATTTCTCTTACTCTGTCTCCAGTAATCCCTAACTCATCCCCAATTTGTTCTGGAGTTGGTTCGTGACCCAATTCCTGCATTAATCTCTGGCTGGTTCTATAAATTTTATTTATGGTCTCAACCATGTGGACCGGGATCCTGATGGTCCTTGCCTGGTCTGCTATGGCTCTAGTTATGGCCTGCCTAATCCACCAGGTTGCATATGTAGAAAATTTGAAGCCTCTTCTCCAATCATATTTTTCAACTGCGCGAATAAGTCCTTGGTTTCCTTCTTGGATTAGATCAAGGAGTGAGAGACCTCGACCAATGTACTTTTTTGCAATTGAAACAACTAACCTCAAGTTTGACTGGGTCAGTTTGTCTTTTGCTCTTTTTTCTTTTTTCTCAAATCTCTTGGCGAGCTCTATTTCTTCTTCAGCATCCAATAGCGGGAACTTGCCAATCTCCCTTAGGTATTGCCTTACGGGGTCTGTTGACTCGGCACTTCCTTCTAATTTTGAAAGGAGTTCTATTTGGCGCTCTATATCTTCATCTGGGGAAACTCCATCTTCTTCATCTTCACCAACGGACTCAAAAACATCAATTCCCTCTTCCAAAAGTTTGGCATATAGTTCATCTAATTCTGTGAGTCTTGTTTCAGCATCTGTGAAGACTTCAAGTATTTCATCTTGAGTTAGAAAGCCTTGGTCTTTGCCCTTTTTGATTAGTTCAAGGGTAATATTTCGAAGCATGCCCCAATTATACGACTAAATCTTCATTTTTGAAATGGCCTCAAGTTTTTGGCTTAATTTGGTGAATTCGAGCTTGACTGAACGCTTCCCTATTTGAGGCGAGAGGGCTGCCATTTTTTCTCTAATATCTAAAGATTGGAGCTCGTGCATTGTTTCATTTATTTCATCTTTTGATACTTCCTCTATTGAATTACTTAATATTATTTCAGCCAATTTTTCTTTTAATTCCTGGGGTAAATCTTCAACATTCTCAAATTCAAGAACCTTCTTAAGAAATGAGTTTTTGATTAATTCCCTTACTTTTGGATCTACCATTAACTTTTTTTCTTTGGCAAAAATTAAACCTATTAATCTTTCTTCAAGAAGGGTTCTTCTCCCTCTTTTTTCTTCAATTACCTCTTTTACTTCTTGTTTTCCATCCACTCTTTCTCTTTTTTTCTCTACTTCCTCCTCAACTGCTGTCTCATCAACATCGAGGATTCGAGCAAGCTTTTTAATATAGTGGGCTTCTATAATTTTGTCTTGAATGGTTCCAAGAATGGGAGTTAGTTCCCTACTTATTTTTGCTTTACCACCACCTGTAGATTTATCGTACTTTGCGACTATTGAATCTATTATAAAGTCCCAAACTGGGACAGCATCTTGAAGGGCACTTTGGTAGAACTTTGAATCTGCCCTTGAGGCTTCATCTGGATCCTTGAATCTTCCAAACTTGGCAACTTTTGTTTCAACTCCAGCGTTTTCAAGAATTGAAATACCTCGAAGAGTTGCCTGGCCTCCTGCAAAATCTGAGTCGAGGGCTAGAATCACTTCTTTTGTGAAACGGCTTAAAAGTGAAACTTGCTCTTCGGTAACTGCAGAACCCTTGATTGCGACTACATTTTTTACACCATTTTGATATGACGAAATGAGGTCTAGTTCGCCTTCAACAACAATTGCCTTACCTTCTTTTTTGATAAAATCCTTGGTTATGTTAAGTCCATAAAGTGACTGACTTTTGTGATAAATGGGTGTTTCTGGGGAATTTATATACTTACCAACGTTTTTCTTTTCTGGGGGCAGTAGTCTTCCGGCGAGTGCTACCACTTGTCCCCTGTGATTTGAAATGGGGAAGATAATTCTTCCTTCAAATCTGTCAAAAACTTTTCCACGAGCTGGGTAGACTAATCCGGCCTTTATCAGATCGTTTGGTTTTTGGTTTTTCTTTTTAAGTAAGAACTCTGACAAAACATTTCTCTCTCTTGGGGCAAAACCAATATTGAAAGTGTTAATCGAGTCAACGTTTAGTCCTCTCTCTTCTTTCATGTAATTTAACGCAATTTTTCCTATTGGGTGGCTTACCAGAAGAAAGTGGTAAAACTTTGCAGCGAGTTCATTTAACTCATATAGTTTTTCTTTTTCTCCCCCATCATCTGACTTAAATGAAGTTAATTTCACTCCTACTTTTTCAGCTAGATATCTAAGTGCTTCACCGAAATCCATTTTTTCGTAAAGCTCTAAGAATTTGAAAACATCACCACCTTCACCACAATTCGCTACAGCAAAGTTGTTGGCGACATATGAATGATCCTTTTCAACTGTTAAGTTGTAAACTTTGCCTGAGAACTTTTCTTTTTTTGTTTTCAAAACTGGCAAGATCCAATATGTACTACCATCTTCATCGTTGTATTTATGGTGGTGTTTTGCTGTTTCCGGATCTAAACTCCAAGAAATTGTAAATGTCCTTTGGTGGTGAACGCCTTTTTTGTCGTATTTTTCCTCTTCAGAAGAACGGGAGGGGAAATATCCAACTCTAAGTAGAATATCAAGTAGTTGTTCGGAAAGAGTTCTTGAAACGATAGTGATATTGTGCCTACTAGTTTTTGTCCTGTCGCCTAATTTAGTCTCATATCCATCCCCTTTATATATTGCTTCTAAGAGAATCTTTTGTTTTCTGAATGGTAAATGTTGGAAAATAAACGGAACATGTTTGTTGACAGCATACTTACCGCATAAATTTTCAAAGATGTTAGCCAAAATTGAATTGCAAGCTGTTACTTCTAAACTATGTCTAGATGTTTCCCTTTTGTGAATAGTTGCTCGTATCTTGAAAACATTTTCTATTAGTTTAACGATTTCATTTGCAAAATCTTTCTCTTTGCTACTGAGGCTGAACCTAATATATGCTCTATTGCTACTACCTTCAGCAATGTAATAGCCAATGAGTTTCAAAAAAGTTTCTGTAATTGGAATCTGAAGGGGTGGTATTAAAGGTTTTGTGCCGTGTGCAGGCCAAACTTTTGTTATATATTCAGTCAAATCAATTACCTTAATGTCCTCAATTGCATTGTCTATTGGATACAATAGTGACATTCCTTTTTTTAAACTGCCTGCATTCGTTTTTTGTATAGGGAAGTATTTCCAAATACTTGCTGCTTTTTTTTCTTTTGAATATTTTCCATAGAAATTTAATCTTTTTGAAAGATATTTGTAATTGTTTGAATATAATGAAGCACCCCCTATTGTATAAACCATATGGTCTTCGGTTAAATTGACTGGCTCAAGTAATTGGCTTGTTTTTACTATTACCATGTTTCCCTCATATTCCCTTTCGTGCCTGACAAGAACTTTCTTGATGTTTCCTTTTCCTGAGATTACGAATTCATTCTCCACAATATCTTCAATTTTGTGATAACCAAATGGCGTCTTGATAAATTGACCTGCTGGAAAACATCCAAAACATTTGTAAATTTGAAGTTCTGGGGTGACCATGAAGGAGGGGGTTTTTTCACTGTGGAAGGGACACAAGCCTTTGAAATTGCTTCCTGATTTTGTTAATCTAACGTGTTCTCCAATTATTGAAACTATATCTACCTTTCCTTTTACTTCTTCTATTTGATCTGCCATATTAAGCCGATTCTAACACAATGATATGTGCTTTTATTTTGATAGTTGACACATATCTTTTCATTATTGTTAATATGAATTGTAGTGAAGAAACTTTGGTTTTGTGGAATTTTAACAATACTTCTTTTACTTACACTCACTTTCTTCTATAACCCGCAAATAGTTCGTTCAGCAACAAATCATGTAGTTATTTCTGAAATACAAATAGGTGGGACAACTGCAACTGATGAATTTGTGGAATTATATAATCCAACAAATGCTCCAGTTGATTTGACGGGGTGGAGATTGCAGAAAAAAAGTTCAACCGGTACAACTGTCTCCAACCTAGTGTCAGTAATGAGTGGGGTGATTCCAGCTCATGGATATTTTTTGATTGGTCATCCTGGTTACGTTGGCTCTGTAGCTCTAGACCTTGTCTATTCAGGCACAACTCCAGCCTCACTTGCAGCTGATAATACAGTTATTCTTTATAGTGATGCTGGAACAACTGTCGTTGATAAGGTTGGATATGGTGCTGCGACACAATTCGAAGGAGTGGTTTTTCCAACTAATCCTGCACCGAACTCAAGTATAGAAAGAATGGGAGATGATACTGATAACAACAGTGTGGATTTTCAATTGAGAGCGGTATCTGATTCACAAAACTCATTATCACCAACTCCAACTGCATCTCCTACACCAACTGAAGTACCAACTGACACACCACTTCCGACTGAAACTCCTACAGCTACACCAACCGCGACTCCGACAACATCCCCTACTTTTGCACCAACTCCAACTGAGACTCCTGTAAGTTCGCCAACAACATCACCAACACCAACTCCAACAGGAAATGTTCCTGGCAAATCAAGAGTGTTTACTTGTGCCAATCTTCATGTTCCTCAGTTTGTATATAACTTCTTGATGAATAAAATGCCCTGGAAGTTTAACTGCAGCTAATGGCGGAGGAGATGGGATTCGAACCCATGAGAGCTTGCGCTCACACGCTTTCCAAGCGTGCGGAATGAACCACTATCCGACTCCTCCTTGAACTTATTTAACTTTCTTTTTCTTCTCTACTTCTTTAAGGATGTCGCGGGCTGACTTTAACATTGCTAGTTCTTTTTTGTTCTTTAACTTTCTTACTGCCTTTGCATATTCAAACCAATCAAAATCTTCAAAACCAAGAACTTCATTACTTTCTTTCATAAACATGAGGTAGTAGAGGCTTCTATTGGAAACTGGCTTGCCATTTACCATACTTGCACCATTGGCGCGTCCTGCTTCTTCCAGGACCTTTGCATCCATTCCACCCTGCTCTCCCATCATTCTGATGACAGACCTTACTGAGGATTCACCACGCCTTACATTAGTTTTTGGCAGTTCCCAATCTGTTGCGTCCTTTTTCTTTACCAGAAACCAAACATTTTTGGATTTACTCTTTTTGAAAAGAACTGCAACTCCTATTAGTAATATTTTTTCTTTTGTTAGTAACATATGTTTTTTCTGTTGATTCTCACCTTCTTTTGCGGAGGCGGTGAGATTCGAACTCACGAGTCCCTTTCGGGACGGTGTTTAGCAAACACCTGGAATGGGCCACTATCCGACGCCTCCAGTAGCGCAATTATAGCAGAAAAATAGTATAATATTCTCATGCCCGACCAACGCACATTAAAAGATGATAATTCTCAGGAGCCTAGTCCAGTATTTTTGAAGAAAGAGACTGAAAAAGACTTACTTACTTGGACTGCAGCTGCTAGACCTTTCAAACGACGCAACAGAGAGTTTTTCATAACTGTAGGGGCTATGGCTGGGGTTGTTGGATTAGTATTATTTATAATTGAGGGGGTTTTACCTTTGATTCTTCTCATTTCTCTACTTTTCCTTTTCTATGTGATGAGTACAGTGGAGCCGGCTAATATTGAATACAAAATAACAAATTTTGGTATAAAGGTAGCTGGAAAGAGAACTGACTGGAATGCAATGAAGAGGTTTTGGTTTGTGAAAAGGATGGATAGCGAACTACTCATTATTGAGACATTTAGCTTGCCAGGACGCCTTGAAATGGTTATTAGGCCTGAGATTAAAAAAGATATTGAAAAAATTATTTCAGACTACATTCCTTTTGAAGAACAACCTGCTTCATATATAGATAAAGCCACTACCTGGGTATCAGGGAGAGTTCCTGGAAACAAGTAATTTTTTTTAAAGCACCCGTAGCTCAATGGATAGAGTAACGGCCTGCGAAGCAGTTGATTCCAGTTCGACTCTGGACGGGTGCACATAAACTGGGAGGATGGGTAGGACGGCAATACGCGGGTTTCGAAAACCCGTGGGAGCAATCCCTAACAGGTTCGACTCCTGTATCCTCCGCCAGATGATATAATTGGCTTCAAGGAGGATGGGTAGGACGGCAATACGCGAGTCTTGAAAACTCGTGAGCGCAAGCTCTAACAGGTTCGACTCCTGTATCCTCCGCCAGATGAAAAAGATAATTTTGGCGATCTTTATAATTTTTGTTCTAGCTGTTTTGTTCGTCTTCGGCACCAGCACTAAGTTCGTTTGGAGTACCAGGGACGAGGGACAAACACTAGTTGTTGAGACGTGTAATTATTATGGTGTTTGGAATCCAGCCCTTAAAGTAAGAATTGTAACGCATAAAAATTGTATGCCCATATAGTTTACAGTAGGAACTATTTTGCGATAGTTAAGCCAAACACTTCTTTTGCCCCACTTTTCTCAAGTACTTTGATGGCTTCCTCCATTGTTGCTCCTGTTGTTACCACATCATCAAAAACAATAATCTTCTGGCCTCGAATTTTTTCCTTCAGGCTTGAATTAACCGCAAATTTACCGCTTATATTCCGTACCCGTTCAGATTTTGTTAGACCTACTTGTGGTTTTGAGGCTAGCTCACGCACAAGAATATTTGGTTCGAATTCCCAACCTAAATCTTTTGCAATTTGTTTTCCTACTACTTCAGATTGGTTAAATCCACGCCAGTTCTGACGTCTCGAGTGGAGAGGAATTGGAATTAGTATTGTATTGGTTGATGAAAAATATAGATCGTTTTTTAATTTCTGAGTACATATTTGAGATAATTCCCTTACTACATCTGATGCAAATTTGTATTTGAGAGCGATAATTGCCTTTCTTACAACTGCCTCATATTTGAAGATTGAATAGGTGTTATTTTTAGGGTTTATTCTACATATTACTTCAACTTTTGTGAGACAATCGTCACAGATATATTTACTCCCCTTTTTGCATTCAAGACAAGACACTGGAAACAGGATATCTAAAAAACCCATTATTTAAGTATATATTTACGAAGTAGTACATGTGATAGAATCTTCATATGAATCTAGGATTTGATATCAAAAGGATTAAGGGCAAGGACAGGTCGGTTATTGCAACGCGTGATTTCAAGAAGGGTGAAATCATTGAAAGCTGCCCGGTTATTACTCTTACCCCTACCGAGCGTAAACATGTTGAAAAGACTCTCATGAATTACTATATTTACCCCTGGAAATCAACCAGAAGTGCTTCTCTTGTTTTTGGCTATGGATCACTAATTAATCATTCATTTACACCAAACGCTGACTGGAAGCAGGACTTCAAGGCTCAGACTATGGTATATCGCGCCATAAAACCAATTAAAAAAGGAGAGGAAATCACTGTTAACTACAATGGTGAGCCAGAGGATCAAACTAATATAGACTGGATCGAGGTCGTCTAGACCTATGAAAATACAGAACAAAAAGGCGGGTTTTAACTACCAAATCGAGGAGAAATTGGAAGCCGGGATAGTACTTACTGGAGGAGAAGCACGGGCAATTAGGACAGGACACATTAATTTAAGCAATTCATATGCCAAAATTTTGAGCGGCGAAGTGTATCTTGTTAACGCAGTTGTGCCTATAACTGGAGCCAAAGACTACAATCAAAGCCGTTCCCGGAAGCTACTTTTGAACAAACGGGAGATTTTGAACTTGGAGTCCAAAATAAAGGCTCGAAAATTGACTCTCGTGCCTACCAGCGTGTATAATAAAGGCAATCTCGTAAAAGTAGAGCTTGGGCTTGGGAAATCCAAACGCAAGTTCGAAAAGAAGGATTCTCTGAAGGAAAAGGACATAAAAAGAGATCTTCAACGAGAGTTAAAGTAAATGGGGACGATCGGTTTCGACGGGAAGCTCTTTAACAAAACTGCAAGCCAAGTTTGATTTACACTTGTCAAAAGGAATCAAAAAACAAAAGCTAACGAAAGTGAAGCTTCTGGAGTCGACCCATTAGCTTGGGCCGCATTCGGTGTTGGTAATACAGCATTTGCTTTAGCTGTATAACAGCTTAAAGCCAGCATTCTTTTAGTTCATCTCGACGAATTAAAAAGAGTGTAAGAAAGAACGAGATATGACTTTAATCCTTTGATTTTAGATTGAAGTTTGAAATTAGAAAATCTTACTCTAAATTTATTTGTTAATTTTAATATTTAGAGGAAAAATTAAAATTAAATAAGCTTGTAAATGAAGTTTTGTATATGAGTTTTTCGGACGCGGGTTCAATTCCCGCCGTCTCCACAGTAATCTGTCCATCGGGGGTTTTGGCATATATGACAGAAAGAAGTGAGTTGGGCAAGGCAGTTGATTACTTCATTCAAAAAGGTGATTTAGATCACCTTGCCTGGATAGACGATCTGGCGATTCCAGATGATCTTGATGGGTTTGAGACGGTAGGCCGTGTTTTGGATGTTGATCCCGACATTGCGGCAGATGGATGGATCATAGCCTCGGCACTCAAGTCTCTGTATGAAAATGAACTAATTGATGGCGGAGATGGATCGGAGACGAATTCCGTAGATCTTGAAGAACTGCTCCTTGATGATTTGTCTCTGCAAACACTCGATATCCAGGAAGAGAGAGAAATGGACAGCGTTACAAATGTTTAATGTCAAGAGAATAGAGTTTGTCTCCATTCAGTAGAATTATTTTCTTTGTGCTTTCTGAAACAATTATCTTTTTTGCGTTTTTAATCTCATCTCCTAAGTATTGTGCTTTGTAATTGCCTTCTTTATCTATCACTATAATTCTTGAATTTAGGGTGTCTAAAATATATAAATACTGAGAATTTTCATTTGTAAATAAATCAATTCCTGATAGTTTTTTGTCTAATCCTTTTGGAGAGAAGTTTATTGGGCTTCCCCCCGAGAACCTCAAAATTTCAGAGTCATTCGTCAACATCCAGATGTTTCCATCTATACTCCAGGAAATTATATTTGACAGGTCTGGCCTAATACCCGCTCCAAACCAGTTTTGTTTTGAAGCAAATGTTCCACCTTCACCTTGATAGCGCCAAACTGCTGAATTGTCTTTGTCTGCAACATATACGTTCCCTGTGTAGGAGGCTATCAAGATATTTTGTCCCCATTCATTTTTAATTACGTTTTCTGCCTTTTCCCCTACTTCCCAGATGCCATCATTTGCACTTACAAAATTTCTGTCTGCATAAAGAGCTAAGTGGCTCGCGTCTGGCATGACATCAGGTCCTGCTGCAACTTCTGTTTTTTTAGTATCAACTCCAATACTTACTAATTTTTTTCCCTTTTTATCAAGAACTGCCATTCTTTCTTCACTTAGTCCAATATCATCCCCCACAAAACCGCTACTAATTAGAGATAAATCTAGATATAGATTGGGTTCACCTTCATATATACCTGCGACGCTACCAATTGCCTCTTCAATGTCAGTAATCAATTTATCTAATCTCTCATCTTTTACTCCCCTGTCTTTGAGTCCCTTTGCCTCGCTTCTTGCCTCTAAGATCAATTCTCTTGCACGTCCTCCATCAACTGCAGAAAGACTTTTTGCTTCTTCTAGGTTGTGCTGTGCTTGGGATAATTCATTCGCGTACTGGGATATTGAATGATTTTTTGCTCTCTGACTTATGCCAAAGCCAATGCTTGCAACAAGGAGGATGAGAAGAGTCGTTCCTGCAACAATGATTGTTTTTTTCTTTCTGCGGGATTCCAATAGCACCATTTCGTCTTTTACGAAAATTTTCTGGTCTGGGAGAAACTTTAATATTTTGTCAATTAGACCCACAACTTTCATGCGGAAGGGTGAGTTTGTTGCCACAGGAGATTGGATTGGGGTTTGTGTAGTTGGAGTTTCTCTTACGGCGACAGGTGTTAAATTTGATATTTCGTTTTCTTCCTTCTCAATTTTTACGACAGCACAGGCAGTTCCCGCTTCTCTTTTCAAATCTTGAGATTTATTTAAACAATCCAAAACTGGGCTCACTGAATTTGTTTTCAAGGCACTTAAGAGAGTTTGGCTTGGAAGTGAGTTTGCAAAAAGACTGGTTGCAATTAAAAAGATATCATCGCCCAGAAATTGACCTGACCCACTTACAACAGTGTCTGCCTCACTTTTTAAAATTTGAGATAGTTTGAGGTTTCGCAGAAGAAAAATTGCACCGCCATCACTTGCAAAAAACACAAAGCCTTTATGGAATACTGCAGCCGTTATTTCAACACGTCTTCCCTCTGTTGTGAACTCCTTTGTGACTTTCTCAACTGCACTGGTTAGGCATTTAAAGATAGACACCTCTGTGTCGTTGAAATACTCGTTATGAAGGCGCCCTAAAATTTCTCTGCCCAGAAAAATTCCAATTTGAGTATTTTTTTCATGAGTATTCGTGGCTGTTATAACTGCAACTAATCTCCCTTTTACCTTTTTCTCGGGGTCTGTGGAAGTAAAATCGTGGACTTGCGCCCAAGTTTTGTCACTTGCTGGAAAAGACAGTTTACCAACTAAAATTTGGGGCATCTTTTGAAAATTAAAGAACTAATATTGCAAAAATCAAAATAGAGAGAGCAAAGATTAAATGGAGTAGGGCAAGCAGTTTAATGGGGAGCTCAAAGCCGACATTTACTGTTTGCGTCATTATATTTGCCTGTTTCAGCACGACAATGGCGAAAACGCTGTACACCAAAAGACCAATAATGAAAAAGATTTTCACTATCAACCAAATTGTAACTGTGGCTGCTATTGGTAAAATTTCCATTTATCTAGTGTCAAGCCTAACGTCTGATAATATCTTGTCTATTCTATCCGGGTGAGGGACTGCTTCAAACTCAATCTCTGGAATTTCTGCAGCTGTTTGAATAAGAACGTCGCCATAATCAAAAAGGGTTCTAATGACTGAACCCATTTGAACTGTAGCATCTTCAATTTTGTCAATCTCAGCGTCTGTTATTTTTCTATAAATTAAATTTTCAAAATCAACATCAATTACTCTTTTGTTGGTTATTATATTCACACTGAAAAACCAACTCAGGAAGCCTTGGATAAAAATGGCTAGAGTTAAAAGGTACCAAACTAGGATTGCCGCGAGTTGGAACCTTGCTGGTAGAAAATCTAGTAATGGAAATACAGAAAGTACCGAGGGGGCAACTATCATGACGGCAACAAGAGCTAACCAACCTAAATTTGTAATGAAATGTCGCCTTACAAGCAATATTACTTTCTCGTCCGGTTCTTGATTTATGAAATCTACATTGTGGGGGTAGTAGCAAAAGGCTGCCAATGGGTTATGGGTGTGGCCTTGCATTCCTTCTGGATCAAAGGTCTCTATTTTCTTTGTATGAAGTTTTGATTTTTTTTCTTTTCCTGGAACTTTATCTTCTGATATGAAAATATCTGGCATAGCCACATTATATCAGAGCTTCTCTATGTTAAACAGTGAGCTTTTAATACCTATAAAACCTGGGGCTCTTAAGTTAAATGCTTTTTTGAAATCAGCTCCTGAAACACTTGTTGTTCCTTTGTTTGTTGAAAAACTCAAAGATTGGGTTGAACCATCATTTCCATAAATTACTGAAACTGATGATGCTGAAGTGAAACCGCCAATATTTGCAAGTTCGCTTACTGAATATGGATTTCCTCCCCAACAGCTTGTGTCAATTGGACTAACGCGAGAGGTATCTCCCCCGCCATTAGTTAGAACCGACCATGCGTTTAAAATGTCTGCCATTTCGGTTCCTGTTAACCAAGGATTACTTTTTCCACAGGTACTCCCTCCACTACTTTTAAACCAGGCTTTGTAAAACCATGGTGAGCCGCCTATTTTTTCATATGCAGTGTCCGGCCAGTTGCCGGCTGCGTCTTTTATGCCTGTCCAACCCCATTGAGAAATGGTGTAACCTCCGGAGGTTGAGGCGAAGTAGGTCCCGACCAATGAACCGCCTTTAGTTAGAACCCAACCTCTTGTCGCCATGACTGCATCTTTCCATTTTCCACTTTTAAGTTGCGGCTTATATACTTGGCAGCTTTCAGTTGTGCAAATACTTCCTGCTCCATTATTGGTGTAATAAAGAGCGTAGGATCTTGCAGCAACTGCTTGGGCTTTGAGGGCTTCAAAACCACCACTATCCCCCCAACTTTCGGGTACTTCGTAAATTCCAAGTAAGTAATTGTCTTCGAGTGAAACGGTTCCAATGCCTTGAACAGTAATGTTTGCAGTTGCATTGTAACTTTTATTTAGTTCTGAACCTTGGTAATAGGCACTTAAAATTGTTTCTGCTGACTGGCCGGCTTTACTTCTTCCATATGCGCCGTACTGACTCATTCCAGTTCTGTGAGGGGCTCCAAAGGAAAAAGCGGCGAATGCTGGGCTAAAACCAGGACTACAAAAGTTTGATGATCCTGGAGGACCAGTACAGGGCTCATATGTTGATGGTGTTTCTCCAACTGAAGTTGAAAAACCACCAGCTTTTAAAGCAGCTAATTCTTGCTGTTTACTAGAAAGCTCTGAAATGTAACTTTCGACTTTTGAGACTTCACTGCCCAAGAATTTGGCACGACTATCTACTTTTGCTTGGAGAGCTGAAAGAGTAACTTTATTGGCCTCTAAACTTTTTTTGTCTTTTTCAAGATCCTCTATGTCTTTTGCATAATTTTCGATTGCAACTCTGTCTTCATCTGCTGCTTTTTGTCTAAAAAGGATCTCACGAAAAGCATTACTGGCGGAGTCTGCTGCAAGAAAGGGCATCAAGGGATCATATACTCTCAAAAATTTATAATGATTTCCTGTTTTTTCATTAAAAATTTCTTTGGTGAAAGCTAAATCTTCCTGACGGCTTTCGATTTCCTTGGCAAGATTATTTAATTGACTCGAGAGACCGCTAATTCTTTTTTGAAGATCAGCCAGTTGGGTATTTAATCCTTCTAACTCTTTTTTATTGTTCTCCTGGGCTGGGCTCAAGGCATCAATCTCTCTTTGGATTTGGTCTATTTGGCACTGAAGATCACTGCCGCAGTCTTGGGCTAGGATGTTGTAAATTGGAGACTTTGAAAGCAAGAGAAAAGAAAATACAGCAACAAAAAACAATAATGTTTTGGGGCGAGATTTCATTCTTTCCTATTATATCAGTATTCACCCTTTTACTTATGATAGTGATTTGGGGTAAAATTGAAGTGATGAGAAGATTTTTTGTATTACTGTTTTTTATAACACTTGTTAGTTTTTTTACACCAAAAATTTCTTTTGCTCAGAGCGGTCAGTTTTATTGTAATAACGGAACTTGTCAGCAATATAATGGGGCTTGCGCAGGGGCAGGTTGTCCGACTTTTTTTGGGACTTCGGAGGCTTGCCAGCAAACTTGCAATCCAAATGGTGGTGTCAAAGTTGGGACAAATCTTAATTTTGGAATACTCTGTAATGGAACAACCGATCAGATTAATACCGCTATTGGATGTGTGCCTTTTACGGATCAAAATGCTCTTGTGGGGTTTATTCTAAGGTGGGCATTAGGAATCGGTGGTGGAATTGCCTTTTTATTAATTCTGGTTGCAGGATTTCAGATAATGACGTCGAGGGGTGATCCAAAAAGATTACAGGGTGGACAGGAATTGATGACATCGGCAATAGCTGGTCTTTTGCTTCTGATATTTTCTCTGTTTATACTGAGATTAATTGGAATTGATATACTAAACATACCTGGATTTAATAAACCTTAAATGAAAAACTTGGCACAGATAGATTTTAAAAACCTTTCTATTCCGACAACCGGCGGAGCCTTTAATCTATTTAATTTGAGTGGTTATCCTGGCGGGATTGGTGTAGTTATTAGTGCCCTCTTGCCAATTTTATTTACCTTTGCTGGTCTACTTTTACTCCTCTACCTTCTTTTTGGAGGAATTAGTTTGATGACTTCTGGGGGTGATCCAAAATCAGTGGCGTCTGCCAAGGGAAAAATTACGAACGCATTTGTTGGGTTTATAATTGTATTTGTTGCTTATTGGGTAGTTTCCCTATTGGGAAAAATCCTTGGGTTGACAACTTTTACTAGCTTGTTTGGGGGCTTATAAGATGAAATTACTGGCACAAGGAATTGATATTGAACACAGGTTTGGATCCTTGTTTACGGGGTCAGATACTGGTGGAAAGACATTGGGAGACTTGGTTTCTTTGATTCTTAAACTCTCATTTGTGATTGCTGGTCTCTTAGTTTTGGTAATGTTTTTGATTGCTGGATTCCAAATGATAGTAGGCGCTGGGCAAAATAATCCAGATTCTGCCAAAAAAGGAAAACAAGCGGCGAGTTCGGCTGCAATTGGATTTGTAATAGTCTTTGTGGCATACTGGATCATAAGAGTGATTGAGCTTATTACTGGTACACCTTTTATATCTCAATCCGGATTTTAATTTATGAAATTACTTTCACAAGTTCCACAGGGTATTTTTGGAACAGTTACTGCACCTTCTCCGCTTGCGAAATTTGGGTTAGTGGAAAATGGCGGTATTGGGGTTTTCCTTAATTTGATTTTTAAACTTCTGCTTGTTGGTGGGGGTTTGTTTGCACTTTTTAATTTAATACTTGCTGGATATGCATTTATGTCTGCTGGGGATGATCCCAAAAAGATGGAGGGGGCGTGGGGAAAGATTTGGCAAACCGCAATGGGACTCTTGTTTATGGCAGGGGCTTTTGTCTTGGCTGCGATATTTGGACTTTTGATATTTGGGAGCGTCGATTCGATAATTAATCCTAAAATTCCAACAATATGAGACTACTTGCTGCTGAGATACAACTAGGTCCCCCGGGAGGGTTCAAGGGTTTTGGGCCCTTGGGTTTTGAGGATACTCCCGCAACAGGAGTAGGTGCTGTTGGTCTTTTTGCTGCGGCAATATCTTCTGTAATCGGGATTATGACATTGATAGCCTTTATTTGGTTCACTTTCCAGCTTATTATTGGAGCTATCAGAATTCTTGGCTCAGGTGGAGACAAGGGAGCTCTAGAGGGAGCAAAAAAACAAATAACCAGTGGTCTAGTTGGGCTTGTGATTGTCATCGCCGCTGTATTTATTGTGAGTTTGGTAGGTTTTATTTTGGGTATTCCAAACCCGCTCGATCCTGTTAATTTGATAAATACTATACTAAGTGGCCTCAATATACCATTTCAATGAAGATGCTTGCTCAAATATCAAATCCAAATTTTGTTCCAAATCCTCGGATTACCAACCCAGCTTTTGGAGTTGGAAGTTCTTTGTCGAATTTCTTTAATTCTGAGACAAATCCAGGTGTTGTATTTTTACAAGCTTTGTTGCCAGCTTTAATTTCACTTGCCTTTGTTGTTGGAAATATAATATTCTTTTTTATGCTTATAATGGGAGCTATCCAGTGGATATCTTCGGGTGGTGACAAGGCTGGGATTGAATCCGCTCGGGGTAAAATTACATCTGCTTTAATTGGAATAGTTGTGCTTTTCTCTGTTTTTGCTATAATACAACTTGTGGAGACATTTTTTGGAATCAAAATTTTAACCCTTGACATTGGTAGCATAGTTATTAAATAATAAGAAAGATATGAATAAGTTACTAGCACAGACAAATATAAACTTAAAGGTTCCTGGTGGAAATACTGGTGCTGTTAATTCTCTTACGATAGGTCAGGTTATTGGAGCACTTATTAAAATATCCCTTGTTATTGCCGCGATTGTCTTCTTTTTTATGTTGGTTGTTGGAGGGATTCGTTGGATTATGTCAGGTGGAGATAAAGGTCAAACTGAAGCTGCTAGAAATCAAATCACTGCCGCTTTGATAGGACTGGTAATAGTATTTGCTGCTTGGGCAATTGCTCAGCTGGTTGGTACATTCTTTGGAGTTGATGTATTTAACTTGACGATTACCTCTGTTCAACAGATTGCTCAGTAATTTTCCTTTTTGTTTTTTCCCTTGTTTAGTTCTCTTCTTTGTTTTAAACTTGTATTATGCTTTTGGCGCAGACTGCTCCACTACCCAACACTGTAAATGGAATTGTTACAATTCAATCTTTTGAAGGACTTTTTTCTAATGTAATTTCTGTTGCCATTGGCTTGGCTGGAATTGTTTTTTTTATTATGTTTATTGTTGGGGGGTTTAGCTACCTAACAGCAGGTGGTGAGGAACAAAAGGTCGCAGGAGCCAAAAAGACTTTGACTTATGCAATTTTTGGACTGTTTGCAATTGTGCTTTCTTTTTTAATCTTGAAATTTATTGCAAACTTTACAGGAGTAACAAGTATTCTTAATTTCAAAGTAGTACAGTGATAAATTTCAAATTACAAATGCCAAATGTCTAATGAATACCCAAAGACAAAAGATAGAATATCAAAACTCTTCATCACAGTATTAGTTTTTTTTGGAATCTCAGGGTTTGGTTTGTTGGGTGCTAGAACACAGATAGTTTCTGCACAGCAACCTGCTCCCCCGCCTCCACCTGATAACCTATGTATTGGTGCGGCTTTGGCTGAATATATGAATGGCGTGGTTAATGGGGCTGGTAGCCGAACTAAAGTGAAACTTTTTTCACCTGCTTTTAACATAACAGATACTAAAAACACTCCAGCAATAGTGCAGGCAATGATTGATAATAATGCGAATTTTAATGGGGTTAATGCATTTGCAGCAAATACTTATACTTTAGATGGAGTTCCTGCTTCTGATTGGTTTACCCAGACACAATATGGTGTTGGGGGGCATTCATATGAATATCTTTTTGGAACAACATACCACAAACTTACGACTTTTACAGAGTTTGGAAATGCAGGAGATCCTCGAAACATTGCTGAGATAAAAACCCAGTATGGGTTATTGGCAGCGAGAAACGGCACAGTACAGTCACTTTTGCTTTTTAACGCACTTGGTACAAACCCCGACCCACAGTGGGCACAGTTTAATATTGGGGCTGGAAATGCAGGAGATATATTTACGTCTATCCAAAATCGAACTAAGGGTGGTATCAATTCCGCTACCTGGGTTGACGGAAGCGGTGGATTTGCTGGAAAAGTAGGGGGTGTTGCTGGTGCCAGATGGCAACTTGAGATAGTTAATGGACCTGGGGATTATGAAGCAGTTGTTGGCTCCGCGCAGGCGGCAATTAGCAACGGAATTATTCCAATTTATAGAATTTGTGTGGGTAATTCATGTGGGTTTGAATCAGATCCTGCTAATTTGGCAGATTTTATCCGTAGACTTGATTCTGACAACAGAATACAGGGAGATATTTGGGTAATTGCTGGACCAAATGAGCCCGAAAGTGAACTGTGGGCAACACCAGGATGCATTCCACGCAAAGAGGATTATTTCCCTACTGATGTAGCTTGTGAAGAAGGATCTACAACTGATCCTGAATTCCACTCTCTCAGGCCATACCCTGCTAGCCCTTGTAATAAAGAAATAACAAATACGTCGATTCTTTGTGGAAATGATTTGGTTGTGAGAGCTAATTATCAGATAGCAGTGGATGCTACTACTCCGGGGTGCACTCAAAATGGGAGTACTTTGACCTGTGAACTTCACAAAGATACAGCTATATCCTCCACTTTTAATTTTAACCAGTCAAAACTCCC
Source organism: uncultured Gammaproteobacteria bacterium (assembly GCA_964587425.1). GTDB lineage: Bacteria > Patescibacteriota > Microgenomatia > UBA8517 > UBA8517 > CAZPLB01. The sequence continues at coordinate 110,204 of CAZPLB010000001.1, forward strand.
TATTGCTGGCAACACTGAGCTTGTTCCGAATGGGTTTAACGATAATAATTTACTAAGTAGCGGTCAGAGGACTAATGATTATGTTAGCTGGTACTTGAATGGTGTAACAAGCAGGGCTGAGGAGCGAAGCAATACTGAAGCAAATACTGTAAATTACAGCGGACCATTAAAGAAACTTCTTTCCTGGTACTCACAGGAGAGTAATAGATTCGTAGAATCTTTTTTTGCACAGGAAACATCAAACCCTGAAACTGCTCGACACAACCAAATCGCAGGCTGTGTTGCAAATGGCAAACCTGTTCCTTGTTATCAGGGTGGTGCAACGCCTGAGCGGCACAGGCTAACTGAATGGCTCGCGGGTTTAGTTGGAAACCTTGCAACACAAACAAACCCTTTACCCCCAGTCCCAGAAGATCAGAGCATAACAAGTTTCAAAGATTATTGGCTAAAATTTCAAAGGTGGGTTGGGAGAGCTTGTCCTGATGTACCAGTCTTGGGAGCTGCCTGTTCCAACTTGGTTCAAGATAATCCATGGTGGACAACTTTATTTTCTTTTATGCCAACGTCCTCTACTGAAGATAGAATTGGGGAGGTCGCACTATCGAACGCTCAACCGGTTCAGAATGAAGGCTTCGAAATGCTTGGTTACCAATCTACATACAAAAATGGCAACAAGGAACCGCTTTATTTTGCTCACATGCAGGAGAACTTGAATTTGGCACGTCAATTACAGTTTACATTTGCATCAAAAGACTTGCCGCAAGACGCTAATATCCCCGCGATAAATGACATTGATACAAGTGCAACCCGTCCACCTTTTTGTGAGATTGTTCACAGTAGAACCAATTCGGGAGATAATTTGTGGGCTCGTAATACTGAACAGCCAGATTACAAGAATCCTGACTCTGAGGGAATTACTGCGAATGTAAATTTTACAGCTAAAATTACATGTGTTGTCAATCAAAACGCTGATGGTACTTTCCCGCCTTGCAAAGTAAGTGCCTGGGTAGCTGATTATACTGTGCAGACTGAGACCCCTGAGATAGATAATGTTTGGAACAGATTAGTCGGCGGGCAGGCGTCAGTTTTTCGAATGATTTACCCTAAAGTTGGAGAAGGAACACCTGTAACTAAGATTAAAGATTTGCCTGGATCTACTATTGCTCAGTATAGTACGACTGGTACAGGGGCTGATGTTAACGCACTTGTTGGAAACCCAGATACACATGCGGGGGGTCCGCAAGTATTTTTTCCACACTTAGGGGGTATTTCTGATTACTTTTTGAAGGGAATCCAGAAAGCTTTGCGGCCTCAAGGATTTACAGATAACGAGGTTGCTGATCAAGACACTACAACATCGTCGGGTGGGATAGTTGGGAGCTGTCAGAACGCACCTGCCCCATATTGCGATGTAAACAATCTTCTCCCCTACTTTGGTAATGATGTAACGAAAGCAGAAAACGCATCACAAATTTGTATGAGGGAAAGTGGAGGGAGCCCTGCTGCGCAAAACTTAAGCTGCACCAATCAAACTGGTGGAGACTACAGTATTGGGCTATTTCAAATAAACATGCTGGCACATTGTCCTGGGGCTTTTTCAGGTTACAGTATTACTCCTCCATATTTCTGTACAGTTAAAAATCAAGCTGTACTTGATGCTTGTGTAGCTAAATATTTAGATCCAGCAGAAAATATCAAAAAAATGGTTGAGTTATCAAAGGATGGAACACTTTGGACAGCCTGGTATAACTCAGCCCAGCGATGCGGTATTATTAAAGCACAATGACAAAAAGAAGAAAAATTATAATTGCTGGTTTGATTGTTTTGGCAATTTTAAGTATGGTTGGGCTATATATACTCTCACAGCCAAATAACCCAGTTGTTACACAAATACAACAAAGCAGTATTCAAAATGGAGCAACTATTACTCTTAATGGAGTTGTTGTCAATAATTTTACAAGCAATTCCAAACAGATTAATAAAAATGGGGATAGAGACATAGTGAAGGTGAATAATTATGAAATAATATATTTTCCAGCGACAAAAAGTTTTTTGATCTCAATACTTGCTTCCCCATTTGAAACAAACAGACAGCTAGCCGAAACAGAATTTCTGCGCCGTCTTAACATTACAAAAACCGACGCGTGTAAATTGACTGTAGATATTACAACTCCAGCATTTGCCAACGAGTCCGAGGCAGGACAAAATTTCAAACTTAGTTTTTGTAAGTAAAATGTTGTATTATTAGGGTAATTTAAAAATGAAAAAGCTTGTTATATCTTTACTTACTGTTTTTTATCTTTTGTTTTCAACCAGTGGTTCTGTTTTGGCACAAACTGCACCAGCCACTACTAATGCCGCTGGTGTTGGGCCTTGGTATAACCAGAGTTTTCCACAGTGGGCAACAAAAGTTTTTGAAAAAAGTAACCCAACTGAGATATTTGGAGAAAGATATACATACGCACAGGTTACATGGATCCTTAATTCTCTTATCGCAGCCATTTTGGGACAAAACATAGTGAATTGTGTTGTTGGGGCAAGTTCTGGCGATCTGGGAACTGTCATTAAGTGTGGAGCTGCACTTCTTCCAACAAATGCTGGAATTGGGTTGCCTGCTGCGTCGGGGGGGGCAGTCACTGGGCTCGCATATTTGACGGGAAGTCTTGTAAACTTTAGGCCTGCATCTGGTGTTGGTTATGTCAAAGAAAAAGCTAGTGCACTGCATATAATATCACCCACATATGCTCAACAAACCGGAGTCGGTTTTAGTACTCTTTCTCCTGTTCAAACTCTTTGGAGTGCAGTTCGTAATATTTCGTATGCATTAATGGTAGTTGTCATAATTGTGATGGCTTTCATGATCATGTTTAGAACTAAGATTTCTCCACAAACAGTAATTACAGTCCAATCTGCATTGCCAAAAATTGTAGTTGGGTTGATTTTGATTACATTCTCTTATGCCATTGCAGGTTTTTTGGTTGATTTGATGTATGTAGTTGTTGGCGCTTTTGCTGCAATGATAAATATTGCTGGAACTACTGGCTCGGGCGCCATAAGTAGTAGTTCAGTACCCGACCTTTTTGTTCAACTTACTTCACTCAATGGTTTAGTAAGTATTTCGATTGGGATTGCTATTTTTGCTTTAATATTGGCTGCTGGAGGTGCTGTTTTGGGGGCGGCAGTTATTCCAGCGACTTTTGTTTTACCGGTATTGGGGACTGGAGCAACCCTCGGAGGATCGATCGTTTTGATCATTTTTGCTGCTTTTTTGCTCTTTATACTTTTCCGTTTGTTCATACTGATGGTAAGGACGGCTGCAGAGACTGTTTTGTTAATTGTTGTAGGACCACTCATGATTTTGACTGAAACGCTCGGCGCCGGAGGTGGATTTTTGGGGTGGATCAGGAGAGTTTTAGGAAATCTGGCAGTCTACCCAACTGTTGCGATTATGATTTTTCTTGCACATTATTTTTTTTGGGGGTGGTTTTTGGGTGGGATATTAGGCGGAATTGGCGAAGTACTTGGCCTTTGTGGTTCAGGTGTATCCCTTAATACCTATTGTATTAAACCTGTGGGTTTTGGTTCGATTAATCTGCCTGGAATGCCTATTAGTACAACAGTCCTCGGGTTTTTTATCTCTTTTATTATCCTCTTTCTTATACCAAGAACTGCGCATGTTATCGAGGCGATGATTAATAGAAAACCAGTTGACGTAGGAGGAGCGGTTGCACAGGGAGCTGGGCCTTTGGCGATCGCTGGGAAATATGGAATTGCAGCTGGCGTGGGAGCTCTGGGCGAAAGAGGTATTATTGGTCTTCCTGGCGGTCCTAGTGGGAGACCTCAACAAAATGCACAGACCATATTACAACAGATTTTGAAGCGTCTTAGTTAATTAAATTACTAATTTTTTCTTGAGCCATTCTCTGTCTGTTTCTCTAATAAATCCACATCGAATTGCATTTTCTAATATGTCGCCAGTGCTAATACCTGTAGTTGACGTGGCTCCCCCTATTTCGATCTCTTCTTTTCTGTTGCTTATTTGGAAGTTGCCTTCTGGTTTTTCTTTAACAATAGGTGCTCTTTGTCCAGCTTTACCTGTATGAAGGTGCAGAATTCCCATAATCCACCAGTTTCTAGGATTGTCTTCTGGCCGCTCATCTTTTATTTTCCCTAGAACCTTGGCCCAATTCCTAACTCTTTTTACAAAAAATAGAGGGTCGCCCAATTCTCCAAGGGTTGGTTGAGACTTCAAATCCTCAACGATACCGTTTGCTCTTCCTCTTGTTAAAAACCAACTACCCATGTTTCCTGGAGGAAGTTCGTTTGGTACAGCATTGTGGTCTGGTTGATCTGTTTGGAACCAGGGGAATTTGAGGTCCGCAAAACTAATTCTTCCATAAAGCCATATGTCCCATAAAGCAATTTCTATATTGTCTTCCTTTTTAATTTGGGTGCCATCTGCTTTTTTACCATTTTTAAATCCTTCTAAATTTTTTCTAAGTTCTGCATAAGAAGGGTTCCAATCTGGGTCTCCAGGATTAGGGAGATTTTCGAGAAGAGTAATGAATGTTTGACTATTTGAACTTAAACCTTCAGCGTCAAATTTGATTTTTGATTCATGTAAATAATCGGAGCACAGGCTTGGAAAAATAGGTACCATGTTGCCGTTTTTGTCTTTGTGGTCTCCCGCACTCATTGGTAGACCACCATGGGAGATATATATTTCCGTCTGGTTACGTGTCCCATCAACCTTTAGACCTAGTTCTATTGCTCTTTTTTCGGGAAGATGATTTATAAAGCTGAACAGTGAATTGCCATACGGAGGTGATGCTAAGACATATACTTCTTTTACTTTGTCTATAGTTTGGCCGAGGGTATCTATTACTTCTGTAGTAAGCGCCATTTTCCATGCACTCCAGACGATATCCATTCTTCCATCAGCCACTTCTAGGAGATGATTCATCCAAACTCCAAAAATAACACCACTTTTAAACCCATCTGCATATATGGATTCAGGGACTAAGTCTCTAACTTTTGAGGGAATAGGTTTCATACCCAGTCGTTCTGTTATGCTCATCTTTGTTTTCGGGTTTTTATCTTCAGGTAAACCAAATTTTATTATTTCTTCAAAGACAGCATTTACTTCATCACCAAAATCTCCAGTCTCTTTACCTTGAAAGTAACCCATCCAATCGGGTCCATCGGGGGTAACTGTTTTTGTGTCGTTGCCCAATGCCGCTGCCTCTTTGGGGTTTTCACATGTTTGCATTCTATAACGAAATGCAACATCAAAAGTACCTCTGGCTTGAACATAATTTGACAGTTCAACAAGTGCCGGGATGGCAGTAAATTCGTTTTGTAGATCTCCAGCTTTTCTTTGAATTTCCATTTGCACTTCATCTTCTTCCAATGGTTTTTGACCATTTCTTATTAGTGCTCTATTTAATCTTGTATATTCAGATTTAAAGCGATTAAGGTATTTTTGCGGGTTTCTGTGCCAATCTTGGGCTCGTCTAATCCTTCCTTGTACTGCTTCGTTTATCGCAATATCTAAGTATGTGGGGTTTGGTCTTGCAGTTGCACCTTCGACTGTTGTAAATAATTTTTGGAGATTTGCAATTTTTTGTTTATCTGCAGCGTGTCCGTGTGTTTCGGTAGGATTGAATTCATAGGCAGCACCTGTGAAACCCATTTCCAATCCTTCCTTGAAGGCTAATGCTTCATCTATTGCGTCTCTGAGTTCCGAAATATCTCCCCTTTCTCCTATTTCTGCTGATTGCAGGTTTTCTAGTAAGTCCATTCCTTCGACAGGAAGAGCTCCCCCGCGTTCATATCTTTCACGCAATTCCGGAGACATGTTTTGCTGATTCTCTGGGCCACCAGGTCTTGGTGCGCCAGGAACCATCCCAAAAGGATCCAACTGTGGGGGGTTTTCCATGGGTTTATTCTACCATTTTTATTAGTAAATGGTAAATAGGCTTCCTATAGTTTAATATTTGTGTTAAACTTCTTCCTAGAAAGAAAAATATGAGATATATCGAAAGACTTTTTAGATTAAATAAACAAGATAAATACGATAAATCAGCAAGTGAAGATTGGTTAAAAGAAGTTGTTGACGCACAAACAGCTTCTAAATTAATGGCAAGAAATGTTGCTGATGCTGCAGAAATAGAAAGAATTGTTGCACTCAAAGAAAAGTGGATGCCCCATATCAATATGTTTCGAGAATCCGTTTTGGAGTGGGAACGGCTACAGATTGATAGTGTTATCGTAGATGTCAATAAAAATATTTTCAAGAATACAATCAGGAATCTTAGTTGTAGATTTGGGAAAAATATAAGTTTTTATTCGATTGATGGAAAGAGTTGGAGTGATGGAGGAATAAAAGTTGTTAATAGAGAATCCTCTGTTTCTGAAATAGCTGCTTTGTTTGATAAAAGCAGACATGACCCCGAAGAGGTAGAAAATAATTGTGTGCTAGAAAGAGAAATATATCACAGTGAACCTGATGGATACGACACTCACGGAGACCCACAATACCAAGTGTTACATGATTTTATTGTCGAACTTGATAAAGGTAATGTAATATGTAATGGTAGAAATTTGGGAGTTGCACAAGATTTCACCAACGCATCGGAATTGAGAATACAAGTAAAAGATTTGCTTCTTAAGAGGTTTTAATTTTTTGTTTTTTTTATTTCACTACTCCATGTTAGCTGTTGTCAGCGGTTTGGAATAAATTTATTGGGTCATGGTAGTTTTATTGTTTTTGCGTGAAATTGACTATTCTTTTGGTTTTTTGAAGAAAAAAGTGCTTTGGTTGGTATTGGCACTAACCATCTCCCAACCTTCTTCTCCCATTTGTGCTATTACATAAAGAGGACTTTTTTCTATAATTTCTTCTTTTTCTATTTCTGAAACATCCAAATAGAAAAGTTCGGTGATTTCAGTGTTCTTTTTACCTATTTTTATATTTAACACGCAATATTGCCATTTTTGAATTTTTGGATCTTGTTCGACTAACATGGGAGTATTTTAGCAACTGAAAGCAAATCAAGCGACCAAATCTGTTTTGTCGAACTTGTCTTGGCAAGCTCTACAAACACCACATGGACCAACATCTACATTTTTTCTACCACATTCTGGAGCAGGAATTACACAATCACCTTTGTGCCATTCCCAGTTTTCTTTTTTTGAAAAATCGAGGATTTTTGAGTGATTTAATAAAACTCCGCTTGAAGCTGTTGGGCAGCTTATGGAGTGTTCACCTATTACTCCCATCACTTGCATCTCTTCAGCAATAGAGCTTGCATCTCTTCCTGATTTTATCTGCGCCACAAAATAATTAATTGTTTTTTGTGATGCGGTTGGCTCACTTTCGTTTTTGACTTGACCTAATTCTTCTAAAAGAGATGTTAGGGTAAAATTGGCGTCTTTTATAATAAGTTGATCCCGCAATTCTTCGGAGAAGTAACTTTTTTGGTTATCTAAAAGTATTGCGGTTGAAAGTAATACTTTTTGCGGAGGATATTCAAAAGTATATGCAATTTGATAATGTATAACTTTGTCGCAAGGATAAACACCTTCCAGTTGCGGGCTGGTCCAAATCGAAACTCCCTCACTTGAATCATTTGCCCAATTTTTTAAGGAATTCCACACTTTCCCTTCCACCATCTCTAATGTAGTGTTCCTTGGAAAATCAATTATATTATTTGTTGCTGGGTCGAGCAACTCACCATTTTTGACAATAAAATAGAAATTATTGAGACGCCTGTTTGTTTCATCAAAAACTGACATTAATTCAACAGAAAGCCTGTTTGGATCCACATTGGAGCTTTGCCATGAATCTATGAAACGTTTGGTGGTTAATACAGGATTTTCTGCTAACATATCTTGCTCGAGATTCTAATTGTCTTTGTTAGTTTTCTGACTTTACAGTTGCGGCACAGTGGAGGAATCACACCTCGCTTCCTTGAACACAAAGACTATATTACTTTAAAACTTTATTTCCTAATCTTATTTCTCTCTTTTTTAGATCTGTCATGTTTTCATGATAATCATACAAATTTAAAAATCAATATGGCAAACTGTGAAAATGTGATACATTTGCTTCTTCTGCTTCACGGTGTAAGCTTGAAGAGAGTATCTATTAAGTAACTAATTTTCAATTATGGAACAACACGCTGTCCCGCAAGAAATATCTTCCTACCAGTTTCACCTTGTAGGTGATATGACTTTGAAGCAATTTTTAGAATTAGCAGGAGGAGTTTTAGTTGGAGTCTTAATATATGCGCTACCTATTATTGGAATTATCAAGTGGCCTTTAATACTTTTTTCGGCCGGGGCTGGAGCTGCACTTGCATTTATCCCATTTGAGGAGAGGCCACTTGAGCAATGGGTATTTGCTTTTTTTAGATCTATTTACTCTCCTACAATTTTTAATTGGGATAATACTGTAAAAGGTGAAATGTTTGGGGCTGAAAGCCCAGAGCAGGGTGCACAGGCCTCTATGCAAGGCCAAACCACAAAAACGGTTTTTCCTAATAAACTTGAGGAGGAAGAGGTTAGCTTTTTATCCAAGGTCTCCAAACTTTTTACACCGAATTTAACCACAATTGAGGTGACGCCTGCTGCCCAAACTGTACAGAGCACAGTCCAAAGTGTACAAGTAACCCCACCATCGGTTGATAAAGTACAAACTATCGCACCACAACAAGCGAAGATTGAAGTGCCTACGACGGCACCAGTTTATGTACCGGCAGCTGCGCAACCAACCCCAGCACCACTGACGGGCACTGGACAACAAGTAACACAAATTCCAGTACAAACTGCACAGGTGGCACAGACAATAATTCCAGGACAATATACTCCCAATGTAACGCCTGCACAATTCTCTCAGGCGGCTGCGGGGCCGTCTGCACCAGAAATTGCAAACACTCTGACTGGACAAGTTCTTGAAGTTAGCGGAAAAATTGTTGAAGGGGCCATTCTTGAAATTCGAGATGGAAGCGGGCGACCTGTCAGAGCTCTGAAAACAAACAAGGCAGGTCATTTTTTAAGCGTTACTCCGCTAACAAATGGTAAGTATCAATTAATTGCAGAAAAAGAAGGGCTAAGTTTTGATCCGATTAGTTTTGATGTAGTGGGTGGAATAATACAACCAATAATTTACAAGGCTAAGGCCTAATAAATTACAAATTAGAGATTACAAATTTCAAACAAATGCCAAGTCCAAAATTAAAAATTCCAAACAGCAAGATAGATGTTTCAAAAATTCCTGTGATTGGGATGCCAGATACCCCTATAATGTCTACCACCCAGGATCATTTACCTATCGCAGATATCGTTGATAATATTGTTCTTTTTAAAGATGGGGGGGCGAGTATTGTAATGGAGACAACCAGTCTTAACTTTGGACTTTTATCTGAAAAGGAACAAGAGGCTGTGGTTTATGCTTATGGAGCTTTACTTAATTCACTATCCTTTTCAATTCAAATAATTGTGAGGAGTCAGCGAAAAGATATTACTAGCTATTTGAGCTATTTGGATGAGTCATGGCAAAAAATTGCAAACCCGAAACTTAAAAACTTGATGCTGTCATATCGTACTTTTATAACCGAGATTGTAAAGAAAAAAAATGTCTTGGGAAAAAGATTCTTTATTGTTATTGCTTTCTCCCCTCTTGAGCTTGGGGTTAGTAAATCTTTTAAGACTGCAACTTCGCGAGGACCGCTTCCTTTCAGTAAAAGCTATATTCTTAAAAAAGCACAGATTGCACTTAATCCCAGGCGTGATCATCTTGTTCGTCAAGCAGGGAGGTTGAGCCTTAAACTTAAGCAATTAAACACTGCTGAATTAATTGAACTTTATTACGAAGTCTATAATCCAAAGGCAAATGTTGTAAGAAGTGAAGCAGAAAATTTGAAATCGCAAGTAAGTGCATTCAAAAAGTAAACTTTTTGAAAATCAGATAGCAAAAAATAATTATGGATAAAAACCAAAAACCAACAAATGCAACACCTTTTGGGATGAATACAGATTCAAGCCTTAAATCGATTGATATCATTGCACCACAAAACATGGAGGTTGATTTTGATTATGTAAAAATTGGAGATGTCTACCTCCGCACTCTTTTTATTGGAGGATATCCGAGATTTGTAACCCCGGGATGGCTTGAGCCAATTATTAATTTTGATCATTCGATGGACATCTCTTTTTATGTCTACCCAGTGGACGGCAAATCAGTCTTGGATGACTTACGGCGCAAAATCACTGAGATGGAGGCTGAAATATCAACCGATATTCAACGGGGTAAACTTATTAACCCCTCGACGCAAGCAAAACTTGAAGATGCAAGAGTTTTACAGGAACAGCTTGTTAAGGGTTCAGAGCGATTTTTTGAATTTTCTTTTTACATTACAATTCCGGCTGCAAACTTGGAGGAGCTTAATCAAGTAACCAGGCAAATCCAGTCGACACTTGGGTCTTTGCTTGTGGTTGCCAAGAAGGCGTCTCTTGATATGGAAAGAGCATTTCTATCAACCGCTCCTTTTGGAGTTGATAAGCTCTCCATAACTCGCAACATGGATACAACAAGCTTGGCAACCACGTTCCCATTTACTTCTGCTGAACTGTCAAGCGACACGGGAGTATTGTATGGACTGAATCCACAAAACGAATCGTTTATTATTTTTGATAGATTTTCACTTGAGAATGGAAATATGACAATATTTGCCACATCCGGAGCGGGAAAGAGTTTTTTTGTGAAATTAGAATCACTTCGAAGTCTCATGCTCGGGTGTGATGTGTTGGTCATTGATCCAGAGAATGAATATCAAGCGCTTGCTGATGCCGTAGGGGGTGAATTTATTAATTTCTCTTTTAATTCAACTTCCAAAATTAACCCTTTTGATCTCGCAACTGTTTTTGAACCTGGAGAAAATCAATTGGGTTTGAAAATTCTTTCTCTTCATTCACTTTTCAAAGTCATAATGGGTGCTATTACTCCAACTCAGGAAGCTATGCTTGACCGCGCTTTAATCATGACATATCGCGCCAAGGGAATTACTCAAGATCCTGCGACTCAAACCAAGGAGCCGCCTTTAATGGAAGATCTTTACAAAACATTAATTGGAATGGAGGTTCCAGATGCACTTGATTTGGCTGCCCGCTTGGAGAAATTTGTGAGAGGAAGCTTTGCTGGAATTTTTGATAAACAAACAAACATTAATATTCGAAATCCGTTTACTGTTTTCTCTGTTCGAGATTTGCAAGATATACTTCGACCTATTGCGATGTTTGTGATATTGGACTTCATATGGACACTTGTTAAAAAAGATATCAAGAAACGCCTCCTAATCGTTGATGAGGCCTGGCACATGATGAGGTACCCTGATACTGCCCAATTCTTATGGAGTGTTGTTAAAAGGTCGCGTAAGTACTATCTCGGGCTTACAACAATTACACAAGACGTTGAAGACTTTTTGGCACAGGATATTGGGAAAGCTATTGTAACAAACTCAGCACTTCGAGTATTACTAAAACAATCCCCTGCTGCTATTGATAAAATTGGAGACTTATTTTACCTTTCACAGGGTGAACGACAACTCCTCTTGGCTGCAAATGTTGGTGAGGGAATATTCTTTGCTGGGCCGCACCACGCCCCTATCCGCGTGGTTGCCTCACCTGATGAATATAAACTAATAACTACTAAGCCGCAGGAAACAGTGATGGAGAAGAAATGAAGGAAAACACAATTAACCAACTGCGCGAGCTTATAACTGCATATCAATTTTTTCTTGAAGAGGAAAATAAAAATAAAAGATTTGAAGGCTGGATGAGTTATCCAGAGTTTTTGAGTGAAGTGAATATTGCATCTGGAAAAACTGTCGACACAAAAGATAATCTGAGAGATGCAATAAGTATTATAAGCATAGCAATCGAAAGTGGAACTTTACCTTCAAACACAACTCCTGCACAACTAGATCAATTAGTTGAAGATGCTAAGACAAGTAGAGAAAAATCCGAGGAGGTAAAAACAAGACAAGGGGAACAGGTTGGGAAATGGGTGCAGAATCTTAAAAAGGTTTCATTGGTACCCGTAAACCCAGTTCCCGCCACGACCATATCGGCAGATATTGTTCAGGTACTTAAAGTGACGAATGCAGAAGTGGCAAAAAACCCTGGAGGATTTACGGATAAATTTATTAGAAATTTAACAAATCCGACTTCGACTGCTGCGAAAATACTGCCTCCGCAGGTGGTTGTTGAGACATTTGCTCCTCTTGTTGCACTTGATGTTGTCAAAGATTTTCAAGATATTTCTCCCGTTCTTGAAAAATTACCAAGAGGTAAAAGTGCAAGTTTTTTGCCGAGAGAGAACTCAATAGGAGTTATGTCATCACTTGTAGTGGATATCAATAATTCAATTCTTGTTAGAGCGATTCCCAATGTGGCACAAAGAGAAATTTTTTTGCGTGAAACTGGCAAGTCTGTGACTTCAATGGCTGCGTATAGTGATCTTAAAAAAGCATTTGTGGCCGCATACCCCAACTTGGGTTATGAGACTGCAGAGTTTTTATATCCTTCCCTGCCAGATGGAAAAATTCCTTCTTATAGAGAGCCAGAAAATGTAACAGAGAGAAACCAGGCTATTGAAGTTGATTTGAGAAAAATGTACGAGATTGCTCGTGACTTTAGTAGGCTTTCTGAAACTGCAGCAGGACAAGTTGAAATTAATAGCTACATTCAACAACAAGTTGGTAGTTTTGCAAAAGAGATTGGAGTTAAAGAAATTCCTCTAGTTAAACCCGTCGTAAAGGAGACATTACTTGGTTTGACGCCTCAGGCATGGCTGTATGGAGCTATGGAGGTTTACGGTTCAGAAGCTTTTATATCCCCTCTTCTGTCAGCATACAGCGGTCAGATGTTACTTGCAGCGCCACAGATTGCTCTTTTGGGAGCAATGGCGGGACAAGGAGTTGCTGGTGGAGCAATGGTTGCGGCGGGAACTAATGTTCAAACTCTTTTTAATATTACTTTAGGTCAAAATTTCTTGAGAGCAGGGCTTTTACCACTTGATACTGGTGGAGCCATGCTTGGAATTAGAGCCAAAGTTGGAGCGCAGGTTGCAACTAAATTTATAGGGCTTGGTTCCCAAACGGTTGCTAGAATTGGATCAACTCTTGCCTTTCTTGCTAATCCAATTGCTGGATTTGTAACTGGAGCAGTTGCTGGATGGGCAATTCCAAAGATTGCTGGATTAATTAAAAAATATATAGTTCCTGTTTTTGCTATTCTCGGCGGAATAGTTGGATTTGCTATTTTGGGACCCATTGGGGCAATTGGGGGGGGAATTTTGGGAGGGGTTGCTGCCGGAGGAATTACTGGAGGAAGCTTGAGTGCTGGTGTTGCGACGGTTACAGGAGCTTTTGCTGCTTTAGGAGGGGCATTTGCGTCTACTCTTGTGGTTCCATTTGTTGTTGCCTTAGTTGGAATTCCAGTTTTAGTTGCTTTTATTCTCTTTATAATTAACACAGGGGCATATGTAACTCCACAGAGCACTGGAGCTATAATTACTCAACCTCCTACAGGTGAATGGAGTTGTCCTAACCAGTCGATTCCTAAACCTACAAATGTAAGTGTCACATATTCTTCTGATCATCAATATGCATTTCCATTATCAAAAAATAATACTACATCTTACGCCTGCTACCACTGGGATGGAGGACTGGCTACTGATATTTTTACGTCTGGTACAAATGGAGAAACACGAGGGGTACAAGACCCAGTTGTTGCCTATAGGTCAGGCGTGATTGATGCTATTTCTACAAGTGATTCCTTGGGAGGAAATTATGTAATATTGAAAGCTGACGCACCTGACAGTAATGGTAATCAATATTATTATTACGCTCATTTGTGCGGGCTTTATGTGCAAACTGGAAATAGGGTGGGTGTTGGAGATGTAATTGCAACGTCCGACAATACAGGGAACGCTGAAGATACGCCTGAACATTTGCATTTTGCTATGAGTAATACAAACACTTTTTACAATGGAGGGACGTTTTGTCCACAGATTGATTTTGAAGATCGGTTTGGATTTGGAAGATGTGACAAAACTACTGCTTGCGTGAAAGGAGCGGCGCCTTTAAATTAAAAATATGTCCAGAAAAAAAATTATTTTACTTATTGTTGCAATAATATTAATTATTGGCTTGGTGTTTTTGTTTTTAAGATTAAAAACAAAAAACACTGGTCAGGTTGTTAATAATCCAATTTCAGCTAACGTAACTAAGTTGGGTACTGGCCAATCATTAAGCATAGACAATCTCACGCCATCTGGTGCTGATCTTGTAATTTATATTGACAGGAAAACTGGTTTTCTTAAGAGTTTTAAACCAGAGGCTGTGCTATACCAAAAACCGGTATATGTTTTCTCTTATAAATTTCCATATGTTGCATTAATTGAAAGAGACAACAGATCTTTAATTGTTCTGTTGAATGTAAAAACAAAAGAAATTAAGAAATATAATGTAAATGGTGAGAATAATTTCATAAGTCTTTCACTTGATCCCACTAAAACAATTATTTTTGCTTTAGGAAGCTTTAATACTACCGACAGAACCTCTCAACTATATTTAATAAATGTTTTGGATCGTTCTTCTACTATTTTATCTAGAGTACATGATACTCAAATTGAGGGAATAAACGCGCACGAAGTGTTATTGTTTAACTCAGGTGAGGGACAGGATTCAAGCGACCTTGGGTTATATGATACCAATTCTAAAAATTTTATATATACCACAAATCAAATTAACGAATATCTTTTATCTAATGACTGGACTCAAATACTGACCAGAAGTGGCTCTACGACAGCAACATTAAATGTTTCAACATTTGATAAAAAACAGTTTGAGATAAATCAAAACGATTTAGTTGCTTGGAAAGATTCAAATAATCTTCTCGTTTTACGGAATACTTTCCCAGGAGTAGAACTTTCTATTTTAAATATTCAAAAAACAAATACTAGTCTTAGTTTTACTCCAATTATCGAAATGAAAAACGTAGCTGTCTCGAAGATTATTGCCGTTTTTAACAACCAACTTGTTGTAGCTGATAATAGATATAATTTCTATTTGATTGATATAACAAAGCTTCCTCAACCCTGAACCTTAGCTGGCATGATTAGGTGAAGAAATTCAGGGTCTCCTGGGTCTTTGAAGATAGCTGGGGCTGTTGGATCAGTTAGGGCGATTTGAATAGACTCTCCTTCTACTGTGCTTAGAAAATCTTGAATGAACTTGAAGTTGAAATATATTTCCAGGTCTCCCCCACTCACCTTTGCCTCAATATCTGATTTTTGGTTTCCAAGTTCGGATCCTTCTGATGAAATTTCAAGAAATTCAGGTTTTACAGTAAACTTTACTATCCCCGATTCGTTTTTTGTAAAAACTGAAGCTTGCTTCACTCCCCTACTTAGGTCTTCTTTTGATACATCTACAAATATTGAAGGTGTGGTTGGAATAATTTTTTGAAAGTCTGGAAATTCACCTTCTATTATTCTTGAGGCTATTATTGTGTCCCCTATTCCAAAAAGGATTTGATTATCCTTGCCTCTCACCTCGAGAGTCAGTCTGTCAACACCAGCAAGCTCTTTCACAATTTCTGCGAGGGGATTTTTAGGGATAATTACTTTGAAGTTTTTTTCGATTTTAGCTGAAAGAGGGATATTGATTTTTGAAAGACGGAAGCCATCTGAGGCAACGAGCGTGAAAGTGTCTTTTTCATGAGAAAAGAGAACTCCAGTTAATACTGGTCTTGTTTCGTCCACTCCGGCTGCAAATAATGTCTTTGAAAGGGCTTTTGTAAAATGTTTTGCATCCAATACCTCTCCATCTTTTACATTTTGAGGCACTGATGGGTATTCGTTTGCAACAATTGCCGAGACATTTGCGGTAAAATTCTCGCTTGTTATCTTTAACTTTTCTTTACTCTCCTCTAGTGTGATTTGACCAGGATTAATATTACTTACGATTTCCGCAGTAGTTTTGCCTGGAACTGTGGTTTTTCCCTCAAGTTCTACTTTGGCACCTATGGCGCATGAAATGGACATTTCAAGATTGGTTGCAATTACTTTCAGTTTTGTTTTTTCCGCTTCCATGAGGAAATTATTAAGAATTGGAAGCTGGCTTCTGGTACTAATGAACCTACTTGCAACGTTTGTTGCTTTTTGGAGGTCTTTTTGAAGTACTTGAACTTTCATATTGGATTATGCTTTGTGGAAAGAGTATACGATTAGAGGTTATATCACGCAAGTGTTTACTTTATCTTAATACATAGTAGTCGTAGTAGTAGGTGTTGTGGAAGAAAAAAAATAGGCACAACTTGGGCATGGATAAGTACGTGGATAAAATTGTTGATAACTTGTTGATTGAATTAAAATGGCGGATAAAGTCAAAAAGCTTTGCGGATAAATAGCGGAGTTATCCTCAGAAAGTATCTTTTATCCCCATAATATCTTCACGAGTCTTAACATTGTTTGCGGCTAAGTTGGTGATAATTTCCACAGCGTGCATAACCGTGGAATGGTCACGGCCTCCGATAATTCTTCCAACTTCTTGTAGCGGCAATCCTAGCTCAATTCTGAGAAGGTACATTAACATTTGCCTCGGCCTTGCTATGACTCTTGCTCTTGCCTGGCCCATTAGTGCCTTTTTACTTATTGAGTAGTGTTTTGAAACAGCTTCGATTACGGTATCTGGAGTAGTATTAATTTTTTTCTCTTTGTCTCCCCCATTTTTATTCAGGATGGACTTAATCATATTTGTGTCTACTACAATGTTTTTTAGCTTTGATTCTGAAATTAACCTTGTTAAAAACCCTTCTATACGTCTTGCCGTTTCGACATTTCCTGAAATCATTTCAACGTCTTCGTTTGTGAGGTTTATTCCTTTTTCTTTTGCCTTGATTTGAATGATTGCACATCTTAATTCAAAGTCAGGTGGGGAAATGTCTACAATTAACCCAGCTTCAAACCTTGATTGGAGTCTTTCTTCGAGTTTGGCAATTTCAGAAGGTGGTCTATCTGAAGTTAGTATTATTTGGCCCCCAGCGCCCGTTACTGCGTTAAATGTGTGGAAAAACTCCTCCTGAACCTTGTCTTTGCCTGCTATAAACTGTATATCGTCTACAAATAGGCAATCTAGTTTTCTATATTTGTCCCTAAAAATTTGAGTGGTCTTATTTCTTATTCCCATAACAATGTCATTTGTAAGTTCTTCCCCGCTGCAGGCAAGAATTTTCACATCAGCTCTTTGTTTAATTAGCTTTGCTCCAACTGCGTGCATTAAATGAGTTTTACCAACACCAACGCCTCCATAAATAAAGAGCGGATTGTAGGTAATACCTGGCTTTGCGGCTACTGCTTCAGCTGCGGCATGGGCCATTTGATTGCTTCCTGAAACTGCAAAGTTTGCAAAAGTGAAACCAATGCGAAGTCTTGCCTTAATTAGTTTATTGATTACCTCTTCATTTGTTTCCAAGTCTTCAAAAAGGGGACCGCTTGGAACTTCTTTTTTGACAGGTGTTTCAGTTTCTACTGAAAACTCCAGGTCGCATGGGTAGCCGATTGCTTTGATGAGAACGTCTTGGATGAGACCAAAGTATCTTTCTTGAATTGTTGTTTTAATGTAGTAAGAGCTGCAGGCAATTTCTGCCAGATATTTATTTTCACCCACTTTTTTCAGACTTTTGAGGCTTGTGTGGGAAAGCCAAGTAGAAAAAATTGCCGGGGAGACTGAGATTTTTGCACTTTCAAGGACGTCATGCCAGATTTTTTCCTTGTCTAATTTAGTATTCATACTTTGAGTCTATATATATGGAGTTATCCACAAAGAGTCAACCCCAAATTTAGACGAATTATTGGGAGAGTTGCTTCGCACCTCATTAAAATTGTATAATTCATCCATGGCAACAAAGAGAACATATCAGCCCAGCAAAACAAAGAGACGCAGAAAGTTTGGATTTAGGGCAAGAATTGCGACTCATTGGGGGAGAAAACTCATAAAGCGAAGAATGGCGCACGGCAGAAAAAGAATAACTTTTTAATGCTACCTATCCAAAATAGATTAAGACACAAGAGTGACTTTGAGATTGTAAAAAAAGAGGGGCAAATTCTCCACAGTAAGTTTTTTTCTTTTGTTTCGCATAATCGGGGTGGGGGAGACCCATCTAGATTTGGATTTATTGTTTCTACAAAAATTTCAAAAAGTGCTGTTGTTCGAAACAGAGTAAGGAGACTCTTGCGTGAGGCTATTCAATCCGTTTTGCCTAAAGTAAAACCAGGATATGACTCAGTAATTCTAGTGAGACCTGCAATTATTGGGAGAAGACTAGGGGAGTTGTCTCAAGATATTAAGATAGTTTTAAGAAAGTCTGGAATTATTTCATGAGTAAAAAAGAGAAATTATCGGGAATAATATTATCTTTGTATCAAAAACAAATATCACCAGTGTTTGTTATTCTTTTTGGACACGCCTGCAGATTTACTCCAACCTGTTCGGAATATACAAAAGAGGCAATTTCAAAATATGGTATCTTTAAAGGGATCTTTCTTGGTACAAAAAGAGTTTTGAAGTGTAATCCATTGGTAAAAGGGGGGTATGACCCTGTATAATGGGAAGTTACTGATTAATTTCTATGAATATTTTTACAACCATCCTCACACAACCCTTGGCTAATGGCCTAGTTCTTTTTTACAAACTGCTTGGAGAAAATATGGGAGTAGCCATAATTGCGTTCGCGGTATTTTTAAGACTTGTCCTTACTCCAATGACAAAGCCGTATATGGACTCTATGAAAAAGATGAGGGAGTTTGGTCCACAGCTAGCTAAACTCAAGAAAAAATACAAAGGGGATAATAAAAAATATATGGCGGCTCAGGCCGACTTTTATAAGCAAAAGGGGATTAATCCGGCTGCTGGGTGTCTTCCTTTAATTTTACAAATAGTTGTGATTGGAGTAATGATTAGTGTCTTTTCAAGCGCTCTTTCTCATGGAACAGGGGAACTTAACAAATTACTTTACGAACCTTTGAAGTTTTTGCCAGGGCAGACACTTAATACTCATTTTCTATACTTAGATTTGGCAAAGCCGGACTTTCAAAAATACCTTCCCTTTTTACCTTTTGCAATACCAGGACCAGTTCTACTTCTCTCTGCAATTTTTCAGATGGTGTCTGCAAAAATGGCTGGACCTTTGGTTGAAGCTGAAACTAAAGTTGCAAAATCTACAAAGGGAACGGCTGATGATATGCAAGCTGCTATGCAGTCAAGCGCTATTTACACTTTCCCAGTGATTACAATAATTTCAGGTATTAATTTTGCATCCGGAATTGCTCTTTGCTGGCTACTATTTTCTGTTTACCAAATAGTGCAGCAATATAGATCAATGGGGTGGGGCGGTGCAACCCCTTGGCTAAAGAGGCTTCATCTGTTAAAATAGCTCCTAATGGCGAAGGCACAAGATTATTCAAAAGATATTGAATCGATTTTAGCGGAGTTGATGTCTTTGCTTGGTGTTGAGGCAAAGGCAGTAATTACAACTTCAGAAGATGGATACAATGTGGTTTTAGAAAGTGCTGAAGAATTTTCTGGACTTCTGATTGGAAACAAAGGTTTCACTCTTGAGGCGATTCAAGCTTTTTTAAATGTTTCTTTAAAGCAAGCGACAGGGGAGTGGGTGCGAGTAAATTTGGATGTTGCTGGTTGGAGAAAAAAACAAGAGGATTATCTCGTTAATTTGGCTGAGCAATCTGCAGAACGAGCACGAGCTACTAATGAACCACAAAACCTATATAACTTGACAGCTAGTCAGCGAAGAGTTATCCATTTAAAATTAGCTGATGAAAAAGATATTGTCACTGAGTCGCAAGGAGAGGGACAAGATAGATATTTGGTTGTTCACGTTAAGTAGTTTTTTATTTCTTCTAAGTCTTCCTACTCAGTTTGGACTTCATTTGTGGCCTAGCTACTCATTCGTTTATGGACTAAAAGTAGATTATCTTTCGCCAACGCTTTATTTGTCCGATATTCTATTTTTAATCTACTTTGTTTTTTTTGTAAGGAGATATGGACTTCGTGAATTATTGGATGAACTGTCAAAGAGGAAAAAAGTAATATTTCTTTTTTCTATCTTTATTATTTTGAATATTATTTTTTCTTTAAATATCCCTGTAACGATATTTAGATGGGTAAAGATTTTGGAGTGGGGGATTGTTGTGTTTATGGTAAGGAAAAGTTACCGCGATATTCTCAAAATGGCGTGGATTCCATTTCTAATTTCCACAGTTGTTGTTTTTATTCTTTCCTTGGGGCAAGTAGTAAGCGGCCATACACTGGGCGGGATATTTTATTTTTTGGGTGAGCGAAGTTTTAATTCACTTACCCCTGGAATTTCATTAGTTAACATACTTGGTAGGGCTTACATGAGAGCATATTCTATTTTCAGTCATCCAAACTCTATGGCAGGATTTGAACTTCTTTCATTTTTTCTTTTTTTGAAATGGAGAGCTAAAAGTAAACTAATTTATATAGGAATTGCTCTTTCTTTTCTTTCAGTTTTGCTTTCCTTTTCAAAGGGAGCTTATATTGCTCTCATAATTTCATTCTTAATCTATCTTATTGGAGAAAGAAAAGTTGCAAGACATAATTTCTTAACAGTAGTAACTTTTTTCGTTTCATCACTTTTGGTATTTCTATTTGCCGGCATTACACATTTTTCACTTCCATTTAGTTTACAGGTAAGGAGCGAGCTTCTAACTGTTTCAGGCAATTTGTTTACTAAAAACCCAGTATTTGGGGTTGGACTAGGGACGTTTGTTGGAGAATATTCGAGTACCATAATAAAAGGCACTACAGTTTTCTTTCTTCAGCCAGTTCATAATATTTTTATATTAGTTTTGACTGAGACTGGGATAATTGGTTTCATTTTATTTTTTGTGTTCCTGGTTAAAGTGTTTAGACGAATTGCGATTGGGAAAAATAATCAGTTTTTATTTATTATTTTTTTTGTGATTTTGTTTACTGGTTTTTTTGACCACTACAGTTTAACTCTCCAGCAGAATTTTTTGTTAACTGCCTTTTTGACTGGGATGGCGTTACGAGATACAATCTCATGATATGGGTATTCAAGTTTTTTGCGATGGGGGAGCGAGAGGAAATCCTGGACCAGCTGCTTCTGCATTTTTAGTTATTAAGGATGGCGATGTTGTAATGAAAGAGGGAAAGTTTTTAGGGAAGGCAACTAATAACGTTGCGGAGTACTCAGCAGTTATTAATGCGCTTTCATATTTAGCAAAGAACTTAAGTTCTGCATCTAACGAAAGTGAAATTCTTTTTTACTTGGACTCAGAGTTGGTGGTTCGACAACTTACAGGAATTTACCGAGTGAAGGATAAAAATTTATCAGCACTTTTTTTGAAGGTTCGTAATTTGGAAAAAGAAATTGGCAAAAAAATAATTTATAAACATGTTCGACGAAACGAAAATTCAGAAGCAGATCTTTTGGTTAACGTGACCCTTGATGAAAACTCCTAAATTTCAAATCTTCACGTAGTTGAGTGACTCCTAACAGTAAAAAATATTTTTAACTTTGCGGGGAAATACCACTCCTTGATTGGAGGGCTAAATTCAAGGTAACATGAATCTATCTTTTTATGTCCGAACTTTCCAATTTGATGCCTACGGTTGCCATTATCGGAGACGATTTCCTTTTAACAAATGAGTTAAGGAAGAATTTAGCTGCAAAGAATATTGAGGTCAGGGATAAATTGGGTCGAGGAAGTGAGACACTCAAGTGCATATTTTTGGCTGGTGGATTTTTGAATGGAAAAAAGGCAATTAAAAAAAGTTTGGTTGTGGAAACGCTTGAATATGCGCGGAGAACGAAAACCAGAGTCATAATGGTTCTGCCATATCTTTTAAACAACCGAGACAGGAAGACACTTCAAGCAATTATAGATTTATATTATTTGAACCGAGATATTGATTCATATTTAATTTATGTTGGAGAGCTATATGGCGCAGGTTATGTAAAAGGTGATTACAAATCTTTCGCAATTAATATTTTCGATGAATATAAAAGGCAGGGTAGTATTGGCGTAAGTAAAAATGATTTTAGATTTTATCCAGTTGGTGTGAAGGAGTGTATTGAGAGACTCTTGAGAGTTTCTTTTACATATGAATATGGGAAGAGAATATTTTTAGTTGGTTCCAGTCTTACCTCGTATGAGTTTTTGAATTTTATTAAAGAAGTTCACCCTGCAACTGCCTTTTATCAAATAAATAACAAAGTAACAGTTACGACTGCAGGAAGTGTTCCATTTGAAAATGAGAAAATTTCAAAGGAGTCGATTGAGGAAATGTTTTTAGACTTAAAAACAGACACTGTAAAACTAGTTCCTTTGAAAAAACCTCAAGTAGATATAAAAGAGTTGAAGAAAAAGAGTGGGACTCGCAGGTATTATCTTTCAGGTATATTTGTCTTACTCATTACACTTCTTTCACCGTTTATTTTAATCTTTATATCCCTCGTTTCTCTTAAGATTTCATACAAAACTCTTCTTCTTGGAAGTTTTAGCGTGAGCAGGGCTGGTTTCCAGATTTCGAGAACTGCATCACAATTTGCTCAGACTGAATTTTCTGCAGTTGGTTTTGTGAAACCGATTCACAATGTTTTGTCATTTCCGAGGGAGATTGTTGGGATTCTCGAGGGAGTTTCGGGGATGGGGGTTCGAATGGTTTCAATCGCTACAAACACAGAGAGTGTTGTAAAGAATGTGTTTGGTGAGAATGATTACGATATCAAAGGGTTAGCACAGAACATATCTCTTGATAGTGATCTTGCTTACCAAGAACTTTCTTTTTTGTCGGCAAATTTTCCACACTTTAATTCATTACTTAATTCCGGCTTCTCAAATGAAATTAGTATTGATAACATACGAAATTACTTACTGAGTTTTCGGAATTTGTCTCTCCAACTGCCTGATGTTCTTGGAGCTGATGCCTCCAAAACATATTTAGTTCTTTTTCAAAACAACTCTGAGCTACGACCGACAGGGGGGTTTATTGGGTCATTTGGCCTTCTGACATTTGAAAAAGGAAGACTTACTGACCACAACATGTTTGATGTTTACACAGCTGATGGGCAACTGAAGGGGCATGTGGAGCCGCCGACTGCAATTCGAAAATACTTGGGAGAGGCCAATTGGTATTTGCGGGACTCAAATTGGGATCCTGATTTTAGTGTATCTGCTACTAAGGCTGAGTGGTTCTTGGATAAAGAGTTGGGAAGAAGTGTTGATGGAGTTGTTGGAGTTGATTTTGAAGCAGTCAAAAACTTACTTTCTTTTATGGGGCCGATTAATATTCCTGATGGAGGGACGATTGATGCCAAAAACTTATATCAGAAAATTCAAGATGAAGTTGAGGGTGATTTTTTCCCGGGGTCTCAGAAAAAGACAAACATATTGGTTTCACTTTCGGACACTCTTATTGGCAAATTAACTGAAGTCCGTCCTCAAAGGTACGAGGCTCTTGGTAAAATAATGCTTACCAATTTGAATGGTAAGCATATACAAGTTTTTAGTCATAATGATGTTGTTCGGGATGTTCTTGAGAACGCATCATGGGATGGGGGAGTTACAATTCCCACTTGCGGGGTAAATTGCCAAACTATTTGGTTTGGAACGGCTGAAGCGAATGTGGGAGTGAATAAAGTTAACTACTATATAGAGAGGAAAAGTTTTTTTACATCTACCTACAACAAGGGTTTCTGGGAGAATACGCTTGAGATTGATTTAACAAATAAGGCAAGTGCTAGTGAAAAACCCGTAAAACAATATAAGGCTTATGTTCGGGCACTTGCTCCAAAAGGAGCGTTATTTAGTCAGGTTCAGATTGTAGATAATGGCGGGACGCGCAATGTTACGGCTGAGATTAATGAGATTTCAGGAAGGGTGGAAGCTGGGGTACCTGCTATCATTGCTCCATCTAAGAGTGGGAAAGTAATTTTTAAATGGAGACAAACTGCAAATGTTAATTTTGTAAAGAGTGGGGGAGTAGGGGTATTTTGGAGAAAACAGGCAGGAACACTTAATGACCCTGCCTCAATACGCATTCAGATTCCACGGTTTGCAAATAGCTTTGAGAAGTTTGCCTTGACCAAGGACGGTTATTTTGGGTATAATACAACTCTTACCGGGGATTTGTACCCAAAGATATTCTGGTAAGATATATTTTTTTATGAATACATTTAAATTAAAGGCTGAGAAAAGAGAGATAGTTGGAAGGAAAGTAAGCACGTTGCGGTTGAAAGGCTTGGTGCCAGCTAATATTTATGGAAAAGCCTTCAAATCTCAGGCTATCCAGGTTGATTCAAAAGAACTGAAAAGTGTGTATGAGAAAGCTGGGGAGACTGGAGTTATTGAAATTTCTTTCGGTAAAGAAATTGTTCCGGTACTAGTCCATAATCTTCAGATTCATCCTGTGACGAGTGCAGTGGTTCATGCCGATTTCTTGCAGGTTAACTTGAAGGAAAAAGTCACAGCTATGATTCCAGTTGAGGTGGTTGGCGAATCTCCTGTGCAGAAGTCTGGACAGGGAACAGTTACTATTCTTTTGGATGAACTTGAGGTTGAAGCTTTACCAACTGACCTAATTGAGAAATTTGAGGTTGATGCAGCCAAACTTACTGAAGTTGATCAGACAGTTAAGGTTTCGGATTTGGATTATGACAAGACAAAACTTGAGGTGAAGACAAACGCAGATGAAATTGTTGTGAAAGTAGAACCTCCTCAGAAAGAGGAAGTGGTAGTGGCACCTGTTGAGGTACCTGCAGAAGGTGAAGCACCAGCAGCTGAAGGCGGAGAGACTAAAGAAGGTGAGACAGTAGTTAAACCAGAAGGTGAGAGTAAGGAAGAACCTTCAGAAACCAAGTAAAGCTTTTACTTCATTGATTTTTTCAGAATTTGGCTGTAGTGAGTATGCCATTTGTATATAGCTTTTTGCTTCTTCTCTTAAATCTAATTCCACGTCCACTTTTGCAAGCTCCAGATATCCATCTATGTATGTTGGATTATCTTTCACTACTTCAAGCCAATATGTTTTTTCATCAAGAATTTTTTCATTATCAACCGTGGCACCAAGGACTTTTCTCGTTGATATAAATTTATTAATGTTCATGGTTGTGAGAGTCAAAATAACAACAACGGCGAAACAGGAGAGGTAGTGGAGAAAATAGTTTTTGTAACTTACTTTCTTTTTGGCAGTCTTGGGCATTACAAAGATACTACGATACTGAGAAATTTAGGGCAAGACCTAGTTTATGGAGTTGGCCAAGAGGAGGTGATTAGTAAATCTTTATTCCCCATTTCTTGCCAAATGGCTTCTGTAACAAATGGCATGAAAGGATGGAGAAGTTTAAGCAAAACTAGAAAAGCTTCTTTTAATTGGGTTGAATTTATTCCACCTTTTTTCGCTTCCTCAATTCTTATGTCACAAAACTCGTGCCATATGGCTTCGTAAATTTTCTCTGCAGCTTTGTCCAATCGAAAATTTTCAAGATCTTTTGTTATACTTTCTGGAATGTCTTTTGAATACCAAATTTCAAAGGCTTCGTTGACTGGTCCCTCCCCCGAAAAACTTTCCAGAAATCTTGCTGCGTTCCAAACTTTATTTGCAAAATTTCTCATTGAACGAACCTTGTCGTCTGACAGAATTACTTTGCTTCCTGCAGGGGTGCCATACATGAGGGAGATACGAAGAGCGTCTGCTCCATATTTGTCGATTAGATCAATTGGATTAATTACATTGCCTTTACTTTTACTCATCTTGACCCCTTTTGCGTCTGCTACCATTGACCAAAGGTAAACGTTTTTGAATGGTATTTCATTTTTAAGGTAGAGAGAGAAAAGAATCATTCTTGAGACCCAGAACTTTAATATGTCTGACAATGTCCCCATTGTATCGGTTGGATAATTGGGAGGGTTTGTAACGATTGGCCATTGGCCAGAGGAGAACCAAGTGTCAAATGTATCTGTTTCAGGTAAATATTTTCCACTTTTTGGTTTTTGGGTATTTATTACAAAGGTTGCATCTTTTGGGGCGATTACTGTTTGTAGCCCATTTTCAACTTCTTCAAAGTTGAAATCTTTAATTAAGCCGAATTCTTTTTTGCCAGATTTATTTATAAATGAAACTTCAAGATTTGGATTTTCACTAACATCGTACCAAACAGGAATTCTAATACCCCAAACTATTTGGCGACTGATTGGCCAGTCGTGCATTATCTCAAGCCAATTTAACATGTGGATTTTAAACTTTTTTGGATGAAACTTTATTTCTTCTTTCTCCACAACTTCTTTTACTTTAGTTTTTAATTTCTCAACTTTTATGAACCAATTTGGTGTTGTCATTGGCTCCAAATCGCGACCGCATTTGTAGCAGGTCATCACACTATGGTTGTAGTTTTTGTCAACATGATCGATGAGATCTTTCTTTTCTAAATCTTTTAAAACTTCTTCGCGAGCAGCTTTTACTTTCATACCTGCATACTTGCCGCCGTTTTCTTTAATGCGGCCAAAAGTGTCAATACAGGAAACAATTGGAAGATTGTGTTTTTTGGCAACCGCGTAATCGTTTGCGTCGTGTGCTGGAGTCAACTTAACTACTCCAGTTCCAAAATCTGGGTCGATAAAATCATCGCCAATAATTTCCATTTCCTTCTCAGTTAAAGGATTTAATACTTTAGTACCAATTAAGTGTTTGTTCTTTTTGTCCTTTGGATTAACTGCTAAATGAGTATCTACAAAAATTGGTTCAGGGCGGGTAGTTGCAACAACAACAAAGCCATCGCTTCCTACTTTTTTATATCTAATGAAATAAAGCGGATCAATTTTTTCGACGTGTTTTACTTCAAGTTCTGCAAGTGAGGTGCCATCAAAGACACAAAAATTAACAATATAATCGTCTTTGTAAACAAGACCTTCTTTGTACATTTTTTCGAAAGTTTTATAAACAGTTTTGATTACATCGTCATCGAGGGTGAATACACTTTTGTCCCAATCGGCTGAGAAACCAAGGCGTTTCATTTGGTCAAAAATTAGACCCGAGTTATCCTCTACAAATTTGAAAATATTGTCATAGAGAGTTTTTCTGTCAAAATCGAATCTTGATTTACCTTCCTTTGCTAAATTTTTTTCGTAAACATATTGTGTTTCAAAACCTGCGTGGTCACGGCCGGGAATCCAAAGAGATGAAAATCCTTGCATTCTTTTCCATCTAATTAAAATGTCATCGACTGTGTACATGGCGTGACCTGCATGAAGCGAAGCATTGGCATTGGGTGGGGGCATGAGAATAGTGTAGGGTTCTCCTTTCTTGCTTTCTTTAAATGCACCTGACTTTTCCCAGAGTGTGTAAATTTTCCCTTCGTGGCTCTTGTGGTTGTATGTTTTGTCCATTTAACTTAGATTTGGATTGTTTTTGTTGTTCTCAATAGGGATATGCAAAGAACTTCTTTCGGAAAAGAGAAATGATTTATTTTTTTGGCCAAATTTTAAAATGTATGAGTCACTTTCTCCGCAATCGTCAGCTGCTTTTGGATTTTCATAAAGCCTTTCGTTAACTGTTTCGGTATATCTATTTAAAAGCGTAGTGTTGATTACGATTGGCTGGTCAGCTCCGTAATTAGTTATAACTAGAGTTTTTTCTTCTTTGCCTTGTGCCGCTATAAAATGTCTTTTATATTCGCCCATGGCACAAGTATATCAGGACTGGATTAGAATTTCGAAGTAATAGTTAATTCTGGATTAACAGAAACGCTTTTCCAATTAACAGGTTTGTAGTTAATTAAAGCGGCGGCTGCAACCGCAGCCGCATTGTCTGTACATAATTTAGCTTCGGGGACGTGGATAAGGTTTCGCATAACGTTTCCCGAATGATGCAGCGAGGGCTGCATCATTCCCTGTCGAGAATTGACTCCTCTTGCTAGTTTTTTGCGAAGGCGTGAGTTTGCTGCAACACCTCCTCCTAGTAAAAAACTTTTGGGTTTATATTTTTCAATTGCCTTTAAACTTTTTGCAACAAGAGTGTCGACAATTGCTTCTTGGACTTCTGTAGCTAATTCTTCTTTTGAGTATTTGTCCATGTTTTTTGATTCTGTGGTTCGTAGGACTGAAGTTTTTAGTCCAGAGAAACTGAAATCAAAATCTTTGCTATCAATCATGGGACGGGGAAAAAGATTAAATATCTTTCCGGTATTTTTTTCGAGGAATTCACTTGCTGCTTTTGCAATTGAAGGACCGCCTGGGTAGGGGAGGCCTAGTAATCTTGCACATTTGTCAAAAGCTTCACCTGCGGCGTCATCTCTTGTTCCACCGATGTACTTTATTTCTCTTTCGGATTTTAGATATACCATGTCTGTATGACCGCCTGAGACAACAAGGGCAAGGAGTGGAAATTGTGGAGAGTTGTCATTGAGAAAATTTGCGAAGATGTGGCCCATGAGATGGTTTACAGGAACCAAAGGTTTATTCCAAATGTAGGAGAGTGTTTTTGCTGTTTCGACTCCAACCAGTAAACTCCCAATTAAACCCGGACCTGTTGTTACTGCAATTGCATCAATATCCTTTTCTGATAACTTGATTGAAGTTAGGGATTTTTTGATTACTGGGATAATTGATTTTATCTGTTCGCGTGCTGCGCTTTCTGGAATAACTCCACCAGTTTTTGCGTGCATGTCTTCGGAGCTGGCAACTATATTTGAAAGGATTTCTAGTTTGCCGGATGGTAATTTTTGAACGACTGCGGCGGAAGTTTCATCACAGCTGGTTTCAATTCCAAGAATTAACATAATGGATTATATATTTGTTCCTCTCAGGAATTTTGCCTGCCATGCTCTATAGTTTGAGTAGAAGGTTTGATTTATTAAGGTTTCTCCTGATCTTGTTACAGTATAAGTGAACCTTGATTTTGTTCCAGGAGCTGAAAAGTCAACCTGCTTTACCGTTCCTAATGGCAAGGTTGGATCGTCTGTATAAAGAGGCGTTGGGGCTGGTACATAATCTGAAAGAATTGGCTTACTGACAGTTGCCACTCTTCCATCTGAAGTTCCATAGAAATCAAAACTCAAGAAATATTTAGCCGGATTAAAATGAGTTTGAATGAGGATATATGCTGGGGTATCGTTTTTGAACTTCAGGTCTACTGTTGGTGAATAAATAGTTGCGTCGAGTCCTGGGAGGGCGTCTTCTTCATAGTAATGAACTCGGTATGCATGGGCATTCCTTTCTACTATTGGCAGACCTGCATTCATTGCAGCTCTAAAGATGGTGGTTGAAACTTGACAGACTCCGCCACCGTCTCCGAGGACAGTTTTTCCACCTGAAATAATGTAGGCCTGTTGGTATCCGGTGAAAACTGAAATGTCCCCAACAGTTTCATTGAATGAGAAAGTTTCACCTGGAGCTATCATTGTTCCATTTATTTTATTTGCTGCAATACCAATGTTATGGACTCGTGAAGCGATTGACCCAAAAAATATAG
Organism: uncultured Gammaproteobacteria bacterium; assembly: GCA_964587425.1. Lineage (GTDB taxonomy): Bacteria > Patescibacteriota > Microgenomatia > UBA8517 > UBA8517 > CAZPLB01. Next base: position 139,804 of record CAZPLB010000001.1, read on the forward strand.
ATTGGCCGTGACCAATAAGTTCTTTGATGCCAAAGTTATTGACATCTGCAGTATTGATTTGAGGTTTTTGGAGAATGGTTGGAACTTCTAGGGTTATTTCTTTTTGATCTGAATTTAGACTCTCAAGAGCTGAGACAAGACTTAGTCTAAACTCGTCAGTTTTAATTCTGGCTCCATTTTGGGCTGGCTCAAATTCGTTAACCTTACCTTCTCCATTATTTTCACTTGTCAGAAATTCAAACTTTGCATCTCTTGGTTCTCTTTCAAATTCCAGTTTTACTTTTTCTATTATTTTGTTTATTTCTTCATCTTTGTAACTGCCATTTGGGGAGAGGAGGGCAATTATATCTTTGTCTGCCAGTACTAAGGATTGGGACTCGAATTTTATTGTGACTTTTTTTCCAACTAACCCCTCTGCCTTCTTTTTTAATTCATCGTATGATTTTTCATCTAAACTTGGGTCAACTGGTGTAATTGGTATTTCAATATCGGTTGAATTTTGAAAAGCTAGATGTTCTGCTATTAACGCTCTTAACTTTAACAAGTCGAGATCGTTACCTGGTTTGCCGTTATCCACTACAACTTCCTTACCGACTAACTTTACAGATGGATAAACTGGATCGCTTGTAATTTGTCCTGCAATCGTTGAGAGGTAGCTGGTTAACTTTTCCTCATTTAGGTTAACTGCAAATCCTAAATTTTTTGTTTTGATTACTGAGGAGACTATTTGTCCAATGTCAAAAAGCCAGTTGCCACTTCTCCCGACTTTGTAGGCTCTGTCAAAAGTCTTGGTGTAGTCGTAATTGAGGTCAATTTCGCTTCCTGGGATTTTGTATACCGATTGTTTATAGATTAGATGTAGTTCTTGAAGCGGTACTGAACTACCTTTAAGAATCTCAAGAACTTCGGTTTCCTGACGCCCTCCAATATCAATTCCTGCTACTTTTATTCCTGGGTAGACTCTATCAACATAGAAGACAAAAAAGGCAAGAATTAGGAATGGGAATATGACCCAGGAGAACTTTCTCTTCCGCACTTTCTTTATTCGTTGTATGATGAACATAGTGATTGTATCAAAGGTGCTTTGCACCTTTGCGTATGATACCATTTAAGGAGGTATATGGATAATAATCTAAACTCAAACCAGTCAGTTCCAGGCTCAATTCCACCGCCGCCATTGCAGTCTGTGCCACCACCTCCAGCTCCTGTTGGTCAGGTAGTCGAGCCTTCCAGATCTCGTTTCCCTAAACCTTTGATTTTTGGTGCAATTATTATTTTTATACTTCTTCTTCTTGGATTGGTTGTTTTTCTAGTTTTACCAAGGCTAAGAGGTGGAACCACAAGTGCTCCTTCGACATTAACTTGGTGGGGATTGTGGGAGGACTCTACAATAGTTGACCCCGTTATCAAAGCATACGAGGCGATTCATCCTAATGTAAAAGTTACTTATGTTCATCAGTCAAAAGAGGATTACAGAGAAAGATTGGCCAGCAGCTTTGCTAAAGGGGATGGGCCTGATCTCTTTACATTTCACAATACCTGGGTACCTATGTTTAAAAAAGACTTAGATCTAATGCCTACAACGGTAATGGATGCATCAACATTCAGTAGTACATTTTACCCCGTTGCAACTTCTGACTTAGTTACATCAACTGGAATTGTTGGAATACCCACTGAATATGATGGGTTGGCACTATATGTTAACAATGACATATTTACAAACGCTGGCAAGAGTTTTCCAAAGACTTGGGACGACCTTCGTCAGGCAGCAATTGATTTAACGGTTAGGGATGAAACTGGTGTAATTAGACAAGCCGGAGTGGCATTGGGACGCACCGAAAACGTTGACCATTGGCCGGAGATACTTGGACTTATGATGCTCCAAAATGGGGTAGACCTAAATAATCCTGTTGGGACACAAGCTGAGATTGCACTGCAGTACTACACCATATTTTCTTCGACTGATCACGTTTGGGACGAGACACTTCCAACCTCGACGGAATTTTTTGCTGGAGGGAAATTGGCAATGTACTTTGCTCCTTCGTGGAGAGCATTTGATATAAAAGAGGCAAATCCAAACCTCAAATTTAGTGTAATTCCTGTTCCACAGATTGCTAAAAATGATCAAAGCATACCTGATATTAATTATGCTTCTTACTGGGCAAGTGGAGTGTGGGAGAAGAGTACAAATAAAACAACTGCGTGGGATTTTGTGAAGTTTTTGTCAGAGAAGGATAGCTATCAGAAGATTTTTGAAACTGCTTCCGCAGTGCGATTATTTGGCGAGCCATACCCAAGAGTTGATATGGCAAGTTTACTAACAAGCAGTCCATATGCGAGCGCCTATATAAGTGAGGCACCAACAGCCAAAAGCTGGTATCTGGCATCGAGAACTTTTGATGGACCAACTGGGATTAACTCAAAGATAGACAAATATTTTGAGGATGCAATTAATTCTTTGAATTTAACTAGTTCTGGAACAACTGCCACAAAGGCACTTGAGACTGTTTCTCAAGGGGTTCGTCAGGTATTATCTACTTATGGAATTATCTCTCAGACGAACACAACAACTACTCCATAAAACTAATAGGTCGATTGTCTCCACACTTTTATATCATGAGATTTTTGATTTTCCATTAAAAAAAGATGAGTTGGTTAAATGGAGAGCTGGTTTTGGTAAAACATCGCATAAAAGCAGAGAAATTAAAGTAAAAGCCGGTTACTGTTTTTTTGCAGGTCAAGAAAAACTAGTTTTGCAAAGAAAGCTTAGAGAAAAATATTCAAAAGAAAAAATGAAGATTGCAGAAAGGGCTGCAAATCATTTAAAAAAAATACCAACAGTGAAAATGGTAGGGGTAACTGGGAGTTTGGCTATGATGAATGCAAAAGATGAAAGTGATATTGATTTGATGGTTGTGACATCCAGAAACTGTCTTTGGATGACAAGGCTTGCATCAATTATTTTATTGAAACTATATGGAATGAAATTAAGGAAAGCTAGTGTGAGAGATGAAAAGGATATGGTTTGTCTTAACATTTGGATGGATGAGAAAGATCTCAAGATTAACAAAAGAAATGCATACACTGCACACGAAATTGCTCAGATAGTTCCACTAATTAATAAAAAGAAAACATACGAAAGCCTTCTCTGGGAGAATGGATGGATACTTAAGTTTTGGCCAAATGCAGTTGGAATCCAGAAGTTAAAAGAAAAATTGGGGAATACAAAGAGTAAACCATTTATTTTTGAAAAACTTGCATTTAAAGTACAGTACTTATTTATGAAGAATAAAATTACTAGAGAAACTGTAACTCCAACTAGGGCTTTTTTTCATCCATTTGATTGGGGAGAAGTTGTGAAGAGGAGAGGGTTTGGAGTATAGACGGGTTTTTAATTGACATAAGTAAAAGCTTTTGTCTAATTGCTTCAACTGTGATCCTTTCATTTGGATTAGGGTTGAGGGCTAAAACGAGTGTTTCCCTCATGTTTTCATATGTATCTCCGAGTTCGTTCATGAAACACTGGCAGAATGGTCTCTTGTTGAGTAGATTTTCGTAAGCTCCAAATGGGGGCATAATTTCTGGGCTAGTTCTTGTAAGCATTTGATGTAGTACTGCTCCAAGGGAGTATGAATCATTTTTTGGGGAGAAAATACCCGAATATTGTTCTGGTGCGGAATAACCTTCAGTTCCTATTTGTTCCCATATTATTTTTTTAAGCCCAAAGAGATGTCTTGTAATTCCCAAGTCACCGACTTTGGCATTATCGTTTTCATCAAGAAATATGTTTCGTGCGTTTAAATCTCCGTGTACAAAGTCTTTGCTGTGCATATATGAAAGTGCATTTGCTGTTTGTATTGCAATTTTGATAACTGAGCTAATTTTTTGAAAATATGGTATTTGTTGCTCCAGTGTTTGTTTACAGTGCTCCATCAAGTAAAAAATCTCCCTTTGGTCAGGTGGAACTCCATTTGTGGACGTGTAGCCTTGGCAACTGACAATATTTGGGTGTCTCAAGGATGCCAATATTTGTGATTCAAGTGTTGTGGTGTGAATTGGATTGTGGGATGTTGGTTTGTTAGATTTCGCTACAAATTCTTGGTTATCTATATTTTGTATTTTAAAAACTTGTCCAGATCCGCCTGACATATTATCTGAAGTGGATTTTAGATTGGGTGTTTTTGAAGACGTTATTAAAATAAACGTTTTACCCTTTTCCCTTATAATTGGGTACCCCACTGTTTTTGATATATTATTTGGTACTTCCAATAGTTCTGTATTGTGCAATTCAACCGTCATTATGGTTTGTATTATACCTTAAGGGCTTGACAGACTGCAGAGTCTTTACTAGAATAGCACTCACTGTAAAACAATGCCAAAAAGCAAGGTCGCTTCCAAATTAAATCTTCTGCCAACACCTGGATATATTTTAATTGAACCAGCTGAGGTTCAAACAAAAACATCTGGTGGAATATACCTTCCTGAAACAGCTACTACTGAGAAACCACAAAAAGGAAAAGTTTTGGCCGTAGGTAGCGATGAGATTACAGAAAATGGAATGAAGAAAACTGCACCAACTAAAGTGGGGGATACAGTTATTTATAAAAAATGGGGTGGGAATGAAGTGAAGGAAGATGGACGTGAACTTCTACTCGTGAAGTTTGATGATATACTGGCAACCGTAAAATAATTATGGCAAGAATTGAAGGATTTAAAAAAGAATTTGATAGAAATTGGAGTGACATTTATGAACAAGATGCTGCGCGTTTGAAATTGACGGAGGCAGAAGTGAATGCAGTTGCGTCGATGAGGTCACTTGAGAACTTGGTACGTGGGGAATTTAAACCAGGAAGCCTTGAAGACAGAGCCTATTCTATCTTGTGTAATGCTGGTCCTACAAAAACAGGACTTGGGAAGTATTTAAAATCGATTACAGAAAGTTTGAATAAATTGAAGGTGTAATTATGGCGAAGCAGATAAAATACTCAGATGATGCAAGAAAATCTCTTCTAAAGGGAATAGAGGCTGTTGCTAAGGCTGTTGTTACTACTCTTGGACCAAAGGGACGTAATGTTGCACTTGATAAGAAATGGGGAGTACCTACTATTGTTCATGATGGAGTATCTGTAGCTAGGGAAATTGATTTGGCTGATCCATTTGAAAATATGGGGGCACAAATTGTTAAAGAGGCTGCAAGTAAAACAAATGACGCAGCTGGGGATGGTACTACTACTTCTACACTTTTGGCATATGTAATGAGTGCATCAGGACTTAAAAACATTACAGCTGGGGCGAATCCAATGATTGTTAAAAAAGGAATGGAAAAAGCAACACAGGCTGCAATAGCATCACTCAAGAAAATGGCAAAACCTGTTAAAGGAGATGAAATTACACAAGTTGCAAAAATTTCTGCTGGGGATGATGCGATTGGAGCAAAGATTGCTGAGGCTTTGGCAAAGGTGGGACGAGATGGTGTTGTTACAGTGGAGGAAGGTAAAGGACTTGAAATTGAGATTGAATACAAAGAAGGTATGGAATTTAGTAACGGTTACACATCTGCCTACTTTGTAACAAATACAGATAAGATGGAGGCTGAGGTTGAAGAGCCTTACATTTTAATTACTGACAAGAAAGTTTCTGCAATTGAAGAACTCTTGCCGTTTCTTGAAAAATTTGTAAAGGTGAGCAAGAACTTGGTAATTATTGCTGATGATATTGAGGGACAAGCTCTTGCAACTTTGGCCGTAAATAAACTTCGTGGAACTATTAATGTGTTGGCAGTTAAGGCGCCAGGGTTTGGGGACCGCAGAAAAGAAAGCTTGGAAGATATTGCAATTCTTACTGGTGGAACAGTAATTAGTGAGGACACTGGACGAAAGTTTGAAAGCGTTGAGGTAACTGATTTGGGAAGGGCAGACAAAGTTTGGGCAGACAAAGACAATGCAAGAATAATTGGAGGAAAGGGAACCCTATCTTCAATTAAGACGAGGATTGCAAGTATTAGAGGCCAGATTGCTGAAACAACGTCGGACTTTGACAAAGAGAAGTTGGAAGAGAGACTTGCAAAGCTTTCTGGAGGGGTGGCCGTAATTAATGTTGGAGCTGCAACTGAAGTAGAACTTAATGAGAAGAAAGAAAGAGTAAAAGATGCAGTTGGAGCTACAAAGGCTGCAATTGAAGAGGGAATATTGCCTGGAGGAGGAGTAGCAATGCTTCGAGCTCGTGCTAGTATTCGCACTCTAAAGGGGGAGAATAAAGATGAACAAATTGGAATTGATATAGTGTACGATGCTTTGGATCAACCACTCAGGTGGCTTGTTAAAAATGCAGGTGAGGATGATGGATACATAGTAAAGAAGATTGAGGAATCAAAAGAAATTGATTTTGGATACAATGTTTTGAATGGAAAATTTGGTTCAATGATTAAGTTTGGGATACTTGATCCGTTGAAAGTTACAAGAAGCGGACTATTAAATGCAGCCAGTGTTGCTCAGATGGTACTTACTACTGAGTGTTTGGTTACTGAACTTCTTGAAGAGAAAAAAGAACCGGCAATGCCATCTGGGATGCCTGGTGGAATGGATTTCTAACTTCAATTAGAACTGACTTCAAGTGGATACATGTAACCCTTGTATATGAGAAAAATTGTTGCTTCGTGGTACAATTTTAATGTGGAAAAGAAAGATGATGTAGATAGTGAGAAAAAGATTGAGATACCTCAACATGAGATTAAATCCGAAGATGCAAAAAGAGTGAAGACTGTGGTTGAAGAGATTCTTCCTGTTAGTCTTGCCTCTCGTGATTTTGGGGTAAAGGAAACTGACAACATTAGTCGTGTTGAAATAAAGGAAACTAAAAGAACTTTTTTGAAATTCTTCCTTATAACGTTTGGAGTTACAATGATTTTACTTCTTCTGGCTGGAGGGGTTTATGTCTATTTAAAAGGTATTGGAGGACAACAAGAGAGGGTACCTGAAACAACTTCTACACCCCCCCCATCTGAAACACCGAGTGCGACACCAATTTCGGGTTCTACTTCCACACCCAGACCTTTGTCTAGTTATGGCATTAGTATTTTAAATGGAAGCGGGAAGATTGGAGCTGCAACAACGGCTAAGAATTTATTGGTTAAGGCGGGATTTAAAGTGGCGAGTACTGGGAATGCCGAGAACTTTAACTTTGAAACGACATTGATTCAGGCCAAGGCAAATGTAAACTCGGATGTGGTTGATAAAATTAAAGAGAGCTTGTCGGCTAGTTTTAAACCTCAGATTGGGGAGACCTTGGACACGGCAGATAAATTCGATATTATTATTACTGTTGGATCGCAGTAAGAGTACTCCTTGAACGTGAAGGAAGAACAGAGAAAGGGTTAATTGCTCTTCCGTCCTCTCTTATTTCAAGATGTAAATGTGGTCCAGATGAGTGGCCTGTTGAGCCTGTTGCACCAATCACTGTGTCCAAAGTAACCTCATCACCTTCATGTACGTCAATTCTTGAAAGATGGGCATAAAGTGAGGTTATGCCATCTCCGTGGTTAATGATGATTGAATTTCCGTATGAAAACTTAGAATGGTCTATTTTTTCAACAACACCTACCATTATTGGTCTTACCTGTGTCCCAATTTTAATTGCAAGATCTAGGGCTGGATGCCATATAGAATAGCTTTGGGTTAGGATAAAGCCAGATATGGGGTACTGTATGCCAGATTCGGTATTTATCTTAATTTCCGGGGAAATTGTGCCTGAATTTGCGACAGCCTCGATTATTGAGTTTTGAGGCAAAGAAAGGCCTAGATCAACAGATGAAACAAGGCTATTTGTGGGTAATAATCCTCCTGCAATCATGGCTAGAGCTAGGTTTGCCCCAGTTAGTTTTTTAATGATTTGTCCATGGGTGACTAGCCACCTTATTGCTTTTGATTTAAGCACAGTAAGGTGCGACAAGGGGAGAATGTTTATGATTTTTATCATATTCGTCCCAATCGGCCAGAGCCTTGTGGGACAAAAAGTGACCTAAAAGTATGACCTTTGGGCCACTAAAAAATCTCGCTTAATATAGGCGAGATTGAAGCTATTGTAGGCTAAATGTGCCTGAAAGTCAAGTTTTGGGAGGCCGGAGCGGGAATCGAACCCGCGCATATTCGTTTTGCAGACGAAAGTGTTTCCTCTTCACCATCCGGCCAAGGGCTTGCGATATTATACAATAAATTTGCTAAACTTGATTACTTATGGATGGGAAAAAGATAACGCTATTTCTTGGATTTTTAATAGTGCTTATTTGTATTGGTTTTTTAGTGTTTAAATTTTTTAAACCAAGGGCTGCTGGACTTTCGATTGAGGCAAATATTGCCTCGAATGTTTATTTAGATGGCAAAAAGGTGGGGATTACTCCATTTGATGGAAGTGTTCCAGCGGGGGATGGGAGAGTCTTAAGACTGATACCAGTTGATTCTCACTATGGTTCATATTTTTTTGAAACGAAGCTAAATCTTATTTCTGGAATTAAAACTGTGGTTCGAGAGAATCTAGGGGAAAGCGATGCCGATACTTCTGGCGAAGTTGTTTCCCTGCAGAAGAGTGTAATGGATGATCTGGCTCTGTCTGTGGTCTCAAACCCCGATGCTGCGCAGGTGTCAATTGATGGTATTTCCCGCGGTTTTACTCCTATTCGAGTAGGAAATTTATCCAAAGGGGAGCATGCTGTAACCATATCTTTGAGTGGATATGGTTCTAGATCTTTTTTGGTAAAGACGGTTCCTGGGTTCATGGTAACTATTCTTGTTAAACTAAATATTGAAAAAAAGGTAGAAAAAGTTGAGCCGAGCCAGAATGTATCCATTGTTCGAATTCTTGATACCCCTACTGGATTCTTGAGAGTTCGTGAAAAACCGTCAACTGTTTCATCTGAGGTTGGGCAGGTGAGACCTGGTGAAACATATGAGTTAATTTCAAAGGATGAAAAACTTGGATGGTTGCAAATTAAACTGGATGGAAAGGACGGATGGATATCTGATGATTATGCAACTATCTCTTCAACTCTTAAAAAGTGAAGGCTATACGGCCGTAAAGGATCCATATCAACAATCCTGTCCAGATTGCAACCGATGTGACAAGTGGAATATCGGTTAATAACATTTTTTCTGGGGCTTCACTTCTTCCCTCAAAAATTAGAGCTTGGTATCTCATGATTGCAAAAATGGCAATTGGAATAGTTATCATGAGAAGCTTACTAATGGTTGTTGTCTTTGAGAACTCTGCAAGAAAAAGCCAAAGGTTCATTGGAACTTCCTGGGGCTCAAAAAAGGTGAAAAGAGCCCAGCTCATCCAGGCTGCATTTGCAAACATGGTGACATATGAATTGAGGAGCTCTCTTGAATAGCGGGACAAGGACTGGCGAGTTGTAGCACCTTCCCCTGAGTTTGTGAGTTCTGCTCTTCTTTTGCCCGACGCTAGGAAAAGGGCAACTGAAATTACACAAAGTAGGAACCAAACTGAAAGATGGGCATCAATGGCAAAGGCACCTGCGTAAATTCTAATAACAAAACCGGCTGCAATAATGATTATATCTATGATTGCAATGTGTTTTAGGACAGTTGAGTAGGCTACCTGCATAATTAGGTAAATTAGGGTGAGGATGAAGAGCTGGCCTGATATGATTCCTGCCAACTGGAGGGCAAATACCCCCAACACTATGCACTCAATTATTGCAATCGGAATGGGGAGTTTTCCGCTTGCTATTGGTCTATTTTTTTTGATTGGATGGAGTCTATCTTTTGATGCATCAAAAATATCATTGAAGATATATGTAGCCGAGGCTGCTAGGCCAAAAACAATGAAGGTCCAAAATACTTTAATAAATAGCTGGTGGTTATAGAGATTACCTGAAAATATTAGAGCTGCAAAAATGCTGAGATTTTTAACCCAGTGTATTGGTCTTGCAACTTTTATTGCTCCTTTGATTTGGGCCGGTATGTTAACCATAATATTAAGCCTCCTATGAGAACTACTACACCGACCATTGTATATAACTTGGAGCTAGTGTTCAAATTTAAGCTCAGAAAAGCGAGGAGTGCAGTGATTATCCAATAGAAAAGAGCTACTTGGGTTTTGGTAAGGCCGGCATCCAAGAGTTTGTGGTGGAGATGGCCTCGGTCACCCCAAAAAGGAGATTTTCCAGAGACAATACGTCGCACAATTACATAGCCTGTATCAACCAAAGGAACTGCAAGTACTACTAATAGTGTTCCTACTTTGGCAGTAGATAGTATCGAAAGGATCCCTAAGAAAAAACCTGCAAGATTGGATCCGGCAAAACTTGGCATAATTTTCTGTGGGTATATGTGCCACGGCAAGAATCCTAAATATGAAGCTGAAACTATTGCTGCCAGGATAATTACTGGCCACTGAGTAATGTCAGCGCTAAATTTTAAGGATAATAAGGCTATTGTTGCAGCTGCTATTGCAACAACCCCTGAGAGTTGGCCATCGACTCCTTTTGCGCCAAAATTCAGACCATTCATTAGAAAGACTATCCAGAAAATGGCGAGGACGTCTGCAATGATTGGTGAAAGATTAATGACTCCCCCTCCAGGATTTGTTATGAAACTAATCCCAATACCGCTAATGACTGGGATAGCTGCTGCTATAAATTGTATTACAAGCCTTAGGTATGGATTTAGATTGTATTTATCGTCAAGAAGGCCAACAATTAAGATTATGGTTGCCCCAATTAAAATTCCTGACAGATGTCTGTCAAGGGGTAGGAAGATCAGAGATGAAATTAATATACCAAGATAGATGGCTAGTCCCCCACCTCTTGGGGTGGCAACTGTATGAATAACCTTTGGGTGCTTATTTTTTTTCGGGTCGTCAATAAGTCCCAGTTTCCAAGCAATTCTAATAACTAGTGGAGTGGAAAGACACGAGACGGCTAGTGCTACTAAAAATGGCGGAAGAATTAAATTTATGTTCATATTAAAACTTTCCGACAAGTAGGAATATTTTTATGGTTGTGATTAGGGCTAAGGATGTGGCCACAATGACTAGGGCAGTCAGGAGTTTTCGTACGAAGTCATCCCGTATTTTTTTTATCAAAAGAAGATTTGTTGTTGCGATCATTAATGCTATTAGAGTTGGAATAGTGAGGCCGGTTTTGGGAGATAGTTGACCCTCTCCTCGAGGGAGTCCGTAGAAAAGTGGAATTAGAGGGGGGAGGTTATTTTGCAGAAGAAAAATGCCCCCGGCTACTACTATATTTATAAAGAGGGCAGTTATTTGAACTTTTAAAAAGTCTTTTTCATCCATATTTCATTACCGCCCTCGTTTGAAATTAACACATAGTTTTTAGTCGCAAACTTCTTTAACACTTCAAAGGTGTCTGCATTTGCAAGAATAACTATCCAAGGAGGCGGGTTTTGGGACAATTCCTTTATTGTCTTTTCTTTACTTGAGAAATCATAGATATGATATGCGGCAGTGTATTTAATTGAAGGGAGTCGGCGTGAAAGGGCATATATTGGGGCTGAATCTCCCCAGACAAATATTCTATCTTTAGGAGAAGATACTTTCCTCAAAAAGTCTGATACTTTGTATGTGGTATTAACACTTTTATCAAACTCTGAGAAATATTCCTCTTTTGTAATGTTATTTGTGGCAAAATTAAAAAATCTTTGATAGTAAGAGGCTGTTGGGTAGTAGTAGAACTTAAAGTAAACTGGGACCAGTAAAGCTAAAAATAGCGGTATTACTGCAAGAACTTGTTCTAGTTTTTGTGAAGCCAGGAGAAATGCTACAAGAATAGCAATGGCAGGAGTTACTTGTAGGAAGTAATGTGGGTATGGACGGCCCGAGAGTGTGCTTGCAAAAAGTTCAAAGAGAAGAATGAAACAAGCAAAAAGAAATGCTTTGTCTAATTTTTTTCTGTAAAAGAAAAGTACTCCACTTCCCCCAAGAACTATCAGTCCCCTAATAATCAGGGGCGTGTTTCGACTAATGAAGGATCCTGTTTTCTGGCCAGTAAAGGACGAGAGATATCCGAAGTTTTGAAGGAAGGCTGCATTTAAATATTCAGGAAGAGCTCCTTTAATATAGTACCAGGCAAATGTTATCAGTATTGGTACCAAGAAGAACACACCTGCTAATAGTATACTTTTGATGTTTTTGCCTAGATTTATTTTTGTAGAGGTGAGAATTAAGAAGACAAACAAACCCAACATGTCAAAGACTGCGGGTACCTTGAATAGGACTGCAAGGGCAAACATAATTCCAGCGAGCATTATTCTTTTTGGGTTCTGGCTTGAAAAAAGAAGTAGAAATGCTGCAAGAGTTGGGATGAGCATGAAATTTTCGGCGTTGGCAATGTTTCCCTCAAGAAGAGGAAGGGTTGTGAGAACTGCAAATACTACTGTTGAAATTTTAACTAGCTTTTCCTCTTTTTTAAATAAATTCTGTGCTAGTTTCCAAAAGAGAAAAGTGGCGATTACTCCTGAAAACATCAATAACACTTTGAACCAGAAGAGGTTTCCAGCAATAGCTGCAACTAAGTAAAGCAAAGGGGGTTTGTTGTCGTGGATATCTTTGTAAAGCGTCAGGCCATTCCTTACTGCATTGCCCAGGGTGAGATATATCATCTCGTCTCCATAGTAATAGGGTTCAAAGAGGTTGGGGATGCGGAGGGCTATGATGAGGGCAAACACAGCTGTTAGCCAGTGGGGAGTGTGGATTTTATCGAGATACTTGTGCATCTTACCTTTGAGTATATGCCAAGAATACTCGAGATATCAATCCAGTCATTGACTGCCGTTGCCATTTAGATGTTTGGTTATTTGTTCATTGAAAATTGGAGTTATTTTATCATCACCTTCTTTTTTATTTTTACGGAATTTGTCATAGCTATATATCAAGGGTGTTAATTGTTCTCTTAGTGGACATGTTTCTAGACCGGGATGATTTCTGAGAGTGGCCGCGATTTCTGTTCCAGTCATTGGTTCGATCTTTATTTCTTGTGGATAGGCTAACTTTCTTGAAAGCGACATGATTAAGCAAGGTTGACCTGCATTGTGTTTGCAGCTTGCTATGCCACACTCTTCTCCGTTCGTTTTGTCTATATCTATTTCTTGATCCATTAACTTTTGTTTGTTATCAAACTTTTTCAGTGACTTTGTATTCTATGTATTTTCCAAGCATTAGTCTAGTGTGGGCATCAATTCCTGGGAGAGCTGAAAAGAAAAAACCTGCAATTGGCATGAGTACAAATTCAAGTGGAACAAGAAGTTTTCTCCAGAAGGGGAAATGTGATTTTGGTTTATAGAACCCGTCTATAATCAGCGTTAATACTAGAAAGCCTAGACCTATGGTGAGGGCTGTGGATGAGAGTTTTGGAACGGTATAGCCAAGGGTTGTTCTTCCAAAAGCTGGATTAATTAATGTTGGGATAGTAAGCCCTATTGTGATGAAGAACCAATTAACTGGCCACATGAAATGAGACTGAAGGACATGAAGAAGTCTTAGTGTTTTATCAATAAATGGTACCCCTGGGGTGAAGAGATAGTTTCTAATTATCCAAGGATCGTCGGATGCACCCCATGCCCATCTTTTTAGCTGTTCGTATTGAATTTTTAGTGTTTTTATATATGTTGGACCTTGGGCAGCGTCAGCATAGAGAGGAAGGTATATTGGTTCCACTTCAACTTTACCTCTTTTTTTGTAATATGCTTTAAAAAATATTCCCCAATCTTCTGGAATTTTGTCCGGGTCCCAGTAATCAACTTCGTCTAGGAGTTTAAATGAAAGTGAATAGTTTTGCTGGTTTATTAACCTCTCACGCCTTGGAAGTTGGGAAAGATTCCAAATGGAACCCAAGGTATTTTGGACTCTGGTGATTGCAGGGAGTTCCCAAATATTGTTGTAAAAAAGAACTGCAGGCTGCCAGAAATGTTCATATCTTTTGGGGTTATCTAAGAATTTAAAGGTTAGACAGGCGAAATGTTTGGGGTGATATTTATGGTCTGCATCACAACTTGTGATTGTTGTGTAGTTCATGTCTGGTTTTAGATTTTTCTTTACCCAGATGGCTGCATATCTTTCATTACTGGATTTGCCGACAATTTCGTTGCCGGTTAAGGTATGTACTGTGATGATAAGTTGGTTAAAAGTTTTACCAAATTTGTTTTTTAGATACTTAACCTTTTCAAGTCTATCTGCTTCTGGTTCCCTTGTTTCCATGCCAAGAACTGGAATTATTTGTTTGGTGTTAAAGTCTTGATCTGCAAGAGACTGAAGAGTTCTTTCTAGAATGTGAACAGGCTCTTTATAGGTTGGAATTATTACGACATGCCGTACTTTATCTGTATCTGGAAAACTTTTTAGATCTCCTACCCAGTCATAATTCATTGAAGCTTGGATCCTTAAATGAGAGATTATAACTGTAACTGCAATAGTTAGAGATTGGTAGAACCAGTAAACGTTGAAAATTAATATGAAGTAGGCAACTACTTCTGGGATTACTAGTATTCCCCAGTACGGGAAAAGGATTAGGTTCCAAGAAACAAAACCAGGGAGAATTTCAAGAAGCCTCAAGAATCTTTTTTCGTGGGCGAGGACATAATTTTTAATGAGAGACATGTTTTATTATATCCGAGGGAAGAGTGGTTTATCTGACTTAATTTTTGGTCCTTTGAACAAATCAAGAATAATCTTTGCAGTTTGGGGTAAGAATGGCTGTAGATTGAACGCAATTGATCTAATGTGGAAGACGAGATGATTTAGGTCCTTTTCAAGTTCCTCTCCAGTTTTTTTCCACACCTCTTCCTCGTTTATGAACTGGTCTGTTTGAGTTATCTCCTGCCATATTTCTTTAACTGCAAAATCAAATCTATACTCATTTACAAAGCTTTCCACTTTTGGTGAGAATGAGAGTTTTGACTCAGGAAATTCGAGTCTTGAATTTTCACAGAGTTTGGCTACTCTCGCTACTAAATTTCCAAGACCATTGGCTAAATCTGATTCGTATGTTTGAAAAAGTTTTTCTTCGGAGAAGTCACCGTCTTGGAATGGTGAAACTTTGGCAAGACAATAATAGCGGAGTGCATCTGCTCCATGTTCTCCTATTTTTTTAGTTAATTTATCTAGCAACGGGATCGGGTCGTAAACGTTACCAACGGTTTTGCTCATTTTTTGTCCATTAACTGTAAAATATTCATGAACAAAGATTTCTTTTGGTAGATCTAATTTTGCAGAGAGAAGGAATGCTGGCCAATAAACTGCATGGAATCGAGTTATACCCTTTCCAATTACATGAATGTCTGCAGGCCAGTATTTTTTGTAAGTTTTTTCGTTCCAGCCAAAACCAATTCCTGATTGATAAACATTTAAAGCATCGAACCAAACATATATTCTCTGGGTTGGATCGTTTGGTACTGGTACTCCCCAGTTTTTTGCTCTTTCATTGGAGCGGGAAATACTAATATCTTGGAGAGGTTCCTTTAAGAAAGACAGCACTTCATTTTTTCTGGTTTCTGGAACTATTTTTATTTTGTTTTTTGTAATAATGTCTATTAGTTCTTTTTGGTATTTGGATAGTGCAAAGAAGTAATTTTCTTCCTCCACCTCTTCTAATTTTTTGCCTGGGTGTTCGTAGCATTCACCGTTTTTGTCTAGTTCATCTTTTGTGTAGAAGAGCTCACAACCAACGCAGTAGAGCCCTTTATATTTCTTTTTATAGATATTTCCGTTTTTGTCACAAAGTTCCCAAAGTTTTTGACTTGATGGGTAGTGGTGCTTTTGGTCACTTCCTTTCTGCCAGATATCGAATTGGCAATTTAGCTTTTGGGTTAGTTCGACAAATAAATCATTGTTTTTGTCTACAAATTTTTGAATTGGTGTGTTTTCTTTTTCTGAAGCTTGGACATTTTTGAGGGCGTTTTCATCTCCACCTGAGAGAAGTTTGACGTCTTCACCAAGCAACCTGTGATATTTTGCGAGAACATCACCATAGACAAGCTCTAACGCGTGCCCAATGTGCGGTTTGGCGTTTACATATGGGATAGCGGTAGTGATATAAAATTTGTTGGCCATGAAGCTATTTTATCACTTTTTTGATTTTGGTGGCCCAAACGTTTGCCCATTCATCTGCTTCAAGCAGTTTTAGTCCTTTTTGAAATCCTGGTCCCTCCTTTGATTTTTTGATCTGTAGAATGGTTTTGTCTGGTACATTTAGGTTTTCCTTTATGTTTTCATTTGATCTACCTTTTTTTAGCCAGTAGGCAACTGCAAGACGTTTGGCGAGAGTCTCAAATTCCTTTGGTGTTAGAAAGTCTTCAAGAAATTCATATGTGCCATTTTTATCCTTAAATTCACTGAGGACTTTGGCAAGAGTAATTTTAATTTGTTTTTCTAAAATTTTGTTCATTTCTATTTGTATACCAGATATAGCTTTCAAGGGAAATTAATATGCCAACAATTAAGAGGAAGTTTATAATATTTCCCACCCCAAAGAATCTCAAGACAGCAAAGAATGTTATACCACTTGCTACCATCAGTCCACGCCTAAGATTTGCAAATATAATAGAAGCAGTGAAAAGAGTTGCAAGGAAAAGAAGGATAAAAAATAATGGAACTAGACCAAAGTTTTCTGGATTTGTGAAGTAAACGATGAAGAAAAGCGCTCCCCAGAGAGTAATTGTTAGTATTAGTGTGGGTAGGAAACTTTTTCTTTTTTTGATTTCTTTCTTACGTCTATCCTTCACGGTATAATTATATTATGGATTTAATGATTATTCTTGCCACTTTAGTTATTGGGTTTATAGTGCTTGGGTATCTTGTATCTCGCAAGCAGAAACCATCAAACGATATTCTTGAATATTTGAAGGTAACTAATACCCGTCTTGATAGGCAGGGACAAAATTTTAACGAGAGACTTGATAATGCTGCAAACGTAATTTCGCAGGTGCAGAGAAATATTGGAGAGATGAGTGAGATAGGGCGTAGCATGAAGGACTTGCAGGAATTTTTACAGTCTCCAAAACTTCGTGGAAATATTGGAGAGCAGGTTTTGAAGGAGCTTTTGGGACAGAGTTTGCCTAAGGGGTCTTTTCATTTGCAGTATGCATTTAAAAGTGGGGCAAAGGTTGATGCTGCAATTAAAACATCGGCTGGAATAATACCAATAGATTCTAAGTTTCCGATGGAGAACTTTCGAAGAATGATGAAGGATCCAACCTTAAGTGAAGCGAAGAAAGATTTTGAAAGGGATGTAAGGAAACACATTGATGATATATCTAAAAAATATATTTTAACTGATGAGGGGACTATTGATTATGCGTTGATGTATATACCAAGTGAGGCGGTGTATTACGAAATAGTTAACAATCAAGACCTTTTTGAATATTCAAACAAGATGAGAGTCTTGCCTGTTTCCCCTACTACTTTTTATGCATATATGAAGGTGATATTAATGAGTTTTGAAGGGCAGAAGATTGAAGAGAGGGCAAAACAGATACTTTCTTCAATACGTGCCATACAGAAAGATTATTTGAAGGTGGAAGGAGATTTGGGAATACTGCAGAAACATTTAAATAGTGCATATGTAAAAATGGGTGACGTTTTTTCTGCATTTGGTAGGCTTGGAGGAAAAATTAGTGCAACTAATAATTTGGGTGACGAAGAGTCTTCTCAAAAAATCTCCTAGTGTTAGAATGTTTGCATGATTAGTGAAAATCAGAGACTAAGGATTGTTTCGGCGCTTGAAGAAGGAAATATTTCTTCGAAAGAAACACTAATGAAAATGGCAGCAAAAGGGATTCAAAAGGATAATAAAATATTAGTTGTCTCTTGTGATTTTTTGGGTGACTGTTTGGTCGGTGTTGCTATTGGATATGACAAAATCAATGGTCGACCTGCGAAATTGTTTATAGAATGTACTAGACATGATGGATCTATTCATACTCTTGTCGTAGATGAAAATAGTTGGATTGAGAGGTTTGTGTGGGATTATTTGGTGTTAGAATAGCTTCATGTCGAATGAAAAAGAATTGAATAAAGAGCAACTTCAGGCTGTTAGACACAAAACAGGTCCACTCCTTGTAATTGCTGGGGCTGGGACTGGGAAGACTACTGTAATTACTGAGAGAATTAAATATTTAATTGAAAAAGGTTTAACACGCCCTGAAGAAATACTTGCTCTCACTTTTACTGAAAAGGCCTCAAGAGAAATGGAGGCAAGAGTGGATGTGGCACTTCCCTATGGATATACCAATATGTGGATAATGACATTCCATTCATTTTGCGAAAGGATATTAAGGCAGCACGGTCTACACATTGGACTTGACCCGAGGTTTAAATTGATGACCGAAACTGAAACGGTGCAGTTGATTCGAAAAAATATTTTCCTTTTTAAGTTAAATTATTTTAGACCTTTGGGGAATCCAAATAAATTTATAGGAGGGATGATACAACACTTTTCAAGACTCCAGGATGAGGATGTATCACCTGCCGATTATCTTGATTGGGCAAGAAAAAAACAAAAGAGGAAGGATATTACTGAAGAACAAAAGAGTGAAAGTGAAAAATGGCTGGAGCTTTCAAATGCATTCAGAACACATGAGGAGTTGAAAGTTAAAAGTGGGTTTATGGACTTTGGGGATTTAATTGCAAAAACATTAAAACTTTTAAGGGACAGACCGAATATATTAAAGGAGTATCAGAAACAGTTTAAATACATTCTTATAGATGAATTCCAAGATACTAATTATGCACAAAATAAACTAGCTCTTCTAATGGTCGGAAAAGAGAAAAATATTACAGTGGTTGGGGATGATGATCAAAGTGTGTACCGTTTTCGCGGAGCGGCGGTAAGTAATATTATTCAATTCAGAAAGAGTTTTCCGAAAGCTAAAGTTGTTGTTTTAACAAGAAATTATAGATCGACACAGGAAATATTGGATAGGTCGTATGATTTAATACAACACAATAATCCAGATAGGTTGGAGGTTGTCGAGAAAATTGACAAGCGATTGGTGGCACTGGCGAGTACGAGAAAGCCGGCAAAGGTGAGATTTATACACACCGACAGAGTGGAAAATGAAGCAGAAGAAGTTGCAAAGGAAATTAAAAAGTTGTCCAGTAGGTATGACTACAAAGATTTTGCAATATTGGTTCGAGCCAATAATCATGCAGAACCATTTAGTCGCTCACTTTCGAGAAATGGAATTCCATATCAGTTTTTGGGTCCTGGGAGACTATTTAAACAGCCTGAAATTATTGACTTAATATCGTATCTCAAAGTTTTGTATAACTTTGAGGATTCAGTATCAATGTATCGAATCCTCACAATGCCTGAATTTGAAGTTGACGCAAGAGATGTAGCTAAAATTGGGAATTATGCGAAAAAATATAATTTAAGTTTGTTCGAAGTATGTGAGAAGGTAAATGAGATTTTGGTTAGCGGGGAAACAAAAACTAAGGTTGGTAAAATTCTTCAAATAATCATAAAACACTTGGGATTAATTCGAAAAGAAAGTGCTGGACAAATTCTCTATTACTTTTTGGAGGAGAGTGGATTACTTCGGAATTTAATTGACCCTAAATCGAAGGATGTAGAAAAGAGGGCGGGCAATATATCAAAATTTTTTGATAAATTGAAATCTTATGAAACGGATCATGAGGATGCAAATGTTTTTGCGATTGTTGATTGGATTGATTTATCACAGGAATTGGGAGAGTCTCCAATGGCAACAGACAATGATTGGGGAGAAATTAATGCAGTAAACATATTAACAGTTCACTCTTCAAAAGGTCTTGAGTTCCCCATTGTATTTTTAATCAATTTGGTTGGAGAAAGGTTTCCAACTAGAGAGAGACACGAACAGATTCCAATTCCAAATGAATTAATTAAAGAAGTCCTTCCACAGGGGGACTACCATATGGAGGAAGAAAGAAGACTTTTCTATGTTGGGATGACAAGGGCAAAGGAAAGACTTTATTTGACTGCAGCTAATTATTATGGGGAGGGAAAGCGCGAAAAGAAATTGAGTCCATTTATATCTGAGGCGCTTGGTGGGGCATTGGCAACTGAAAAACAAATAATTCAAAAGGGAGGAAAAGTGTTTTTGGGCTATTCAAATGATGAGATTAGGACTGGAGAGGATTCACATAAATTGAAAATTAATTATCTTTCTTATTCTCAGATTGAAACATTTAAAATTTGCCCTCTTCATTACAAGTTGAAATATATATTAAGGATTCCGACTCCAACATCTGCTTCACAATCTTTTGGTATTTCAATACATTCTACGCTGCAGAAATTTTATGAGGGAGTCAGAGATGGGGATAAACCAAACGAAAAATATATCTTCAAAGTTTTGGAAGATAACTGGGTAAAGGAAGGATTCACAAGTAAAAAACATGAAGATAAATTTTATGGGCAAGCAAAGGAATTTTTGAGTGAATTTTTGGAAGAGCAATTTAACTCTGATCACTTGCCTGTAGCTATGGAAATTCCTTTTACAATTCCGCTTTCAAATGATTTGAAGATTGGTGGGAAGATAGATAGGGTGGATGAGCTTGCTGACGGTAGAATTGAAATTTGGGATTATAAAACTGGGGCAAATGTTCCAACACAAAGGGAAGTAGATCACGATATGCAGCTTACTTTTTATGCTCTGGCTGCAACTACTCTTCAGGAAAAACCTTTTGGTAAAAAAGCAGAAGAAGTTTTACTGACACTTTACTATTTTGATGGAAAGAAAAAGATTACAACAACAAGGACAAAGGAGGATTTGGAAAAAGTAAAAAAAGAAATACTTAAGTTTAGAGATGAAATTAATAAGTCTAGTTTCAAATGTTCTGACAACATGCTTTGTAAAAATTGCGAATACAAACTTCTTTGCAGTGTGGAGGAATAATTATTTGAAGCTTATTATCAGCAATCCTTTTTCCTTGATTTCAGATTGACTCCAGAATTTTTGTTTCTTGGTATCTAGCACAAAAATGATTTCTTTCTCTAATTTTCTCCCTGTGTACTTTTTTGTTTTTGGATCAAATTCTTCGAGGACTAAGATATCACCAATTTTGCATTTAAAATCGGAAAGTCTTACATCGAAAGTTTTGTTGCCGTCTAGAATTTCTTGGAAATATGGCATCCACGTTTTTTTTCTGATTTTCATACACTATAATACTCTAGTTTTATGGAAACACTAAGGAGACCCGATATTTATTTGAATACAAACGGTAGTGATTTTTATGGGAATAACCCAATGCAATATTTTGTTGAGATTGATGCTTTTCAGAGAAAAATGGAAGAGGAAAGTGAAAAGGCAGACGTTCACGTAAAGAGATGTCGTGTTGCCATAATTGTGATGGCGACATCTTTAACTCTCAATCCAATAGCTAGTGCAATTATGGTTACTCCAATATTGTGGGAATTAAGTAAAATTATAAAGCATACAAAAACAGCAGATAAATTACAGGAACAAGTTGTGACGCTTATGCGAGATAGGTTTCTTGAATTGATGTTTATTAAAAATAATACTTCTCTTAATGGAACAGATAACTTAAATTAAATATGGTTTTTGTAAAACAACCTGGGTATTCTGTTTCTTGTCCACCAAACCTTTTTTTAAATCTTGTGAAGCCGAGCCAACTTTTGATTGGAAATCTTTCATCATAGATGCCATCAAAATCATAGACCTTGAAACCTTTCTTTTTTGCAAATTGGATCGTATGCCATGTTAATAATGTTGGTGCAAAAAGTTTATTCCCTTCCTTGGTTGATGCGGCATGCATGTAATAAGCTGTGTCCTTTGTTGTTAGAAGTAAAATTCCAGCAAGTAATTTATTATTTTTGTATGCACAGAATAGGTGTGTGTTTTTATCAAAGGCTTCATTTAGCTTGATGATATTTTTTTTCTGAGAGAAAAAGTTGCCTTTAAGTTTTGCAAACTTTTCTATTTCATTTGACTCTCCAATTTCCAATCCTTTTCTTTTTGCAAGACCAATGTTGTAGCGGGTTTTGGAGTACATTTCTTTCAATAGTTTTTCCTTTGTTTTTGTTAGATCAATTTGAATTGTTTTTGTTGGGAGGGATGGGGAATTGGAAAGTTTGAAATTGTGGTTTAGTAAAAGTGTTTTACTTTTATTATTGTCTGGTTCAATAGAAAATTGGAAAGGGTGATATTTTAATTCAACGAAATTTATAATTTTGCTGTTTAGAACTGAAGGACGCTGTATTTTTGCAAACCAACCAAGTACGGGGATCTTTTTAAGATATATAAAAATGCCGTCTACTGTTCCTACTTTCCAACCACTAGATTCAAGGTATTTGGCGTACTCTTTTACTTGCCTAATATCTGTCATTAGAAGGTTGGGTTAACGAATTTACTTTTGCTTCGGAGAACTAGCCATCTAGTGAATTCCATCATTCTGTATAAATAATACATTGGTTTATTAATTATTAAGTCCCAGGTTCCTAGGAATTCTACAACTTGTGGGTTATATCCTTCTTTAAATTTAGTAAATCCTTTTCCTTCTTCTCTTCCCCAAAGATCAAAAGTGTTGAGATTATGTTTTTTTCCAAATTTGATTGCTTCCCACATCATGAGATTATTTGCCATTATGTTTTTGTATTTGTGAGTGGAAGCTCCATATGGATAGTAAAGAAATTTGTCGTGTGCAAAAAGTATCCAAGCAGTTACTATTTCACCATTGTATTTTGCAACTAGGAGGTGGGCTATGTTTTCTTTGTGTAAAACGTCCCACATTAGTTTGTGATATTTTTCTGAGTGTGCATAGAACTTGTCTCGTTGGACTGTTTCACGCATGAGTTCAAGATACTTTTCAAATGCTTCATTTGAATTATCTTCACTTACTTTCACTCCTTTCTTTTGGGCTAGTCTAATGTTGTAGCGGGTTTTTGAGGAGAAACTTTTCATTAGTTCCTCTTCACTTCTGGTTAGGTCTATCCAAAAGGTAGTTGGGGTGAAGATTGTTTTTCCTGGAACACCTCCGAATTTTTTTATTTCCCATACAATTTTCTCTTTATCAGCGCAGGCGATACCTCCTTTTTTGATTACATAATTTGGCTCAAGCTTTATGAATATTAAGTTGTTTTCTCTTCCAAAAGAGGTTAGTGCTTTTAGCATTTCTTCTGTTGGCATTTCACCTTTTTCAAAAATTGCCAGT
This sequence comes from uncultured Gammaproteobacteria bacterium, assembly GCA_964587425.1. Taxonomy (GTDB): domain Bacteria; phylum Patescibacteriota; class Microgenomatia; order UBA8517; family UBA8517; genus CAZPLB01. The sequence goes on from CAZPLB010000001.1 coordinate 162,982, forward strand.
TTTTTGTTTAGAAATGGAATGGCGTGAATAGTTAACAATGAACTGTCTACTCGAGCAGTAGTATTGCCCCATTTTTCGCGGAAGGTTTCCCAGGCTTTGGTTTGAAGAGGGTGAGACATATAGCCAATTTTACCAGTTAAAGTCATCTTTGTCTTCGAAGTTGTATTCTTTGATATGTTTATTTTCTATGTTGCCCACACTCTCTAACAAATTTTCTGGAATATCTATAATAAATCTGGATGGAGGATTACTGGTGTTTTGACCAAAGAAAAGTCTGTGAGCAGCGTATGTTAGATAGACCATGTCTTTGGCTCTTGTTATGCCAACATATGCAAGACGTCTTTCTTCTTCAAGTTGGGTACTGTCAAATAGCGATCTTGAGTGGGGGAAGATTCCTTCCTCCATACCAATTATAAAAACGATTGGGAACTCAAGACCTTTGGCTGAATGGACTGTCATTAGGGTCACTCTTTCATTTTCTTTTGCAGCACCAGCAATACTTTTCTTTTCTTCTGCTTCAACTAGACTCACATTTTCAAGAAAATCGAGGAGGAGCGGAAACTCTGTAGCCACACTTCTTAATTCTTTGATATTTTCAAGCCGGGTTATATTTTCCTCTGTTTCTTTCTGGTATAGATCGAGGTAGCTAATTTCTTTGGTGAGGTTATCCATAATTTCAAGAGTTGTATATTTATCAAAAGCATTTGCTTCACTTCCTATTTTTTCCTGGAATGATTTAAATTTCTCAAATCTTCTTACTCCTAATTTTTCAATTCTTTTTTTTGATACTTTATCCTTTGTGTTTGCAAGAACCCGCATGTAGGAAATGATATCTTTTACTTCTTTTCTGTCGTAGAATTTTGTTCCTCCTATTAATGTATAGGGAATACCAGCATGGATGAGAGCCTCTTCAATTACACGGGATTGGGCATTGGTTCTATAGAGGACAGCAAATTTATTGTAAGAGGCACCAAAATTTGTGACTTGTGACTGAATCTCTGATACTACAAAACTTGCTTCATCAAAACCGCTTTTTGCTGAATGTAGTTTTATTTTTTTACCTTCTTTATTTTGGGTCCATAATTTCAAGATGGGGTGGGAGGTGTTTCTTGAGATTATTGAGTTTGCAGCATCTAGAATATTTTGAGTGGATCTATAGTTTTGTTCAAGATTAATAACTTTTAATTTTGGATAGTCTTTTGATAAATTATTTATGTTTCTGTAGTCTGCGCCTCTCCATGAATAGATTGACTGGCTCGCATCGCCTACAGCTGTTAGGTTACCACTGTCACCTACAAGCAGTTTGGTGAGGGTGTATTGAATTTTGTTTGTATCCTGCCATTCGTCTACTAGGATATGGGTTAGTTTTTTATTCCACTTTGATTTAATTTCCGGAACCTTTAGAACATCAACTGCTTTAATTAGGATGTCGTCAAAGTCGAGGGCATTAATTTCCTTCAGACTTTTTTGATATGAGTTATATATTTTGAACACTTTTTCTTGAAAGTCACCGCGTGCGATTTCACCGTATTCAAGAGCTGTTATCATTTGGGACTTTGAGGATGAGATTTCGGCTAAAATACTATTTGCATTGTATGCATCTTCATCTAGGTTCATCTCTCTTAACATCTCTTTTATTAAATCTTTTTGATCGGAGTCGTCGTAGATAATAAAGTTTGGTTCAATGCCTATAACATTTCCATCAATTCTTAATAGTTTTACACAAAAAGAATGAAAGGTACCAACAAAGCCTGGCATACTTGTTGATATTTTTGCGATTCTTTCCTTCATTTCCTTTGCAGCTTTGTTTGTAAAGGTAGTTAGGAGTATCTTGTCCGGTGAAACGTGTTTTTCTTCAATGAACCAGGCGGCTCGGTGGGTTAGTACCTTTGTTTTTCCAGAACCGGCCCCGGCCAGTATCAAGAGCTTGTCTCCCTCAAAGGTTACTGCTTCGAGCTGTTTTTCGTTTAGATTTGATACAATGTTCATATGGAAAATGATGAATTAAATGATGGGGTTGAATTAGATTCTAGCATGGTAGATAGACAAATGGTACGAAAAAAAGCATTTTGGTCGAGGACTAAAAGACAAATTTTGAGGCATGTTTGGATAACACGAGGAGTGATACTTACTTTGTTGTTGTCACTTTTTGTATTAGTGATTTATGGTGTGTTTATTTTTCTCAGAGGAAGCCTTGTTGGAACGTATGTTGGACTTGCCCGTGATTTTGCTTTTCCATCCCAAACCACCTTGGGCGGGGTTGGAAACGACGTAAATTTTCTTTTAATGGGCAAAGGTGGGGAGGGACACGATGCGCCGGACCTTACTGACACAATGATTGTAGCCTCAGTTGATATAGTAAACAAAAAGGTTAGTTTGATTTCAATACCGCGGGATATCTGGATTGATGACATGAAGGCAAAGATAAATAGTGCGTATTTTTATGGAAACAAAAAGAAGGCAGGAGGAGGTTTGGTTTTGGCAAAATCTACGGTAGAGGAAGTTTTGGGGATACCAATTAGTTATGCAGCCATTGTTAACTTTGATGTTTTTAAGGATGTTATTAATATTATTGGGGGAATTACAGTTGAAGTTAAAAATAGTTTTGTTGACAAACAATTCCCCATTGCAGGGCGTGAGGCTGATACATGTAGCGGGGACAGGACATATGCATGTAGATATGAAACAGTAGAATTTAAATCTGGGGTTCAAACTATGGATGGGGAGACTGCATTAAAATTTGTGAGGAGTAGACATGCAGTTGGAGATGAAGGGACTGATATTGCTCGTGAGGCAAGACAGCAGCTAGTGATTGGGGCGATAGTAAGAAAGCTTGCTACACCTTCAGTTTTTCTATCAATTCCAAAGATTCGAGGCTTGATTGATGTAGCCAATAAAAATATTGAGACTGATATCAAACCTCAGGAGGCAGCGACACTTGCGCGTTATGTTTTCAACGGGAGGAAAAATTTGAAATCATACTCCATTCCTTCTGAATTACTGTTTAATCCGCCTCTTTCTGCCAAATACTTAAATACATATGTGTTTGTACCAGTTGGGGGAAATTGGGAAAAGATTCATGAATGGGTAAAAAATATTTTACAGTAAATAAGGTAGTCCCAATTTTAATGGTACTTCTGGTTTGTGTTCTTTATCTTTTTTTGAGATTGAATTGGAGAGATACAATTGAATTTGGGTACGACCAGCCGATCCTTGCTTCAAGAGTCAATGAATTTTTACAAAGACCGAGTTTTATTGAGAGCTACAATTATGTCAACGTAAATCCATGGGGGTATCCATCTTGGGGTCCCGTGCAAATCTTTTTTTACGCCTTTTTCTTTCTGATCTCTAACAATCCAATTACTGTTTCTGTATTAGTTGCGATATTTAATATCTTGAGTGTTGTATGTGTGGTTATCGTTGGTTGGAAATTTTTCTCACTTAGAGTAGGACTTGTTGCGGGATTGATTTTGTCGTGTCATCCTTGGTGGATTGTCTTTTCTAGAATGGTTTACGAACCGACTCCGGTTCCGACTTTTGTAGCTGTTGCAATGTTGTTTTGTTTTTACGTAATCAGGCGACCAAGGAGTTTTGTGATTTTACCATTAATATTTTTATTTGGATTCTTGTTCCAGCTTTATATACATACAATATCTTTTGTGGCGATAAGTTTTGTATCAATCTTGGGGGTTATTAAAAAAACTAGGAAAGTTTACTTATTTTTGGGAATCATTGTCATTTTTATATTATTTCTGCCAACTATCCATTATTATTTTAATAATCAATCCAACCTCTTAGGGTTTATTGGTGTTGCCAAAAAATTTCAAACGGGCAACCTCGAGAAAGGACATTCAACATTTGATGCTATACCTGAATTTTTTAATACAATGTCTGGGAGTGGTTTCAGATGGCAGCTTGGTTCGGCATATGAGATCTTTCTGGGTAAATATATTTATGTGGAGACATTATCAAGAATTTTAATTTTCATCTCAATTTCAATTTTTATCTATCATTTGATTCATCTTGTTTGTGTCAAGAATGACAGAGGATTCAGGGGTATCTTGCTTGGTTGGGCTGTTGCGCCCATTTTTTTTCTAATTATTATTAGAACTCCAATAGCCCTTCCAAGATATTATCTTTTGAGTTTGCCGGCATATGCACTTCTTTTCGGGATATTAATTGACGATCTTTTTAAGAAGATTGGAAAATTTATAATTGTCTTGCCAATAGTACTATCTATTTTTTGGGTTATTTTTATAGCTAATTACTTTGAATTTATTAAGACTTATTCGTACCCCAATGGTTTTTTAAGTTCATATTCTGATCCGCCATACCGCTTTTTAGAGAGTGCTTTTGATTGGATTAAAAGTGACGCAAAGATAAAAGGCTACTCAGATTTTGTCGTAAGTAGTGATCCAGCAAAACCGAATGAATTGGTGCTTAATACGGCGCAAAATTATTACTGGAATTATATTTTAAGAAAAAACTTTACTCCAAGAATTGGGAGTGTAGGTTATTATTTGATGTATTTTTCACCTGTTCAATCAGATACGCGACTTTCCTATGTCCAATTTGGCCCATATGTTGTCTATGAAGTTAAAAAGTAACCCAACCAAACTTGTTGATCCACAATACTCCCCAAAGATTTACTAATATACTTAAAATTAGAAGAAGCCAGTGTATCTTTTTTGGTCCACCCATCCTGTTCACTCCTTTAATGGTTAAATAAATTAGGAAAGGATAAAAATCGACAGCGAAGCGATACCCAAATTGTGCCCAGCCTGTTCCACCATGTGAGGCAACGATTAAGAATATTGTGAAGATTGATAGCCATGCAAATTGATTTATTCCTTCTCTGTATTTTGAAAAAAGAGCAAAAACAAAAGCAGGAGAGGTTATCCAAATAGCAAGTCCTGCCCATGATGGTTCGATAAAAGGGAAGATGTCTACCTTTTTTGGAAAGGATAAAAACATTGCTCTTAAGTTATCTGGTATATAGATTGGATTTGCTACACCATGGGCAAACCATGGAGCATTTTGTTCATTGAGAATTTTGGGTAATATGAAATATGCCTGGTCAAATATTGACTGAAACCTTACAAAATTATATATAAAATTAAATCCTGCGAAAGGTAGAGCACCAAAGCTCATAAGCAATAAATTTTTAATATTGAATTTATCCTTAAGAGCGTATAAAAAGAAAGGAAAAGAAAAAATTAAATGAATTCGAGATAGGTATGCTGCTCCAAGTAATACACCCAGTAAAAATGGCCTTTTTTTTGTGGTTGCCTCGAGAATTGCAAGTGAAATGAAAAAAGCAGCAGAAATTTGTCCTAAATACCAAGAAGAGCCGACAGAGGAAAGGAACCAGATGATATTTCCAAATGCTGCGAAAAGAAATGTCCATAGGAATAGTTTTTTACTTTTACTTATTTTCCATGACAGTAGGCAAAAAATAACAGTTATTCCTGCCCCAAGAAGGTGAGCTAAGTATTGTTGTTGAAATGCATTTTTAAAAAGTAAAACGAATGGCATTGCCAGGATTGCCGGCATTGGGGGATAAACTATGTAGAACTTGTTAGGTCCAGCTGGAATTAATTCACTGAGCCAAGAGGGATTTTCGGTTATGTAATATCTACCGTGAAGAAAAGCGTCGGCAAGTCGGGTAAAATAGTTAAATGGGGTATTTCCAGGCGATGTTATTAGATATACTACAAGTATGAAAACAAAAATCAATAAAAGAACTTTTTTCATTCCTTATATTTTACTAGTTTTAGGGTTGGGATTCATGCTTAGAATTATTCTTTTTAATTTTGGTACGTTGAGGCTTGACCAGGGTACATTCATTGCATGGAGCAATATTTTGGTAAATGGAGGCTTCAAACACTTTTATTCTGGATGGAGTGATTATTTGCCTGGATATCTTTATGTACTGAATATATTGGGGCAAATTGCAAAATTACATATAATTTCTGAAACTTTACTTTATAAATTGCCTGCAATATTGGCAGACCTTGCAACAGGGTACTTGATATATAAAATACTAAAGAAAAAAGCGAGTGACAAGTGGTCATTGGCAGGAGCTGCTTTATATATTTTTAATCCTGCAGTATTTGCAAACTCAACACTTTGGGGGCAGGTTGACAGTTTGACTGCATTTTTTTCATTACTTGCGATTTATTTACTTGAGGAAAATATTTATCTATCTGCCTTGTCTTTGGCAATTGGCGGGTTAGTCAAGCCTCAGGCAGTTTTTCTTGTTCCAATTGTTTTACTGTACGCCTTTAAAAACAAATGGAATATGAAGAAATATATTATTTATGGAGCCATTGGCTTAGCAGTAATCATTCTTGGATTTTTACCTTTTTACGGAGATGTACAGTTTACTTTTGGGAGGTTTGTTAATTTCTTTTTGTCGAGAATAAATTTATCTCTCAATCAATATCCATACACAAGTGTTAATGCATTTAATTTTTGGGGAATTATTGGTTTCTGGAAGGAAGATAATATTAGCGGGATTATTGGCCTTGCTATGTTTCTAGCTGTTTCTATTTTTTCCTGGATAGCGCTTCGAAAGAAAAAGGTTTCATATTATCTACTTTCTGGGCTTATTTTCCTTTTTGCATTTACATTTTTAACTCGGATGCATGAGAGGCATCTGATGCCAGCATTACCATTCTTACTTATTGCTTCTTTTGAAACACCTGCACTTATTTTTTCATATCTTGGGCTATCAACTATTTACTGCCTTAATTTGCTGTGGGCATATAGTTGGATAACCAATAGTTTTGAAAGTATTTTTAGCGAGGGGATTCTTAAATTGCTTTCTTTTTCTGTGTTTGGTTTTTCACTATATAGTTTGTATGTGTCTCTTAAAAATATTAGTTTACCTAAAATTAACCTGGCGCTATTGAAGAAACCTTCAAAGATTGATAAATTTCCAAAGATAAACATCAAGTTCAATAAATATATAATTTTTGGAGTTATTGCTTTTGCATTTGCTGCAAGAATACTTTTCTTGTGGAGCCCAAGTAATGAATATTTTGATGAGGTGTATCACGCATTTACTGCAAAGGAGATGATGAATGGCAACACAGCAGCTTGGGAATGGTGGAATACACCTCCTCAAGGATTTGCATATGAATGGACACACCCACCTCTAGCCAAGGAACTAATGATTGGTGGGATGCTAATCTTTGGCCAAACTTCTTTTGGGTGGAGGGTACCTGCAGCCTTAGCGGGAGTTGGAATACTATTTTTCGTTTTCAAAATATCAAAGGAACTTTTTGATGATGACTGGCTTCCCATTTTTGCTACAGGATTTTTGGCATTAGATGGATTACTTCTGGTTATGAGTAGGATTGGTATGAATGATTCATATCTATTATTTTTTGTCTTGGCTTCATTTTACTATTACTTGAAAGACAAGAATTTAATATCTGCAATATTTGCAGGCTTGGCACTTTCATCGAAATGGAGTGCGTTGTGGTTTTTCCCAATTCTTGCAGTTACACATTTTGTATTGAAGAAAAAATTTAAGAAGAGTTACTTGTGGTATTTATTGATACCCGTTATCTATATTTCTACATACCTGCCACTTTTTACGTCAAAACAAATACAGAATGAGTATGTAAGAAATAATAGATATGAATTGAAAAAAGATAAGACGGGGATAGTTCCGCTTGATATGTTTATTGATACACAGAAACAGATGTGGTGGTACCACACTAACCTCAAGGCAACACACCCTTACACTTCACCTTGGTGGGAGTGGCCAATTGAAGCTCGTCCAATCTACCTTTATACAAGCGGATATGGAGATGACGGGGTAGCCAATATATATGCTTTTGGAAACCCAGTGGTGTTTTGGTTTGGGTTGGGATCGGTTTTTCTGTGTTTGTATTGGGCAGTAAGGGATAGGAACAAAAGACTTGGGTTGGTTTGTTTTTCTTACTTTGCTTTCTTTGTTCCATGGGCACTATCACCTAGAATTATGTTTTTGTATCATTATTTGCCATCACTACCATTCTTGGGGATAGCTGCAGGGTATGTATTTCGTAAATATCCGAAACTAGTGCTCCCCGTATTTGGCGTGGGACTTTTGTTATTTATTTACTTCTATCCACATTGGGTGGGAATTAAGGTACCAACATCCCTTGATATGTCTTACTACTGGTTTCCTAGCTGGAGATAACTACTGTGGTATAGCTTGAGCTTTGACTATTTATTTGATGGGTTGGTCTTGGTCTCTTGTGATTTTTGTTGAGAGGTTGTACTTTTTTGTTCTGTGGCGGATCCGTTTCTTGTACTTTTACTATTACTATTGGTTTCAGCTGCTTTTTCTGAGATTATCTGTGTGGTGGTGATTGAGATTAGTGCCGCTGCAAGACCGATTACTAAAACTGCTAGGCCAGCTAATTTCCAGGTATTACTTTTCATATTATAGTTTCATCACAATGCTAGGAATATTGCCAGGAGTAGTGTTCCCAATCCTGCTCCAATTCCTATTAATGTTGGCCAACTTGTTCCGGCTTCAGGAAGAGAAGGAGGAGTGGTCGGTGCTACGGTTGCACAGATACAGTCAGTTTCAGTGGTGCAGCTAGTATTTCTACAGACATTTCCAGTACAGGTCATTCCAGTTCCACATTCAGTTGTACTTGTGCAAGCGCTGCCACAAGAAGGTGGAGCAGTAGGTGTTGGAGTAGGAGTTGGTGTTGCGGTAGGTGTGGCTGTTGCACAAATACAATCTGCAGAGTCTGTACAACTTGTGTTTCTACAGACATTGGTGCCTCCTGATTGTGTACAAGTCATACCAGTTGGACAGTCTGAAGAATTGGTTGTGTCTGTACAAGAACTATCACAGCTTGGTGGGGTAGTTGGTGTGGCTGTTGGGCTAGCTGTTGCTGTTTCTGTAGGTGTCGCTGTCGCCTCTGCTATCTGGAATGTTAATGTACAAGCGGCAGCAGGGCTTGGTTGGAGAGTATCAGCTCTTGGTTTGCTTTCAGGAGCATTTGGTGCTACAGATTGCTGTCTTAATTGATAGAGTCTGACGGCTGTAAATATGGCAATTCCAGCAAGGACTACGGTAGCTAGTACTATTATGAATGTTAATAAATTTTTTCTAATAAATTCCATCATATATTATCTTAAAACCATTGATCCAATTGTAAATGGTGTAATAGGGCACCGACATTAAATGTTGTTGTTCCAGCTGGGATTGTGTAGTCAATATAGAATTCTGCAGAATTTGATGGAACAGTGGTTGTTGATATTCCGATTGATGTTCCGTTGACAAAGAATTCAGCTTTGTCAAAGTTTCCAGATACTGTTGTTCCTGTTACAGCAAACTTAATTACCGTTCCTGGGTCAAGGGATGACCATTCGTTCTGGGGTATTTCAGTGAAACTGTCGTCATACATTTTGATACCAGTGCACTGAGGGGCAACAGGTGGAGTTGTTGGAGTTGCTGTTGGAGTTGGACTTGCTGTTGGTCCTGCAACTTGGAGGGGAAGGACTACGTTACAAACTCCTGATGTGGTACCACAAGTTGGACAGTTAACCATGTCTACACGGACTCTGATGTTTGCTTTACCTGCTGCAACAGCAGTTGCAACTAGATTATGTAATCCCTGGCTAACAAATCCTCCGTTTGTACCCGTGATAGTGGGAGGAGCAACTGTAATCGCGCTTGTGTTATTTGAGGTGATGACAAGTCTTTTGATCCTGCTTAAGTTTTGATTGTCGTTTGTTGATATATTGTCGACATTAACTTTCAAATTAACTTTTTGCCCAATTTGCAAGACTTGATTTGGAGCTGCACCTGTTAATACAGCGGTACACTTTAATTTGACACATAGTCCAGAGCCGGCACAGGTACCTTGACCTGCTATGTCTACTTGATTTGAGCCGCAGGCTGGTGCTGTGGCAGAAAAACATTGACCCTCAGTTGCGGTTACAGTTGATATCGTACAGTTTTGACTACATACACATCCTGGGTAACCTGGCGAAGTGTTTGTTGGGCAGTTGCATCGTTGAATTTGATATGTTCCAGCATGGACGCAAACGGGAGAACCACCTCCACCTGATATATAACCTCCAGCTGCCCCTTGGTTTAAAATTTGTTGCTGTTGAACTAGTAGCAATCCCGCTCCTACTCCACCTACAAGTAATACCAATCCAAAGACTGTTGCAATAACTTTTGCGCCGGGCCCTCTTCTTTTGGGTGCTGAACCTATACCACCATCACCACCACTACTTACAGGTGTTGATGGAGTAGTTGGTTCTGGTGGTGTTGAGTCACCATTGGTTGGAACATTTGCTATTGGGGAAATTGGTGGAGTTGAGACAACATCATCTTGTGGAACACCCCCTGTTGAAAAAGGGTTTGTTGGATTGGCAGGATTGTTTTGCATTTTTTAAATACTATATTTCCAAATTAAGACTGATATCATTATCAGCCCTATACTCATGATAGATACCATAATAGTCGGTGTCAAGTCACCAGAAACTGGTATTGCTGAATCTGTTGCTGGGAGGGAATGTCTGCCCGACGGCGTTGCAGTAGCTGATGGTGTTGAAACAAATGATGGAGCGTCTGAGGCCAGAACGGTAAAATTTCTGGTTATTGTTTGAAGAACACCTTGCGCGTTTTTCCACGAAATTGTTAATTTGTGGGTTCCTGGTTCAAGATTATCTGGGGGGGTCCATTCCCAAATTCCTGTTGGGGAGGTGATTGTGGTGTCGGTTATGATTTCTGACTGGACAATAATAGTCAGGGTTGTATTTGCTGGGCCCTTGCCAAAGAACTCTGGAGAGCTCGTTGCTATAACTTCTTTTTCTTTAACACTTTCTATTGTTACAACTGTTGGAAGAGTTCCTGACGGAGATGCACCGGCAAGATTGAAAGATGGGTTTGCAGATGCGGTACTATCCGGCAGATTTATATCTGCTGTCGGGGACGTTTCATTTTGTCCTTCGGCTCCAGTTTGTCTGAAGTCATATGTTTGCCCCAATTGCATTAATTGAACTGGGTTGGCGTTTTGCATGAAAACCTGTGCGGAAGCAATGCCTTTTGTTCCACCTTGTACGAAAATTTGTAGGGGGGTTGTTGGAGTAAGAGTTACAAAATTAGTTAGATCTACTGTTCTTGCTTTTGAGATTGGGATAGTCCAAGCGCCAGTTCCCGTAGTTAGTACTGAAACAGCAGTTCCATTTTGAGGGGTTACATATACGATTGCTTCTCCAACTGCTTGTTCAGTAGCCGTCTGTACTTGACCTGTGGCTATTTGGGAGGTTGGCTCTGTAGCTAAAGCTATTGATGTGGAAGTGGTCCAAGGAATTCCTGAATTGTCATATACAGTTCCGTCTGAATTTATTTTGAAAAAATAACTGGTTGAAGGGGCAAGACCAGTAATGTTTACCCAGTGGGTGGTTGAGGGTGTGTTTTCAGCTATTGTATTTTGTCCAAGAGATGCAGTTTCTCCATACTGGACGAACCCTACAACCTCTTTTTGCGTTATCCAGGAAACAGTAATCGATGCATTGCTTATGTTTGTAATCCTGACGTCTTGGGGAGCAGAGTCTGGGGAAGCGCCCAATTTAAAGATGGTTGATGAGTTTGTTGCGATTACTCCTGCCATTATGCCGAGAGCCAAAATTACAATCGCAATTATGGTTGGGAACTTTCTTGTTTTAATCATACATATTTCATATTACATTCTTCATGGACTGGTTGCCACTGGCGTTCCCGATGGCGATGCAGTCGGGGTCGCCGATTCTGTTGCCACTGGCGCTTCTGTCACTTCCGGTGTTGGAACTGGAGTAGGGGTTTGGTTCTCCGCAGTAAGGTTTCCTACTTCACTTTCCCCAAGATTTATTCTTTTTGATAGCCCATTCAATATATTTTGATCGAGTGTTGGATTCAGAGGTAAAATGATTTCCTCAGGAACAACTGGAGGCGGTTTATGGGTGATTGTTCTATAGACTTCAAAGGCAACCCAAAAAATTACAGTAATGAGAGTTAATACTGCAGTTGTAACAAGAGTTGGTGTTTTTAGTTTTTTTCTCATTTGTTGCTGTATGGAATAATAGCGGTGTAATTTAGTATAAAGTCTTTACTTTCGATTGCTTCGTTTAAAATTTCACTTACAGTTTGAGGGGAGGCTGGACGTAAAAGATTTTCTACGTCTTTTGCGAAGTCTGAAATTTCTTTGTACGAAGGGCTTTTTGCAGATATTGAGATTTCAAAAGAATTTGAGGGCTGTTGGGTTTGATTTTGAGGTGTTACCAATGGTATTTCACCAGTTTTTGTACTTGTAATTACTACATTATCTTTTAGGGCTATTCCTTCAATTTGTCTAACATAGCTTTCTGGTTCGGCACTACTTGGTATTGCTTTATTAAGTAGATCTATATTTTCCCTTTGTTCCTGCAGCAAGTTTTGTGCAATTGCTAGGTTATTTGCTTTTTCTGTTAGTTCTTGCAGTGTTCCTTTTTTTGCATTTATCTCAGTTAAAAGTGTTCCTACGGTTACAAGTGTTGGACGAATTGCAAAGATTGCAAAGAGAGTAATTGTAAATATAGATAGTAGTAGTTCAAGATATGCTTTTATATCCGGCCTTGTTTGATAGAGGGCAGCAATGTCCAGTAAATATTTTTGATATGTTGTTTTAGGTTTAGTTGCCATTTTGAATAATTACGTTTGTGTTTAGAGAGAATCCAATTCCCGTTTCGTCAGCTTTCTTTTCAATTCTAGTAAGTTTTATGTTTTGAAAGCTATTTGTATTTTCAAGGTTTGCAATTAACTGCACTGCATCTTTTTCGCTTTGAGCTTTGGCTTGTATTTGCAGGTTATTGCCTTTGAGGAGAATATTTTCGAGTACTACTTCTGGAGGGAGGTTTGATGTAATTTTTTGAGTTATAGATGAAATTTTTGGACCGCTTGTAAATTGACTGAAGATTGATAGTTTTGCTTGGGTTAACCTGAATTCATCTTCTATAGATTTATATGAACCTACAATTACTCTTTCTTGATTTATGGAATCTGTTAAATCATTATTTTGCGCATCCAACCAAAAGCGGGAAAGGAAGGCAAGCATGACAATCATTTCAGTTGAAATAACTATCATTCTGAAAGTACCAAGTAGCCACTTCAGGGTTCTTCCAAGAGTAGAGGCTTGGAATTCTTCTTGGGGTAAAAGATTAATTTCAGTAGGCAGTTTATTTTTAGCCATGGCAGATAGATTGAGCTATTTCATAGTAGCATATGAAAGATTGTGAAAGAAGTTAATTTGTGAACTTGAAAGTGGAGAGGATTTGATTGAAGATTTTAAGATCTTCGGATTTGATTGGTTGAATCGTATTCTGGTCATATGTTAAAGATTGATTTGGAGTTAAAAATGGAGTTAATGCTTGTATGGAAAAAACAAAATATTTGTTTTGTAGCTTCACTTCGTAAGTAATATATTTTTGTGGAATATTGCCCCCAACAGATCCGATATAACCCGATATTTTTACTGCTGGTTTTCCTCCGAGAGTAGTGTTTTCTTGAGATTCAACAAATGGGCAGTCGCCTTGGCAAGATAAAAATGAGGTGGAATTGTATCTCCATGTAATATTCCCGTTGAGGTAGGGTGTGACGTAAGAATTAGTGTCTAGGTTATAATTTTCCGGATACTTGAAATTATAGATGTCGCCTGAGTATGTTTTCCAGTTGATTGTTAGGTTTTGGGTTGGAGAAGCAGATGGAGATGAATATGAAATTGGCGTTGGAGTCGGGAGATAATTCACAGTTCCATTTTTCTTTCCCAAGTAAAAAGCACCGGCGATGGCTACTATTATTAAAACTACAACTAAAATTAGGATTGGTGTAAAACCTTTATTTTTGTTCATTGGGTGAATTTGAGAGTAGAAACTATATCATCCATCTCGCGTATGCTTGCGTAATCTAGATTTTTATTCTGTATATTTTGTGCGGTGAAATTTTTTGAGTAATAAGTTATTGTTACGTTTTTATATGAGAATGTGTATTGGTATGTTGAATTGGCACCAAAAAATATTGGTTGGGGATGGGGGTCTGGTTCGTCTCCTCCAGACCAGTATTTTCCGTTTTCTAGGTTGAGTCTATATGCAGGAGATTCGAATGCTTTTATGGCACGATAGTCTGTTGTATTTACTCCGTTTACTCCACCGGTTGGTTGATCTTTTTGAAAATTTATTTCTATTTCCCAGTCTGAATTTTTGCTTAACCTTATGATATCAACATTTCCATACTGTGCACTGACTGTGTAATGGCCAGGATCGTTGGCAACCTCTCCTTTTTTAACCGTTTTTGTTGTTAAGATCCAGGGAGTTGGATATTGAAAATTAAAATTATTTGGGCTTGTGTAAGTTTTCAAGTTTGCTGTTGGATTTAGGGTCGGTGAAATTGAAATAGTTGGAGATGGATTTGGATACGATATTGGAGTGGAAGTTGGGGAATACACAACTGTTCCTTTTTTTGTTCCTAGGTAAAATGCTCCTGCAATGGCTGCAAGAATTAAAACTACAACTAAGATTATGATTGGTGTAAAACCTTTGCGGTTTGGCATTACTTAGACTTTAGCACCTTTTTCTTTTTAGGTGCAACTGTCTTTTTGGCTGATTTTTCTGGTTTTGCTAGTTTTGCAAGCATGCTTTTTATTCTTGCAGCTTTATTTTTGTGAATGGTATGCTTTTTGGCTGCACGATCGGCAAGAGAAAGCGCCTTTTTAATGGTTGCTACTGTTTTTGTTTTTTTTGCTTGTCGAACTGCAACCTCAAGTGAGGTTATAATTTTTTTGTTGACAAGGGCTTTTCGGGCTGATCCTCTAAGAGCTCTTTTGGCTGTATACGTAACTGGCATGTTCGAATTATAATCGAACCAGGCTTAAATATCAAATAACTATGAATGAAATATTTTCGAAGGGTAAAAAGATAATTCTTTCAGAGCAGACTTCGATTTTGTCTGCTGCATCTATTATTATGGTGATGACGATAGCATCCCAAATTTTGGGGCTATTCCGTCAGCGCATTGTTCTTCACTTTTTTAATCCAACTGATTCAGCTCTTTTCTTTGCAGCTTTGAGGCTGCCAGAGCTTCTTTTTGAGGTTCTTGTTTTTGGAATGTTTTCTTCAGCTTTCATCCCTGTTTTTACTAAACTATTCAAGAAAAGCCATGATGAAGCCTGGGAGACTGCTGGACGAGTAGTTACTATTAGCTTACTTATTTTTGGAGTGTTTGCCATAGTGATGGGCATTTTTGCAGAAAGTATTTATGGAGCCGTTGCACCTGGGTTTAGCCATGAACAAATAAAGACAATTGCTAATTTGGCTCGAATAATGTTTTTTGCTCAGGGAATTTTTATTGTGAGTTATGTTTTGACGAGCGTTTTGGAGAGCTTGAGGCGTTTTTTGATTCCGGCTTTGGCTCCATTACTATACAACTTGGGACTCATCATTGGGACTCTTACATTGAGCCCACATATTGGGCTAATGGGGCCTGCAGTTGGTGTGGTTATTGGGGCACTCACGCATTTCTTGATTCAACTTCCTCTTGCTATGAAACTTGGTTTTAGATTTACGAAGAGTGTGAGACCAACTGAGGGAGTGAAAAGCATTGCGCATTTGGCTGCACCACGACTAGTGGATCTTTCATTTCAGCAAGTTGCTGAAACAACGGTACTGCATTTTGCATCCCTTATTTCAGCTGCTTCCTATACCTACTTCACGCTCGCTAATTCATTGCAGCTTGCACCAGTTCGTCTTTTTGGTACCTCTTTGGCGAAGGCAGCTCTTCCAACTTTAACTCGCGAGAGCGATGATCTTGAAAAATTCAAAGGGATACTATTCAAGACTTTGTATCAAATCTTTTTCCTCGTTGCACCAGTATCAGCAATGTTCATAGTTCTTCGAATTCCTGCAATTCGAATTTTCTTTGGAACCTCTATCTTTGACTGGAATTCAACTGTCGAGACTGGGATGGTTCTTACTGCTTTTGCTATTGGAATACCTTTTCAGACTGGAGTCGCTATGCTTGCTCGTGCATTCTATGCAATTCATGACACTAGAACTCCAGTTATTATCTCTGTTATTGGGGATACTGTGGTTATTGTTGGTGATTTTATCTTGGTCAAGGGATTTGGTCTTCCTTCCTGGGCACTTGCACTATCGTTTTCATTGGGAGCCTTTATTGAGACTATTGTTTTACTATTCCTTTTGAGACGAAGGCTTAATAACTTTTCGATATTGAAAATGACTTTTCCAATGCTCAAGACACTTTTTGCAACTTTGGCTTCAGGGGGAGTTATGTATTATTTATTGAAGTTTTTTGATAAATGGGTGCCTGCAAGGATACCAAAACCAATTGCATTTGAAAACTTTGTACTAGATACAAGGTATACCGGCAACCTGATTATTTTGACCATTCTGGTTGGGCTTATGGGGTTAGCGGTTTATATAATAGTCTCCTTTATTCTGAGGTCTGAGGAACTGTATGCTATAGCTCGGGTTATTTGGAAACGAAAACTTGCAATACTTCCAACAAAGAAAACAGAACCGCTTAACCCACTTGACAACATTTAGCACTCGTATTATATTAGTGCTAAGATGACGCCTGGACTTACTGCACGACAAACACTTCTTTTGAAGGCTATTGTGGATGAATATATAGCAACGGCTTTACCCGTTGGATCATCATCACTAGATCGCAAATATAATCTTGGTGTTTCGCCTGCAACCATTCGGGCTGAAATGGCTGAACTAACAAGTCTGAAGTATTTAAGGCAGCCGCACACCTCGAGCGGACGGGTTCCAACTCCAGCTGCAATGAAGTTTTACATTAACCAGTTGATGGAAGAGAAACACTTGGGGGTAGCCGAGGAAGTTCGGGCAAAAGAGGAAGTGTGGGATGCAAGGGGGGATTTTGATCGGTTGATGAATGAGGCTACACAAGTTCTTGCTGAGAAGACACACTCTTTGGCCATAGCTGCGACAGATGATGGTGACATTTGGAAGGCTGGAATGAAAAATGTGTTTGATGACCCTGAGTTTAGTGACAATGATGTGTGTCATGATATTTTTTCGATGATTGAGGAGGCAAAACTCCTTCATGAACTTTTCTTTGAAAGATTAACGGGACTAGCGCCTGTTGAAATTCTTTTTGGACAAGAGATGGCTTGGCCAACATTGGGAGACGTTGGAGTGGTTGCGGCACAATTTAATATCAAAGGCAAAAAAGGTGCGATTGGAGTAGTTGGACCATTTAGACGGTCGCCAAGCGTAATTCCAACTGTTCGCTATATTGGTGGACTGTTGCAGGAACTAATGGCATAGCCTCACGGTTTGTAATATATAAAAAAAATTATGGTAAAGAAAACAAAAGTAAAAAGAGAAAGTAAACAGGAGGAGACTCAGAAACCGGAAGTTTCTGATGTTGAGGTTATTCAACTTAAGAATCAATTGGTTCGAGCACTTGCTGACTATGATAATTTAATTAAAAGAACAGAGCAGGAAAAGATGACTTGGGTTAAGTTTTCTACTCAAAAATTGGTTCAGGATTTACTGCCCGTTTTAGATACTTTCGAGCATGCACAGGAACATACCAAGGATCCAGGGCTTGGGATTGCAATTAGTCAATTCAAAGAGGTATTGAAAAATGAGGGACTAACTGAGATTAGGCCGAATGTTGGGGATGTTTTTGATGAAAACCTTCATGAAGTAGTTGATGTTATTCAGGGAGTGGATGATGGAAAAATTGCTGAGGTTATATCATCTGGGTGGAAATTTATTGATGGCATGGTAGTGAGACATGCTAAGGTTAAGGTGTTCAAGAAAGCTTAAAAACTTTTTGATAAGATCTAGATTATGGAGTACAAATTCGAAAGACAAATAGAGACGCCAGAGGAAACTATTAATGCTTATTTGGCTAGATTGGATATTATTTGGGATTTTTATAAAAAGGATGGAAAGTTGGATAGTTTTAGTCCAGATGAGGTGAATATTCTATCTAGACTTACTAGATTTGAAGTTGCGAGTGTCGCTTCTTTGGATAGTTCGTTGACGACTGAAGTAACTGGTATTGATAAAAAAACTGAAGAAGAGAGAATGAAAGATTGGAGTAAGGGACAGAAAAATGCCGTTGCCATCCGCATGAATTATTTGAGCGATTTGGTTTTGGGTTGGAAGCTTGTTCCGTGGAAAGATGCACAAGAAAAACTTGTTCAAAGTGGATTGAAATTGAAGATTGTTACTCGCGATCCAGATCCGAGGTTTGAAAGGAAAGCTGACCCGCATGAAGTAAAAGGGGGTTCGAGTACTCTTGGACGGCTTGGCGGTACAAACCCAATAACTTGGGAAGATGATAGTGGACGAAGGTAAAAGTTTACAAAAACGAAGAGGTTAAAAAGCCTCTTGACAAACTTTTGGCAGTCGTTGTATATTAGTGCTAATAAAGGTATATGAAAGAAGGCGTTGTAGTTATTCCTAAAGATTTGGTTGATAGTGGGATTGCAAGTTGGAAAGCGGCAAGAGAAACAAATAAAATAAAAGATACTACAAGACCGGAAGTTTATAGAGCGATTGGGAGATTTGTAACAGAACTTGTAGTACCAGGAATTTATGTAGAGGAGGGAGAAGTTTTAATACATTCAGAGGACTGGTATATTAATGGAAGTGAAAAACAAAGAAAGTTTTACGAGATAATAGATGGATTGAGTGCGAGTGAGACGTCTAAAATGATAAGTGTTGGTAAGACTATTGCACGGAGGTTAGCTAAAGAGATTTTAAAAGGAGAAATTAAATAATATGTCAAAAATAATTGGAATAGATTTAGGAACTACAAACAGTTGTGTATCTGTGATGGAAGGGGGAAGACCAAAGGTCATTCCTGCAGGTGATACTGGACGTAACATTACTCCATCTGTGGTTGAACCATTAAAAAACCTTGTTGGAGATGTTGCAAAACGACAAATGGTTTTGAATCCCAAGAATACTATTTCATCTGCAAAACGTCTGATGGGAAGAAGATTTGAGGATTCTGAGGTTAAACGAACACAAGATATGGTTCCATATGAAATTGTGAAGGGTAAAAATGGAATGGCTGATATTAAAATTGGGGAGAAAGTCTTTACTCCACAGGAAATTGGGGCAAGAGTTTTGATGAAACTAAAGAAAGATGCAGAAGGGTATTTGGGAGAGAAGGTTGAAAAGGCTGTTATCACTGTTCCTGCTTACTTTGACGATGCTCAAAGGCAAGCTACAAAACAAGCTGGGGAGATTGCAGGACTCAAAGTAGAGCGCATTATTAATGAGCCAACTGCAGCTGCTTTGGCATATGGCTTGGACAAGAAAAATGCTCACAAAATTGTTGTATATGACTTGGGTGGAGGGACCTTTGATGTTTCTGTACTTGAACTTGGAGAGGGTGTATTTGAAGTAAAGGCAACAAATGGAGATACACACTTAGGAGGAGATGATTTTGACGCAATGATAGTTGACTACATTTGTGATGAATTCAAAAAAGAACACAGTGTTGACCTCAGAAAAGATTTGCAAGCACTTCAAAGAGTTCGCGATGCTGCTGAAAAGGCAAAAATTGAACTTTCTGCTGCGGAGGAAGTTGAAATTAACCAACCATACATTACTCAACAGGAAGGGCAGCCACTTCACTTGACCATGAAATTGACCAGAGCAAAGTTGGAGGGGTTAGTTTCAGAACTCATTGAGAAAACAATGAAACCAGTTGAAGCTTGTTTGAAAGATGCAAAGCTTGATGCCCATGATATTGATGAGGTTGTTTTGGTTGGGGGTATGACCCGTATGCCCAAGGTTATTGAAACAGTCAAGAATTTCTTTGGTAAAGATCCAAACAAGAGTGTTAACCCAGATGAGGTTGTGGCAATTGGAGCTGCAATACAAGGGGGGATATTAGGGGGAGAAGTGAAAGATATTTTGTTACTTGATGTTACACCGCTTACTTTGGCAATTGAAACAATGGGAGCTGTTGCCACACCAATGATTCCAAGAAACACAACTGTACCAACAAGTAAAACTGAGATATTCTCAACAGCTGCTGACAATCAGACACAGGTTCAAATACATGTAACACAAGGGGAGAGGCCAATGAGTGCGGACAACAAGACTCTTGGAACATTTACCCTTGATGGTATTCCACCTTCTCCACGCGGTGTTCCACAGATTGAAGTTACTTTTGATATGGATTCCAGTGGAATATTGAAAGTTACTGCAAAGGACAAAGCAACGGGGAAAACACAAAATATAACTATTACTGGTGCTGTGGGACTTTCTGATGATGAAGTGAAGCGCATGCAGGAAGAGGCTGAGAAACACAAGGAAGAGGATGAAAAGAAGGCAGATGAAGTGAAGACTAAGAATAATGCCGATGCAATGGTAGCTACGGCTGAAAAAGCATTAAAAGATGCGGGTGACAAGGCACCGGCTGATGTGAAGGAAAAAGTTGAAGAGAAAGTGAAAATACTGAAAGAGATGCTGGCAAAAGAAGGGGCAAGCAAGGATGAGATTGAAAATGCTACAAAAGAACTATCTGAAACCTTGAGTCAGGTTGGACAAGCTATGTATGGACAGCAAGGCGCAACTGAGGGAGCACAACCACAGGAAGGAACAGAAGAAAAGAAAGATGAGAGTAAGGCAACAGAAGACAAATCCAAGGCTGAAGAAGGACAGGTTGTTGAATAATCTACAAAATAGCCTATAATATGGTATGTCAGAGTTTCCAAAGATAGACAAAGGAATTGCTGCAATTTATTTTGCAGAGGGATTTCTAACAGAAAGAGAGCGTTCTGATCGTGCCCGTTTTAGAGAGATAGCTCAATTGTTTCATGAATCCAGAGAACTACTTTTTCCAAATCCTGGTGGTCTTGATGGTATTGATGATGAGAGGTTGAGAACAGAATTTGCTGATGAAACAGCACAAGAATTTTGCTCAGAAGGTGCTAAAGCTGATGATAAGTGGAGAAAGATTTGGAAAGGTTTAATCGCTGCAGGCAGAGATTCTTTTCAAGAATGATAACTGGAGTTACATTTATCCTTCTAAAGCCAAATGGGCAGATTTTGATGCAGCTTCGTGATGATGGGAATGGAAAACAGATAAAGTATCCAAACATGTGGTGTTTTCCTGGTGGAGGAATTGAAAAGCACGAAAAACCAATTGAGGCTATTCTTCGTGAAATTGGGGAAGAATATGAACAGAAAATTGATGAAAAACAGTGCAAGTTTTTGTGTATATATAAACATGATGGGGATATAAAAGATTGGGTTTTTGTGTGCAGGGTTACTGATGATTTTAGTCCAACGTTAAATGAGGGAGCTGAGATGAAATGGATGGATTTAAGTGAAATAGAAAAACTGAAACTAGCATGGGAACAAGATTTGATTTTAGATAGACTTAGGAAGTACTTGGCAGTTTAGTTAATTGAGTGCTTAACAACTTCAGGATAAACTGGTAAAATTCACATATGGCAAGTGATTATTATTCAATTTTAGAGATTTCAAAGAATGCTGGTGCTGATGAAATTAAAAAAGCATATCGTAATCAGGCTTTGAAGTGGCATCCTGACAAACATAGTGGAGACAAGACTGAGGCTGAAAAGAAGTTCAAAGAAATAAATGAGGCATATCAAGTATTGTCTGATCCAAAGAAGAAAGAAACTTACGATCAGTATGGACACGATGCTTTCAAAGGGGGAGCTGGGAGGAATCCATTTGCTGGAGGAGGGAACCCTTTTGGCGGACAGGCTGGGCCATTTAGTTATACATATAGTACATCTGGTGGGCAGGAGATGCCTTTTGATTTTGGGGATCCATTTGATATTTTTGCTCAGTTTTTTGGAGGAGCAAGACAAGCTCGTAAACCGCAATACAGTCTGACTATTGATTTTATGGAGGCTATGAAAGGGGTTTCAAAGACTGTTGAAGTTAATGGGAAGAGACGTACTATTAAAATCCCTGCAGGAGTTAATACAGGCAACAGGATTAATTTTGATGATTTTACGTTATCGGTATCAGTGCGCCGTCATGAGGTGTTTGAGAGAGATGGAGATGATATTTTCATTAGTGCTTCCATTCCTTATTCATTGGCAACGCTTGGTGGTGAAATTAAAGTACCAACTGTTTGGGGAAATGTGAAGATTAAAGTTAGAGGTGGAACCCAGGGTGGAACTATGATGAGACTTAAAGGTGAGGGAGCCCCAAGAGTTAATGGACGAGCCAAGGGGGATGAATATGTGAAGATTTTAGTTGAAACTCCAAAATCTTTGAATCGCAACCAAAAGAGAATTATTGAGGAGATGAAGAGAGAGGGATTATAATTTTTTGTATGGCAGATTCTGTGCACGAGTGGTACAACACTGAAGATGCAGTCAAGCGGCCTAAGGATATTATAGAGGGAAAATCCATGAGGATGAATTTACCTGATGATGTAGTAGTTAAACCTTCTATCTCTGATCTAAATAAATTAAATCGGAGAATGAGAAGTTATGACAAGATTTTACATAGACAGAGGGTAGAATCAAATCCAGATGTTAACCCACCCACAGATAGTGTTCCACTCCCGGGAGAATTTGGAGGAGTTTCTACTTTAATAGCAATTGATAGAGGTAGTTTGGGGAAATTACATAAAGGTGTTGGTTTGGAGTCTTCTACACGCATGCCTGAAGTTCATGATATGGTTACAGAAGTACCAAATCCTACTCATATTCCACCGATATATATACAAGTTGAGAAATTTCACGGCGGCAAAAGATTTGTAGATGTTCGAGATGGACAACATAGAGTTGAAAGTGCCATGAGGAATACAGATGTTCCTTTTTTGCTTGCATATGTTAAGAATAATGACATGGAGTTTCTTGGTTCAAATGGAATTGTTTATCGAAAAGTCGAGGCATATCCGTGATTGAGTTTATTGAGAGAACGAGAATTACTATTCCATTTTACAAAAAGCTTCAAATGTCGGGTTGTCCATTGTTTGACTTTCTTGAATAATTAAGTGTGGTTGGTTATAATGGCCACCTATATGACAGAACGAAGGGTTGAAATTAATATGGGTAGTGAATTTATAATTGGTGCTGGTGAAACAGCTTACGTTGGCCGGGGACCGAGCATGGGGGAAGAACCTGAGGCCGGGGAATGGTTTTTGCAGATTGGGAAATTAATGACGGGTGATTTGGGGGAATTGTCTCGTAGAGCGGTCTCGATGTCAGTAGATGCCTATGGGAATGTAAAAATTACAAGGTTGAGTAAAACTAATGCAGTTGAAGTGAAAGTTCGTAAAGATACGCATTTTGAGAGATTTGGTGAAATTCTTGATAAAGAGGGTGCTTTTCATGAGGTTGGTTTCTCTGATGACTTTTGTATTATTGTTACTGCTCATAATTCGGATGCGATTTTGAAGTGTAAACCATTTGATGTATATCAAATGGATCCCTCAAGAACATTTAAATTAGTTTATGGTTTCCACCCAGTTGACCCGAATGTGTGCGGGTGGAACGTTTGACTTCCAATATCAATAGCAGTAAACTAGCCTTAGGTTTAGTATGTATGTGGTGGGATGAATGCCCACCATTTTTTTTACAAATATATGGCACAAACACAAACAGCTAGAACAGAATTTGCACAAGCTTTGAAGGCTGTGGCGACACAGACAGGGCTTGAAGTGGACGTAATTATTGAGAAAGTTAAGGAAGCGGTTGTTGCTGCCTACAAAAGGGATGCAAGAGAGGCTGGAGAGGATGTTGAAGCTTTTGAATACACGGCTGAAATTCATCCAGTAACAGGGGAGATGAGAGTCTTTTCAGCACCTTTGGAAGGCGGGGAGAAAAAGGATGTTACTCCTCCTGGATTTGGAAGAATTGCTGCACAGACTGCAAAACAAGTGATTCATCAGAAAATTCGTGAGGCTGAGCGAGGTGCTGTTTTGGAGCAGTTCCAAGAAAAAGTTGGGGGATTGGTTGCAGGGCTTGTTTTAAGGTTTGATGGAGGGGATGTTCGTATTGAAATTGGTAAGACTGAAGGAGTTATGCCATATGATGAGAGGATTGCAACTGAAAGATTGAACCTTAATCAGAGGTTAACTTTCCTTTTCAAGGAGATTAAAGATACTCCACATGGAGAAGAGATTATTCTTTCCAGGAAAGATCCAAAATTTGTTGAAAAACTTTTTGAGAGGGAAGTTCCTGAAATTGGATCTCATTCTGTTGAAATCAAGGGTATTGCAAGAGAGGGTGGAGTCAGAACAAAGATTGCTGTTTTCTCAACTGCTTCTGGAGTTGATCCAGTTGGAAGTTGTGTAGGACAAAGAGGAGTAAGGGTGCAGTCTGTTACAAATGAGCTTGGTGGGGAGAGGGTAGATATAATTTTGTGGAATGAGGATGAAAAAGAGTTCATTAAGTCATCTTTGTCACCTGTTGAAGTGTTGTCCATTAAAACCTCAAAGAAAGAGAAACGGGCTAAGGTCGTGGTTCCTGAGGATCAATTGTCAATTGCGATTGGGAAAGACGGACAAAATGTTAGACTTGCCAGCAAACTTACTGGATGGGAAATTGATATAGCAGGAGATGGAAAGTCAACTATCAAACCACAAGAACCTAAAGTTGAGGAAGTGGTTCCAGCTGTTGAGAGTGTTGAACCTGCAAGTGTCGAGGAAAAAATAGAAAAGAAAGAAGCGGTGACTGAAGACAAACCAGCCAACGACGAATGACAATGTTAGCTAAATTAAGAAAGGAATTATTATATGGAAAAAGGGAATCTGAGACCTCCGATTGTTGTGGTAGTTGGGCACGTTGATCACGGAAAGACGAGTCTTCTTGACCATATCCGAAAAACAAAAGTAGCTTCTCGTGAAGCTGGTGGAATTACACAGAGCATTGGTGCTTTTACATACCAAGGAAAAGAAAAAGATATTGTTTTTATTGATACTCCTGGGCATGCACTTTTCACCAACATGAGAAAAAGAGGAGTGAAGGGCGCTGATATTGCACTTTTAGTTGTTGCCGGAGATGATGGGGTTGCCCCACAAACCAAAGAAGCCTTGAAGATTTTGCAGGAGAGCGCCACTCCATTCATTGTTGTAATTACCAAAGTTGATTTGGCGACTGCATCTGCCGACACAGTTTTGGGACAGCTTGAAAAAGAAGGAGTTTACTTTGAAAAGCGCGGAGGAGATATTTCCTGGATTGGCGTTTCTTCAAAAACTGGTGAAGGAGTTGATGAACTACTTGAACTTATTGGATTAACTAGCGATGTAGTTGGTCTGAAAGGAATACCAACCGATAAATTGGAGGGGTTTGTGCTTGAAACGGTGAAGGATAAACGCGGACTTGGGGTATCTGTTGTTGTAAAAGCGGGACAAATTAAAATTGGCGATGAAATTTTCGCAGGTGAGCGAAAGACTAAGGTAAGAGGAATTTTTGATGACAACGGAAAGCCGGTCAAAATAATTATGCCAGGGTATCCTGGACTAATTTTGGGATTTGATGAACTGCCTGAGGCGGGAAGTTTAATTAGTTCAGAAGTGCAGACTGTGGATTACGAAAACAAGGGAAAGGTTGAAGTGAAAGCAGCAAGCGATAAGGATGTAAAAATTTTTGTGAAGACAAAAACAGCTGGGAGCCTTGAGGCGATACTAGCGAATATTCCTGATGGGGTTGTGGTTCTTGGCAGCGGGGTTGGAGATTTGAATGATTCTGATATCTTTTTTGCAAAGGCAAGCGGGGCTACTGTTTTTCTTTTTGAAGCAAAACTTTCGGGAAGTGTAAAAAGACTTGCAGATACAGAAAGTGTTAAGGTTGAAAGCTTTAACATCGTGTATGACTTTATTGAACGGTTGAAAGAAATGGTTGCATCAGGAGTTGAGGAAGTGTTGGGGAAGGCCCAGATTGTAGCTGAGTTTCCATTTGATGGAAAAAGAGTTGCTGGAAGCAAAGTTTTAACTGGCGTAATATCAAAAACTGGTAATTGCAGACTAACAAGAGCCGAGAAGGATTTGGGAAAAATTAGAATAATTTCTATTAAAAAACAAAAAGAAGAAGTGGGTAGTGTTTCCCAGGGTGAGGAATGTGGAATACTTTTTGCTCCCCAGCTTGATTTCAAAGCGGGTGATGTGATACTATCGGTCGCTAAAGAGAGCTAGGTAGTGATTTTAGAATAGTAGACACATGAAAGATTCATTTAAAAATATAATTTCTTCTTCCCAATCGGTATTGGTGGTACTCCCTGCCAACCCCAAGTTTGATGAAGTGGCAGCGGGTCTTTCTTTGTATTTGGCACTTGGTTCTACCTCTCAGATTTATTCTTCAAGCCCAATGGTGGTTGAATTTAATAGATTGGTTGGGGTGAACAAAATTAAAAATGAGATTGGGAACAAGAACCTTGCAATTAGATTTTTGAACTACAAACCAGATGGAATAGAGAAAGTTTCGTGGGATATTGATAAAGGTGAATTCAAGTTGACCATAGCACCTAAAACTGGGGTAACTCCTCCGGGACAGGATCAGATTTCAATTACCCATGAAGGGGTTGCAGCTGATGTTGTGGTTTTGGTTGGAGGCGTGGATGAAAATAGTTTTGAGGTAATTAAAAATCCAGATTTGGCAAGCTCAAAACTTGCCCATATTGGACTTCAAGATGTAAAAGTTAGCGGGCGTGAAGTAATGTCATTTGATACAAATGGATCAACAATAAGTGAAGTTGTTACTAAACTTTTGAAAGATAATGGATATGAGATAACATCCGACATTGCTACAAACTTGCTTGCTGGGATTGAAGAGGGAACACAAGGATTTGCAACACCTAACACAACGGCCGAGACATTTGCAGATGTAGCTGAACTGATGAGAGCTGGAGGAAAAAGATTGGGGCAGGGACAGGTGAGTGCAGCTGATTTTCCAGAAGGGTCCATTCCAACAATTCCTGCAGACAAAGCACCACAGAGTTGGTTTGAACCAAAGATATATAAAGGGACTTCAACGAGTTAATAATATGGCAAGAGAGTTCGAAGCGGATGGTGAGCTCTTAGAAGATTTTAAAGAATTAGCTGATTCTACATCTCATATTGCTGAACAGATCGGGGTTACCTCTCGTGTTCTTACTGAGACACAAAAATATAGAGAGAAACAACTCCTTGTTTTGATGGATACCTGGGAAAAGAAAAAACCGCAGAGTGGATTGGCAAAGGAATTTTTTACTTTGGGTAAGGGTAAAGATAGGATTGTGTTTGTAACAAACCCATTGATCGAAAAGGACAATGTAATTGATGTATCATATTTGTTGCTTTCAAGAAAAGGTTTCTTTGTGGCCAGATTTCCCTTTCGGCAAGTGGAGCTTAGTGATTATCCGGGTGATAGGATTCTCGAGTATGTGGAAGATCCTTTTACTAGAGCTTCTTCTACTTCTATTAACCCTGGTGATTATAGAACTGGTAAGTTATTGTTTCTTCACAGTTTTTTGAGAAATAATTTGCCGGGAAGAAGTATGAGATTAGATTATTTTTATACGCATGATGGTCTTGAATTTGTTAGTTTGAAATCGAGAAGGGAAGGCGAGGGAACTGCTCTTAAAATGATGGGTGATGCTGTTGGTTTTGGTGTGGCGCTGGGGATGTATCAGGGGATTCAGGCGAGGGTTGAAACAGTTTGTAAGAGAAGACTAGAATTATTGGATATTTCAATGGATCAGGCTGAGGCTGATTTGAGTGTGTTGGGTGAAATGATGCGGGATGAAAAGAAAAAGAGGGGTTAATTGTGGTTGTACAAAAGGTTTTGTTGTGATATGATACCTTTGATGTTAACAAGGTTTGGCTTGAAATAGCTTTACTTTGTTCCACATGACTAGACTATGTCACTAAAGACAGACGAGAAAAAAGAACTAATTAAGAAGTTTGCGAGAGAAAAAGGCGATACTGGATCTCCTGAGGTACAAATTGCACTTTTAACTCTACAGATTGATAAACTGACTAAGCATTTGAATGCACACGGTAAGGACGTTCATTCAAGACGAGGACTTTTGTCAATGGTTGCGAAAAGAAGAAGACTATTAAGTTATCTTCAGAAAAGGGATGAGGAAAGATACAAAAAACTCATCAAAGAATTAGGACTAAAGAAGTAAATTAAATGAAAAGTAAAGTAATCGAAAAAACAATTGACTTTGGTGGTAAGAAATTAACACTTCAGACAGGAAAATTAGCAGGACAAGCTGATGGAGCTGTGTTGGCTACAATGGGTGAGACTGTGGTTTTGGCTACAGTAGTTTCATCTCCACTTAAAGTTGATCTTGGATACTTCCCATTAACTGTTGATTACATGGAAAAGCTTTATGCAGGAGGACGCATAAAGGGAAGCCGCTGGGTAAAAAGGGATGGAAGACCATCTGACGCTGAGATTTTAACTTCAAGATTAATAGATAGGTCTATTCGACCCCTTTTCCCTAAAGAGTTCATGAAAGAAGTTCAGGTTATTGCAACCGTTCTTTCGGTTGATCTTGAAAATGCACCAGAATGTTTGGCAGCTATTGCAGTTTCTGCAGCACTTCAGATGTCTACTATCCCTTGGATGGGACCAGTTGCTCCTGTTTGGGTTGGACTCAAAGATGACAAGAACATAATTAATCCACTTGCAAGTGAAGCTAAAAATTCTGATTTGGAATTGATTGTTACTTCTACAAAGAGTGCTGTTGTAATGATTGAGGCAGGTG
Source organism: uncultured Gammaproteobacteria bacterium (assembly GCA_964587425.1). Lineage (GTDB taxonomy): Bacteria > Patescibacteriota > Microgenomatia > UBA8517 > UBA8517 > CAZPLB01. Next base: position 191,719 of record CAZPLB010000001.1, read on the forward strand.
CAAAGGAAGTAAGTGAAGAGAAAATTCTTGATGGAATTAATTTTGCCTTCAAGGAAGGGCAAGCATTAATTAAATTTATTGATGAATTTGCAAAAGAGGTAGGAAAAGAAAAACAGGTAGTTGAAAGCAAAAAGACAGACAAAGGAATTGAGAAGAAAGTTAAAGATTTGGTTGGAGACAAATTTGGACCAATTGTATCTGAGATGGCTACCAAAGAATTTGGTGGTGGAGCCTTTGATGATTTGAAGAAAGCAGTTATTGATAGTTTTGATACACCTATTGAGAAAAGCGCCGCTGCTGAAGTTTTTGAATACTTATTCAAAAAAGAAGTTCGTGGAATGCTTCTTTCAGGAAAACGTCCAGATGGCCGCAAGAAAGATGAAATCAGGCCACTTTCAGCTGAAGTTGGAATTTTGCCTAGAACACATGGATCTGGGTTATTTAGCCGTGGTCAGACACAGGCTTTGACAATTACAACTCTTGGAACATCTTCACTGGGACAATTACTTGAAACTGCTGAAGGGGAAGAAGAGAAAAATTATTTGCACTATTACACAATGGCTCCTTTTTCAACAGGAGAAACTGGACGTGTTGGAAGTCCAAACAGACGAGAGATTGGACACGGAGCATTGGCTGAAAGGGCACTCTTGCCAGTTATTCCAAGCAAAAGTGAATTCCCATACACAATTCAGGTAGTTTCTGAAGTAATGAGTTCTAATGGTTCTACTTCAATGGCATCTACTTGCGGATCTACACTTTCTTTGATGGATGCGGGAGTGCCAATAAAGGCACCTGTTTCTGGAATTGCAATGGGACTTATTGTTGAAGATGAAAAAAATTATGCAGTATTGACTGACATTATTGGACTTGAGGACTTTAATGGAGATATGGATTTCAAGGTTGCAGGAACTTCAAAAGGAATTACAGCATTGCAACTGGATGTAAAGACCTTGAGTTTGACTCCAAAGATATTGGAAGAGGCACTTACACAATCAAAGGGAGCAAGAGCTAAAGTTTTGGAAGTGATTGTTAAGGCAATAGCGACCCCACGAAAACAAGTTTCATCTCGTGCACCAAAGATTAAGATTGTAAAGATTCCAGTTGAGAAGATTGGTGAAGTTGTTGGAAGCGGTGGCAAGATGATCAAGAAGATCATAGCAGAGACCGGTGCACAGGTTGAAGTTGAAGATGATGGAAGTGTCTTTATATCAGCATCTGACGAGGGTGCAATGCAAAAGGCAGTTGAGTGGGTAGAGGGAATTATTAAAGAAGTTCAACCAGGTGAAGTTTATGAAGGAGAAGTCAAAAGACTAATGCCATTTGGAGCTTTTGTTGAAATACTTCCAGGGAAAGAGGGAATGGTACATGTATCTGACATGGGACAGGAAGGATTTGTAGAGGATGCAGGGGATGTAGTTAAAATTGGACAGAAAGTAAAAGTAAGAGTTAAGTCAGCTGAGTTTGGAAGAATTGATTTATCCATGAATATGGATAAATCAAAAGACAAGCCAAGAGAAGATAGGGGTGGAAGCAGAGGCGGATTTGGTGGAGGCAGACCATCTGGTGGATTTTCAAGAGGTGGCGGATCTAGTTTCGGCGGAGGAAGAAGCGGCGGAAGTAGTTTTGGAGGAGATCGTGGACCAAGGAGAAGCTTTGGCGGTGATCGCGGGCCAAGAAGGAGCTTTGGAGGAGATCGTGGAGGAAGCAGTTTTGGTGGAGATCGAGGGGGATCTAGTTTCGGCGGAGGAAGAAGCGGCGGATTTGGTGGAAGTAGAGGACCAAGAAGAGAGGGCGGATTTAATAGAGGTGGACCAAAAAGAGGATTTCAAGATAGAGGAGAAGGTGGACCAACTTTCCCAGCAACAAGATTTGGGAGTGATACTTCAAAAAAAGACTTTGAGAGATAACTTCAAAAGGTTACTTGGTGAATTTAAAAGTAGAAAGAAGTCCTAAAATATTTTCAGAAGGTGTAGTAGTTGATACAATGAAATCAACTTGTGTTTCTGTGTTTTGATTTTTGAAACGGTACAATAGCTTGCTTGATGAATCAGAGTTTTGGTTTTTATATATTTCAACTTGATATTCGTTTATTGTTGCATTGGTCAAATCCCAATTACTGTAATTTATGACAGGTGCAAAATAATTACGTGAGTCTACTTCAATATTTTCCGAGCTGTTTGTGTTTGAAAAATTTATGGATAGACGTGTTGCCTTAGATGTTGCTGTGACGAGTCCTTCGCCTGCGCCAAAAGTGTAAATAGTGGCGGTATTTGGGTATTTAAATGAATAGTTATAAATTGAATTAACATACGTTTTCCATTTAGTGGTGTCTGTAGTAATTTTTAGAGGTGTTGGATTTGGGGTTGGGGAATAAATATAAGTATTTTTTCTACCAATAAGGAATATTCCAATTGCAGCAAGGACTACAAGAAGAATTATTACTGGTGTGAAACCATTTTTTTTAGGCATTAACTAAATCATACACCTAAAAATGCTACAATGAAAATATGGATACTGCCACAAATGATTTGGGACTTTTAACTAAAAGGGTACAGGGAGTGCAGCTTCCAAAAGAACTTTCTGACCGTGTTTTAGCTCGAATTGCACAGCTTGAAAAACTTGTTGCTTCTCCTTCATTTTTACCTGAATTTGATTCTATAAGCCGGTACATTGATTGGATAGTCAGTCTTCCTTGGGAATTGAAAACCAAGGATATTTTAGATCTTGATCATTCTCGAAAAGTTTTAGATAACCACCACTTTGGACTAACTGAAATTAAAGACCGAGTACTTGAATACATATCTGTTATGAAATTAAAAGAGTCGAAAGGGGAAACAAAGGATATATACCGCGCACCTATTCTTTGTTTCGTTGGTTTGGTTGGAACTGGGAAAACAACAATTGCATATTCTATTGCTGAGGCCTTGGGACGAAAAATGGCTCGTATTCCATTTGGAGGGATGGGGGATCCACTCGATCTTCGCGGACAATCAAGAGTCCATCCCGAAGCAGAGCCTGGAAAAATTATAAAGGCACTTCGAACTTGCGGGAGCCGCAATCCTGTCATTCTTCTTGATGAAATTGACCGTGTAACGGACGCTGGACGCGCCTCCATCATGGGAGTTTTGGTTGAGCTACTTGATCCTGGGCAGAACTTTGCCTACACCGATCACTATATTGATTTTCCATTCAATCTTTCTGAAACTTTGTTTATAGCAACAGCCAACAACACAACTAACATTGCAACTGCAGTTTTGGATAGACTTGAGCCAATTATGATGCCTTCATATACTGATTTGGAGAAGATAACCATTGGACGGAATTATGTTTTACCCAAAGCATTACAAAATTCTGGGCTTCCAGAAGGGGCAATTAGCTTCGATGACAATGTTTGGGCACAGATAGTTCGACCACTTGGGTTTGATGCAGGAATACGTACTTTGGAGCGCACAATCGATGGAGTTGTTCGTAAGGTAGCAAAGGAACTGGTGGAGGGGAAAGTAAAGTCAGTTAAAGTGGACAATAATAATATCAAGATCTATTTGCCTCAGTGATTTAGTGCTGGTTCTTATAGTAGAAGCTTCCCGTCTTCTCCCAGTGTACGGTAGAATATTATGCGGAGTGATTCATTGAACAAGAATTCGTTTGGAAGTTGTCCACCATGTTCCTTTGATATCTGATATTTTATAAGTTCAGATGTTACTGAGCGGTTTACTAAGAGTGAATTTAATATTCTGGCTTTGTAATACTCTGATATTTGTGTGTACGGAAGAAAATCATCCCTGAGTTTTCTGCCCAACCTGTTTTCGTAGTCTGCCAGTTTGTCTCTCAATTCTTTGACTTGTTCGGCGTTTTCAGGTAAGAAAATTGCGGTTGGATATCCCGATTTATCAAATCCCTTGGGTTTGGTTTCATCAAAAGGACCTCTTTCTGTGTTTATCATTAGGTTCTCATTCTACTCTATTTACTATAGGAGTCAAGTGTTGTGTTTATGGCTTCAGGAGAACTCCGGTGGTGAGAATTTCATCTGCAATGTTCAGCCTTTCTTTTTTGGATAATTTGTTTTTAGATGTGAGACGCTTGAAAGTTAAAATCTTATTTTTAAATATCCCTAGGTTTGTATCGTTTATTTCTTGGATAATTTTTAATGCATGTGACAGGAAAATTGCATGATTTTCTCCTTTTGGGTCGAGATAGAAGGATGTTGCAGCTCTATCAAGATCTGAAAAACAATTATTTAAGGCTGTTATTTTATTTGTATGCAACATATTTTTTCAGAACTTTTTTGGCAATTTTGAAAAATTTACTTCTAATTTTCGTGTCCAGAATTTCGTTACTGTAGTTTACAGTAGGTCTTAGATTAATCATAGCTTTTGCCTCAAAAACTTTCAGCTTCAAATTTACACCACCACCCCAGATATTCTTTTGATTAGACCCAATTTTCAAAAGTTTTTCTTCGGCATCTGCATGGTATTCTCCGCCTAAAGCTGCGATCTCTTGATCCAAATCAATTGTGATTTTGATGTAAGAGTTGTATTCCTCTTTTGCTTTTTCAAAATCTTCTTTTGAAAGGATTTGGTTTGGTTCTACTATTATTATTGCCACAGGCACATTATACTTGATTAATATGGGTAAAAGAGAAGAATTAATTGCATTGATGAAAAAAATGGAGAAGGATGATAGCCTTCCTTTGAGGAAAGGTGCTACGAAGTTGGTTTTTGGGGCAGGGGACATTAATACTAAAATTTTGTTTATTGGAGAGGGGCCAGGTTATAACGAAGATCAGCAAGGCTTACCGTTTATTGGAAATGCGGGAAAACTTTTGGATAAACTTTTGGAATCTATAAAATTGGATCGCAAAACTGTTTTTATTACAAATGTTGTTCACCATAGACCACCTGAAAACCGTGACCCCGAGCCTCACGAAATTGCTGCATATGGAGAGTACTTGGACAAAATTATTGAAATAATTGATCCAAAAGTTATTGTTACACTTGGGAGATTTAGTATGGGGAAGTTTTTACCTAATGTTAAAATTAGCTCTGTTCATGGAAAGGAATTTGGGGTAAAATGGAGGGGTAAAGAAATAGTTGTTGTTCCAATGTATCACCCAGCAGCTGCACTACGGCAAGGAAAAGTAATGAACGATTTAAAAGAAGACTTCTTGAAACTACCTCAAATATTAAAAGAAGCAAACAAAATAGAAATTGAACAGATAGGACTTATTTAATTTAAAATAATATTCATGGCAAATTTAAAATTTATTGCAATATCAGGTACTACTTCAGTTACTGAGAATCTCTACATATATGAGTATGGAGATGAGATGATTATTCTTGATTGCGGTGTTGGGTTTCCAGATCTCGAAATGCCTGGAGTTGAACTAGTCATCCCAGACTTTTCATATATTTTGAAAAACAAACATAAATTAAAGGGAGTTTTACTATCTCAGGGTCATGATGACCATGTTGGTGCGCTTCCCTTTCTTCTGAGTGAAGTTAATGTACCAATTTATTGTCCTCCAATTGTTACTGAGTTTTTGAAAGTAAAATTTAAGGATTACAAAATCAAGGATTATCAACTTAATACTTTTGATTCTGATGGCGATGGATTTAGTATTGGATCATTTAAAATATACCCATTTAAGGTTGCACACTCTGTTCCTGATACTGTTGGTTTTGCAATAGATACTCCTGAAGGGAGAACCTTCCATGTAGCAGAACACAAAATGGATCAGCATTCAGTAGATGGCATGAATTTTGATATTGAAAAGGCAACGAAACTTGCAGAGGGTAAAAATATTCTTTGCTTGATGTCTGACTGCTTAGGGTCAAACCATCCTGGCCACACTCCTTCTGGGACTGAGATTGAAGAGAATATGTATAGTATTGCAAAAGAGGCCAAGCAGGCACTTTTTATGACTGCAATTTCATCTGGGATTGGACGCTTCCAACAGATGATTAATGTTGCAAAGAAGATAAACAGGAAAGTTGTTTTTGTGGGCAGGTCGATTCAGAGTAAAACTGAAATTGCATATAATCTTGGCTATCTTGAATATACGAAAGATCAAATCGTTGATATTAAAGATGCAGGAAAACTAAGTTCAAAAGAAATAATGTACATTGCTGCTGGCTGCTATGGTCAGGATGGGAGTTCAGTTCATAGGTTAGCTCTTGGAGAACATGACCGCGTAGAAGTAGTTCCTGGAGATATGTTCATTTTCTCAGCTGACCCAGGGCCTGCATATTCAAAAGAAAGCATTAACTTCGTTGTTGATAAATTTATAGATATAGGGTTGGATGTTCATTACTATGACCTTAATGAAGGGCTTCATGTTTCAGGACATGGAGGGCAGGGGGATATTATAGATTTATTCAAAATTGTGAAGCCAAAATATTTTATTCCACTTGGAGGTGAGGTGCGGTATATGAGTTCGTATGAAAAACTTGTACATGAGAATATGGGACAGGATAAAACTGTTTTCAAACTTCATCCTGGAGAGAGCGTTATCTTTGAAGATGGGAAAGCTCATAGGGGTGATACTGTAAAAACAAAGGAAGTTTTGGTGCATGGACTTGGGGTTGGGGATATTGGGAAAGTAGTATTAGGGGACAGGGAACTACTTGGTACTGAAGGATTTGTAGCTGTAGTTTTGAAAGTAAACAATAATGGGAGGCTGGTTGGAAACCCAGATATATTAACCCGTGGGTTTGTGTATGAAGGGGTGAGTGCTCAACTACTTGGGAATGCGAGAGGAGTTTTGGCTGCAGAAATGCATAGAAGGGGGAAACCAAATAAAGAAGAGATCACTTCATTTCTGGAAAAATATTTCTACAAAACAACAGGCCGCAGACCTATGATATTACCTGTTGTGGTTGAGGTTTAAAACGGTATATATTTAATTAGTGAAGAAAAGTGAGCTTCGTCAACTTGGAATCGTTGTGGTAGTTCTTTAGCAATGGACTTCTGGTTTTTGCAGTAAAGCGTTCTCAGGATATACGAAGCAACGCAGGTATTCATTTTGGTGGTGCTACTAGCTTCTAGTTAATAATTTCTTGATTTGTCTTCTTGTTAAACTGATATAGTCTGCCATAAATGGTAAGCAAAGCTTGAAACTTTTAGTTATAATGTTTGTATGGCCAAAAAGATAAGAAGGATGAAACCTAAGAAGGCATATCGCGTTAAACTTAAAAAATCCACTGTCTATTCTATTTCTCAAATTGTTTTTTTTGCTTTAGCTCTTTTAGTTATTGCTTCTTTTTCAAGACAGGGAGGGATTCTTGCCTTTTTAAATGATTCAATTATTTCCTACTTTGGTTGGACTGCACTTTTCTTGCCTTTTATCTTTCTGTCTTTTGGATTTGTTCTTTCTAAATTCAAAATTCCACTTTCACAGCCGAATGTGATTGTTGGGATTCTTTTGTTTTTTGTTTCTATTGGGAGTCTAACGCGCGCTGGGCTATTGGGGGCTACTTCATGGGAAGGGATTGTTGGACTGGTGACTCCAATTGGGGCCTATGTGATTTTAAGCGGGACTACTTTGGTTGGACTTGTAGTTATGTTTAATACATCTTTGTATCAGGTTGCCAGTTTACTTGCCTCATTTTTGCGACAAGTAAGATTTTATATTATGGGCGAGAAAAAACTTGGAAAAATTAATATTGCAAATGGCAAGCGAGAGTTGAAAGTTATTGGCGGAGGGATGAATCCACAGCAACAGAAAAATAAACTTCCAGCTCTGGCTCAGAAGGAGGGACCACTGGCTCCAAAACTTGTTAGCAATTTGCCTGGGGAGAAAAGGGTTTGGAGATATCCACCTTCTTCTCTTTTAACACAAACTCAATCGGGACATGCAGACCGCGGAGACATCAAAGGAAACGCTGCGATTATTGAGCAGACACTTGACTCTTTTGGAGTAACTGCTCGGGTTATTGAAGTCTCCCAGGGACCTGCGGTTACTCAATATGCTCTTGAAGTTGCACTTGGAACAAAATTATCTAAAATTACAACATTGGAGCGGGATATGGCCCGCGCTCTTGCATCACCAACTGGAACCATTCGTATCGAAGCTCCAATTCCAGGACGCAGTTTGGTTGGAATTGAACTTCCAAACCGCAGCCCTGAGTTTGTTCCTCTGAAGAAGATGATTGAGTCCGATGTGATGAAGGACAACAAATCCAAACTTGCTGTTGCATTAGGGTTTGATGTTACTGGAAAAGCTGTAATTGGAGATATTGGTAAGATGCCGCATGTTTTGATTGCAGGACAGACTGGAAGCGGTAAAAGCGTTTGTATTAATACATTTTTAACTTCACTTCTATTTAGAGCAAGCCCCTCTGAGGTTAAATTTATTTTGGTTGATCCCAAGAGAGTTGAGCTGACTCATTACAACGGTATTCCACATTTATTGTCTCCTGTAATTGTAGAACCTGAAAAGGTTTTGTCTGCTCTCAGATGGACAATGGCTGAAATGGACAGGAGATACAAACTTTTTGCTGAGGCAGGGGCTCGAAATATTGATGGATATAATGAGATGAGCGGGTTTCAGGCACTTCCCTATATAGTTTTATTCATTGACGAGCTTGCTGATATTATGCTTTTTTCACCGGTTGAAGTGGAGGATGCTATTACAAGGATTGCTCAGATGTCTCGTGCTACTGGAATTCATATGGTACTTGCGACACAGCGTCCATCGGTTGATGTCATTACAGGACTAATTAAGGCAAACGTTCCTTCAAGAATTGCCTTTGCTGTTTCATCATTGATTGATTCCCGTGTAATTTTGGATACATCTGGAGCTGAGAAATTATTGGGTAAGGGAGACATGCTTTATCTTCCTCCAGAGAGCGCCAAACCATCTCGAATTCAGGGGGCATATATATCTGACAAGGAAGTAAATGCACTTGTTTCATTTCTTAAAAATCAGGGAGTAACTCCACAGTACACAGAGGAAGTCACAACAATGGTTAAGTCAGGGGGAAATGGGGCTGCAATGGGTGGGGGAGGCGGGGAGACTGATGACCTATTCCGTCAGTCGGTTGAAATTATTACACAATCTGACAAGGCATCAGCATCTCTTTTGCAGAGAAAATTGTCGATTGGATATGCCAGGGCTGCAAGAATTTTGGATCAACTTGAACAGGCAGGTGTTGTTGACAAGGCTGATGGAGCTAAACCCAGAAAAGTATTAATTAATGATGCTTCTGCCCTTTTTCCAAATAATGAAGGGTAATATCACTTCGTGATTTATGTATTAACTAATTTATGAAAAATATAGGTTCAATTTTCAAAGATGCTCGGGGGAAGAAACGGTATTCCAGGGAGAAAGTTTCTGACATCACTAAAATTAGGGTTAGCTTTATTGAAGCTATTGAAAGAGGCGATTGGGCAACCTTGCCTAGCCAGTCTACTGTTATTGGGTTTGTCCGTAGTATTGCAAAGGCCTTGGATATTAATGAGGCGACAGCGGTTGCGACTTTCAAAAGAGATTATATTCCAGTAAAAATACAGGTTAATCCAAAACAGCCGCACAAAAGAAATGTTGCATGGAGCCCTAAACTGACTCTTTTTGCAGGAGTTGGTGTTTTTTTTGTTCTCATCCTCATCTATCTTGGGTTTCAGTACAAAAGATTTACATCTGCCCCAACTCTCCAAGTTGATGTACCAAAAGAAAATCAGTTGGTTACAACCAATCCTTTAACTGTTAGCGGGGTGACAGATAGTGATGCAACTGTTAAAGTGAATAACCAACCAGCACTGGTGGGGGATGATGGGGTTTTCTCAACAAAAATTGATGTTACGAAAGAGGTGAGGGAAGTGAAAGTAGAGGCGGTGTCACGATCTGGGAAGGTAAGTATTATTAGTCGCACAATACGGGTAGAATAGAGGAGAAGAGAATTAAAAAAACATGACAGGAATTGAATCAATATTAGTTGTAGTTGTAATTTGTTTAGGACTTTTACTATTTATAGTTGGATTTCAGGTTTTGATGATAATTTTAGATTTAAGGAAATCTATAAAAAGACTTAATTCAATACTTGAAGATGCAATATTGGGTGGAGGGCTAATTCAAACTGAAAAACTTGCAAATCTTCTTTCTATGTTTAGAAAGAAAAAGGGAGTTTAAAGTTGGGGTGTTTGTAGTATAGAATTAATCGACACATTTTCCCATCCGCTTGGTGTTGACTTATAGAAAGCGTTTGGGTCTTGGTTAAATATCTTGTGGATACTGCTTTCTGGTCTTTGCAATAGGGCTCTTGCTTCTTCGCTGTTTTGTAGATAATACTCTATGGCATTAATATGATTTGCCCCATAAATTAGACTTATTGAGAGATTTGTATTTTCTTGAGCCGAGTCTAAGATTTCTATTAGACGTAGACTAACAGTGGCATTACGAAAGTTTATTATATCTGCAACTTCTTTTCTTATTCCTGAGAATTCTTCCTCGCTTTTATCCATTGCTTTTTTACCTCTTAACAAATAATCAAAGAGCATGAACAATGGTGAAGTTTGATAATTTAGAAGCAAATCAGTTCCTGTTACTGTTGCTGAAATGGAAGCCATGGTCAACATACCTCTTCTTGAAATTTTTCTCTCTTGGTTTAGGATTGACCCGGTAAGAAATCCTAAATTTATACCAAGTGGAACTCCAAATAGTAAGTTGAGATACAGTGTTGGCGGAACATTTCGAGATGGGTCTAGTGTTCCAATATACTTTCGATTGTTTTTTGCAATTTCTGCCAAAGTATCAAAAAATGGCTCTCCTCGTCCTTCTAGTAATGTTCCATTCGTACCTTTGGTAAAAGGAATACCTTCGAGTAAAACTAGATTACTGTTTTTGATAGTTTGTTCTATGATGGGTGTGTATTTGTCTAATGTTTCACTGTTGTGATAGATCCCCATCAATTTTACGGTTTGGTTACCATACTTGATAACTTTTTCTGTGGGCACAATGCTTTGTGGAGGAGGTCCTTCTGATATCATCCTTGTACCGGCGACTGCTGCCACTGCTGCCCCAGCCATGATTGGTAATCTTTGTAAGAATTTTCTACGTTCCATGAGGTATTATACTATAAGTTATTTTTTTGTGTTATCTATTAACTTTTTCTATGTTTAGAAAGAAAAAGGGAGTCTAGTTATTCTTTTTTTTTGAGTTGAGGACAAAAATCAGGAGCTGGACCCGCCGATATTCCAATTTTATCTGCAACTATTTGTTTTTTTCCTTTCCACGGTCCTTCTGATTGGGCAATATATGAACCGATTACTATTCCACCTATGTAGCCATTTTTTTGATCTCTATTAACCCAACATGTTAGCTGTATTGCCTCTTTCTTTGCGTTTTTTCCTGAGACTGTTTTATGGAGTTCTTGATTGACAACGCTATTTGCGAAGATGCAATTTTTACATTCTGAGAAAGAGTATTTGATTTCTGTGCTCATTAAGAGTTTTATAACAACATGTGGAAGAAGTGTCAATTTAGGCTATAATTGCCTCATGACAGGCAATGATGTTAGAGAAAAATATTTAAAATTTTTTGAAAAAAGAGGGCATAAAATAATAGCTCCCTCCCCTCTTGTTTTGAAAGATGATCCTACTACTTTATTTACATCAGCTGGAATGCAGCCATTGGTTCCATATCTTATGGGTAAGATTCATCCAGATGGGGTTAGATTAGTTGATTCACAGCCTTCATTTAGATCACAAGATATTGAGGAGGTTGGAGATAATCGACACACAACACTTTTTGAAATGCTTGGGAATTGGAGTTTAGGAGATTATTTCAAGAAGGATCAGATACCTTGGTTCTGGGAATATTTAACAAAAGAGTTGGGGCTTCCCAAAGAAAAATTGTATGTATCTATCTTCGAAGGGAATGAAACAGTTGATAGAGATGATGAGTCGTACAATCTTTGGTTGTCTGTTGGGGTTACAAAAGATCACATTTTTGAATATGGAGTAAAAAAGAATTGGTGGAGCCGAGCTGGTACACCCGACCAAATGCCTAATGGTGAAATTGGCGGGCCATCATCTGAGGTTTTCTTTGAATTCGATGGTGTAGAACATGACAAAAAGTATGGTGAAACATGTCATCCAAATTGTGATTGTGGGAGATTTCTTGAAATTGGAAACTCTGTTTTTATGCTTTACAAAAAAGAAAATGGAAAATTGGTTGAACTACCAAAGAAGAATGTTGATTTTGGTGGTGGGCTTGAGAGACTAACTGCTGCAACAAATAATGATCCAGATGTTTTCAAGACTGATTTATTCTGGCCGATTATTGAGGAGATTGAAAAGGTTTCTGGAAAGAAATATGAAGGTAATGAAGCTTCGATGAGGGTTATTGCAGATCATATTAAAGCATCCACTTTTTTGATTCATGATGGGGTTATTCCTTCAAATAAATTACATGGGTATGTTTTGAGGAGGTTACTGAGAAGGGCTGCGATTAAAGCTTATTTGATGGACAATGATTTTGGTACTGGAGAGCATTTCCAATTTTTGGTTGAAAGTGTGGTTAAAATATATAGTTTTGTTTATTTAGACAATATTAATTTGGATGCTATTAAAAAAGAAGTTGATATTGAAATACGAAAGTTTAGAAAGAATGTTCAAAGTGGACTTACAAAAATTGATCAGATATTTCAAAACAGAGATGACATAAATGGTGAGCAAGCATTTGAATTGGTCGCGACCTACGGTTTCAATATAGAGTTACAAATAGAAGAGGCATCCAAGAGAGGTAAAACAGTGGATGTGAAAGGATTTGAGGAGCAGATGTTGAAGCATCAGGAATTATCTCGCAAATCTTCACAAGATAAATTTAAAATTAAGTAATAAATTGTGCATCAATCCCCCTTTAAGTGATAGAATGTTTTTAATATGAAGGAGTACTTCTGGAGTCTTGTTATCGATGAAGAGTGGGTGCAGGCTTCTATCTGGACTATTGAGAAAAATGATGGTGATGAAGCGGGTAAGGGAGCAACTTCTGTTAAGTTTGTATCAGAACCTATTGCATATGGAGGAGAGGCTGATTTGGTTTCGGCATCTGATAGTGCATTATCCTCTATTGCAAGACAACTTCCAGAGGATGCAGAGGAACCATCAAAAACTGTTTTTGGGGTAAATCCTGCCTGGGTTGAAGGAGGTCAAATTGTTCGGGAACACTTGGATGATATACGCCTTCTCTGTAGTAAGCTTTCTTTGAATCCTGTTGGATTTGTTGTTTTGCCTGAGGCTATTGCTCACTTTGCAACACAGGAGGAAGGGGCACCACTGAGTGGGGTTGTGGTTGGTATTGGTGAGACAGCCTTGGATGTTAGTGTATTTCGTCTTGGAAACTTGGTTGGGACAGTAAACGTTAGCCGCAGCAACTCAGTCAGTGATGATTTAGTTGAAGGCCTTACTCGCTTTGGTCCAGGAGATCCCTTTCCTTCAAGATTTTTACTGTATGATTCCAGACTTGCCAATTTGGAGGAGGCCAAACAGGAACTTATTAAATATGATTGGATGCACAATGAAAAACTGAAATTTTTGCATACTCCACAGGTTGATGTAGTGACACCACGGGACAAAATGATTGCAGTTTCATTTGCTGGAGCGTTTGAAATGGCTGGAGTGAAGGATGTTATTTTTGCAAAGAAGGAAAATGTTGCCAATCTTGGCCCACATGATGCAAACATGGATGAGGTTTTGGTTGAAGCTGATGAAATGGGTTTTGCATCAGGAAGGGATGTTAGTTTGGAAAATGGAAATGGAGAGACAAGAACAGCAAGAGCTCTCCCCTTTCTGAAAAAACCATCTGTATTTAATGGTCGAAAGATGACTCTACCTGGTTTTCATTTTGGTTCGCGTTTTATTGGTGTTAATGGAGATGAGAAACTGGCACTAATAATTATTGGTATCCTTTCACTTTTATTAGTGCTGATTGCTGCTTGGTGGTTTTTGCCAAAATCTATAGTTGCCATTACTGTAGTTCCAAAGAAATTGGAATTCAAAAAGAAACTAGATTTGAAAACACTTGCTGGCAGGACAATTAGCACGAGTGTTAGTGGGGACAAAACTAGGTCTTCGTCTGGGACAAAGACCATTGGTCAATCTGCTAAGGGACAAGTTGATGTTGAAAATGGAACAGCTAGTGAAATTTCAGTTCCTGCAAATACACAGATTGCTACATCAAATGGATTGAAGTTTACAACAGACACTTCTTTGACTGTTCCTGCTGCAGCTTCCCCGCATAGTCCTGGAGTTGCAGGGGTAGCTGTTACTGCAGCTGGTTTTGGATCTGATTACAACTTGGCAAAAGGTGAAACATTTCAAGTAGGGACTCATTCCAAACTTGAAGTGGATGCGGTTGCGACGAGCGACTTTTCTGGAGGCAGCAGTCAGGAAGTTGTTGCGGTTTCGAAAGACGATCTGAAATCGTTACTCGATAGTTTGACTAGTGATCTAGTTGAAAAGGGAAAGAGTGAAATGACTGGAAAGGTTTCGGAAGATGAAGTTTTAGTTGAAAGCACTTTGATTGCAACACCTTCCTCCAAACTTTTTGACCACAGTGCTGGGGATGAAGCGTCAAGCGTCAAGCTCACTGAAAAAGTAAACGTGACTGCAACTGTTGTTTCAAAAGCAACACTCCTTGAAATGGCGAGAAGTTCTGTTGGGACAATTCCTACTGGGTATGAATTTAATGATGATTCTGTTGCCTTTAGTTTTGAGAAAACTGATATTAAATTTACAATTAACCTCGTTCCAAAGATTGACAAGGATTCATTGGCAAAAAAGATAGCAGGCTTTCGACCTGTTGCTGTCAGGGGAATTTTGGCTAGCTTACCTGGATTCCAGTCGGCTGAGATTAATACAACTCCCACCCTTCCAGGTTTTCTTGGAACCCTGCCACATGTGGCTCGAAATATAAAGATTGAAATAGTTACTGAATGATGATGCATAAAAAAATATTAGTTCGGATTTGTGCGGTTGTTTGCGCCCTTAGCGGGGTTATGATTTTGGTGTGGATAATGTTTCCAATTATCAAGTATAGAATTGAGAATAAAGTTTCTGGAAGTTATATGTCTGGGGTTCCAGATACAGAGAAATATTTGGATGATACAAAAGCCAGCAATTGGTTTCCAGGCGGAAAGAAGGCGGATGATTTTGGGAAAAGCAGTGTTGGCTATTACACAATTTCTATACCTACACTTCGGATTAAGGATGCAACTGTTTCTGTTGGAGGAGAGAACTTGAATGATTCATTAATTCAATATCCGGGGACTGCGCTTCCTGGACAAAAAGGGAATACTACTATTTTTGGCCATTCAGTATTGCCTGCTTTTAATAATCCAAGTGATTACCACAGAATTTTTTCAATGCTTCCAACTATTCAAGATGGGGATTTGATTGAAGTTGAATATGATGGGGTTAGCTACAGATACAGAGTTGAAGACAAAGTTGTTGTGAAGCCAACAGATCTTTCAATTCTGGAACAAGACTTGAGCGATTCATTTCTAACTCTTGTTACGTGTGTTCCACCAGGGGACCCTTCACTTCCCTTTAGACAAGTAATTAGGGCAAGGATTGTTCCGCTGACTGTTAGTTATGGAAATTAAAAAATATGGAAGATAAAGTAATGAATTCTAGAATAATTTTGGGAATTGATTTTGGGTTGAGGAAAATGGGGGTTTCGTTTGCTACCTCAAACTTGGCTGAACCATACATGGTTATTAGATATGCTGATATTGATGGAGCTTTGGAGAGAGTGAAAAAAGTTGTAATGGAAGAGAAGGCTGGGGCGATTGTGATTGGAATTAGTGATGGAGAGATTGCAAAGAAGGCTAAAGAGTTTGGAAAACTATTGAAGAAAGAACTGAAACTGCCAGTTTACTTTTTTGATGAAACATTGAGTACCCAGGATGCACAGAGAATGGCGATTGAAGCTAATATGAAACGCAGTAAGAGAAGAAAGCTTGAGGATGCGTTTGCAGCTTCTGTTATGCTACAGAATTACTTGGATAGTTGAATAATGTAGCTTATTAGTTTAGAATTGAAAGATGTTTAAAAATGTAATTTCTCCAATACAGGCATGGCTACTTTCTCAGGGCAAATGTGTAGGGTGCGGGATGCCTCTTTCAAAGGGTAAAGTGAATGGGAATAAAGTAACCTGCAAGTGCGGTCGAATTTATGTTCGCGACAGTAAAACAAACAAGTATCGCAGGGCTCTTCTTGAGGAAGTATAATTAAAAAAGTGAAAAAACTTGTTTTGCTAGTTTTTGCCTTCATTCTTCTTGGTGTCGTTGGCTTAATTTGGTTTGTATCAAGCATCTCAGCCTTGAATAGCGACAAGAACTTAAGGCGTTTTATTGTTCAAAAGGGGGAGACGGCTACAATGATTGGAACCAACTTGCAGGATGAAGGTTTTATAAAAAGCGCTATTGCCTTCAGAATTTATGCACAGGTAACACAGTCTGCAAAAAACATTAAGCCTGGAGAGTATGATCTTTCTTCAAACCTATCAATTCGTCAGATTACAGCTAAATTATTAGAAGGTCCTACTGAGATGTGGGTAACTCTTCCTGAGGGGTTAAGGAGGGAGGAGATTGCTTTGCGGTTTGTTGAGAGTTTTGGTTTGAGGGGAAAAGTTGCAGATGATTTCTACGATTCTTTTTTAGAATTGACCGTTGGGCAGGAAGGATATCTTTTTCCTGACACATATTTATTTCCAAAGGATGCGACTCCCTCAATTGTTGTGAAGGCAATTAGGGCAACGTATGATGCGAGAGTTACATTTGGAGTTACAAAAGAACAACTCATTATGGCTTCAATTTTAGAGAGGGAGACAATCACAGATGAAGAGAGACCAACTGTTGCAGGAATTCTTTACAAGAGATTAAATGCAGGTTGGCCGTTGCAGGCTGATGCAACTGTGCAATATGCAGTTGCAACTTCTGTTTGCAGAGCAAACCCAATGACTTGTAAGTGGTGGGAACCAGCAGGGCATGATGACCTCGCTATTAATTCTCCCTATAACACATATAAATTTCCTGGGATTCCACCAGCTCCAATATGCAACCCAGGACTATCTTCTTTGAAGGCTGCAGTTAATCCAGTTGAATCTGACTATTGGTACTACCTTCATGACAGTACTGGGGTTATTCATTATGCAGTAACACTTGAAGAACAGAATGCTAATGTGGTGAAGTATTTGGATTAGGATATACCGAAATCTTTGATTTTGAGTCAATTGTTAAAATATCTATTCTACCTGCATTATCTATTTCAAGTACAAAGATTTGATGTCCATCACCGTTTCTGATTTCTCGACGCATTTCCCAATAAAATTCGCTCAATCTTGCGGTATCTATGATAAATGGTCCGTTCAAAGTCAAGGTGAAATTACTGTTGTCTATGCAACTGAACCATAATTTAGTGTCTCCAGTACCCGCTTCAAAACCTCCTTGCATCTCAGAGTCTGGGTTTTGGATTAATGCAAGTTCTCCTCCGTCCTTTGTCTCAAGTAATCTGGCCATTAAGGCATTTTAATTTATTACTTTCCTTTGTCAAGATGTTATAATTTCTTAATGCCAAAGAGAAACGGTTTTACTCCAATAATTGTACTTGTTGTAATTTTACTTGTGGTTGGTGGGATTTGGTTGGGAATATCAAAAGTTAGACAAAATCAAAATATAAACCCAGTTTCTTCTCCCGTTCCAACAGTTGATACTTCGAACTGGAAGACATACACAAATGAAAATTATAATTTTTTGTTCAAATATCCTAATGATTGGAAAAAGTCTGCAAATGATTCAGATTCGCTATTACTGATTACAAAGGATCTATCAAGATTGGACATTATTTGCGACGACAGTAATGATTGTATGCCACTGGCGAGGATCAGTTTGTCTGTGAAGAATATTACTCAAGACTACAAAGATACTTCACCATGCTCGTTTTTTGGGGAGTGTCAGTTTGCAGAAAAACAAGAAACTTCTATTAATGGAGAGGCAAAAATTCAAATGGAGTATTTACGAAAGGATTCTGTCTATCCGATTTTTACATATGTTACACTCCGAAATAAATATGTTATAGAGGTGAAGTCCTATTTACCATCTACGAAAAATTGTGTAGGTTGTCCGGAATTGGAAGACCCGGTTGCAATTCAAGACGTTGGGAGAGAGATAGTTAATATTCTTTCTACTTTTAAATCTACAAATGAAAAATAGAGGATTTGCCCCAATAATTTTATTATTTATAATTTTGCTCGTTGCTGGTGGGATTTGGTTGGGGATTTCAAAAGTAAAACAAAGCCAAGATTCAGTTTATTCCCCTAGTCCAACAGTTGATACTACAAATTGGAATTTATATATAAATAAAGAATTCACTTTCAAATATCCGTCTGATTGGCGTGTTGATCCCATAAATCCGAAGTTGTTAATTGCATCAAAACCAACGAAGCAGACTGCGGGTGGTGATTATAATCCTGGGCACGCCTCAATAGGAATTGGAGCGACCATGATTTCTTTGGAAAAAGAAGCTGAATTTATTGGAGCAAGTAAGAGTGAACGGATGAGTCTTGATGGTGTAAATGCTTTGAGGTTAACTGGTACGACCGGTGTGGCTGGATCGGTAAACTATGTCAGTATTGTTTTTAGTAAAAATGGGATGTCATATGTGTTGAGTTTATCAACACAAGATTATCAATTGCTTCCTGAGTTTACTAAAGAATTTGACCAGATTCTTTCTACTTTTAAATTCAATTAAGTTGGGGGTTGACACAGCCTCACTTTCATATATAATTTTCACTTAGGTCTACATAAGTAGATCCTTTCCCCTACTAACAGGGGTTTTTTGCATACTGAATCTTAATGGCTAACCCAATTAGGCGTAATTTTGGCAGTGAGGAGAAGAAGATACTACCCCCTATAGATCTTTCTTTTGTACAAAGAGAATCATGGGAGTGGTTCTTGAACCAAGGAATTGGGGATGAGCTTCTTGAAATTTCTCCAATTAGTGATTTTACTGGTAAAAACTGGACACTTGGTTTTGGAAAACATGCATTGGGTGAAGTTAACATTTCTCCAAAAGTGGCTCGAGAAAAAGGTCTTACATATTCGACTCCTTTAAAGATTGAGGTAAGTCTATTTAACAAGCGAACTGAAAAGGAAGTAAGCCAGGAAGTATTTTTCGGAAATATTCCCCAGATGACACCATCTGGGACTTTTATTATTAATGGGATTGAGAGGACTGTTATTAGCCAACTGGTTCGTTCTCCTGGAATTTATTTTGCAGGGGAGCTTGATCCATCTAGCGGACGCATGCTTTACTTTGCTGAAGTCAGGCCTATGCACAGAGGTTCATGGCTTGAATTTGAAGTCGGTAAGAATGACATAATTTCAGCTCGAATTGACAGACGAAGAAAAGTTTTGGCAACCACATTCCTTCGAGCTCTTGGAATAGAAACAAATGAAGAAATATTGAAGCTATTTAAGGATAGCGACCGTGATCTTAGCCACAAATACATTGCAAAGACTTTGGAAAAGGATGCAAGTACAAATCGTGAAGAGGCATTAATTGAAATTTACAAGAAGATGAGGCCAGGGGAACCAGCTTTAATTGAGAATGCTGAAAATTTATTCAAAGAACTTTTCTTTGATCACAGGAGATATGATCTTGGTAAGGTTGGAAGATACAAGATCAACAAAAAGCTTGAGATTGATGTACCTAATGTAAAGGAAAACTGGGTTTTAACAAAAACGGATGTGGTTGCTACACTTAACTATCTTCTTGGACTTCAAAATGGAGATGGACGCGTGGATGATATTGATCACTTGGCAAATAGGCGTTTGAGGCGTGTTGGGGAATTGGTTGCAACACACGCATTCAGGGTTGGACTTTTGAGACTTGAACGCTCAATTAAAGAGAAAATGAGCTTGGTTTCAACTGAAGACAAGCCAAATCCAGCGAATCTTATTAATGCACGACCCTTGATTGCTTCTTTAAATGAATTTTTCAGAAGCAACCAGCTTTCTACAATTCTAGATAACACTAATCCCCTTGCTGAGATTGATAATCTTCGCCGTGTTTCAGTTTTAGGACCTGGTGGAATAAACAGGGAAAGAGCAAGCTTTTCTATTCGAGACGTTAATTCAAGCCAATATGGAAGAATTGATCCTGTTAAAAGCCCTGAGGGAACAAACATTGGACTTGTTACATATTTGACTCTTCATGCAAAGGTTAATGAATTTGGATTTTTGGAGACTCCATACAGAGTGGTTGAGAAAGTGAAAAAAGATGGCAAAGTTAAGCCTCATATTACTGACGAAATCGTTTATTTGACTGCAGATGAAGAGGAAAAATTCCATATAACTCACTCAGGAATTGAAATCAAAGACGGATATATTGAAAGCGAGCGAGTTGCTATGAGGTTTGCTGGAACATTTTCTGAAGGATCTTCTAAATTAGTTGACTACATTGATTATTCTCCACGTCAGGTATTTGGAGCATCTGCCTCGTTGATTCCATTTTTGGCTCATGATGAAGGAAACCGTGCCTTGATGGGAAGCAACATGCAATGTCAGGCTGTTCCTTTGGTCACTCCAAGCTCTCCTGTTGTTGGAACTGGAATGGAATCTGAGATAGCCTCAGCTATGGGAAGAGTTGTAAAGTCTCACGGAGATGGAGTAGTTAGCTATGTTGATGCAGAGAAAATTGAAGTAACACTAACAAAGAAGATTGATCCATTTATTGGGGATGGAGTTGAAACAGCAGATGGTGGAAAGAAAATTGTTTACCATTTGGCAAAGTTTTGGAGGACAGCACAATCTACCTGCTACAACCAAAGAGTACTTGTTAACAGTGGAGACAAAGTTAAAAAAGGTGATTTATTGATTGATGGGCCATCGAGTCAGAATGGTGAGTTGGCACTTGGACAAAATTTGGTTGTTGCCTATGCTTCTTTCCTTGGGTTTGGATTTGAGGACGCTATTGTCATTTCAGACAGGCTAGTTAAGGATGATTCTTTGACCTCAGTTCATATCAAAGAATACACAGCTGATGTTGTTGAGACAAAATTGGGTTCTGAAGTTGTTACACGAGATATTCCAAATGTGTCTGAGGCGGAACTAGCTAACTTGGCAACTGATGGAATAGTTGTTGTCGGGGCTGAAGTTCATCCTAATGATATTTTGGTTGGAAAGATTGCTCCAAAGGGAGAAACTGAATTAACAGCTGAGGAAAGATTATTGAGGGCTATTTTTGGAGAGAAAGCACGAGAAGTTCGTGATACTTCGCTTCGAGTTCCGCACGGGGAAGCTGGAATAGTAGTTGGAGTCAGTGTTTTGTCAAAGGATACCGGTGACGAGCTTGGGCCTGGAGTTATCCAATCAATAGTAGTGAAAGTTGCACAGATACGTAAGGTTACTGTTGGAGATAAAATTGCAGGAAGGCACGGAAACAAGGGAATTGTAGCCAAGATTTTGCCTGAAGCTGATATGCCGCACTTGGATAACGGGGTTGCAGTTGACCTTGTTATTTCCCCTCTTTCAGTTTTGGCTCGTATGAATTTGGGACAGCTCTTGGAATGTCATTTGGGTTGGGCACTTGACGCAATGAATGAAAAGGGAGCACTTCCTGTTTTTGATGAAATCAAAGAGAATACTGTTTTTGATGAACTCAAAAAAGCTGGTCTTCCAGTTTCTGGTAAAGCAAAGCTATTTGATGGAAGAACAGGGGAAGCATTCAAGGAAGACACTGTAGTTGGAATTGGCTACATAATGAAATTGAAACACATGATTGAGGACAAGACTCATGCCCGTTCAACTGGACCATACTCTCTTGTTACACAACAGCCACTAGGAGGAAAAGCTCAAATGGGAGGACAGAGATTAGGGGAAATGGAAGTCTGGGCACTTGAAGCACACCGCGCTGCTTACACATTGCAGGAAATGTTGACTATAAAGTCAGACGATATAGTAGGACGTGCTCAGGCATTTGCGGCAATAGTTAAAGGTGAAGATATTCCTCAGGCTAGGGTTCCTGAAGGATTCAAGGTTTTGGTTCGCGAGCTTAATTCATTGGGACTAGCAATTGATGTTGAGACAGTGCATACGGCTGATGCTGAAGAGATTGCAAAGAACCATGTAGCTGACCCACTTTTGAAGATTCATGATTTGGCTGATTTCAAATCACTCCAGATTAGGTTGGCATCGGACAGTGATATTAGGGCTTGGTCTCATGGAGAGATATTAAAGCCAGAAACTATTAACTACAGAACATTAAAACCTGAAAAAGATGGACTTTTTGATGAAAGAATTTTTGGACCATCAAGGGATTGGGAGTGTTACTGTGGAAAGTACAAGAGGATTAGATACAAGGGAGTAATTTGCGACAAATGTGGAGTTGAAGTTACTGAAAGCAGAGTGAGGCGTGAGCGTATGGGACACATTACCTTGGCCGCACCTGTTGTTCATGTGTGGTTTTTCAAAGGAGCACCAAGCAAGATTTCACTACTTTTGGATTTACCACCTCGAGCTATTGAGCAGGTTGTTTACTTTGCGAGGTATTTGGTTTTGAAGGTTGATGACAAGAAGAGAAAAGAGGCAATTAATACATTAAATACAACTCTTGATGAGAGGATTAATGAAATCAAGGAGAATTTTGCAGAACGAAGAGCACTTTTAGATATCGAATCAAAAGAGAGACAAGAAAAGGTAAAGACTCGAATTAAGGACAAAGAACAGCTTGCACTTGCCTTGAGTGAAGTTAATTTGGAGATTAGAAAAGCTGAAGCAGCACTTTCTGCTGAAGAGAAAAATACAGTTCAGAGAAATAAAGAACTAAATGACAAGGCAGTTGATTTGGTAAAGGGAATTAAAGTATTTGGATTCTTGTCTGAAGATGAATATGCACATTTGGAGGATGCAGGAGTAGTCGACTTTATGGAAGTGAAGATGGGGGCAGATGCTATAGCTCAGGCAATTGATGCAACTGATTTGAACGAAGTTTCCAAAAACTTGCGTGGAGAGTTGGAAGGACTGAAAGGAAAAGGTGCCAGATACATTAAAGTCGCCAAGAGATTGAAATTAGTTGAAGGGCTTCGGGATGCAAAGGTTAATCCAGCTTGGACAATAATGAGAGTTATTCCAGTATTGCCGCCAGACCTACGTCCTATGGTTCAGCTTTCAGGGGGAAGATTTGCAACAAGCGATCTTAATGATTTATATCGAAGAGTAATAAACAGAAATAGCCGTTTGAAGCATCTTATGAGCCTTGGGGCACCTGATATAATTTTACGAAATGAGAGGCGCATGCTTCAGGAAGCGGTTGATTCTTTGATTGATGCATCGCAGCGTAAGGCTACAAGAAAAGGAAGAGGACGACAGACACTTAGATCCTTGTCCGACATGCTTAAAGGGAAACAGGGAAGATTTAGACAGAATTTACTTGGAAAAAGAGTTGATTATTCAGGTCGAAGTGTCATTGTGGTTGGACCAGAGTTGAAGCTTACCCAGTGCGGACTTCCAAAGGAAATGGCCTTGGAAATGTTCAAGCCATTTGTGCTTCGCGAAATGATTGTTCGAGGAATTGCACCAAACGTTAAAAGTGCTAAGGCAACTTTGGACAGACGACCACCTGAAGTATTTGATATCTTGGAGGAGATTACAAAGGATCACCCAGTACTACTTAACCGTGCTCCTACTCTACACAAACTTGGAATTTTGGCATTTTACCCAGTTTTGATTGAAGGAAGTGCAATCCGACTTCACCCAGCAGTGTGTTCAGGGTTTGGAGCAGACTTTGATGGAGATCAGATGGCAGTTCACATTCCTCTTTCAAAGCTTGCAATTGATGAGGCCAAGAACTTAATGCTTTCAGACAAGAACTTATTGAGGGCATCTGATGGGTCACCTGTTGCGACACCTGCTTCGAAGGAAATGGCGCTTGGGGTTTACTACTTTACAAGCGAGGACACTAGACTTGCCGCCAATACAAATATTTTTGGAAGCAAAGAGGAAGCAATATTTGCCTACCAAGCTCAGAAGCTTGAACTTAGACAAAAGATATCGATTTGGATGGATTCAAAGATTGTCGAAACAACTGTTGGACGCATTATCTTTAATGAAGTTTTACCTGAAGGATTTACTTTCATCAATGATGCAGTTAATTCAGGACTTATTAAGCAGCTTATTACTGATGCATTCTCAAGAGTAGATACAGACAGAGTCGTACTTTTGATTGACGCTATCAAAGATCTTGGATTTGTTGGGGGAACTATTTCAGGACTTTCCTTTGCTGTAACTGATGCGGCTATATTTAGCGGCAAGACCAAAATAATTGAAGAGGCTGACAAGAGAGTCGCTGAGATTGAAAAGAATTTTGCACAGGGAATAATTACAAAAGAAGAGAAGAAGAGGCTTGAGCAGAGAGAATGGATTGAAACTACTGAGGATATTGCCAATAAAACTTGGGACATAGTTGATCCATCAGGACCTATTAAGCTTATAATTGACGCCAAAGTTGGACGTACATCACGTGATCAGATCAAACAACTTTCCGGTATGCGAGGATTGGTTGTTGACCCACTTGGAAAAATTGTGGAACTACCTGTAAAGAGTAACTTCAGAGAAGGACTTTCTGTCTTTGAATATGTTACCTCTGGGAGGGGAGCTCGAAAAGGGCTTACAGATACTGCTTTGAAGACGGCAGATGCAGGGTACCTTACAAGAAGATTGGTTGACGTTACACACGATCTACTAGTTAGAATTGATGACTGTGGAACAAAAGATGGACTTCTCATCAAAAAGTCAGTAAGGACGGCTTCTTTTGCAAAGAGAATTGTGGGAAGAGTGGACATTGCAACTGGTGAGATTATTGACGAGAAGCGAGCTAAAGAGCTTGAAGCAGATGAAAAGGTTACTGAAGTTTTGATTGGGTCACCACTAACTTGTGCCACAAGACTTGGAGTTTGCCAGAAATGCTATGGATGGGATTTATCTACAAAGAAAACTGTTGAAATTGGAACACCTGTTGGAGTTGTTGCAGCTCAGTCCATTGGTGAACCTGGAACTCAGTTGACACTTCGTACCAAACACTCTGGAGGAGTTGTTGGGGTTGACGTCACACAAGGACTTCCTCGAGTTGAGGAATTATTTGAGGCACGTATGCCAAAGAGCTTGTCTCCTATTGCTGAGATTGATGGAAAAGTAAGTATTATTGAGACCGATGAAGGGTGGAGAGTAAAAATTACAGGAGGCGGCAAAGTAAAAGAAGAAAAGGAATATATAGTTCCTCCAACCAGCAAACTTGCGGTTGAAGATGGAGGATTAGTTGGTGCTGGAACACAGCTTGCCTCAGGATTTTTGGATATCAAAGATATTTTGATTATCAAAGGTTTGAGGACTGCTCAAGAATACCTTGTTAATGAGCTTCAAGCAGTTTATGAAAGCCAGGGAATTTCCATTAATGACAGACATTTTGAAGTTATTGCTCGAAAGATGAGTGATGAAGTGAGAATTAGTACAACTGGAAACACCAAACTTTTGCCTGATGAACTAGTATCAAAGGCAAAGTTTGAAGAAGAGAATGAGAGAATCTTGGCAGAGGGCGGAGAACCTGCAACGGCAAGACAAATAATTCTTGGGGTAACAAGAAGGTCGCTTTACACCGAAAGCTGGTTGTCTGCAGCCTCATTTGAGCAGACTACTGATATTTTGGCTGAAGTTTCACTTCGAGCCGCTAAGGATAACTTAGTTGGGTTGAAAGAGAATGTTATCATAGGGAGGCTCATCCCTGTTGTTAAGGCAACACTTTAATTTATGCCAACAGTATCACAATTACTACGAAAAGGTAGAAAGCGAAAATCGACTGTCAAAAGCAGAAGTGCCTCTTTGAGGCGTTGGTTTAATGCCAAAGACAGGAAATTCAAAGAAATTTCCTCTCCATTCAAACGAGGGGTTGTTCTTTCTGTGCGTACAATGACTCCACGTAAACCAAACTCGGCACTGCGAAAAGTGGCAAGGGTTAGGTTTTCAAATAAACAGGAAGTTACTGCATATATTCCAGGTGAAGGACATGAACTTGCTGAGCATGCCATAGTTTTAGTTCGAGGCGGGCGTGTCAAAGATTTGGCAGGAGTGAAATACCATATTGTCCGTGGGAAATTTGATACAACTGGAGTTAGTGGCCGAAGTACTTCACGAAGTAAGTATGGAAGCAAGAAAGGAGGAGCCGTAAATGCGAAGAGCACAAGCGAGACCGCGCAAGCAACAGCCTGATTTTATCTACTCTGATCTTCTAGTTACGAAGCTCATAGGGAGAGCTATGAAGGATGGAAAGAAATCTGTAGCTCAAACACAGATTTACAATGCCTTTGAGATTATCAAAGAAAAGACCAAGGAAGATCCGATGATTGTCTATCACAGAGCATTGGATAATATTCGTCCAACAATGGAAGTAAGGCCTCGTCGCATAGGTGGAGCTGCATACCAGGTTCCAATGGCAGTACGCGGGGTCAGACGCGATTCTTTAGCCATTAGGTGGTTAGTTGAAAATTCAAGGAAAAGATCTAATTCTGAATTTCATACGTATGGAGAGAAATTGGCAGCTGAGATTATGGATGCAGCCAAGGGAGAGGGACTTGCTGTAAAGAAGAAATTGGATATGGAACGTTCTGCGGAAGCTAATAAGGCATTTGCTCACTTCAAGTGGTAGAATCGGGCTTTTTTGATCATTCTGAGTAATAAAATTATGGAAAGAAAAGATGAAATTTTGGCCCAGATGAAGGAGTTAAGCAGAGAGAAACTTTTTGGTCATCCTGCTAATGATAGGAAATTAGATATTCAAGTTCAGTTGGGAGAATTAGCGGCAGAGTTGAGAGGAATAAACCAAGAAAATGGTACGGAAGTGGTTAGCGAGTTGAGACCAGCTAGCACTAGAAATCATGAATTTGCTGACGAAATGGCCAAGAAGGGTATAATTTTTGGTAAAGAATAAGCTAGACAACTTCTGTCACTTATATAAATAATTCGAAGCTGGGGTTGGAGAATACATCATCTGCTGTTTTTGTTGTTGATACATTCTTCCTTTATCAATTTGGGCTTGAGGATTAATTGCAACTAACATTACGGTTGCCAATATTCCAAAGATCCAAAGAAAGAAGAATAGAACTGGAACAGTTACAAGGATTTTTAACCATTTTGGCCAATCCATCCATTTATACATAAGTACTAATCCTGCTGGGTAAAAAAGAAAAAGAAGGACCACTGTGAGAATTGTTTTTGTATCGTTATTTAATTCCTGGTTTTTCTTGGCCATGGTTAATGATATGTGTTTTTCGTGATAGTTGTCAATTGACGATTGACACTTTCAAAATGGAGGCGGTTTTGGTACAATTTGGTGCTACTTCTTGAAGAAGTGGCTTTATTTATCTTTAATAGTTATATGGCACAAGTAGCAAAGAAAAAGTCTGCAATGGTAATGACGATCACAAAAGATCGTAATGTCAGTTTGGACAAAATTCGAAATATGGGAATTATTGCTCATATTGATGCTGGGAAGACAACAACTACTGAACGTATTCTTTTTGAAACTGGGAAAACATACAAACAAGGTTCTGTTGATGAGGGAACTACAGTTACTGACTGGATGGAACAAGAGAGGGAGCGTGGTATTACCATTGTTTCTGCTGCCATAACTACATTCTGGGATCTCAAAGAAAAATCTTCAGTGGACGCCGGGCATTATCGAATTAATTTGATTGACACTCCAGGACATATTGATTTTACTGCTGAAGTGGAAAGGTCTCTTCGAGTCTTGGACGGTGCTGTCATGGTTTTTGATGGAAGAACTGGAGTTGAATCACAATCTGAAACTGTTTGGAGAC
>CAZPLB010000002.1:0-195434 GCA_964587425.1 uncultured Gammaproteobacteria bacterium
AGAGCGCTTCCCTGTGGAGGAAGAGGTCGGGAGTTCGAGACTCCTCAGCCACCCAAAGGTTGACTACATCCAACTAAACTGCTTCAATTACATATGTCCGATAAAACAAGTGAGGATATAACCAAAAGACAGTTTTTCAAATTACTAGGTGCGGGCTCCGTTGTTACTGCACTTGGTTTATCTGGAGTTGGAAATCTACTTCGATTAGGGGCGCAAGCAGAAGCTGATAAAAAACCAAATACTTGGGATAATGTTTTTAATAGTATATCTAGCGATCCAATTTTAAGTAAAGTAAGTTCAATTAGTGTTTATTATGGTACAGGTGGTTTCATGCAAATATTTAAGGACGTTAATGGCTACAATGTTAGTTCCATTCCTCATCAATCCACACTAAAACCTCCATCACCGATAACAAATATGGATAGAGAAACATACCCGACACTTTCTGATGTACTCCAAAAGAAGGCACTATTTTTATTACTTCCCCACCAACAAGATGATGTAAAAATGCAATTAAGCATTAATACTGCTGACATTGGCATGAGCCTTAACACTGAAAAAATTGTAGAAGAAATCAGACCTCAAATCGAGGATTCTCCATATCGAGAGAATCTTTTAATGACAGGAACAATACCAACGAGTGCTTTTATTGATATATCTATGAACGGCCGCGGACAAGGTTTAGAAATTATTAAATACGATGGTGTATCTATATCTATAAATCCCTTTTCTTCAACTGGACACAATACCGACGGAGAGTTAACTGCAAATCTATCGATCACAGATAAAACAACTGGTGCACTCCAAAATGTGACTGAAAATGTCACAAGTTCAACATTGAGACAAAATCTTACTTCCATAAAAGAAAAAGTTGGAAGCGTACTCCAAAAGTTTTCTTCACAAGCCGGAATCACATTACAATTAAACACATCCTCTCCTAACCATTGATGCCCGTAACGGATGTGATGATATAATAAGCCTCAATGATTCAAGCTACAAACCTTGCTTTTGGATACACCGATGTACCTTTATATGAAAAGGTAAGCTTCACTATTGGTGATGGGCAGAAAATAGGTCTTGTTGGTCCAAATGGCAGCGGTAAAACAACTCTCATAAATATAATTGCAGGAAAAGGCAGCCAAACTGAAGGGAAAATTGAAGTAGTTGGAAAAGTAGGAGTTGTTCCACAGGAAATTAAACACGATCCTGTTATGGAGAAATCAAAAACAGTTAAAGATTATGTAGATCCAAATGGTCTCCACGAAAACCATTCTTTAAATAAGTTATTCTCAGGACTTGAGTTAAAACTAGAACTGGAAGCCAAACCTCAGAAATTAAGCGGTGGACAAAAAACAAAATTAGCCCTAGCCAGAGCCCTACTGGAAGCCCCAGATATTTTGCTTCTTGATGAACCAACAAATTTTATGGACACAGCAGGGAAAAAGTGGGTAATGAATTTTTTAAGTAGGTACCCAAAAACTGTAATTGTAATTTCCCATGACCTAGCACTCATGAATAATGCCATAGATAAAATTCTTTCAGTTAACACATTTAATAAAACAATTGATGAATACAAAGGAAACTACACTCAATATATAAAGCTAAAAGCTGAAAAAGACGCGCTTCAAAAGAGGCAGGCAGTAATGGGACAAAAACAGGTAAAGAAGATGGAAGAGGCAGTCTTGCATGCCATGAGTTTCAGAACTGAAAAGGGAGTTAGAGTTAGAGTTCAGCTTCAAAAAAGATTGGCAAGAATGAAAGATACACTTCCAGAACTTCCCCAAGAAGTAAGAAAAATCAAAATTAGACTCCCCGACCCTGCTAATGTTGGAGAGATTCCAATAAAAGCAATGAATATTAGTAAATCATATGGCGAAAACACCGTCTTGAAAGATGTGACACTTACAATTATGCGTGGAGAAAGAATTGCATTAATTGGTCCAAATGGAGCAGGTAAATCTACATTCATTAAAATATTAATGGGACTCCTTCCTCCTGATTCAGGAGTCGTAGTTAAAAATGAAAACTTGAAAATTGGATACTACTCCCAAGAATTTGAAACATTTGATATGGAGAAAACTGTAATAGACACATTCACCCAGAAAGTTCACCAGAACGAAGGATTTGCTAGAGCCTTTTTGGGAAGATATATGTTTCCAGGCGATAAAATTTACCAAAGAATTGAAACTCTCTCAGGTGGAGAAAAAACAAGACTTTCAATAGCCCTCCTTACAGCAAATGACTTTAATCTACTTATCCTAGATGAACCAACAACATATCTTGATGTTCTTTCCCAAAGGATTATTCTTGAAGCTCTCAAAGAATACAAAGGAGCAATGCTCATTGTAAGCCATACTCCAGAATTTGTAAAAGAATTAACTCCCTCCCGTGCATATATCTTCCCCGAAGAAAAAACAGCCTACTGGGAAAATAGTTTGGTGGATAAAGTTAGTGAAATATAAATGAAAAACAAACCTCACTCAGTTGATCTTATTTATGATACAGATGACGAAACTTTAAATATAAATGACAGAGAGTCTTCCGCTGGCCAAGACACAATTAATATTGCAAATGAAATTTTTGAAGCGCTTGTAAGCTCTGGTTATAAAGTAAAAATATTTCCAATCACAAATCACAATTTCACCAAAATACTCAAAACATTAGATGGAGATATTGTCTTCAACCAAGTTGAGGAAGATGTGCTTGGGTTTAAAGTTCTGAAGGAACTCGAAAAATTAGGTAAGCCCGTCACTGGCATTGGGAGCATTGGTTATAAAATATCCTGGCAAAAAGACAAAGTTAAAAAAATTCTTGCAAAAGAAAATATACCAACTCCAAAATATTTCATCACAAACCCAGAGAAAAAGCTGAACACAAAAAGCTTAAGCTACCCTCTTTTTGTCAAAGCCGCAGACGACCATGGAAGTTTAAGCATCACAAATAATTCATATGTCACAAACGAGAACGAACTTATAAGACAAATTAAATGGATCAAAGAAACTATTGGCGGTAATTCCTTGGTAGAAGAACATATTAAAGGTAGAGAGCTAGGAGTAACTATTCTTGGAAATGATAATAACAGTATCGTTTTACCAATCAAAGAAACTGTTTTTAGTAAAAATAAAATAAGTAGAACAAATATCATAACATACGACACAAAATGGAAAGAAAATTCAAAAGATTGGAACACCACAAAAGATATTTGTCCAGCTAAACTTAAACCAATTGAAGTGAGGGCAATAGAAAAAGTCGTCTTAGATGCATCACGCGCCTTATATGCCAGAGATTATACAAGATTTGATGTAATATTAGCAGATAAGCCGTATATCATCGATTACAACCCAAATCCAGGAATTGGAATGAACTATAACGCAACCACACTATCAGCAAAAGTTTACGGGCTAAGCTATCCAGAGTTTATTTCAAAAATAGTAGAAGTTGCCTGGCAGCGCTACTAGGAATTTTTTTTCAAGAATTTGATTACTTCAATTAAAAGATCTGACGCTGTATCTATTGTTTTAATACTAACTTTATTATCCACATCATGGTACCCACCAGAAATTGGAATGCCAAAATAGAAACATTTCAATTTGAATTGTGACCCGTAAACATATGTTTCATCCATATCCGGTTCGTAATATCCATCCTTAAAAAGGATTTTTTTGCCAAACTTCTTTTTAAGCAATGACAGATCAACTCCATAACCGTTCCCAATATATGCTTGTCTATCTTCTGTATCAGTACATGTATCAACCACTATTACCAGTGTATTTTTGGGGTTAAATGTCTTTGCAGCGCCAACCGCCCCTTTAAACCCCGGAAGTTCCTCAAAATTTGTCAGAAAAAGTTCAACACCGGTTTTACACGCTGCATTATACGATGCAAACACACCCGCGAAATTATCAACTAATCCAAGCAATTTTCCATCTTTAACCCTTATATATTTTACAGGCTTAACTACATCAAAATGTGCTGAGAGGACAATATTCATTCCCATGATTATACAACTTTATTTTTCTTATAAAAGAGATCCCTCTCTTTATATATATATTCCCACAGCTTCTTTTCCGCGAAGGGATAGTCTTCATTTACATCCAAGGAGTATCTTTTATTCGGAATTGGCTTTGGCAATAATTTCCCTATGTAGAAATATTCCTTATTTTTGCTGACGTATCCAACCAAGTGAGCAGCAGTATATATACTAGGTAATCCAGTATGGTAATATCTAATTTCACCGGAACTTTCCTTATACCTTGCAAGATCTCCATAAGGGTTCGCAAGCAATCTCAAACCAACATTAATAACATTGGTAGCATTACCCTTAGACCACTTTGTTTTTCTAGCCAAACGCTCTAGCCTCTTTTGCCTGTATTTCATTTCAAGATGTGTACGTATGTCTTTAATCTTCCATCTGCTGCCACCAACAGGTGGATGAGATGAGGAATATTTTTTAACATTTTCGTTTCTTGGGTAATTTGCTTGTGCAATTATTTCTTGTTTGCCGTATAAATTTGAATTAACAAAACCAATAATTTTTCCACCGTATTCAATAGATTTCATCATTGGCCCTCCAATATTTGTAGCCATATGTGTTGCGTATCCATTAACACAGCCTCTTTTTGACAATAAATCCTCCAGAATGGCTCTAAGTTGATCTATCACCCCAAAATCCGCGGCATCAAGTATCATAAAGGAGATTGCATTAGCCCAAATACATGCATTTGGATATTTATTAATAACAAACAAATCATCAACTGTTTGAACAAAATGTTTTGTTTCATTTATCCCAAAAGCGGGACCCCAACCGCAAAGTCCTGGATATGCAAAAAAGGTGACTTCCTTCTCTGGTAAAGTTATTTTAACAAGACGATAATTATATGCCTTCCTACTCAAGAGTCCTTCATCATCATCCTCCTCAGTATGAATAAGCCTGATCTCTTGAGTTTTTAAATCTTGTGAAAAAATGGTTTGACATCCAGCAGCGATCTCCAGCTGTAAAAAAGCAGCTTCAGCCAGACTTATCCCAACACCTTTGGAATACCCAAGCATTGCATCTAAGTATCTTTGGCCATAATCAACTCCATCTACAACTAACAATCTTGTTCTCACAAGCCTTTCAAAAGCAAGTAGATACTTCCTCGTGTCATGCAAAAGATTCTTGTTATCTTTTGATTTCAAATCTTTTTTCAGTTTAGACTTTGCCTCCTTTCGAAACTCCATCCCCAATAATTTTGAAGCAGCTAAAAGATTTTTTGCCTTTATCTCGAAAACTTCTGACCTAGCAAAACCGCTGTGTTTAATAACAAGTTTTGTATCACTGGAGTTCTTTTGCATATTTACTTAGCATGCTGAGTAAGACTGAATCAAAGCTCACACCATGTAACGCCAAAACCTCTGTAAAAGGTAAACCCAAGTCTGGTCCAAACGCAGTATTGGGATTTGAATCAATAAAATATGGCGTACTAGTGGACTCATCTACGCGAATATCAAACTTTGCATAATCTTTGTGTTGCAGGCCATTAAAGGCTCTTATTGCAAGTTTTGTGACTTTCTCATGCATGGGTTCCTCAACTCTTTTGTATTTATATGCATCTAAATAGTCATAATGCTCAAAAGAACTATACTCATGCTTTCCATCTGGCTTTCTTTTAAAAACCTTCCTTCCCATAAACACATGCTTTTTAGCGCCATCGTCATAAACTACTACGGTAATCTCGGGTCCATCTATGAATTTTTCAACAACAACAGGAAGTTTGTAGGTGGTTATCATATCGTCCACTTTTTTTTGGGCATCTTTGATAGTTTCTTTAACAGCTTTATTGTCAATTCCAACCGATCCCCCGCTTTCATTAATTTTTACAATCAAAGGCAAACCCAATTCCTCTTCCACAAGTGTCCCTGTCCGCCTGATAAATTGAAATGATGGAGTAGGAATATCATAAGACAAAAGTAATCTCTTAGTTAAATTTCTATTGTTTCCAATAATAAGTCCTTCCATTCCAGCCCCAGTATAGGCAATACCGGAAAGTTCAAGAGCTGCAGGAACAGAAGTCTGAAGTCTATCTTTTCCTCGAAGACTGTCAACCAAATTAATAACAACACTTGGCTTGTCAACCAATAAATTAGTCAAGAAATACTGATCGCCCGGGTACCCTTTAGCTGTAAACCCTAGCCTTAAAAGTGCATCAACCACATCCTTTGCGCGCTCCTCAACTTCCTCTTCAGCCAAATATGCATTCTCTGTTGGAAACCATTCTCTTTCAACATGGGAGTAAGCTACTGCAATGAGTCTTAGTTTCTTCAGAGCATCACTATCAACCTGCAGTTTTACCCTTTTCCCAATTCTTTTTTTGGTCATTTGTATACTGATTTTACGTCTTCTTAGGTTCAGTTGTAAAGAAGGAAGTATTAATTCCCAGCTGCAGCCTGTGGTCCTCCGCCTTCGCCTTCATCCGCTTGGTTAATTACTGCACTCAAATACTCCTCGGTTGCACGTATTATGGCACCTTCCTTATCCCTTATATATTTTTCTTCATCGGTGAATGGTAAACCATCTGACTTTTTAACTAAATTTAATCTTTCCTTTTCTGGCATTAAGATCACCCCCTTGGAGCTTCATTGTAGCAAACTATCTATGCAGGTAAAGAGTGGAGTTCCACTTTCAAAACAAGGGCAAAAAAGAGGATAACTCCAATAAGTATGGCAATGTATAGAAGAACAGAAAAGCTGCCGGATTTAGGCAAAATATTACCAAATTCATAATAGGCAGAAATATCCATATCCATTTTCTCAATAGAACGCATAACAAGAACAAAAATAACCAAAAAGAGAACTAATCCTAGAAAAATAAATATGACTTGCACACTCCATTCTATTACGAATTACGAAATATTTGAAATTTAATTCACTTGTATAGTAAAATAGGCCATGCGAAGCCAAGAACTAACACCAGAAGACCTAGTCCGTGCAGACGAAGTGCGCGCATCGAGAAAAGAAGGATTAATAAACGCCAATAATCCAGTTTTTCCTAACCACCGTCCTACAGGTGCCGAAGTACTTCACAAGGCACACACATCTGGAATAGGAAAATCCTTAAAAGAAGAAAGACAAGAAAGCGAGAGATTAAAAAAATCAGCCCAGTAATTTACCTCGTCACAGAATATGTGTAAGGATGGTAGAGAAATGCAGCAGGTGCATCTTCAACCAAAAACCTCTGAAAATCAAGATATATCTTCTTCCTGTTCTCCTGATTGAGTTCAAGCCTTCCATCCTCCAAAAGTTTATCTATCCTAATGTTTTTGTAATTGCTTAAGTTATTTGCAGTTTCAGTTGAATGCCAAGTGGTATATTGATCTGGGTCGTTTGGAATAGTTAGAATGGCAAGGTAGGCATCAAATTCTCTTGGAACAAAAGAAACAACCTGAACACTTGCATCAACCCCAATACCTTTCCAATCTTTTACAATTTTCTCAGCTACAGGAAGTAAGTCAGCATTAACAGAAAGTTTAATTTTCAAATTCTTTTTGGCTACTTTGTCTAATTTGGAGTTGGCAATTAGATCTTTTGCCTTCTTTGTATCAAAGTCATATGGCCTAGTTTGTGAATTATATGCCCATGAGGTAGTACTAATTGGCCCATGTGCCCGTTCTCCACCAAGTATCCCCTTTTCGTTTCCATTAAGAAGTGCATCTTTGTTAATTGCATAACTCAACGCCTCCCTCACACTCTTGTCTGAAAGATTTGGGTTATCTGTATTGAAAAACACTAACACAAGTTTGTGTTCATCAACCTTTTTAACTAAATTTACAGTTTTCCATGTATCAAATGGTTTAGGATTAAAAATATCACTAATACTGTCAACCTCTCCCAATTGAAAGGCGAGTTTCAAGTCTTCATCAGATGGATAAAATTTAAATAATTTAGTGTTCCCTTTTTTATCTTTCATAGTAATCTTTTCAAAAAAACCGCTAACCAAAGAGACATCTGTTACTCTCCATTCCCCAGTACCCAAAAGTCCCGTTTTGAAAACAGGTCTTGATAATACATTTGGAAATGGACTAAATGGCAATTTTAGTTTGAAAACAATTGAAGCATTATCTGGATAGCTTATTTCAACATCATCGAAATTATATTTAATATCTTTTGAGATAATTTTTGTTCCATCCTGCCAATGTGCATTTTCATCTAAATGGAAGATCCATGTTTTCCCTGAATCTTTTGCCTCCCAGCTTTTTGCAATAGCAGGAGTGGCCGATCCATCCTCTGAAATTTTTGTTAACCCGCTGGTTATAAAATCAGAAACACTTGTTGGCAAATTTGAAGATGAATATTCACCTTCAATTCCAATTCGTTCAACCTTTCCAGATATTGATATTGTTCCAAGCAATCGAAGAACTATGAAAAAGAATAAGCCCAAAAAAATTCCAGCAACTAGAATAAAACGAAACCTGAGGAAAAAAGCAGTTAAAAGGCGAAATATATAACGTGGCTCCATTGATTAATTATATGAGCTGCAGAATAGAAACTACCAAAAAGACAAAACCCACTACAAAGGTAATTTTAAATACAAGGCTATCAATTCCCATTCTGGAAAAAGAATTTCCCCAACTTCCCCAAACACGCCCTAACCCAACTCCTTTAACTTGCAAAAGAACCAAAAATATAAGTACCAAACCAAACACAATTTGAATGGCAAGTAAAACTTCCTGCATACCCTAGTATTTTACCACGAAGAATTAAGATTTGCTTGAAAAACCTCTAACCTATAAGCCAGTAAATAATTGTTCCAATAAGAGATATTATGAGTGAAAATGCAATATATGAAGTGAGACCCGCCGCAAGATGGAGGGATGGCATTGTGAAAAGGTTAGTCTGATATCCCCCAAACCCAAAAGAACCAACACTAAACTGACCAATAAAATGATCAACCCCATAAAGAACAACAAGGTTGCCCACCCACCTAAAAAAACCAAAAGTCACAAGATTCAAAGGGAGAAGTAGAATATTAACAATAGGTTTAACCAAAAATGATGCAATAGCCAAAGCAACACCGGTTATAACCATTCCCTGAGCCCCATTTTCAAAAGAAAGACCTGTTGTAATCTGGGAAACTACATACAAAGCAAGTATCTCAACAACCAAAACACGTATTATTCTTTTCATCGAAGTATTATCTTCATACTATCGTTTAAGCATAATGTTTGCAAACTGTTTGTGATGAAGTCTTCTTGCAAACCTGTGAGCCTCATCCCTAATTCTCTGTAAAAGTTTCAATGCTTCACCATTTGCCCTGATCTCAATAAATTCATCACCACTTTTCAAGACTACTGTTTCATATCTTTTGGCAAGTCCAACTAAAGGAATATTCAAATTCATTTCTTTTAAAACCTCAGTTGCAATAGACACCTGCGGCTTTCCTCCATCTACAATTATGAGATCTGGTACTCCCCAATCTTCCAAGTGTTTGAGCCGTCTTGCTAAAACTTCCTTCATTGAATCAACATCGCTAATTCTTTTTTTGTTGTACATTTTAAAGTGTCTGTAATATTTCTTTTCAGCTTCTCCATTAATGAAAGTTACCATCGAGGCAGTTGGGTGACTTCCTGCAAAGTGTGCTATATCAAAGCACTCAATCCTCACTAATTTATCTATCTTGTAATACTTTGAAATAAGTTTTCCCAAAGCTCCAATCTCCCTTCTCCTTATATCAACCAAAAAGTTTGGATTTTCAATATACCCCTCCACATCCTCACTCCTTGTTATATTTTCAAGTGCTTTGATTTGAAGTGAAATCTCACGTGCCTCCTCAAACTTTTCTGCATTCGACAATTCTCTCATTTCTTTCACGAGTACGTCTTTGACAACACTGACACGTCCCTCAAAGAGCATCTTCACTTTTCGAATATTATTTAAATATTTACTTCTCAATTCCTTTCTAACTTCAGCATTTTCAATTGCATCAATTAAGGATGGACATGGGCTGCAAAGCCCAATTTGTGAATAAATACAAATTCTCTTTGTAGGCAAATGTGTAGCAAAAGGAAAAACATGTCTCACTCTATTTAAAATTTTTCTTGCCATGAGTCCAGATAGAAATGGACCAAAGTAAGTTTTCAACTTTAACTCGCCCATTTCAGGCTTTCGAAATGTAATTATTCTAGGGTAGTAATCTTTTGTTATCCCTATATACAAAGGGCTCTTCCCATCCTTCAGTTCAATATTATATTTTGGATTATATTTTTTAACTAAATTAGCCTCCAAGAGTAGTGCTTCAAATTCACTCTGAACCTCAAGAAATGAAACACTTGCAGCACTTGCAACCATTTGTTTTGTTTTAGGTAAAAGATCCGAACTAAAGTATGAAGTAACTCTATTTTTTAAGTTCTTTGCTTTTCCAACATAAATCACCTTTCCACTTATATCTTTGAAAAGGTAACAGCCTGCTTCAGTTGGTATGTTATTTGGTTTTTTTAACACTTCTTTTGATTAATAAATAAATCGCCAATATCAAAACAAATATGGCGATTAAAGAAGCGATGAGGTTACTTACTATAACACTCGTTTTATATGTAGTAATGCCGTACGAATTTCCATTTTGAGTAGTTAGACTTACCTTTTCGGGCATATTATTGCTGCCTAAAAATGAATATGGAATAGTCATTTCTTCATCCTTTGTACCAAATGGCAGAATGTATGGAATTTTTACTTCCTTCACTATTTTATTGTCAAAAGAAACCAAAACATTTTGGTTGTAAAGCGCCGCATTTCCATTATTTGTAATTTTTGCCGTTACCCACATATCAAAAAATGGAATCTGACGCCTGATTACAAAATCTACTTTAATATTTCCTTCGCGAGCTAACGGTAGTTCGCTAATACCAACGAAAACGTCCTTCTGTGGATTTGGCCCAAGTTTATAGGATCCTGCGGGGTATGGCTTACTATCATTGACGCCGTGAATTACAAATGCAAAATGCCTCAAATCAAGTTTTGTGAAGTAATCAGTGGCACTCGTCGCTCCCCATGTTGGATCAACTTGAACCCAAACACCATTCTTACTATCCCAATACATAGCCCAAGAGTGAAGAACATCGGCAACCAGGGAAAGTGGTTCAGTCTGTGGGTTACTCGCATATGCATATCCATTTACTTCCCGAGCTGGTATGCCAATACTTCGCGTGAGTGCTACGAAACTGTCCGTAAATTCGGTACAAATTGCAGATTTGGGATCCATGAGTGCTGCTTTTGCACCCATTCTCTGTACAGTTGCAGTTGTTCTTGAATAATCATATGTAAAGTTTGACGTAACATAATCATAAATTGACTTAGTACTATTAAGCCTTTTACCCAATGATTTAACATAGGCATCGTTCACTTGCCAAAACTCACTTTCTTTTGTGTACGGTGATAGATCAATCGTTTCAATTGGAAGCTTTCTTGGTACTGCAAAGATCTGCACCCAACCGCTCGTCTTCAAATCAACTCTTTGCCTCGGTTTTAAAGTAACTGAAGCAATCCAATTTCCATCTTGATCAATAGTCAATGATTTAGGAGAGGGTGTTATGCTTTTATAGAGCATTCTCTGATACGAAGTATCCATAGGTATGGCAACATCTATGTTTGACTCACGAGAAAGCGGGTTCTCCAGGTGATATGTAAGATCAAATGAAAAAACTTGAAACTTCCCAAACCCCATACTGACTGCAGACTGTCCAAGATCTTTTTTACTAAAAGTATAGACTTGGTTAGTTCCTTCGCTATTCGAGTTCAGATATTTTGGAGAAACATATGCCAACTGTCCAAAGCTCTCTGGGATTTTTACATTCAAAGTATAATCGTCAAAAACTTCTGTATTTAAAAGTCTAGGAATTGTAATCTCCCAAATATCCCCAGTCTTCTGCGCCAATTTGCCATTTCTGAAAACTACATCAAATTTTCTTGTTTCACCAATCCCAACAACAGGTTTTGGAAACGTCATATTTAAATAGTTTCCTGTTTCAGAGTTCTCAAGAGTTGACTTTATTTCCTGTCCATTTTCAAAAACCTGTACTCCAATGGGGTCAAATCCATCAAGAAAAAGTTTATACGAATCAACATACTTATTTGTATTAAGATTAGTTATGGATATATGGTAAGTAATAGTAGCCTCACCTTGTCCGTTAAACTGATAAGTTAAATTTAATTCGGTCTTAAAATCTGCCATTGCACTATTTTAACCTAAATTACCATTACTTCATCTCTCTTCTTAAAAATCTCCCCGTGTGTGTTTGTGTTTTGGCTACATCCTTTGGAGCTCCCTCTGCAACAACTTCTCCACCTTTTTCTCCACCATCTGGTCCCAAATCAATTATCCAATCTGCATTTTTAATAATATCCAAGTTATGTTCAATAACTAAAACTGTATTCCCTCGAGCTGAAAGAATTTTTAAAACAGCAAGTAATTTCTCTAGATCAGCAAAATGAAGTCCTGTAGTTGGTTCATCAAGTATATATAATGTTCTCCCTGTTGCTTTTTTGGATAATTCACTTGAAAGCTTGACTCTTTGTGCTTCTCCTCCAGAAAGAGTAGTAGCAGGCTGTCCAAGTTCAACATATGAGAGCCCAACTTCAATCAATGTATCAATTTTCCTCAAGATTGGTTCATGGTTTGCAAAAAATGTTTTTGCCTCCTCAACTGTCATTCCAAGTACTTCGGAAATATTCTTGCCCTTGTATGTAATCTCAAGAGTCTGGTTGTTGTACCGCTTACCGCTACAAACCTCACAGGTAATCCAAATATCAGGCATAAATTGCATTTCAATTTTGGTTTGACCCTGCCCCTCACATGCTTCACACCTTCCACCTTTTGTATTAAATGAAAACCTTCCTTTTTTAAATCCTGCCGTACGAGCCTCCCTCGTCGAAGCAAAAACATCACGGATTAAATCAAACATTTTAGTGTAGGTTGCAGGGTTGCTGCGAGGAGTGCGTCCAATAGGAGATTGATCAATCAATATTACTTTATCAATATTCTCAAGTCCTTCAATATGGCCATGTGCTCCCGGTGCTTCTTTGTGAAAGGTGTTAATCTGTGAAGCAACAGCGTGATATATAGTATCAACAACAAGAGTTGACTTCCCACTTCCTGAAACTCCAGTAACAGCAACCAATTTCCCCAAAGGAATTTCTACATTAATATTCTTCAAATTAAATTGTTTAGCTCCGAATATCTTCAAACTCTTTTCACCAACTTCCTGCATGTAGTGTGGTCTAAAGTCCTTTGGTATATCAAAAGAAATTCTTTTGCGGTTTGACAAATAACCACCAGTTACAGAATTCTTGTCCTTCATAATTTGGAGAGGTGTTCCTTTTGCAATTACATTTCCTCCAAATTTCCCAGCCCCAGGGCCAAAATCCACTATATAGTCTGACTCCATCATCATCTCTTTGTCATGCTCAACTACAATTACACTATTTCCAAGCGCTTTTAGTCTTTTGAGGGTTTGAATCAGCCGTTCATTGTCTCGAGGATGAAGTCCAATAGTTGGTTCATCCAAAACATACAAAACTCCAGTTAACCCAGACCCTACTTGTGAAGCAAGTCTAATTCTTTGAGCCTCACCTCCAGCCAAAGTGTTTGCACTCCTTGAAAGATTAAGGTAATCAAGTCCAACATCAACTAAAAATGTAAGTCTTGTAACAATCTCCTTCAATATGATGTCTCCAATGTGTTTTTCTCGAGAAGATAAAATGCTATTCAATTCTGCAACCCAGCTCAAAGTTTCAACTATCGATTTATTGGCAACTTGAGCTACTGAAAGGTTATTAATAGTTACTGATAGAGCTTCTTTTTTCAATCTATCTCCGTTGCATTCTGGGCAAACTACT
The DNA here is from genome assembly GCA_964587425.1 of uncultured Gammaproteobacteria bacterium. Classification (GTDB taxonomy): domain Bacteria; phylum Patescibacteriota; class Microgenomatia; order UBA8517; family UBA8517; genus CAZPLB01. The sequence continues at coordinate 13,867 of CAZPLB010000002.1, forward strand.
TCCCTCATATACCTCTCAATTGCCTGTCGCACATTATCTGAATCAGTTGTTGCGTGTTTCTTGGTTAGATCAGCAACTATCCCTGAAAAACCTTCCATTATGAAAGTTTCTCGTCCAAACCTATTTGTTCCATACACTTTGTATTGCCTCTCCCCTGTTCCAGAAAGTAAAATTTGTTTCTCAGCCTCAGTTAAGTTTTTTGTGTTGGTTGCTGTATTGATATTATTTTCCTTGCAAAAAGTTAAAATAAGTCTTGCTGTCCAAGTGTCATTGTCAAACATATGTCCATATGGCAATATCCCTCCTTGGGCAATTGTAAGTTCATCAGAGAAAACAAGTGAAGGCTCTACCTTCAATATCTTTCCAAGTCCAGAACACTTTGGACATGCCCCATGTGGAGTATTAAATGAAAATGTACGCGGTTCAATTTCAGGAAAACTAATATTATCAAAGGGACAGCTAAACTTCTCTGAAAAAAGATGGTCAACCAACTTTTTCGGGTACTCGGGTATCTCATACCCAGAATCTTTTATTTCAGCAATAATTACCTGTCCCTCTGAGACTACTAACGCTTTTTGAATAGATTCGGTGAGTCTCGCCCTTTGTGTATCTTTTTTGGAAACAGAGATTCTGTCAACTAGAACATCAATAGTATGCTTATTTGTCTTTATCAGCATTGGTTCATTATCAAGATCATAAATCTGTCCATCAACTCGAACACGTTTATACCCTTTTGACTTCAAGTTAGCAAAAAGGGTCGAATATTCGCCCTTTTTATCTTTAACCAATGGGGCAAGGATTAAAAATCTATTTCTCTCTCCTATTAAATTAATGACTCCATCAACAATCTGGTCCAAAGACTGGGTCATTATTTCCCGTCCGCAAATAGAACAATGTGGGTGTCCAACACGGGCAAATAAAAGCCTTAGATAATCATAAATTTCAGTAACAGTTCCAACAGTACTTCGTGGATTGTGAGATGTTGTTTTCTGATCAATTGAAATTGCAGGAGAAAGACCTTCAATAGAGTCGACATCAGGCTTTTGCATCACTCCAAGAAACTGGCGAGCGTAGCTTGACAAGCTTTCCACATAGCGCCTCTGCCCCTCTGCGTAAATGGTGTCAAATGCAAAAGAACTCTTCCCACTTCCAGATACGCCGGTTAAAACAACAAGTTGATTCTTTGGAATATCCAAATCAACATTTTTTAAATTGTGCTGCCTAGCACCCCGAACTTTGAGGTAGTCCTTATTTTTATCCATACAAATTGCCCGCCGGTTCCAACCGGTGGTAAGCAATTATATCACCAATCACCAGGCAAATCCTTGGTCATGACATAAACCGGAGCACTAACATTTTTGAGTTGAGTAGCCAATGGAACAAATTCATGGAAATCTTCCCAATCACCACAAAAACGCATAACTATCTCATCAATCTCTCCAGTTGTAATTTCCATTCCATTTCGTAAATACAAGTTCATTTTGGACATGCTCAGAATATCTTCATCTGAAGGTTTAAACAACCAAACGTCTTTGCTTAACTTACAGGTTTCCGGCATCAAAAAATTTTATCACAGAATATCATGAAGTATCTTTATTCAAATCTCAAAAGTCCTACCTGAAAATTACTATCACAATTTAGATTTGCTATTTTCACCGCATCTTTTTTCATTCTAAGAACACCTTTTGGCGAAAGCTCCAAACCATATGTCTCCCAAAATTCTTGCTTTACTGTTTGTACAACACCATCAATATCATTTTTAATTCCATGAGCCGACAGATCACTCAAGTACGCCTGCACTAATTCCGGAAAGGCATCTAGATTTAAATATTCACGTGACATTTGCCACATGATACATCATGTCTTTTGCAATCGCAACGGCATTGACAAAAAAGAAAAATAACGATACATTACTGGTATGTTTACAGAATCAGATAGTCGTTGGGATGAAGCAAAAGTTATAGAAACGGACAACAGTCGTTTCAAAACATATACCTGCAAACTAAGAATACCAGAAGATTCAGATACACCAGATAATACAATACCTTCTTTTGAGTTATTTGGTTTAATAGTAAATAGAAGCGGCAACATTCACTTGGAAATACCATTAAGTGGTGGCGAACTTAATAATAAAATAAAAAAAACAGTAGACCACAACAACGATTTAGATAATCCATTAAGCAGTGCAAATGGATGTATTAACAAGGTGAGACTACTAGGACTTTCATGGGGTTTAGATAGAGAATCAGGAATTCACTGCTCATCAGTAGAAGAAGCAGGAGGTTATCAAGCAATAACTATTTCTCTCACAGATGTATATCTTTATAAAAAATATCAAGAGACCAATTTCGCACTTCATCTATTAGACAAAAGTGGAATCCTTATTACACCTCAATCTCTCTAATCTTATCTCGAAGTTTTAGAGCCAGTTCAAAGTTCATATCATCCGCTGCCATTTTCATTTCACGCTTTAGTTTAATTACAAACTTCCTTTTATCCATTGGTGTAAGGCTCTCTAAATTAACTTCTGAGAAAAGTGGATCAATTGCGCCCTCTGCTTCTTCCTCTTTTTCAACCACGCGCTCCCTAATTGCTTTCTCGATCGACTTCGGAGTTATGTTGTGTTTTTTATTCCATTCAATCTGATATTTCCTGCGCCTATCTACTTCTTTCAAAGCCCGATCCATGGAACCAGTTATGGAATCTGCATACAAAATTACGCGTCCTTTAATATGTCTCGCTGCTCTCCCCATTGTTTGAATGAGGGACACCTCACTTCTCAAGAATCCTTCTTTGTCAGCATCAAGTATGGCAACGAGGGTGACTTCAGGAAGATCAAGTCCTTCACGAAGAAGATTAACTCCAACCAAAGCATCATAATCTCCACGCCTTAGGTCATCTAAAATATCTGTCCTCTCCAAAGTTTTTACATCGCTATGAAGATACTGAACCTTCAAACCTTGTTCATTTAAGTAATTGGTCACATCCTCTGCAGTTCTTTTTGTAAGAGTTGTAACCAAAGTGCGTTCTTTATTTTTTGCATTCTTCTTTATTTCCTCAATAACATCCTTGACTTGTGTTTCAGTTGGTCTGATTTCAACCTCAGGATCAACTATTCCAGTTGGTCTAACTAGCTGCTCAACCACATGTCCATTTGCCATGGAGAGTTCCCAGGCTGAAGGCGTTGCTGAAACTGCAATAAAGTTTGGAATTCTTCTCATAAATTCTTCAAATTTCAGAGGGCGATTATCCAATGCCGCTGGCAATCGAAATCCATAATCAATTAAAGTACTCTTTCTTGAAAAATCCCCTGCATACATTCCTCTCACCTGTGGAAAAGTTATATGGCTCTCATCAACTACAGTGAGCCAATTGTCTCCATATGTTTCATTAAAATAATCAAGTAGACTGTATGGGGCATCCCCCGGTTGACGCCCATCAAAATATCTTGAATAATTTTCAATTCCCTTCACGTATCCAACTTCTTGGATCATCTCAAGGTCGTAGGTTACTTTCTGTTTCAAGCGGTGAGCTTCCAAGTCTTTACCTTCCTTTTTAAGTTCACCAACTCTTTTGAGCATGTCCCGCCTTATCTCATTAAAAACATCTTTATTCTTGGTTGGATCAGTTACATAATGCTTTGAAGGATAGAGCACAAAATTGTCTATTGTCTCACCCTTTCCTCCGCTCACCGGATCAAACATGTTTAGTTTGGAGATAATATCGCCCTTAAGTTCAACCTTAACTCCATCATCTAAGTACGCTGGGTATACATCAATAACATCGCCATTGACGCGAAACGTTCCCCTATGAAATCCAAAATCAGACCGTTCATATTGAAGACTTGTTAGCCTGTCCATAATTTCTTCTCTTTTGAATTTATTACCCACCTTCAAATCCAATACAAAATTCCCATACTCCTTAGAAGAACCAATATTGTAAATGCAAGAAACAGAAGCAACAACAATAACATCATTTCGAGTTAAAATATTTGTTGTAGCAAGCAGCCTCAATTTATCAATCAGTTCATTAATTCCAGCATCCTTTTCTATATACGTGTCAGTTGAGGGTATATATGCCTCAGGTTGATAGTAGTCATAGTAGGAAACAAAGTAGGAAACTGCATTCTCAGGAAAAAAATCGCGAAGTTCCTGGTAAAGCTGTGCAGCCAAAGTTTTATTGTGTGAGATAACCAAAGTTGGTCTCTGGGTGCGCTCTATAACATTTGCTACAGAAAATGTCTTTCCAGATCCAGTAACCCCAAGTAAGACTTGATACTTTTCCTTGCTCTCAAGTCCCTTTACTAATTTATCAACAGCCTGCGGCTGATCTCCCATCAAACCAAATGAAGATTTAAGTTTAAAACTCATGAACTATTTTACCATGGTACGAAGTTAATCCAAAGAAGTTTAATTATTACTTTCAGGTTCACCAAGTAATGCTAAAACAAACTCCATATCATGAAGGCCAACGCTCTCATGTACACTTAATTTCAATTTCTTACTGGTACCATTTTTTAAATGGTTGAAAGCAAAGTTACATGCTGTATTTATTGTTACTGACAATTGATCATTCCCAAGCTCAAAAACACTTGGGTCAATCACCAAAACAAACCCAGCCACATTGTCCTCAGCTTTCAATATAATAGGCGAATTTGAAGCACCTTCTTGACGAAAAATAATACTGGCAGGAATATCCCGAGGTGTCCAATCAGCTCTCATATGAACATCACTTAACGTTCGAGGTTCGTCAGTTAATTTTAGTTCTTCCAAATCAATTATTCTCTCGTTCATGTATCAAACTATATCACTTTTTTCCCCTCTTGACAACTTCGGGTATCCTTAGTAACTTGTATGTACAAACTATGGCAATAGTAATTTACAAAAGACAAAGGCAAATACTTGATTTCATAAAACAATCAATCCAAGCAAATGGAACTGCTCCAACATTAAGACAGATTGCAAACGCTCTCGGTGTTAACTCCCTCGCAACCATCCATGAACATCTTGCAACACTTGAAGCGAAAGGAATGATTAAAAGACAGCACGGAAAAGTAAGAGCCATAGAACTATCAAACACTAGTTTTGACACAAGCAATAAAGAAATAACCGTACCAGTTCTTGGCTTTATAGCAGCAGGTGCTCCAATTGAACCATACACAGATCCAAATGCAACCTTTGGCATCCCTCCATCTTTCGCAGCTTCAGGCAAAAGAGTTTACGTTTTGCAGGTTCGAGGAACCTCAATGATTGAGGAGCAAATAAGAGATGGAGATTATGTAGTCATTGAAGAAACAAACATAGCAAAAAATGGTGAAATTGTTGTAGCCCTTCTTGATAATGGCATGGCAACGCTAAAAAGATTTTACAAAGAAGAAACAAGGATAAGATTAGAACCAGCTAACTCAACCATGAGTCCAATCTTTGTAAGGAATGTAACTATCCAAGGAAAAGTGGTAGGATTAATTAGAAAGTTTGTAAACTAACTATTCTTATGCACATTAATCTACCAGAAATCATTGGCACAATTGGCTACTTGGGTGTAACAGCCATAATCTTTGCAGAGTCAGGTCTCTTTTTTGGTTTTTTTCTCCCAGGAGACAGTTTAATAGTAACTGCAGGACTTCTGGCTACTCAAGGATATTTTAATATTGTTTACTTAATGATCCTGCTTTCGGTTGCAGCAATTACAGGAGACTCAGTTGGTTACTTCTTTGGTAAAAAAGTAGGTCCAAGAATTTTCAAGAAGAAGGACTCGCTTCTTTTTAATATTAATCACATAACCCGTGCACAGGAGTTCTACAAAAAGCATGGAGGTAAAACCATAATATTTGCCAGATTCTTGCCTGTAATCCGCACCTTTGCACCAATTGTGGCAGGGGTTGGCAATATGGAATACAAAAAATTCCTAACCTACAATATTATTGGCGGCATATCCTGGTCTTGGGGAATGCTTTTACTGGGTTACTTCTTGGGTTCAGCCATTCCAAATGTTGATAAATATCTATTGCCATTAATTTTCCTAATCATTTTTGCATCTCTTCTTCCTTCCCTCATTGAAAACAGAAAAACATTAATTAGAAAATTAAGAGTAGCAACAGTGTCAGTCAAAAACTCCCTCAAGTAAATTTCTTCCAGTCATTGTACTTGGCACTTCCAAATTAAGTAGTCTCAAAACAGTTGGTGCAACATCAGCCAGTATCCCCTCAGGAAGTGTTTGTGTCTTCCCAGTTAATGCACTGCTTACTGCAATGAAAGGAACTGGGTTACGACTATGCTCGGTTTCAATTTCCCCAGTTTGTGCATTAATCATTTCCTCAGCATTTCCATGATCTGCTGTAATCAAGACTGTAATGTTGTAGCCTAGTGCAAAATTAACAATCCGCCCCACACATTCATCAATAATGCTGCAGGCTGTTGCAGTTCCACCAATACTTCCCGTGTGCCCAACCATGTCTGCATTTGCAAAGTTAACAAGCGTAAAGGAATACTGCCCATCCTTTAATTTTGAAATCAGGGTGTCTGTAATTTCCCGTGCTGCCATTTCGGGTTTTTTGTCATAGGTCAAAACTTTGGGAGAAGGAATAATTAATCTCTCTTCAGAGGGAAACTGCGCTTCCTGCTGCCCATTGAAGTAAAAAGTAACAAATCTCTCCTTCTCACTTTCAGACATGCGAAGCTGCCTCAAGTTTGCAAGACTAATAACTCGCCCCAAAGGCATCTCAACTATTTCGGGTGGAAAGGCAACAATGACACCATTCTCAACCAGAAGTTTTTCGTATTCTGTCATTGTCGCAAAGTAAAGATTCTTCAAAGCCTCTCCTCTCTCAAAAGCAAGAGGGGCAGGCGCCCCATTCGTCTTCTGGTGGCTTCTAGTATATTTAATAAGGTAGGGGTCAAAACTAGTTTCAACATTGGCTTTGGTGAAATCTTTTACAGCAAAAGCCCGTGACAATTGTCTCGGCCTGTCAATTCTGAAATTAAAAAAAATAACAGCGTCATTATCCTTAATAATTGAAATAGGTTTTCCATTAGTATCAGCAATTAAGCTAGGCTCGATAAACTCATCTGTCTTACCAATTGAGTACGAAGCCTGAATCGCCTCATCCGGTGTCTTAACCATTTGTCCGATACCTTTGGTCAGTGCAAAATATGCTTTTGCCGTCCTGTCCCACCTTTTATCCCTGTCCATTGCCCAATAGCGTCCCATTATAGAAGCGACTATTCCAACACCTTCCTTTTTAATTACTTCATTTAGTTGGCTAATATAAATTGCACTAGATGTTGGAGGAGAATCCCTGCCGTCTGTGAATAAATGTAGGTAAACACGCTTGAAGTTCTTCTCTCGAGCCAGTCTCAAAAGAGCATATAGGTGGTTAATGCTGGAATGTACTCCCCCAGCTCCAATTAATCCCATCAAATGGAGGTTAGAGTTAAACTGTATAGCGTGGGCAATAGCCCCAGTCAGAGCCTTGTTTTCAAAGAAAGTGCCATCAGCGATGGACATATTAATTCGCTCCAAGTCCTGATATACAATTCTCCCTGCTCCAAGATTCAAGTGTCCAGTCTCAGTATTACCAACTTCTCCCTTAGGAAGTCCTACAGCTTCCCCTGATGCTCGAAGTTGTGTGTGTGGATATGATGCAGTTAAACGATTTATATTTGTAGTATTAGCTAGAGATATTGCGTTCCCCGCAGTTGGACTTGCCAGTCCCCATCCATCAAGAACAAGAAGACAAACAGAGCGGTGTGAATCATCCATGTTGCGAAAGCTCAAGCTCTATGGCAGACAAGCGGTTGAATTTAACAGTTCGCTCACCTCTCGCTGGGGCTCCAAACTTAACATGATCTGCTCCAACTCCAACAGAAAAATCAGCAATAAATGTATCGTTTGTTTCTCCAGATCTATGAGAAACAATTACTTTCCACCCGGCATCCCGCGTTAACTTTATAACATTCAAGGTCTCACTGACTGTTCCAACTTGGTTTGGTTTAACCAAAACCCCATTGCAGGCTTTCTCCGCAATTGCTTTCTCAAGTCTTTTGGGGTTAGTCACAAGTAAATCATCTCCAACAATTATTGTTTGACTTCCAATAGTCTCAGAAAGAGCCTTCCATCCGCTCCATGCATCTTCAGACAAAGGATCTTCCAAAACTGTTAAATGATATTGATCATTTAATTCCTTGTAATATTGAATGAAGCTTCCTTCATCCATTGGAGCAGATTTATCTTTAATTGCATATACTTTATTTTTGTAAAAAGAATTTGATGCAACATCAAGCCCAAGCGTTACATCTCTTCCCAAATTATATTTAGACCTGCGAATAGTCTCAACCAAAACCTCGAGTGCATCAGCATTAGTAAAGAGATTAGGGGCATAACCTCCCTCATCTCCAATGGAATGAATTGCTCCTCGTCTTGCCAAATCTTTTCCAAGTGCGAAATAAATTTCAACACCGGCTTGCAATCCTTCGTGAAACGCTTTGTTGCTGCCTGGAATTACAAAAAATTCTTGGAAATCAAGGTTTCCTGCTCCGTGGAGTCCTCCATTAATCATATTAAAAAGTGGAGTTGGTATTTTTACATTAACGCTGTTTCCAGTATTTTTTAAAAGTGTATTTACCCAGTTATACAAACTTACACCATTCACCAGTGCCCCAGCCTTACATGTCAATATAGAAACAGCAAGAATGCTATTTGCGCCAAGCTTTGTTTTATTGCTGGTCCCATCCAAATCAATCATAATTTTATCTATCTCCCCTTGATTGCTTGGATCCTTGCCAACTATAGCGTTTGCAATAACTGTATTTACGTTGTTAACCGCAGTTAGAACTCCTTTTCCATCGTATCTATCCATATCTCCATCGCGAAGTTCCAGTGCCTCATATGTTCCAGTTGAAGCTCCAGATGGAACAGATGAAATTACAGTATGTCCGCTATCAAGAAGTCCATAGGCCTCAATAGTAGGCATACCCCTGGAGTCCAAAATCTCACGAGCCCAAATTCTTGTAAATTTTGCCATATCTTATTTTAACCTTTTCTCTGCCTCATACACAATCGATCTTGCCCGCGCTATCGAATCTGGATTAACTGAGACGCTTGTTATCCCAAGTCGAACTAGTTCCTCAACCAAATCATCATACTGACTTGGCGCCTGCCCACAAATAGAAACAGTAACATTGTGTTTGTGGCAAATTCTAATTATCCGACGAAGTGCCCACAAAACTGCAGGCGATCTCTCGTCAAAGGCGCTCGCAACTTCAGAATTATCTCTATCTGTTCCAAGGATAAGCATAGATAGATCATTGCTGCCAATAGAGACTCCATCAATTCCAACTTTTATAAATTCTTCAAGTAATATTACATTCACCGGGAGTTCCGCCATCATCCAAAACTTGAAAGTGTTGTCTCGAAAAAGTTCCTCAGAAGCTACAAATCTTCTTATGCGACGAAGTTCTTCGGGAGATCTTACAAATGGAATCATCAAATGAAGATTGTCGTGCTTCTCCCTTACCTTTTTAATTGCAGTCAATTCCAAATTAAATACCTCAGGATCGCTTACATATCTAAATGCACCCCTGAATCCAAGAAGAGGATTTGGTTCAACTGGCTCCCATTTATCTCCGCCTTTTAACTGCCTGTATTCATTAGTTTTGAAGTCAGTTGCGCGGTAAACTACAGGCCTTGGATAGAATTCCTTTGCAAAAGTTTCAAGGTGGCCGGCCAACTTCCCGATAAATTCATTCTGCTTTTTACTTTTGATTGCCTCCTTTGGATGAATTCCAATATTTGCAATCATAAATTCAGCTCTCAATAGTCCAATGCCATCCACATTCATTTTGGCTATTTCCTTGACTCGTTCAGGTTCAGCCAAATTAACATAAACTTTAGTTGCTGTTTTTATATTCTTGTGAGCTTCATACCCTTCTTCCTTTAATTTAGTATCCTCAGTCTTTTCAACCTTGCTGCCCAAGTAAACTACTCCATCAGTTCCATCAACTGAAACCACAAAATTATCTTTCAATTTGGTTGTTGCCTCACCTGTTCCCACAACACAAGGTACGCCAAGTTCGCGAGATACTATTGCAGCATGGCTTGTTGCCCCCCCTTCATCTGTGATAATAGCTGCAGCCTTTTTCATTGCAGGAACATAGTCCGGAGAAGTCATCTTTGCAACCAAAATATCCCCTTCCTTTACCCTGTCAATTTCCTTGGGTGACTTCAAAACCTTGACGTGTCCGCTTCCAATTCCAGGGCTTGCAGCAATCCCCCGGAGTATTGGTGTTTGAGCATTAGTTATTTCTTGGTTCTTATCGGTTTTACTACTAACCTTAACCTTGACATCCATAGTCGTCACGGGCCTAGTTTGGACTATAAATATCCCACCGCTTTTATCCTTCGCCCACTCAATATCCTGAGGAAAAAAGTAGTGCCTCTGAAGCTTATCCCCAAGTCTTGCAAGCTCAATTACTTCCTTGTCTGTAATTTTCTGGAGAGGCCTTTTCTTTACTGGAACTTCAACCTCTTTTGTTACTCCATCAATTTTCGTTAATTGAATTGGCTGATCTGAAACTTCCTTTGAGAGAATCGCGAATGTTTCTTTCTGTACTACATAGTGATCGGGTATTACTGAGCCCTGAACTATCATTTCCCCAAGTCCCCAAACAGCATCAACTACAATTCTATCTTTATCATTATTAACTGGATTAATTGTAAACATCACCCCAGAAACTTCAGACTGAATCATTTTTTGAACAATGACAGATATTCTTACTTTCTCATGCGGAATTTTATTTTGAATCCTGTAAAAAATAGCACGTGGCGTAAACAATGACGCCCAGCATTCCTTGACTGACTGAATTAAGTTTGCCTCCCCCTTCACATTTAAAAAGGTAGCCTGCTGACCAGCAAAGCTCATGCCAGGAAGATCTTCAGCTGTTGCAGAGCTGCGCACTGCCACCTCTGCCTTTTTCAAAAGTCCTGAAAGTTTCGAATATGATTTGATTATTTCCTTTGCAACATTCTCTGGAACTTTTCCATTCTCAACATCTCTTTGAATTGCCTTAGCAGTCTTCTCAAGTTCTGGGGCATTACTGGCGTCCAGTCCCTTCATGCTTGCATTAATCTTCTCAAGCAAACCATTTTCTTTTAAGAAGATTTCGTATGCTGCAACAGTAACTCCAAAACCATCAGGAACAGGAAATCCAGCCTGTGCCATCTCTCCAAGATTGGCTCCCTTGCCTCCAACCAAGGGAATATCGTGCTTATCAATATCCCTGAAAAAAAGAGTAAGGGAAGATGTTCGGACAGTCATAATTCATGATAGCTTTTCAATAATAAATAGACAAGTATGTGGGGTATATGTATACTCCGAATATGGAAAGTAACGCCAGCCGTTTTGATAATTTAAGTAAGGATGAAAAATTCATAAAATGGGTTGAATTAGCAAATTTAAAGCTAACATTGTATAAACTAACGCAGGAAACAGCAAAGAGTAGAGAAAATGACACAATCGGAATTAAGGTCTACAGGCAACTACCAGAAAGTGAACCAAAGCTACTAGTAACCTGTACAATTCATGAGAATAAAAGTATGAGCATTACACCAGATCAGGAGGAACTCGAGCGTGGAGATCTAAGCATGGATGTGGCACTAATATTTTCGATGGTCCAAGCAAATACAATCAGAGGGCAGGGAAATAATCCAACACGAGCACTCAATGAATTAATATATGATGCGGTACAAAGGCGAAGTAAACAAAACTAAATTGTTTGACAAAGTCTCTTAAGTTATATAAACTCCCGACATCAAGTAATATGGAAAAATTTAGGGAGTTAAGCTTCAACAATTTACTAGTCCTCAAAATAAATGCCTTAAGCGAAGGTGATACCAAGGAAGTCATGGATATCGAGGGATACATTGCACAGTTGTTTACCAAAAATCGAAGAGTCACAGGTACCTACGGAACAAACGATAGAAGACAAATTGGTAGAACAAGCTTATCTCATCTACCACCATCTCGTAAAAAAACAAATTTCCCCTACTTCTGAGAAGCAAGCTTTTCTTTGAAATAATCTACCCATGGAATAGGGGTAGGGTCAATTCCATGTAGCATAGCAAGGTAAAAGCTTACATAACTTCCGAAGATGAGAATTTCAAACACTTCTTCGAGCTCTCGTCTTGAAGTTGTTTTATATATATCAAAATTGTATCCGTTCTTAGTTATAACGTCTTGTGTTATTCCATACCTTATACTATTCCTCGTATGATAATTTTTAGATTCCAAAAACAAAAAATGAAGCAAATTTTTTGCATTGTGTGGAAACTTCAACCCTTCAATCAAATGATGATTTGCTTCTGAAATTTTGAAGCTATATGAAAAGTTTTTTGCATTCTCATTAATTTGATTACGAAATGTATGAGCTACACCAATAAGGTGTTCACTCGACATTAGAACAGGAATTTTACCAGCAAGCTTTTCTGCAATTCTTTTTGCAATATTGGTGTGTGTTGGAACTCCTACTCCAAAGTCTTTCACAAACTTTTCAGCGGTAACTATCAAACTTTGAATTTCCCCAGACTCCAAAGTTATGAAATTGCATTTCGCCAAAACTGCCAGTATTCCAATGAGTGAATACCCCAAACCCATTCTGGGCTGCCCCGAAGGATTGCTCTTTGGATCAATCTTATAATTTACCAAATTCTCCTTCTCAAGAATTTTAACTAGCTCACCCCCAGTTGATATACCAATAATTTTTGCCCTTCTTTTGATAGCATCCTTGGTTGCAGCAATTGTCTCTTCAGTATTTCCAGAATAAGAAGAAAGAATAACCAGGCTTTCATGATTAACGTAATTTGGTAGACTATAGCCATTCACAATATCAAGTGGAACTCGTAACTTACTAAACATCAAATTTCGAACAATATCAGCTCCAAGTCCAGAACCTCCCATTCCAGATACAATTATATTTTTGGCATCAGAGCATTCTTTTGGTTCGGGAATATACGAGACTCCCTTCCATGCCTCATCAATTTGTTCGGGCAAATGTTCGATGGATGAAAGTATTCCTCCTTTATCAAGTGCTCTAATCTTTACCAAGTCATCAAGAATTTGCATTAATTACTCCTTCCACTAATTCTATACCCTCAGCAAGTAGTTTTTTAGACGTCTGCTTTGATTTGCTTTCTGCAAAAACTCTAAACTCAGGAGCATTAGCTGATGATCTAAATAATATAAAGCTGTCATCACTAAGCCAAATCTTCATGCCATCCAAATCTTCAATTTTTTTACCGCTATATTGTGCACGAACAGCCTGTATTATTTTATCCTGCTGTTCCCATTTATATTCCACTTTAGTGCGTGCCATGTAAAACTTGGGAAGATCACTAACCATCTCAGAGAATTTTCCATTAAAGTCTTTAAATAAATTCACCAATTGAATCATCATACTTCCTCCGTCTCTTGTGTACATTCTTTCTCCAAAGATGGCTCCTCCATTTGGCTCAAAACCAAACTCAACTTTATTTTCTTTCATCGCATGAATTACATGCGGTGATCCAACTTTTGTTCGAATAACTTTCTTCCCTAAAGTATCAACTACCTGTGAAGCACTAATGGTAGTCACAATCGCATTCCCTGACATTTCCTTTGCAATTAAACTACATGTATATTCTCCCTGCACAAATTCACCCTTTTCATCAATAAAAACCACTCTGTCTCCATCCCCATCAAATGCAATACCAAAATCGCAATTTTCTTCAACCACCTTTTTTTTCAGGTCTTCAATCACAGCTTGATCATCGGTATCGGTGTCTCGAGCTATAAAATCATCCTCAACATTACAATTCACTTCAACTACCTCAAAACCAAAACCTTTCAAAATTTCAGGTACGACAACTGACTGTGCTCCATTTGCAGTATCAATCACTACCTTCCACTTTGGATACGGCAGGGAAGCCTCACTTGTCAAAAGATCAGAATATAAATCTCTCGCACGATTGTCCTCAGATGTTTCAACCTCATCGCTTGTTAATTTTTGTCCCTTAACTTCATTGTAAATTTTCTCTATTTCAATCTGGTCCTCCTCAGATATCTCCTCATCATGAGCATAGAATTTCATTCCGTTTAAGTGGGGTGCAATATGACTCCCAGTAATCATAACTGCTGCCTTCACTTCAGTATTTTTAATTAGCCAGTTTATGGATGGAATGGGGGTTACTCCTTCATCAAAAACTTGAACTCCTGCCTCAATAAATCCTCTAGCCAAATCTTTTTTTATGCGTGGGCTTGATGTCCTCGGATCCATTCCAATAGCAATTGAAGTTGTAATGTTTTTCCTTCTCAAAAACTCAACAAATGTAAATCCTAAATCAAAACAAAATTGTGGAGTAAATAATTTTTCAGCATCTCCCCTTATGCCGCTTGTTCCAAACAAACTTTTTTTGTACATCGCTTCGTTCATTGTAGGTTTGTGAGGAGGGTAAAATCAAGGAGTGTCTTCAAATCAGAATTGCTAGTTTTACTCTTAACATCAATTTGAGAAAGTGCATTAATCATCAACTTCAGACTTTCCTTACTAAATTTATCTGCCTGCTTCAAAAGTTTCAAAGCTCTCCAATCTGGGTATGGTAAACCAGCTTCATCAATTTTCACCCAGTATAAATCTCGAACAAAGCGGGTAAAGATTGCAAAGACTAGCTCCACAGGCTCTCTTTGAACCAACTGATCAAGTAAAATTACACTTCTTTTTGTGTTTCCTGGATACAAACTGTCAAGAAAGTTGTAAATAATTTTTGGCAAGTCATACTTCTCAACCTTGGTACCCTTGGGTAAAATTTTCAACTGGCTAACTGTCAACTCATGGTCAGAGTAAACAATTAAAAAAGAATTGTTATCAAAACTTTTTGTCTTTAACTTGGAAAAATCATTTAGGACGTAAACAATCTTTTCACTAAAAAGGTTTCCTGATACAAGCTGCCCAGAAAGAGCTTCCTTAGAGTTCAAATTAATAAGTGTCCAACCCTTCTTTTTTACAGAAAATTTTAATTCGTTGAATTTGTTGTATGAGGTTAATGAATCCTCTCCATGAATTAAAATTATTTTCATAATTTGATTTCAAGCTATGCTTATAATGTTTCTCGGTAAGAAACTATAAATCTTTTCAATTTATCATGAAATGCTCCCTTGCCATGAGAGTGGGCTGCCAATGCTCCAGAAAAGTTCTTTGGAATATGTGCTATCTCATGGAGAAGAATTTCATTTTGCTGGTGTTCATCTAATTTATCAAACTTTTCAGAAATTACCTCCAATATGTATGCAGGCTCTTCATCCAAAACTCTCTGCCAAAGACCAGATAATCCCCAAATTCTCGCATATGCGCGAGTATTGGCATTAATGCTCCTATATGTAAATACTCTTGAAGATTTGACGTACTCAATCTGGAGAGAGTCAAGAAGAACCCTCACCTTTTTCTTTATATCAGGAGCGTTTTTCCACTCAATTTTTTTGTTTGAATACTTCCGCCCCATCCTTAACTTTTTCATCTGTCGCTAATCCTATCACATCTCCTTTGTTGGCTGCATCAACATCATCGTGCTCAATCTGCATTGATCCAACAGCTTGCTCAAACAAATCTTCTCCGCCTCTTTGAAATTTAATAGTTTCACCAACTTTAAGGGATGATATTAGTTCAATTATTGCGACTCCAATTTTGTCATAATAATGTTTTACTACTCCAATTTTTACCCACATTTTATTTATCACCCCCTCTATTAGATAGCTTCCTGCTTCATAACATGTGTCAGTGCTATAGCTAGAGCATCAACGGCATTATCAATTAAAGTTTTAGTCTTCTTGCGTGTCTGTAAGCTACTGTTTTTCAAGTCTTTTAAATCAAGTGATGGAAATATTTCCCTCACGGCGATCTCAACTTCTTTTTTCTTTGCTCTGCCATTTCCTGCAACCATCTTCTTTACTGTCATTGGAGAGTATTCTTCAACCAAAACATTGTAGTTGGCAGCAGCTAGTAGGATTACTCCCTGAGCCTGTCCAACCCTAATCACAGTTTTAGCGTTCGTTGCAAAAAAAACTTTCTCCATAACCATAATCTCAGGACTCATCCGCTCAAGAAGTTCATTCATTTGTTTATGAATTTCAGACAATCTCTGTCCTGGATTATCATCCTTTGAAGTCTCAATCAGTCCCCACTCAATTACTTTATATTTTGCTTGACCGTTATCTAAATCATTTGTTTCAAGAAGTCCAAAGCCAGTGGTCGCAGTCCCTGGATCAATACCCAAAATAAGCATAAAGTCAGTATAACCTATTTACATAATTTACCAACTGTTTTATCATTAACCATGAGACAGAATAGAGAACCAAAAACTTTCACTCCTCCGGATAAAGAGCAAAGACGTAATTACAAATTCGCAATGCTTCAACCATATTTTGACTGTCTACCTCCCGACGTAATTGAAGTTTTACTAGATCACAATTTATTCAAAAAAGATGAAGATTCCAATATTATCGAATCAATATATGAATGGAAACTAGCAAGCGGTGAAGTAAACGAAGTCATCGCACAAATTAAAACACCCTTTTCCAAGTAAACAAAGTAACCCATTAGAATGATAGATAGAAAAGAATATCGTTTTACAAGAAATCCAGAAAAGACAGAAGAAGTAATAAATTCCTTGTTTGAAAGTTTTAATATGGACAGAACAAACCCCAGAATGACTCATGTGGCACAAGTCCTAGAGCAACATTTCATATTAGACGATACAAAAACAGGAAAATCAATACATTTATTGCATGGGTATTTCAATCCAGATGGATCTGAAGGGCCATTAGCACTAGCTTCACCAGATATGGAAAACAGATTATCATTCAGAGAAGTTAAAACCTTTATGCAAGAACTAGCTGATGATAGACAATCTCCAATACAGTTCTATTATCAGGCAGAGACCTACGAAGTAAAACCTAGAGAAGAATAACAACTTATTTCTTAGGAGTAGTTTTCTTTAGAGCAACTTTTTTGAGTATCTTTTTTACCACCTTTTTCTTCTTTGCAACCTGAACTTTGTTCTTGTCATTAGTTCTTGAATAAATCTTTTCAATCTCACGAGGTGATTTGTTTCTGGTGTAGTAAAGTTTTGCATGTCTTACCCCTTCTGTTCCCTTCCTTTCAACAGACACCTTCTCAACACTAGGAGATTCAATTGGGAATATCATTTCAATCCCAATCTTTCCTGATCCAATTTTACGAACTGTGAAGCTCTTTCCTGTCCCGCTTCCCTTGATTCCCATAACCATACCTTCAAAGACTTGGGTACGAGTTTTCTCTCCTTCTTTAACCTTTAAGGAGATCTTCACCATATCCCCAACTCCAAAACTAACTTCTTTGTGACTGATTGTTAATGCCATAGTGTGTATTTTAACAGACTGGCTTCAGTATCTCAAATCTTTGCCTCCTCCAAAATTTGTGCAATGGTGTGGGACAGTTCCTCACTCCATGAAATCCCTTGTGGGAAAGTAACCTTTTCATCCTTCCCTTCAAAAAGGAGAGTCACTTTCTGTGTACCAGGATTCTCCAAAAATACCTTCTTAATTTCTTTTAATTTATCAATGTCAGTATTCTTTGGTATTCTCACAAAAAATAGTGCATCTTTCTGTGAGGCATTTTCCTTGGTGAAAACATTCTCTACAATTAAATTAACCTCCTCATCTCGAACATCCACTCTTCCGGATACTAGGATTGGTTTTGCCTCACTCCAAATCTCAAGTGTATCTTTGTAAATTTTGGGGAAAACCACGAGATTCAGCGTTCCAGTCCCATCCTCCATTTTTACAAAAGCCATAGAGGCTCCGCTTTTCTTGGTTACAACGTTTCTAACTTCACTCACTAGCCCTGCAATCTTCACAGTGTCTTTGTATTCATTTTCTGTATTCAATTCATCAATCTTATGTGTTGCAAAATTAAGTAGGTTGCCAAGAGTTTCAGACATTGGTTTTGCCGAAAGTGAAAGCCCAAGTAATTGTCTCTCAAGGTTTTCAATTTCACCCTCAGTAAATTCATCCATATCAATAATGAAAGTCTGTGAACTCTCGGTTAATTTTTCAGAAAGTTCGCCAAATAAATCCTGTTGAGATGTAGCTTTCTTTGGTTTTACTCTTTCACGAATTTCATCAATAGAAGCCAAAATCGCAGCTCTTTTACCAAATGCCGAGAAAGCTCCAACTTTAATAAGGCTCTCCAATACCCTTTTATTAATTCTCCTGGCATCAGTTCTCGAAAGGAAATCAACCAGAGTCAAAAATCTTCCCTCATTTCGAACAGTTAGTATTGCATCAATTGCAGCCTCTCCAACATTTTTAATAGCAGATAGTCCAAATCGAATTGCTTCGCCATTCAAAGATTTCTCATCCTTCACTATGGTAAAACCAACAACACTTTCATTAATATCAGGAGGTAAGACATTTATTCCCATTCTTCTGCATTCGCTAATTGCGGCCGAAATTTTGTCTGTGTCCCCACTTTCACAGGTCAAAAGTGCACACATATAGGGGACTGGGTAGTTGGCCTTCATATATGCAGTTTGGTATGAAACCATACCATATGAAGCTGCATGAGCCTTGTTAAATCCATATGCCTGAAATGGTTCAAATAATTTCCAAAGGGTATCTGCAAAATCCTGCGTCTGTCCATGAGCTACAATTCCAGTTGTGAATTTTTCCTTCTGTGCAGCCATCTCTTCAGGAATTTTCTTACCCACTGCTTTTCTGAATTTATCTGCTTCCTCCCAGGTATATCCTGCCAAATCCAGTGCACAAAAAAGAAGATCATCCTGGTAAACAATAAGTCCATATGAAGCACCAAGAAACTTTTCCATTCTGGGATCTATATATTTAACCAAACTAGAATCGTTTTTTCTTTTTATGTATTCAGGGATAACTGCAATTGGCCCAGGGCGGTATAAGGCTACCATTGCCATTAAGTCTTCAACCTTGTCAGGTTTCAACTCTTTGATATACCTTGTCATCCCGGAGCTAGAGAGCTGGAACACTCCCATGGTTTCCCCACGAGAGAGCATCTCAAATGTTTTTTTGTTGTCGAGTGGAATTTCATGTAAATCAACGGTCTTACCAGTTCTCTCCTTCACTATTTCAATGGCAAGCCCTAAAATTGATAAATTTCGAATTCCAAGAATATCAAATTTAATTAGTCCAACATCTTCGCATGCATGCATTTCATATTGAGTAATAACTTTCTCTCCAGATGGTTCTTTTTGAATTGGACTAAAATCTGTCATTTCGGTTGGTGCAACAACAACACCAGCGGCATGCACCGAAATGTGCCGTGCAGAGCCTTCAACATGACGGGCTAAATCCAAGATTTTCTTGCTGTCTGGATCTGTGTCGTAAAGTTCCTGAAGTTGCGGCGTGATCGCAAGTGCCTTTTCAATAGTAATTGGAAATCCTTGTTTTGGTGGAGGGATAAGTTTTGATATCCTATCTCCAACTGCATATTCATATCCCAATACTCTTGCAACATCCCTTACTGACCCTCTCGCAAGCATTCTTCCAAATGTACATACCTGGGCAACCTTCTCTTTCCCATATGTGTCAGTGATATATCCGATAATTTTATCCCTTTTATCATCAGCCACATCAAAATCAATATCAGGGGGGGATGGTCTATATGGATTTAGAAATCTCTCAAACGGTAAATAATATTTAATCGGATCAACCGTGGTAATTCCCAAAACATATGAAACCAAACTCCCAGCTGCTGACCCTCTCGTATTTGTAATAATCCCCTGTTTCTTTGTCCAACTAGCCAAATCCATATCAATTAAAAAATATGGGGCATAGCCCTTGGCATTAATAATCCCTAGTTCATGATCTAACCTGTCAGTTAATTCTTTAGATGGCTTTGGGAACTTTACTCGAAGTTTTTCATTGGCGAGTCGAACAAGGTATTCATCAGCCTTCTCATCATTAGGAAGAGGAAACTTAGGAAAGAACCATTTACCCAAGGTTGTTATTTCCAAATTGCACTTTTCTCCAATTGCTACAGTATTTTTAATAGCATCGGGAAAGTCTGGAAAAAGACCAATCATCTCCTCAGGACTTCTGGCATAATAAGTAGGGGTATCAACCATTCTTATTCTCTTGGTTTCCCTAACTTGTTTCCCAGTTGCAACACACACAAGAGCATCTTGTGCACTTGCATCCTCCTTATTTATATAGTGTGCATCGTTTGTGGCAACTAGTGGAATTCCAAGTTCTCGAGAAAGCTTCACTATCTCAGTATTTACCAAAGTCTCAATTTCAGCTTGACGAGCTAACTCTGCCTTCATCTCGAGAGGCGCATTCTCAAGGTGCTTTGCATATTCATGCCTTTGAATTTCAAGATAGTAATCTTTACCAAAAACTTGATTGAACCATTGAGCTGTTTTTTTTGCAGTTCCCAAGTCTCCATCAATTATGGCTCTTGCCACCTCTCCATTAACACAAGCCGAAGTGCAAATTAGCCCCTTGGAATATTTTTCAAGAATTTCTCTTTGAAATCTTGGTCTAAAATAATAACCCTCCAAGTGAGCAATGGAGGTTAGCTTCATCAGATTTTTATACCCTTCTTCATCCTTAGCAAGAAGAAGTAGATGGTTGTAGTTGTATCTTTCTTTCTCAGGTTTCTCTTTGTGATCGTATAAAACTGTGTAGGCTTCAACTCCAATGATTGGCTTCACATTTTCTTTTTTTGCTCCTTTATAGAATTCAACAGCACCATACATTGTTCCATGATCTGTAATAGCTACAGTATCCATCTCCATTTCTTTGACTCGGTTCATCAACTTTGAAACCTTAGAAAGTCCATCAAGAAGTGAGTATTCTGTGTGTAAATGAAGGTGAACAAATTTTCCAGCCATGCCTTAGTATAATACACTTTCATTATCTTGAAATCCCAATAAACATGCATTACAGTAAATCATGCTATCTCCACAAGATTTAACATCGATAAGAAAAATTTTCGACATAGAGTTGGAGAAAAAAATACCTGGTCTTGTCGAACCAATAATCACAAAAGCTCTTCTTCCTATTAAGAAAGATATTCGAAAAATTCAAAAAGATTTGGCTAGAACTTCCGATTTTCTCGACAGAGAGATATTGACCGACAGGAAAAGAACTAAGAAACTAGAAGAACAATCAACCCTCCATCAGACTTTTTAATAAAAATTGGTTAATTATTTTTGTATCTCCCTGCCCTTTTAATTCCTTTTGTACTTGTCCAATTAAAAATCCAATAACTTCACCTTTACCTTCTCTGTAATCTTTCACCGCCTTTGGATTATCTTTCACTACTTTCTCAACAGCCTTCTTTGTATCATCTGTACTCGCAAAACTTTTTTGTGTAAGTTGATAAATCTTTTTGATGAGTGCTGCAGGGTCATCAATATCTTTGTCCAAGTTCTGGTTCACCATAAGTCCTGCAATTATTTTTGCTGATATGTTTTCTTTTTTACCAAGTTCGACAGCTTCTTCAAAATATTCTGCCCTTTCTTTACTATCTATCAAAACATCAATATAGTTTGAAGGGAGATCAAGTTTCATATATTTTTCCCGCTTCTCACTTGGTAGTTCTGGAATCGAACCCTTTAATTTATTTATATCTTCATCCTTTAATTTCATTGGTGGAATGTCAGGCTCTGGAAAATATCTGTAGTCATTTGCCTCTTCCTTACTTCGCTGCAAGAGTGTTTTCCCACTCTTTTCGTCATATCCTCTTGTTTCTTGTCCTACTTTTTGGCTCTTTGATAAAATTTCACTTTGCCTTTCGAATTCATATTGAAGTGCCTTCCTCAAAAATCTAAAGGAATTAATATTTTTAAGTTCTACTTTATACTTGGGAAATTCTCCTGTATCAGTTAGCGACACGTTTGCCTCGAGCCGCATTGAACCTTTCTCCATATCAGCTGTTGATATTCCAAGGTATCTCACAATCCTTTGTATCTCTTGGAGAAAATTAATTACTTCATCAACGTCTGAGAAATCAGGTTCAGTAACAAGCTCCATCAAAGGAACTCCGCTACGATTGAAATCAATTAATGATTTGCCCTCAGTATGTTGAAGTTTCCCAGTATCCTCTTCAATGTGAACTCTTCTGATTCGCACCTTTTCTTTTTCAAGGGTTAAATTCCCTTCAATGCAAAGAGGCAAATCATACTGTGATATTTGATAGCCCTTTGGAAGATCTGGGTAAAAATAATGTTTGCGGTCAAATTTTGAAAATTTGTTTATTTTAGCCCCAAGTGCCAATCCAAATTTAACTGTTGAATTAATAGCTTCTTCGTTGGTAAATGGAAGTGCTCCAGGAAGTCCCAAACAAACTGGGCAAACCTGGGTATTAGCTTGTTTTCCAAAATGGTCTGCAGAACATCTGCAAAACATTTTGGATTTAGTTGAGAGCTCAATGTGCACTTCAAGTCCAATTACAAATTTATACATACTTAAGATAATTTGAAATTTTTCCTATGAATCAAGGCAAAAACTCCAAAACACATGAGAGCTAAAATTATAAGTAAGAATTGAACACCCAAAATTTCAGATATTGTAGCTGAGAAAAGAACTGGCAGCATTGTTGCAAGTGTTGTAAGAAACCAGAAATTCCCAAAAACTCTCCCCAAAAATTCCTTTGGTGTATTTTCCTGTAGATATGTAACTGATGGAACCAAAATAGAGACAACAAGAAAACCAACTATGCCAAAAAGGATTACTCCAACAAATGTTCTGACAGAAATTACTTCAATTAATGGAAGTCCTAAAGTAACAAGTAATATATCAACACCTAAAAAGGCTATCGCCCCAAAAACAAATCTATTTTTCAACATAAACCTGGCATATTTTTTAGAAAGAATTGAGGTTCCAATTACAGCCCCAATTCCAGCAGGCATAACAATAAACAGTCCAGAACTCCCTGCCTTTATGGAAAGAATGCTTGTGGCAATTCCTGGGAGGTTAGTAACTATAACGGCTAATATGACCTGAAGCCACAACAGCAAAAGAAATGGCAGAAGAATGGTTTTGCTGTCCCTAATGAATCTATATCCTTCCAATATTTCAGTGAAGAAATGATTCACTTTGTCCTCAAACTCACCTTTCAAATTAAATCTCATCTTTGGTCTGTCATTTGGTAAGGTAAAAGTTGAAAGGTAGGCAGAAAAAAGCATGAAAGCAGCAAGAACTGTAGTTGCCCTAAATCCTAAAATTTCAGTAAATATTCCACCAAGTCCAAACCCAACAACCAAGGCAGACTGCTGGGTAATGAAAAATATTCCATTTGCCTGAGGAAGCTTCTCTTTTGGAACAAGTAGGGGCAATGCCGATGCTTCAGCTGGAACATAGAACTGATTAAGAAATGAATAAATGAAAACTATTGCAAACGGCAAAAATACTAAATGCCTGTAAAGAAGGAGTGCATAAATTGCGATAGTAACTGCCTGAAGAATATTTGCATACATCATTACATTGCGCTTCCCCAAAAAGTCCACTGCAGCAGCAGCTATTGGGCCAACAATGATTGCAGGCAAGGCATATGAAATCCAAATAAATGAAGTAGCAATACTTGAATTAGTCTGCTCAAAAACCATGATGAGGATTAAAAAGCTCATCACATTAACAGTTAGCTGCGACAAAACTTGAGATACAAGTATTGCAACAAAGTTCCTGTTACTAAAAACACTATTTCTTAAAATTTTATTCATGCTGAAACATTTTACCCAATTGAAAGAGAGTTTCTTCACTATTTCTTGCTCCCATCAATTGAAAGCCTAACGGTAATCCTTTTTTTGTTACACCATTTGGTATTGCCAAACTTGGAATTCCAGAAAGATTAGCAGTTGCCGCATATATATCAGTCAAATACATTTTCAAAGGATCATCTACTTTCTCACCCAATTTAAATGGAGGTGTCGGTGCAACAGGCGCCAAGATAGCATCAACATTCTCAAAAACTTTATCTACTTCCTCTTTAATAATTGTTCTAACTTTCATTGCTCTCAAATAGTATTTATCATGATACCCCGCCGAAAGGACATATGTTCCAAGCATAATGCGCCGCTTTGCTTCATCCCCAAATGCATCTCGCGCCTTTCCAAAACGCACTCCATCATAGCGACCAAGATTTGACGAAACCTCAGCAGGTTGAATTATGTAGTAAGCAGAAACAGCGTATTTGGTATGAGAAAGGTTTACCTCAACAAACTTCACCCCAAGTTTCTCAAATCTTTTTTTAGCATCCATAACTGCTTCTTCAACTTCTTTGTCCAAACCTTCTCCAAAAAATTCCTTTGGTATTCCAATTTTGAAATTAGTTTTAACTTTACTACTATCACCTATATTTTTGACTGTGCTGTCGTGTCCATCTTCACCTTTCATGACATTAAAAACTGTTTCAATGTCTTCAACATTTTTTGTTATAGCTCCAACTGAATCAAGTGAACTTGCCATAGCAATTACGCCGTATCTTGAGACTCTTCCATAGGTTGGCTTGAGTCCAACTACACCGCAGTAAGAGGCAGGGAGACGTGTTGATCCGCAGGTATCAGTAGCAGTTGCAATCAAAGAGAAGTCAGAGGCAACAGAGGCTCCAGAACCAGATGATGAACCGCCAGGAACATGTTCACTATTAATTGGATTCAGTGTCAGACCAAAGTCTGAATTCTCGCCAGAACTTCCATGCGCCCATGCATCACAGTTTGCCTTGCCAATCATAATACCTCCCGCCTCCTCAATTTTTTTGACTACAGTAGCACTATATGCCGGAACATAATCTTCAAGGAGTTTTGCACCAGCTGTAGTTCGAACACCTTTTGTTGAAATAATATCTTTATGAATTACAGTTACTCCCAACAGTGGATATTCTTCAAATGCTTTATCACCTAGTTGAGAAATTAAAGAATCGCACTTTTTGGCTTGTTCAAATGCCAAATCCTCAGAAATGGTTAAAACAGCATTCAATTTTTTGTTTTTGCTTTTTATGTTCCCCAAATATGAATTAACCAAGTCCACTGCTGTAAATTCTTTTTTCAAAAGCCCGTCCTGTGTTTCTTTAATTGATTTAGGTAAGTTCATATGTTTTTATCTAGTATTGCCTTCACACTAAAGTATCCATTCTGAGTATTCTCTGTCCCAGAAAGCGCTTCATCTTGTGTCAAACATTTTGTTGGATCAGTTGTATCCTCCCTCAAGACATTGGTTAACCCAGTAACTTGTGCAGTTGGTTCAACGCCTTTAACATCAACTGCCTCAAGTTCATCCATGTAACTTAGGACCGAAGTGAGTTGTTTTGTGAATTTATCAGTTTCTTCTTTCGTCAATTGAAGTTTGGCTAACTGTGCAACACGCTTAGTATCATCATTACTCAATTTCCCCATGCCATATGATATCAACTTCAAGCCATCTTTTGTAGAGCTTCATCCTAAAAGAAGATCTAATGCCTCCTGAAGATTATCCAAGGCTTCTTTTCTAGTTTTGCCTTGACTAGCAAGCTCCAAACCAATAGTCTTGGCAACAAACAACTTACCTTCTTTCCAAACAACTGCATCAACTTTCTTTCTTGACATATAAGAATTATACCATTTTCTGCAAGGCCTTAACCCTTTCAGCAATTGGAGGGTGAGTATTAAAAAGATTTGCAAACCAGGCTTTCGACCCATGTCCCTCTCCTTTGAAAGGATTAACAATGTAAAGATGAGCTGTTGCTTTGTTAGCCACTTCCAATGGCTCACGATCTCGAGATATCTTCTCAAGAGCTGAAATTAAACCGCTTGGCTGACGGGTCAAACTAACGCTTCCCACATCTGCCAAGAATTCCCTACGCCTGGAAATTGCAAGTTGAATAAGAGTTGCAATAATTGGTGAAAGAAGTGCAAATATAAATCCAACAACTACCAAGAGTGCTCCAATCTGTCCTCCTTCATTATCCCTGCTTCTCCTGCCTGATCCAAAAAAACTCATTCTCAAAAACCAGTCTCCAAGAAGTGCAACAAGTCCAACTAAAACTGCAACGATTGAAAGAAGTCTAGTGTCATAATTTCGAATATGCGACATTTCGTGAGCAATGACTCCTTCTAGTTCTGTTCTATTTAAATTATCAAGAAGTCCTCGAGTTGCACAAATTACAGCGTGCTTTGGGTCTCGTCCTGTTGCAAAAGCATTTGGAGCAGTGTCATCAATTACATATAACTTTGGTTTTGGAACCCCTGCTGCAATACTTAAGTTCTCAGCAACT
Source organism: uncultured Gammaproteobacteria bacterium (assembly GCA_964587425.1). Classification (GTDB taxonomy): domain Bacteria; phylum Patescibacteriota; class Microgenomatia; order UBA8517; family UBA8517; genus CAZPLB01. The sequence continues at coordinate 40,155 of CAZPLB010000002.1, forward strand.
GTATAGAATTGGAAATCTTTCTTGCGGTCAGCTTCCCTTGCTCCAGAAATTCCAAGAATAATTTTGTCGCTCGTATAATATCCAACAAAACTCATCGCGCCGGATATTACAAAAGCTATACCAATAAACCCAAGTCCGCCTGGTTCATATCCAAAGTAGTAAGACATTCCGTTTGCAATTGCCCAGATAGCAATTCCCACAAAAACAACAAATGCAATCATAACGATTGTACTTTTTCTTTTGTTTACTGCAATAGCCTCATAAATATTCTGCATATGGGCTATATATTAACCTTCGGGGTCTTCATTTCTTCAGTTGACACTTCCATATGTTCTCCGTTTTGTGGAGTATTTAGTCCTGAAAGTTCTTCAAAATGAAATACGTTTGCAACAATGTTTGATGGAAAGCTCACTAGCTTCACATTATAGTCTGCTGTCAAATCAATCATTAATCGTCTTGCATACATTATTTTGTCAGCAGTATCGCGTAGCTCATCCATTAAGTTTGTAACAACTTCATTTCCTTTCAAATCAGGGTTGCTCTCAACTGCAATCTGCAATTTTGGTAGTACCGCTGATAGTTTTGTACCAGCATCAGCCATTTTTTGAACGTTTCCGCTCTCAACAGCTCCAGCTACTGCTTTTCTGGCATCAGTTAACATTTCAAAAATACCTTTTTCGTGTTTCAAATAGCCTTTGACGCTCGCTTCCAAATTAGGAATCAAATCAGCCTGTCGTTTCAACTGATTTCCAATTTCCTGTATTGAAGCCTTTACTCTCGCCTTACTTGAAACAAAAAAATTATACGTACCAAGAACCCAAAGAACTATTACAGCAAGTGGTATTATTAAAATCCAAATCATATTTATAATCACCCTCTTTCTATCTATCTTAGATTATACATCAACTTCAAGAATGAAATTCCGACGCAGGGACACCAAAAACCCAGGCCAATACAGTAAAAATTATCAACCCAATCAAAAATGTAATAACTGCCGCAATCATACACGCTACTAAACCATTCAAAACAGAAAGAACCAGGCGCTTCTTAGATTTGTGAGGCAGGTTTTTATAGGTTAAGAACACAACAACAAAAAAATCATAAAAAGGTATCAAGAAAATAGAATACAATATCGAATAGTATACAAATTCAATATTATCAACAACAGAATAAGTCTTAACTAAAGTTGAATAGTAATCGTAACCAACAGACTTTGCACCCTCTCCCCACAGAATTTGAAAAAGAACAATTCGCAATATAAGTCCAGGTAATAAGAAGAATTTTACATATCTCCCTAAAATTTTATCTTGATTCATTTCAGTAATTTCTCGAATTCTCTCAAACTCAAGGTATTAATTATATCATTCCCTGTTGCCCAACCTCGTCTTGCCACACTTATTCCCCACTTCATATTATCCATATTTTCAAGATGATGAGTATCTGTATCTATTGTCATTTTAACTTTTCTTTTGACTGCGTCATGTACCAAGCTATCTGGCAAATCAAGGCGGGCGGGGTCTCCATTAATCTCAACCCAAATATTCTTTGCAAGACAAGCATCAAATATCTTCTCCCAATCAAGATCTACTCCCTCGCGTTCATTTAATTTGCGTGCTGTAGGGTGAGCAAATATTCTCACTTTTGGATTATCAAAAGCTTTCAAAACCCGCTTCGTCATTTCATCACGACTCAAATCAAAACTAGAGTGAATCGAAACCAATGCAAAGTCCAAAGTTTCAAGACCTTCAGTAGGAACAGGCAAGCTTCCATCAGGCAAAATATCAATCTCGAGGCTATTGAATACTTTAAATCCTCGATTGTTTTTCTCTTTTGAAGTTGAGTAATTTAATTCGTCAACAATTTCACGCTTTCTCTTTAATAGTTTCACAATTTCACTCGCATTATGTTTTCCTTTGCTTGGATTGTGTTCAGAAAAGGAAATATATTCATAGTTGAGCTCAATTGCTCTTTTCACGATATCTTTCATGGAAGCTGATCCTATGTCATGACTTGTTTCAATATCAAAGTCAGAGTGGATATGAAAATCTCCTTTTATATCTTTCAATTCAACAAGTTTTGGAAGTTTACTTTCTAAAGCCAGTTCAATCTCGCCAGTATCCTCTCTCATCTCAGGTGGAATATAATCCATCCCTAAAAACCTGTAAAACTTTTCCTCATCAGAAAATTCAATTAGTTTTCTATTTTTATTGAGATCATATATTCCATAATCAGAGACACTAAGTTGGTGCTTCAATGCATACTCTCTCAAAGCAATGTTATGGTGTTTAGAACCTGTGAAATGCTGAAGTAAACTCCCATATGCCTGAGGTTTACACACCATCAAATCAATCTGGATGTTGCCAGGAATTATAATAGAGGTGCTGCGCTCACCCTTTTCTATAACTCTAGTTGCTCTTGGAAACTTCGTAAAGTGTTCAATTGTTTTATCAGGGTTAGTGGACAATGCCGATAAATCAATATCCCCTATCGTTGTCGCCTGACGCCGTAAGCTCCCAAGCATGTCAACTCTTTTGACTCCAGCATCTTTCCTTACCCACTCAGCAACTTCACTTGCAATTTCATATGCATACGGCAGGAGATGGCGGCTCGGTGGTTTCTTTTCATAGTCTGTAAGAGATTTTGATATCTTTTCTTGGGAATCAACTCCAAACCCTTCCATCTCTGCAATTCTCCCGTCAGTTATTGCTTTCCTTAAATCTTTCAAACTTTTCAACTTAAGTTCATTCACAAGTTTACTCGCAGTTTTCACACCAATCCCAGGTATTTTCATGAGTTCAAAAACTATTGGAGGAATCGTTTTGGTTAAATCATCAAAGTGCTTTGACTTACCAGTCTTGAAAATATCACTAAGATGCTCTGCTATTGATGGCCCAATTCCAGGTACATCATCAAGCTTCCCTTCTTCCCAGAGATCCCTGAGTTCACTTGTTGCATGTTCTACAGCGTCCGCTGCTTTCTCATATGCAACTATCTTAAATTTGTTTAGCTTTTCATTCTGAAGTTTATATGCTGCAGCTACATCACGAAGAACTTCAGCAATCTCAACATTTCCCATTGTTTTTGAAGTCTTCATCTAAATATATTATACCCAAATCCTACTTCGTCCGTGCATCAATAAAATCACAAACAATCTCCCTTATTTCCTCGGGCAAACCTCTCCAGTGAATAAGCATTATAACTTGTGCCTCACTTTTAACTCTAAGGTGAGGCATTTTCAAATCAAAAACATGAAGAACTTCTTCTGGAATCGGCATGTAAATAGATTTATCGCGATCGCTAATCACAACACATCCTGACTCCCTCTTAACTTCAATTATTCCCACGTATCCACTCGGCAAAAAATATTCTGTAAAAAATTCACTATCAGTTGAAGGACCAGAGTAAGCCAAAAATGTAGCAGATTCCTTTAACTCAAATTCCCTTGGTCCAAATTCTGGCATAGTAACAATTAACATATTAAACGAACTCAATTGGAGAATCAAATGAATTTATAGTAAAATACAGGTGTTGGCCTCGTAGTTCATCGGCTAGAACATACCCCTGTCACGGGTAAAAGGTGGGTTCGACTCCCATCGGGGCCGCATAGTCAAGTTTTTCTGAGGTAAAATTCGTTTTTCTTGAAGTTAAAAACAACTTCATCAAAGTAGTCAAAAAAACCTCGTCTTCCAAGTAGACCTTCTCCACTATTAGATACTTCATCGCTAAAAATCACGGGTGCATTAAATTCAAAAGTATGCTTATCTTGAATCACTTTTAATTTTAATCCACAAACTTTTCCCTTCATTGGAGGTGCATCTTTTACTCCACCAAACGGAATTTCTTTTAGACGATTAAGATCTATTCCCAATAAACCCGCCAGTTCGGAGTGAAACACATTCGTAAATGCACCCGAGTCAAGCATCGCAGGATAATTAAAAGCTACTCCTGTTGCTGGGTCTTCAACTCTAACCTCTAACATCGGAATTTTATCGTCTTTAATTTGAGTAAACTTGTATTTAAATTGCATTACCTACATTGGGGAGATACTTCGCGGGCACTTTATACAAAGTAGGAATTTTCACACCTTTCTTCACGGCAGAAGCATAAACTTGCTTTGCTGTTTTACCACTTGAAACAACAATCCTTTTATTCGGTTCTAATGCAACCCACTCACCTCCATATTTTTTAATTAGCAAAGATAAATTCTTAAACATATTCAGAAAAGCATGTGTATAGAATAATTATCACACAATTCAGTCAGCAAATCCACTACTTAGGTACAAATATCACACTTACTTGTAAATAATCACCCCAGCTTGATTAAAAGTTGCCCACTTGTGATCAAATTGGCTTCTAGACCAATACACTTGCCCCACAAGTGAGTCATTCACAATTATCTGTGTTGGATTACTGGCTGACCCCACAAAGCCAACAGCAACGACTGTATGCTCCCCAGCAACCGCAAAAATATCTTTCCCACCAGATGTCTTCCAGTGTGTTGGTCTGCCGCTACTGCTATATACCCAAATAATAACTGGGTTACCAGCAGAAATTGCTTTTGTTAATTTTTCAATATTTCCCCCTTGAAACGCTTCAGCCTTCCCATAATTTCTTGCAACCCTTTCAATCGGACCCCAGTAAACACCATATCCATCCCTCATTTGATTGCCATCCACATTTCCAACAAAGTGTTCATATGGATCTCCCCAGGTTCCGTCAATGTGAGGCGTATTATCAACTCCAACCTGAGCCATTAGATCTTCTTCTGTTTTTGAAATACCTTTATAGGCAAGCGCCATACGGAGAGATGACACCTCACAGGAAAGTGTGTGCTGCTGCAAGTATGCAGGAACAGGGAGTTTGAAAGTTTGTGGTTTGGGGGCAACTGCAGCTACTGAATTCGAAGCAGTCAAAGCTTGAGCATTCTGTGTCTTGAAGGAAAACTGAACTTCATATGGTTTACTTTTCCGAATAGTATTTTCAATACCTACAATTTTGACAGTGTAGGTAGTATTTGCCTGAAAACCATCTTGGGGATAAAAAACTACTTTTCTATACAAATGTGTTAAGTAAACTGGATCTTCAAAAACCCATGTTCCAGGAACATCAGGGGTAATGCTTTTCTCCATACTCCTGCGGCTAACTGGCCTGTCAAACTGCAAATATATTGGATCGGTTAAATTGATTTCGTCACCTTTTAAATTGCTTTTTGAAATTTCGGGAGAAGGAAGAAGCAGTAAACCAAGAAGTATAGCTGCCACTGCTACAATTGCCAAAGCTGCCAAGATAACTGGCTTCACCTTGCGTTTTGCCAAATAAACAGCAGCGAGTAAACCCAAAAAGACAGCAGTAAATGAAACTAAATAATCTGAAGGCAGAAGCGGGGTTCCCGCAACAGGATTGGTAAACATCTAACTGCTTTTATTTAAGCAGATTTAAAGGCCGTGAAGCAAGTCTTTTGCCAAAGTAAAATCGGGGTTGTAACCAAGTGCAGCCTGAGCTTCAATTCTAGCCTTCTCAATTTCACCAAGTCCTTTATATGCCACAGCCTTCTCATAGTGTATTTCACCAAACGAATCGTTATACCAAAGGGCTAGATCAGCAGTTTCAAGGGCTAATTTGTACTCTCCAAGCTTATTGTATGTTTGAACTGGCTGGATTTGATACCAAAGCATGCGGTGTGGCCAACCCAAAGCCTTTGATTTTTCAAATGCTGTACGAGCCTGAGAATACTCACCAAGTCCAAAATAGCTAGTACCTAAGTTAAACCAGGCATACATATCATTTGGGTTAGCCTCAGTTTCTCTCAAGTTTCGAAGAACTGAATTCTGGTACATAGTAGGCTCATCCCAGTTTTCTCCAACTATCGCTTTAACGATAGCTTCCTTGTCTGCTCTATATACAGACATAAATTCTCTGTTATATGGCTTCCACTGACCCTCATCCCACATTTCATATGGATATTTGATCCCAACACCAAAATACGAGTCATCTGCAATTAATACCCCCTCAGTATCATCAAACCCACGAATAATGAGAACATGCCCAATATCCTCATTTGGGTGAAGAAAGTCTTCAACCACAACATACACCCCATTTGAGACTAATGTCTTTAGGGTCTTTAAATCTCCATTAAAAAGCACTTTGTTTTGAATACCATAATCGTTCTTTAGATAGGCTGAAATTTCACCAATAAACACATTTTTGTCATCTGAGCTTGTTCGAAGCTTAGCCTTGGTTTCCTCCTGGCTAACATTATAGCCAAAATACTGAAGGGTCATGGCAGTAGCTGCAGGTCCACAATTGTTAAAACTCTGTGGAATCCACTTGGCAGAAGGCAATTGGTAGGCACTTGGGGCTTCCTTAAATGGCACTGGAGTAAGGCTTAAACCTAAAACCTTGCCTAGAGTAGGCTTATTTTTAGCTTCAGGAGCACTTACATTTGAGGCCAATCCACTCAAAGCTAACCCAGAAATGAGTAAAATTGAGACCAAAAGCATGTATTTCTTTGTTTTTCTCATACCTATAGTTTACCAAGAACAGTCAAGTAGAATGAATTTATTTACTTGAGCTCAACCACACTGACAGTTAATGCACCATCTTTGTAGTCAAAGATGAATTTAACAGGGTTTTCTTTGCTATTGGTAATATACAAATTAGACTGTCCGCTAGCCTCAACTGCACCAGGCAAGGCATAAATACCTACCCCATATTCCTTTGGAACCTCAGGAATTACAGCAAAATCGTGATTATGAGGGGCAATAGAAGTGAGCCCAGCATCTCTGGCTGCCCAGTTTATTAGTGAGGCCAAATGGCAAACTCCATCCCCCATTAGGTATCCATCAGACTTAAATCCGTCAGAATAGTTAAAATGGGCATTAGTTGTTTTCACAACATTTCCATCATATTTAGCCGCAATCTGGTCATGGAAGGCAAATTCCTCTCCAGGCTTGAGCTCAAATTCATATGTAAAAGGCTTTTCAACCTCATCCCAAGCTATTTCACCACGGTTTTTGACGCTCCCACGCATATAGCTAAGGGTCAATAAGATGTTGTCCTTGAAAACAGTGTTTACAGAAGGAACCGCATACCTAGTCTCAAGAGACATGGTACGGCTAGCTATAGGCATGACAGGTGACCCAGGTGTTATATTCACTGGGGTAAAAGCCAAGGCCATAAGTACTAAAAGTGTAGGTAACATAAATGAAAAAAGGTTCCCCTTTAGAGGAACCGATTTGAGGCTATCTTAACACATTATAGGATGAAAAGTCAAGTTTGGAGACCTATTTAGACAAGGGTAAAAATGGGCTAACTATTGACATTCCAGGCTTCATGGTTTAAATTGCACATGACTTCTGCCTGAGGGCAAAAAATGGACTTACAAAAAATTTTAAAAAACTTAAAACTCCAGGAGAATAACATCAGTATGATATTGGGTGTTGTCATCCTCATTGTTTTATCTGTATTTGTATATAACTACTTCAAAACCAACAAAAATGACGGTCAGATTACAAATGGAGCTTCAACTGAGAATTCATCAGTTATCCATAAAGTTGTGAAAGGCGACACTCTCTGGAAAATAGCCCAAAACTACTACAAATCTGGTTTTGACTGGAAAAAGATTGCAGAGGCAAATAAGATAACAAATCCAGGCAATATTGAAGTAGGACAAGAGTTAACCATCCCAGAGGTAGCTGTAGCTAAAGCTGATACAGCCACAGTAAATCTTGGACAAAGTGAAAATGAGGCAATTTCAAACGCAGAAGCTATAAAAGGAGCAACTTACAAAGTGGTTAAAGGTGATAGTCTCTGGAAAATTGCAGTTAGGGCATATGGAGATGGATACAAATGGGTAACCATAGCTAAAGAAAACAAACTCAGAAACCCCAATATTATCCACCCAGATAACGTCATTATCTTACCTCGCTAGTGCCATTATCCCCAAAATACGTAGTATAATACCCTTGTGCGGGATTAGTTCACCGGTAGAATGCGTCCTTCCCAAGGATGAGAAGAGGGTTCGATTCCCTTATCCCGCTCCAAACCTTTCTTCATTAACAAACAATTTGTGCTAAAATACGCACATTAGATGGCAAAGACAAACATAAATTGGGACTTAGGTGATTTTTATTTAAGGATCACTGATCCAAAAATCGAAAAGGACAAAAAGGAGATAGGACTTTTAACCTCCAAATTAGTTAAAAAGCACAAAGGCAAATTAGCAAGCAATTTGCCAATGGCATTAAGTGATTACGAGAAAATCCTTGAAAAACTATGTATACTTCTGAATTTTTCAAGCTATCTTTTCACAACTAATACCAAAGACGACAAAATCAAAAATTTATACCAGGAGGTCAGAGAATTTAACACAAAAATAAATTCTCAAATTCTCTGGTTCGAACTCGAATGGATAAATCTTGATGACAAAAAAGCAAACTCATTAATCAAAAACCCCCTGCTTTCCTCATACAAACATTATCTGACACAATTGAGAGCATTTAGACCATTTATGAAATCTGAATCTGAGGAGCAAGTACTAAACATTAAATCCCAAACCTCAGATAGTGCCTTTATTCGCCTCTTTGATCAAATCGAATCTAGTGAAAAATTTGAAATTGAAATAAAGGGTAAAAAGAAAATCCTAAATTCATCTGAAATTGGATCAATAATGAAAAATAACCCAGACAGAAACCTCAGAAAACATGCAATGGAGGTATATTCTCAAACCTATTCCAAAAATACCGGTCTATATACTTATATTTTAAATACACTTCTTCTTGATAAGAAACTATTGGACGAAATTAGAAAATATAATTTTCCCCAAGAAAAGACATTTTTGAATTATGAAGTTACCAAAGATAGCGTAGAAAACATGACTGAGACTGTTGTCAAAAACAGAAAAATTGTCGAGAAATTCTACCTTGCCAAAAGAAAAACAATGAAAGTACAAAAATTATATGAATGGGATAGATACTCAAATATTTTAAATACCAAGGCAGAAAAAACTTACTCCTGGATTGAGGCAGAGAAAATAATCCTTGACACTTTTCGTGAGAATTCAGAAAAGTTCTACGAAATTGCCAAACTATTTTTTGACAATAATTGGATAGATGCAGAAGTTAAAGATGGAAAAAGATCAGGTGCATATTGCAGCTACAATGTACCCGCTCTCCACCCTATGGTCTTTGTAAATTTCTCAGGGAAAATAGAGGACATAACTACCCTAGCTCACGAACTAGGTCATGCCATACATGCATATTTATCCAGAAATCAGAAGCTATCTGAATTCTATCCATCAACTGCGATAGCAGAAATGGCAAGTACTTTTGCAGAGTGTATTGTTTTTGAGAAACTATACAATTCTACAACCGACAAAAAACAAAAAATAAATCTATTGGGAGGCAAAATCCAAAATAATTTCGCTACCATTTTCCGCCAAAATGACTTTTACCAATTCGAATCAAAACTGCACGAGTTAAGGCGCACAAAAGGAGAAATCAGAGATATCGAAATCAGTGAACTTTACCAGAAAACCCTCCAACAAACATTCGGTAAAGGTCTAACTCTCACTAAAATGCACAAAAACCTCTGGATGCCGATAACCCATTTCTATCACTACAACTTCTACGTATTCACGTACGTTCTTGGAGAACTTTTATCTCTTTCAGTTTTTGCACAATATAAAAAAGAAGGATCTAAATTCATGGACAAATACATTGACGCTCTATCTCTTGGTGGTTCCTTAACTCCATATGAAATAACAAAAACAATGGGTATCAATATTGAAGATAATAACTTTTGGCAAAATGGTTTAAATATTGTCAAAGATGAGGTTGAAGAATTTGAAAAAATGGTTTGAGTTCTCAGTCGCACAAATGCATTTTTATATAGACTCTATTGAATATTGAAATTACTACTTTCCGGTGATTCGATACCAATCTTGCGTAGTCTGGAGAACATATAAAACTGGAGGAAGGTTGTCGCGTACCCACTTATTTATTACATAGTTTTCATCTCTTTCTCTTTTTTCTGTGCTAACAAAAATTATATTTTTACCAAGGTTACAAAATACACTTCCTTCTGCTGCATTACATGCCCAAATATTTCTGGTAATTTCCAAAGATTTTTGTCTAATTTGGTTTTCGGGGAATAACTTTTTCTTTTTCTGACTTTCAGCAATCTTATCTACTGCTTCCTGAAACTTACGATTCCAATCTCTGTCAAAATCTGGATCTCTAAAACTAGTCAAATTTTTCACAATCTCTGATTTAATGTTTTTATATTGAGAGTCATCCTTAGATATTTCCGAAAAAGGTATAATTGTAATTTGATCAGATAGGGTTTTGGAATAGTTAACCAAATTTTCCACATAAAGTTTTATATTTTCAAGATTCTCCGCTGTCACTGAACCATATCTACCAGTTTCTGTGTAATCTGTATCGGCCACAAAAATAGTCAAATTTGATTTTATGCTGTTAAACTGCAATAAATTAACTAAATTTAACATTTCTTGAATTATTTTGGGTACAGGTTTAAGCTTCAATTCTGGGTTTTTGGCATATGCAAACAGATCAGAAATCGACTCATAACCTCCTTTGTTATCATATTTATTGATTAAACAAAGCATTGTTATAAGATTGACAGATTCCCCACTTATTGCTCTTACTAGGATATCTTCAAACTTAATCTTGTTTTGCCTTATATCGTCTGTTTTTCTCTGATCCAATTCAAACATTATTGTGACAAATGTAATTGCATCATCAGGATTATTAATCTTTTCCAACCCCTTAGACAGAACTTTTTCCAGCCAAGTTTTCATACGTTTTTCGTTTTCCTCTGCCAAATATTCAACAACATCCTCGTCTGTTATGTTTCTTCTTAGCTCCTCCTGTATAACTTCTTGAGTAAAGGCAAGACGGCTTTTGTTATCAGGAAATTCGTAACCTTCTTCTTCAAGAAGATCAAGTCTTTTACACACCATTTCCTCAAAATAATCACTGTAATCCATACTAGGTAAATCTCTTAACGCTCGAATTTTATATGCTAGAACTTCGTTGCTTAAATTATTAAGGGCAATTCTAGCTTGTTTTTTTCTTTTGATGGCCACTTCTATTTTAGGAAATAGTATTTCGGTTATTTTGTTTAATTCGCTCTTTGATAATTCATCTTGAAACTCTTCAAGAGTTAAATTACCAAGAGCATTATATGGAGGAGCTCTTCGCCTTGAATATTCCATGTACCAAACTTAGACTGACAACTTAGAAGAATATCAACTGGAGTAATATCTAAATCTGAATTCATTTGTCTTAATCTCTCAATAGCCCTTTCCTTAGAAATTCTATTTATATAATTTTCTGTTTTCTCACCACCAAAAAGTTGTCGATCCATTAATCGACTAAACAAATCCATTGAATTGTTTTCCATTTCTTTTTTCATATTATTTTTCTTTCTCATATATATGGGTGGGTGAGGAGGATCGAACTCCCGATCTCTTGCTTCACAGGCAAGCGCTTTAAACCAAACTAAGCTACACCCACCAAAACAAAATAACCCCCGTTCACTAGCACCCACGTAAAATACGTGAATATTAGAGAACGAGGGTTTGTCCAACAAAAAAGGACCCTCGCGGTCCCATCTCTATTCCATTTAGTTTTGAGCTAAATGACTTCTTGGTCCCAACTCCGCGAAAAAGCGACATTAGGTGAGTTTCTTTATACGGCAAACTACTTTCCGTCGAGTATTTGGCTCGCTGCTACCAGATCGTGACTCTGGTGACTGCATTTCTTAACAGCCTTATTATAAAAGAAATAATAATCTAAGTCAAATTTGAGAAGTGAAAATGATATAATTAAGCTTGCTGCCGGGGTAACTCAGTGGTAGAGTAGCGGTATCGTAAACCGCAAGTCGTGGGTTCAAATCCCACTCCCGGCTCATACAAAAATGGTACAAAATTATTCAAGATTAAATAGAGTTCAGGAATATCAAAACAAAAAAACTGCTATGATTTTTGGCGGTCTTACTCTTTTCATAATTGTTTTTGGGTTCTTCTTTGGAATTCCTTTAATTTCAAAGTTTGTTGGGTTATTTTCAAAACCAAGCAAAACTCAAACTCAAAATTCAAATTCTCCAATTATCGCTCCAACTCTCTCTGTTCCTCCACAATTCACAAACCAACAATCCATTATCCTAAAAGGTACCACAAGTCCAGGAAGCAAAGTAAAAATCTTTGTAAACAACAAAGAAAGTACTACCCAATCAGATAGTGATGGAGCCTTCACAGTAAGTGTAGGGCTTGATAAGGACGATAATATTATCTTTGCACAGACTGTTGATAAATCCGGTAATTTAAGTGATGATTCATCACATTACACTGTAGTTTTTGACAATAAGGCACCAGAGTTGACTGTAAACTCTCCCACTGATGGTCAAACCTTTTTTGGCAGTAAACAAAAAACAATAACTATTACAGGAACTACTGATGCTGATGGCTCCCTTTCAATAAATGACAGAGTTGCAATAATTGATAACACTGGAAAGTTTAATTTCAGTTATGAATTAGGCGATGGAGACAATGAACTAAAGATTGTTGCCAAGGATAAAGCAGATAACAAAAAAGAAATTGATCTAAAAGTAACATATAATCCCTAAACCTAAAAGTTGACTGTCTACAAAAAAGGATATATCAAAAGCTTTTTAACTTCAGGGGATTTGTTGAGTAATTCATTTAATTATTTTAGTTTTAAAAAACTCAAACGCTTTCTTGTTGTTATCTCTCCCAAGTAATTTTACTACCTCATCGAAACTACACCATTTATATTCTGAATGCTCTGAAGGATTTAATTTAATTTGAGAATTAGAATCTATTTCAATTCCGAACACAAATTCAATTACTGTTTCATCTCTTTTGTTTTTCCAATCAAATCGCCATATTTCATCAGTAAAGTTTATTGAGTTATCTATACCAGTTTCTTCTTTAAGTTCACGTTTGAGACAATCAATTAATTTTTCACCATCATTCACTGTTCCAGTCAAAGGTTGCCAAAAATCACCATCTTCTGGTGTGCGTTTAAGAATTAGAAACTTGTATTCATCTTCGACTTTGGAAAACAAAATACCTTCTAGTTTAATAGGAAGTTCCATAAATTAAAATATTTCTTCCAAGCCTTTCAAAACTTGTGGCAATGTTTTCCATCCAGAAGATCCATTTAGATGTCCACCATCCTCTACAGCTACAAGTTCGCAAGCCAACTCTTTTGACAGTATCTGGGCATGTTCAAAAGGAACTCTATCATCATTATCTCCATGAATCACTAAAAAGTGATCAGCACTTTTCTTAATCTTTTCAAAATCAAAAGGTTTATCAAGAAAATTATTTATATTTCCGTTTCCAACTGATTTAATTGGTCCTGAAACTAAAACTACTCCCTTTATATTCTTGGCTTCAGTTGTTTGCAAAAATCTAAGTATTGCAGTACTCCCCAAACTATGTCCAACCAAATAAATTTCATTATTTTTGTTTTGTTCTACAACTCTTGCAATTTCTTCAATCCATTCCTCGCAAACAGGATCTTCGGTTTTTGGCATAGGTAAAGCGCATGCATAAATTTCTTTTTTCTCTAGCTCTCCCATCAACCAAGTTCGCCAACCACCGTTTGGCCATCCTTTATATCCATGCACAATAAATACTTCTTTCATTTTACAAATGGATTTTCCATATCAAATAATATATCTGGAGTGTGGTTGTTTATCTTATCTTCTGAAATTCCATATTTTTCAGAATATAAAGTATCAACAGAACAAAATCTTGCTTTCAAATAATCAAGTCCGAGTTTATTTGCAACTTCTTTTACTTCTTCTTCGGATTTTCCTTCTATTTCCACATATGACTCAAGAAACGGCCATTCATCAATTGTTATTTCAACACCATTTAATTCCCATAGTTCTCTTTTACTTTCTTGGTATGCTTTCTTTTTTGCCCCAGTTGCCTCTAAAAGTTCAACACCTTCATTGAAACTATTAATTTTTAATTGAATTTCTTTCTGATTTTCAATTTTATCCCCATCAACTATCTTTAAGCTCATTGTAATTTTATCTCCTTCATCACGAACGCGAAGCCAACCGCCTTTTATCTCATGACCTGAAGGAAGGTTAAACACTGCTCTTTTTTGCATAAATTCACTGCGAACCAATTTCGCACCAGCTTTTTTAAGTTTAGTTCTTGCACTGGTTTTGCTGATATTTGGAAATGTAGCTTCAAATTCTGTATACATACAGGTATATTAACACAGCTTATAGGTTTAGAGATATAATTCGAACATGACAGATAAACAAATAATTCAGAAAATTGTTGTTGGAGGAGTGATAGTAAAAGATAATAAGATCTTAATTATCCAAAGATCTGCTGATGAAGACGCTTTTCCAAACCTCTGGGAACTTCCAAGTGGCAAAAGAGAGCTATTGGAAACTTCAGATGCTGCTGTTATTCGTGAAGTTAAAGAAGAAACAAACATAGATGTAAAAGTTGTAGCACCAATCTCTGTTTTTGAATACAAAGTTGAGAAAGAAGACGAAATAAGAGATACTACTCAAATTAATTTTTTGGTTGAATACATTAGTGGTAAAGTTAAATTGAGTAATGAACATCGAACTTTTGCATGGATCACAAAAGAGGATCTGGATAAATACGAAGTCAGTCAAAAAACTAAGAAAGTTATCGAGAAAGCTTTTGAAATAATTTAATCCTTCAAAATTTCTAATCTTACTTTGTTATCTTTTACACTAAGTTTTGCACTTCCTCCAATCGGGAAAGTAACTTTGGGATCAGTATGTCCAAAATCAACATTTGACGTAACGGGAATATTATCTAGCTCTCTTTTTGTTTTGATAATTTCATTAAGTAAGGTGTTGGATATCTCACTTGCCTTTTGGAATCTACCAATCACAATCCCCTTTATGCCGTTGAAACCAGGTTGTTGGATTAGAGATTGCAAAACACGATCAAAATGATGAGGTTTAGATTCGTCGTCATCTTCAATAAAGAGAACCGAATTAGTTAAATTTGGCATGTATTGTGTTCCAAACAGCAGTTTAAATGTATCAAAGTTTCCCCCTAGAATTGTTCCTTGAGCCTCTCCTTCGTTTATTGCCAAAAAACCATTATTCTTTGTTTGTTTTCTATTGTCTTGATCTTCATACCAAGCATCGTCACTCCAGAATTTACTTGGTTTTACTTCAAATTGTTTGTCTTCCATCAAACATTTCTTGAAATAGTCCAAAGTGTAATCAAAATACAATTTTTGTCCAAAACTTGAATAGTGTGGTCCTGAATAAGTAACAAGACCAGTCATTGCAAAAATAGCATTATTAAGAATTGTAATATCTGAATAACCACACAAAAGTTTAGGATTTTTTTTAATTAAATCCCAATCAATATAATCAAGTAACTGATTAGAATTAAAACCCCCAATAACAGTTAAAATTGCTTTTATGCTCTTATCTGCAAACGCATCGTGTAGGTCATCAACTCTTGACTTAACACTAGACGATGTAAAATCGTCAATCTCTTCAATATGTTTTCCAAAAGACAACTTAAACCCCATTTCCTGAAAACGCTTATTTGCGATTTCCCTAGTCTCTTTAGAAATGATAGACATAGACATAGAAGGAGCAATAATCCTGATTTCGTCTCCTTTAACTAACTTTTTTGGTATAACATTCATATCAGAAGTTGTCTGGTGGTTCCACAATAGCTCTCTTTACTAACTGAATTATTTGTCTAAACCAAATTTTTATCTCCATACAGCTATTATACTCTAGGCAATTATAAATTTGGGTACTCAAAAGGTTTTTTGTCAGTTGACATATCTTTATGTTCAGAAATATAATCGTCAAAATATTTTGGTAGATGAAACAGAGACAAATGTTCACTACCTGAATAAAAGGAGAGTTTAACCTTGTTTTTCTTTATATATCCATCAATTTGAACTGGAGTAGCCTTCAAAGGATTGCATGAATCACTTGCAAACAAAAACCCCCAATCGTCACCAAAAATAGAAATTATTGCATGCATAGGAAAAACATTTTTAAATACTTGTTTCATTGAATGATATAGAGCTGATATACAAGTAAGATTGTTTGGGTTTACGCTTTGAGATTGAACGGTAAGAATACCGTTTTTGTTTAAATGATTTTTAACAATTCTATAAAAATCTTTTGTAAAAAGTGGATGAGAAGCCCCGCCATGTATCGGTGCAGTTATATCAACAATTATTAAATCAAACTTTTCTTTAGAACTTGCGAGATATCCTCTTGCGTCTGCAAAAATTAATTTTACCTTCCGATTATTGTATGATCCTTCATGCCAACCAGGTAAATATTTATCAAATATTTCTATAGCTTCCTCGTCGATATCACATTGAACTATTTTTTCCACACTGGGATGTTTTAAAATCTCTTTAAGCATCACACCTTCTCCTCCCCCCGCAATAAACACTTTCTTAACTTTTTTGTGAAGTATCATCGCTGGGTGTACCAAAACTTCATGATATGCTGGATTATCTATGTCAGAAGATTCTGGACAATTATCCATGAAAACTGCTCTGCCAAAAGTTTTTGTTTGCAATATTTCTAAAAGTTGAATTTTAGTCTGTTTTTTTACTAAAACTTTATCATATTCAATACTTATCTTTTCAGAATCTTTTCTAAAATAAGTTTTCCACATACTAAATTAAAACAATGTTACTTCTGGAAAAGTTCTTTTTCTGAGAACAAAAACACCAAAAGCTAAATAGTTATGATTTTCGTTAAACAATCCCATTGTCTCTATTAATCTCGTAATTGCAGCATCGGTAACACCCTTACTCCACCCTTTTTGTATTGCAAGATATGAGCAGTAATCCTTTATTTTTTTATCTGACACTGCTTCAGCCACACTGTAAGTGGTATGATATATTTCCAAATCTGCTTTTCTGTAAATATTTAGCCAATATTCTTTATTCCACGGCTGGATTTGAATCCCTAATAATTTATTAAGTTTATTTAACATCTTCTTTGGAGGATCTGTATGATAATAAAAGTTTATATCTCCAATGAAACCCCAAGGTCTACATACTCTTTTATATTCATTCAAAGCTTTCTGTATATCGGGAATGAAAGCAGTTGATCCACCACTCATTACAAGATCAAAAGAATTATCTTCAAACGGAAGTTTCTCGCCATCTCCCTGCAAGAAGGAGATCTTATTTTTGAGGTTAGGATAGTATTGATCTCTTAATGAAGTTGCAGATTTGATCATGTTCTTGTTTATATCCAATCCAACAACTTTACATTTTGCCAAACTTGCAATTTCAAAACTGCAATAACCAGTATTACATCCCACATCCAAAACCTCGCTTTCAGAGCCAAGAAAAGTGTTTATTACCAGCTCACGTATAGACTCTTTCCCCCCAGGCGGTCTATTTATTTCATCCAAGGTCGCCATTAAATCAACATAGCTCATTTTTTCGATATCACTTACAGTAAGTTTTTTTGCTTTATTCATATCTATTCAAAATACCTCCTAACTTTCTTAATTTTAGTTTTACCAGGTTTAAAAATATCTTTAATATCATCGAAAAGCAAAACTGTATTTTCTTCGTTGTCTTTCGAATAATTACAAACGAATACGTCTAAACTTACATAACCTTCTTTTGGCCATGTATGTATAGCAACATGTGATTCAGCAAGAGACACAACACCTGTTAAACCCATATCAAACTGATGATAATACGAACCAAGTTCGTTAAAACCATGCTTTAGTATTAATTTTGATATTTCATTCCTTATGTGATTTGTGGTAAATCCTAATAATAAATTCGGGTCGCAACTTTGTAAGTCACCAATTACATGTAACCCTACAATATTTTTATTTCCTAGGTTGTCTGTCATATCGTATTAACGTGATCCTTCAAAACTGGATAAAGTATACAGTCAACGATAGATGGTAAACCTAACATCCAGGCAATAAGTCTTTCTATTCCCATTCCAAAACCAGCCGTCGATTTATACCCACTGTTCAAACGAAGATCCAAATACCAATCGTAATTACCGTTATTCCGAACATTTTGCCTCTTCATAGATGTTATTAATTCGTTTTTGTTATCTTGCCTTTGTCCACACCCTAAAATCTCACCACCAAAACCTCCGTTGATGGAAGGGAAGATTAAATCTGCATTCAAAACTTTATTTATGTTATCAGGATCTGGTTTCTGATAAAAAGCAACAGTATCTCGATCGTATTTAATAACCCAGAAAGGAGTATTGTCCTTAGATAAAATCTCGGCTAATTTTATTTCACCTTCTCTTGTAAGAACCCGTCCAAAATCATGCTGTTCAATCAGTTTACCGAAACCTTTTTTCGTGAGAATATCTTCTGCTTCATCGAAAGTTACTATCTTAAATTTTCTATTTAACCCCTTTTTTATTTCACCAAAATTATTCTTTTTAAAACTAAAAACATTCTTATCATAAGATTCCAACACTTTTCCGCAAATACTCTTCACTAATCCTTCAGCAATATTCATAGCATCTTCTAATTTTCCCCTTAACTCAGCTTCACAATGAAAGAATTGATTAAGGTGTCTGTCATCGGGATCTTCACCTCTAAAAGAAGGTAAATAGCAGTAGACCATATCAAAAGACTTTTGTACAAGAGGTTCCATACCAAACTGTGCACTATCAACCAAATAAGCATGCTTCGAACCAAATTCAAAAGGTATGGGAACTGAATCGGAACCTTTCCCGGTTGGAGATGAGACTCCCTGTGTAATCAAAAACAAATCTACCTTAGGTGAATTTAGTTTTTGAAAATAAGCATCACATGACAAACTAACCAAATTCCTAAGTAATATGAGATTACGGTAAAAACTATCTTTAGTTAAATCTTTAATATGATTGTCAGGATTGTAATATTTAGTTTTCATAAAAATCCTATAAGTGTAGAAATTGTATCACAATTTTAGAAAAATGGCGTAAAATAGCTATTTTGTTGAAGTAGCCATCCTGTTTAAAAACTCATCTCTGTTTACCGTGGTAGGTTGTGTCTCTTCTCTACCTTTTATTTCAACAACACCTTTTTCTATTGTTTTACGACTCACGACTATCCTCGCCGGAATGCCCATTAAGTCCGCATCTGCAAACTTTTCTCCTGCTCTAACATCTTCTCTATCATCAACCAAAACAGAAACACCCCTGACTGCTAACCCAGATCTTATATAGCTGACTTCCTGAACAACATCTTCTCTATCTCCATCTAATACAACCAGATGACACTGAAAAGGAGCCACCGAGTCAGGCCAAACAATACCCCTCTCATCATTGTGTAATTCGACAATAGAACCCATTAATCGAGTTGTACCTATTCCATAACAACCCATCAGAACTGGTTGTGAAAAACCATCTTTGTTGGTGAACCTCAAACCAAAATCATCACTAAATTTAGTACCCAACTCGAAAATATGGCCAACCTCAATAGACTTACTTGTTGTCAGTTGACCGTTACATTTCGGACATATCTCCCCATTATGATAATGTGATATTTCTACATTTTGAGCAAAAGTACAATCGACACAATGTACGATTGTATCCTCTCCAGCTTCAGATAAAGCCATAAACTCATGGGTCGACAACTTTGTGAACGCACCTCCTGATGCTTCTGTCACTTTGGCATTTATTCCACAAGCTGCAAATATACCAAGATATGTTTCTCTTGTTGCTTCATAAAATTGTCTAAAATCCTCATAGCTACCATGAAAACTGTACATATCATTCATACCAAACTCTCTCCCTCTAATTATTCCCGACTTAGCTCTTTTCTCATCTCTATATTTCTTTTGCATTTGATATACCGCTAACGGTAAGTGCTTATATGACTTAATTCTCTCCTTAACAAGTGGTGTCACAATCTCTTCGTTAGTTGCACCAAGGGCATATTCTTTATCTCCCCATCTACTTTTTAACTTAAAAAGAACTTCAACCGTATTCCACCTTCCTGTCTGATCCCACACCGACTTTGGTTGTAAGGCTGGCATTATAATTTCCTCTGCCCCTAATCTATTCATTCCATTCCTGATTATTCCTTCAATGCTATCCATAACCCTAACACCCAGTGGCAAAATTGAATAAATTCCCGCTGCTTCTTGATGAATATAACCTGCTCTTATGAGCAACTCTTGATTTCTTGAGGGGCTATCTTTGGGAATTTCCTTCCTTGTTTGAGATAATGAAGAAGAAAGTAAAAGTTGATCAGAACCATAACGCTCTCGTCTTTCCACAATAAAACAAGTATATCAGGAGAGTCAAATAACTATAAGAAACTTTATTCGTTAATATCTTTTTGCACTAACTTTCTTGCAAGTAATTCAGTACCAAAACCAGAAACAACAGTTTTTTCTTTATTATTTGAAGTTAAATAATTTAACCATTTAACTTCACCGCCATCAACTACATCCACATCTCCCCAATATATAGCAAACACAATTCCTGAATAATGTCCCATACCATAAGCTCTGTCTAATTGTACTGTACAAGCTATATCAGGTCGTCCTTTAAATAAAGTCGATAATTTATCAATCTCAGAAACTTCATTTTTTAATTCAACAGAATCCACATAAGAAAGAAATGCATTGTCAGATAAAATATCTTCTGCAGAAAGTCTGCCACGTAAACCAGTTGGTAGTTTTTGCGATAAAGCCAACTCCTTATCGTCCGCCTTCATACCAGCATCATGAATTAATAGGTTGGTAGCTATATTCACATTTCCAATAGAAATCTCAAACTTAGTATTCGGAATCAAATCATTAAGCACAGACAGGTAATAATCAACAAGCGAGACTATTGTCTGATGAGAAAAACGATACCCCAAATCTTTATTTGGAAGATAGGAATCAATCGTCCCGAACATATCGAAAGTAGTTTTATAATTCGGATCGTCATATCTTTGGAGTCTGGTGCATCTATGAAATGTAGATAAAGATACTCTTTCGTTTTGACCAGAAAACCTTCTTCTGTAAACTTCAATAGCTAGTTGAGTTGTTGGATCAGCCACCACATCTGCAGGTCTCCCAGTAGTATGCGAGATCTTTAACGCAGAAGTTTGAGCTAATATAGAATCTAATCCAAAAGGACCCAAAGGCGAAAGAAAAATAAAGTCTCGTCCTCCTTTTCTTTGGACAAGTAACTCGTGAATATGATGTAAAAACAATGAAGTATCCGAATCAAGTGGCAATGTAAATTCATCTCGGGACAAATCCTTTACTCTTTTAACACCGTAATCCTGAACAGAACTACTAATCTTTTTATGGACAGCGGCCCTAAAATCAGTATTTACTGAACTATTGTTTAAATCAACACCATCTATCCTTTTTTCTATTGACATAATGAGCTATATTAGGCTCAACTCAAGAAGAAATCAAATTTTGTTTAAGAATTACCATGCAAATGTCCTTTTATATATTGTGCAATAGATACTACAACTGGGTCGGTATTATCAACAACCATCTCAGAAGAAGACTTTTGTGCAACATCAATAACTCCAGTTTCTTTAATAACCAACTCTTTACCAACATCCTTTAAATGATCCTTTATGTACTGCTCAATAGATGCTGCAATAATTGCATCATCTGGTCTATTTTCTATTTCCATAACACTATTTTACTACTTTGTTCTAGTTTGTCAAAAAAGTTATTACGCAACACTAATCCCCTTTTACGGAATAAATCTACTAAGTAACATCTCTTTTTCTTGTTACTCCAATCAGAATTGCAATCCACCCCAGTACAAAACTATAGAAAAATGTATTTGTGAAGCTTCCATGTACTAGTACTGCGGCTAGTATTACTAGAAGTGCAAAACCCATTTCATCTTTCGATGTTTGAGAAATGATGCTTTTTATACAAAATAAAAAAACGGTTGTTCCAGCTATTCCTGTTGTCACAAGCAGAAAAAATAGACTATTATCAAGTCCGCTGCACGCATGCGATGCAGAGTTCGTATCATTCAAAAACTTTTGCCGTCCAGCACATACATTATCAAATCCAATTCCAAAGATGGGGGATTTGGAAAAAAGAACAATGCTCTCTTTGTAATTCTTGAATTTCTCATTAACTGAATATGTTCGAGTCAAGTTAACTCCCTCCCCCGCAGGCCTTGGCAAAATTGGAATAATTAATAGAAAAAACAGGCCCAAGTATATTAAAAACTTTTTCTTGTATTTTAAAAATACAATTAGGATTGACCCCAGAAGTGCAATATAGCTCGACCTTGAATAAGTGAAAGCAATAGTAGTAATTAAAAAAATATTTAAGAGGATATTTGTCAAAGATTTCTTACCAGCTGTTTTAACCAAAACCAATATTTCAGTTAGAACTAATATTATTCCAGTAAATGCAGGATCTAAAAATGTTGAAGCTAACCTGAAATAATGATCATCCCAACCCAAATCTTTCAACTCGCGAAGATCTGGATATATAAAATACTGTAGCCATCCAAGAATGGCTACAAAAATTCCTACAACCAGTAAGCTTCCAAGTATTAACTTTTTCTTCTTTAAGGTTCCGCTAAACCTCATCCAAATTACCTGGGAAAAGATTACATATGAAAAAAAACGAAGAGCATAGAGGCTTCCTCTCAAAACAACCTCTGGGGGAAAAAAGATTGTTGAAAAAACTAATGAGAATAATAAAACAACAAAAAAATTCTTGAAGTAATTTGGTATTGGAGTTAAGTTTCTCTTTTTGTAAAAAAAGAAAACAAGGCAAATAATGCCAACCACAATATCAGTTAAATTAAAAATTTTATATTTCAGCAATTGCCCTAAAGGGAAAATTGCGAGGTATGTAAATATTAATGTGTCCATTGTTTACTTAAACTAAGATATGAATGAAAGCTCATAAATGCTGCTTGAACAAAACCATGTGTACCATCTAAAAATCCAAGCCTCAAAATGTAGTTAACAAAAAATTTTCCCACTGGATGGAAAATGACAAATAAAAAATTAAACCTCTTTTTTTCTTTTATATTTTCCTCTGCATGATGTGTTGAATAGTTATTTAAATCAGTTAAAAATTCTTTTATTGAGTTATGTGGATAATGTAAAATTGGATTATTTAATTCACCAATTTCCCCTTTTACCCGCCATTCCTCATGGACAGCTCTGTTCCATTTGCCGCTTCCTTTTCTAGCAAGTCTTAATAGTTTGGCATTTGCAGTTTCCCCATGCCTCAATTCCTTTCCCATCCAGTAATCTCTCCTTCTTATGCAGTACCCAGAAATATTTGTTGTTTGTAGTTTATTTACAATTTCCTCTGCAAGTTCCTTTGGAACAACCTCATCTGCATCTAAAAATAATACCCATTCATTTTTTGCTTTTTTGAGACCAAAATTTCTTTGTTCTGCAAAGTTGTTGTCGAGCTTGTGTCTAAATACTTTTACTTTTTTTGATTTAAATAATTTTACAATACGAAGTGTGCCGTCAGTTGAATAATCATCAACAACAATAATCTCACTGCACCACATGAGGCTTGCCATACACTTTTTTATATTCCTCTCTTCATTTTTTGTAAGTACGACAGCAGAAATTGAAGTTATATTATGCATTTCTTAAAGTCTTTTGAAAAAGGTAGAAGGCAACAGGAAGTCCTACAATTGAACCAATCAAAGCCGAGAATGCAGCTCCAGTAATTCCAAACATATTAGTCAAAGGAAAAATAAATATAGCAAGCGTTAAAATACTAACCAAAGTTACAATTGAAACATAATTCTGTTTCTTGTATGCCAAAAAGACAGAATAAAAAAGACTTGTAATTGATCTAATTACGCCAAAAAGAGAAAGAACACGAAGAACTGGTATGGCAAGTAGCCACTTCTCACCCAACACTAGTCTCACTGCAATATCAGACAAAAGAAAAAGAGCAATTCCAAATGGAGCCACTGTGACAAATGTATATCCTAAAGTTTTATAAAATGCTCTCTTAATTCTTTCCTTGTCTTCTGTAAATTTGACGTAAATTGGGAAGGTAACTCTTCCAAGTTGTTTCGCTAAAACATTTAATGGAACTATTGAAAGAGCATATGCCTGCTGATAAATTCCAAGTGAGAATGCATTCAAAAGGCGCCCTATGGCAAGGTCATCCAAATGTTCAAAGAAATAATCAAAAAGATAAGCAGCTGTTACCCATTTACCGCGGTGAATAATCCTTAGTAATTGTTCTTTTTCAAACTTCAATTTTGGCCTCTCTTTCACAATGATAAATGTAATAATAATTTCAAGGATTGCAGAAACAATCATTCCTAAAACAAAGCTGAAAACAGAATGTGTAGTTAATGCAAAAATGACAACTGAAATATCTCCAATCAAAGATATTGCAAATCTATAAATTGCATCCTCCTTGAACCTAAGACTTTTTTGCAGAGTTACAATGGCAGGATTAATAAAGCCGCGGATAAATGGCACCAGACTTACTGCAAGAATTACATTGTGCGCTTGAGGTGTTTTGAAAAATAAGGCAATTGGGTATGAGAAAATTGCTAAAACAAGAGAAATTAAAACTCCCCTTGCAATAGATACCACCCAAGCAGTATCTAAAAACTTTTTTACTTCGTCTTTCTCTTGAACTAAAAAGACATTAATCCCTGTTTCAGTTAGAAGTTCCAAAAAACCAAGTATTAAAATTGCTATTCCAAAGACACCAAATTCAGTTGGAGAAAATATCCTGGAAAGAATTGCAATTTTAATAATGCTCGTTCCTTTCCCAGCCAAATCAAGGAAACTCCCCCAAGAAATCCCTTTTATAACATCTCGAGAATACCCCATATAAATCCAAGCATTATAGCTATATCGCTTGTTACCTGAAGTATAATTACAAATAGCCCGCTCCGCCAGTCGAGATGCTTATTTCTAAATTTAAAAATAGAAAAAGCAAAATAAATTAAAACACAAAAAAGTAAGTAAACAGAAGGTAACTCAAAAAACAAAACAAAGGAAAGAAGAGCTAGACCAATCAAATACCTCAAAAAAATTGTAAGTGTGTGTATATTGTGCGACCAAAGACCTTTGCTTGGATGAACTATAACTTTTGTTAATACATCACCTTTTGAATATCCAAAAACTTTTTTACCAAATTCAAAAATATCTTTTGGCATCCCCCACTCTACAATTGCATTTTTCACGACAACAATTTTCACACCGTTTTTCAAAAGTTTTACGTTAAACAGTGTGTCCTCAGCTGCATCTCTCAGTTTTTCATCAAATCCATGAACCTTTTTCCAAACACTCTTTCTGAAGGCAATAGAGCGAGTAGAAGGTAAAAAATCATCACCAACTTCATCAGGCATTACCCCCAAATATGGAATCATTGCTCTTTGAAGATATGAGTCTCCAACCATCTTATAAAATCCAGCTACGACTTCATTTTTCCCACTAACAAATGGTTTCGTTAATTTTGAAAGCCAATCTCTCTGTGGAGTACACCCTGCATCAGTCATTGCAATAATTTCATACTTAGAAAGCTTTACACCAAGGTTTCTTCCTTTTGATCTACTAGTTCCTTTTTTTACAATTAATTTTAAGTTTGAAGAAGATTTAAAACTATTAATTATTGAAATTGTGTCATCAGTTGATCCAGCATCAACAATAATTATCTCGTCAGGCTTTTTACTTTGTTTTGAAAGTGAAACAAGAAGCTTTTGAATTGATCCCTCTTCATTTAAAATTGTTACTACTACTGAAACTTTCACTTACCCTCTATGTTCTTTTAATCTTAGTTTTACGGTCTTTCTATCCTCAGATTTTTCAGCCTCCAACTCCGCATCGTCAAAACCAACTTTCAAGAAATAAACAAAAGAATCAGCATCCTTCTTACGCCAATGCCCACTCAGTAATATATTATCTGGATGGCTATTTAAATTATCTGACTTACCATTAATTAATCTCTTTTTACTAGTACCAAACTCTCCTTTATCTTTCCCTTCCTTTCCCAACTGCACATTATGAACAGTGTGAACATAATCTGTAATTCTATTTCCTCTTTCTTCGCCCATCAGAGAGAGATTAATTCATCTATATATTTTTGCAAGAAGTCAAAGTGGTACATATCCCATCATTACACGTTAAAAATCTACTTTTTGTTCTTTTTAAGTATTTTTGGATTAATAGCTCGTTTAAGAAGTTCTTCGAAGGTTATCTTTTGTTTTTTCTTTTTCTTAATCACAAGTTCAATATAACACGAGAAAAACCATAGAAACTTACACTTGTGTTTCTTTAGCAATATAGTTATTATTGTTTACATGAACAACCAAACGTATAATCTACCTTTGGAAAGAGATACAGAAACCCTCATTGATAGAACTCTTGAAAACCTTGGCTGGATTGATGACCCTAAAAGTAATGCTAGAAATGTATACAAGCAACAACCCAAAACCAGCGATCAAAAACGAGCATTGAATGGTCTTTTCCCTGATTACGTACTATATAAAACTGGCTCAGATAAACCAATTATTGTGATTGAAGCCAAAAAGCCAAGAAAAAATATTCACGAAGCACTAAAACAAGGATTAGATTACGCACAAAAGATTGGAGCTCCCATTGTTTTTGCCACTGACGGAATTTTTACTAAAACACTGCATATTAAAACAAAGAAACCACTCACTCTTAACGGTGAAGAACTTGATGAACTTATTAGGGAGTATATCGCCTTACAATATATAGATACTAGCGATTTAACCACTAAAGACAAAAAAGTAATCGAGTCTCGAAAAGAGCTAATCGGTATATTTGATCATGCCAATGACATATTGCGTGGTGAAGGACTCCATGCAGGAGTTGATAGATTTAGTGAATTTGCCAATATTCTTTTTTTGAAGATAATATCTGAGCGAGAGGATATTAACGAACAAAATGGGGATGCTAACGTAATACCAAGAGAATACCGCTGGAACTTCTTTAAGAATAAGAGGGATAACGAGTTGAGACAATATATCAACTCGATTGTCCTTAGATATTTCAGGGAAAGATATAACGATTCAAATATATTCACAGATCTTCGGATTAAAAACCCGAATCGATTAAAGAAAATAATAGAAATGCTCGATCCTCTTTATCTGATAGATACTAAAGCAGATATAAAAGGTGATGCTTTTGAGTACTTCTTAAAGTCGTATAGCTCGGGAAATAGTAATGATCTTGGGCAATATTTCACACCTAGACACATCGCTAAAACTTTAGTTAAGCTACTGAACCCCCAACTTGGTGAAAAGATCTATGATCCCTTCTGTGGAACAGGTGGGATGTTGACAGAATCTTTCAAATATATTTTCAATCGAATGCCACAGAATAGAAATTCTGAAGATATTTTGAAAACTAGTACAGTATACGGACGAGAGTTAACTAGCATCGCCAGAATCGCCAAAATGAATATGATATTGATAGGTGATGGCCATAGTAATATTGAGCAGACAGACAGTCTTGAGCACCCATTATCAAATGAATATGATGTGGTAATAACAAACATCCCATTTGCACAAGAAACTGAGTGGGGAAACCTTTATGACCTACCAAGCAGAAATGGTGACAGTATATGCCTACAGCACTGCCTTAAATCTCTAAACTCTAATAATCCAAATAGTCGAGCTGGAATTATTGTACCAGAAGGTTTCTTGTTTGATTCAAGATTTGAGAAAGAAAGAGAGTGGTTAGTTGAAAAATTTGACTTACAAACTGTTATTTCTCTACCTTCTGGCGTTTTCCTACCATATACTCCACAAAAGGCTAGTATTTTGCATGTAAAACTAAGAGATAAAGCTAAGAAGAAGAAAAATGTTTGGTTTTTTGACGTAAAGTCAGATGGTTACACCTTAGATAATTACAGGAAACCAACTGATAAAAATGACTTAGACAATCTACTGGACGGCATACATTTTGATTCACTGGAAATAAGCGAACTAAGAAAAAGAAAATATGAATTAGTTAGATCACTCTATATTAAAGGTGGAATAATTGGAGGGAAACATAAAACAGTAGATCTAAAGTCGATAGCAACCGTTGCGTTTGGTAATTCGGCACCACAAGACCTTGATAGTTTCATAGACGGAACCCACCCTTTCGTTAGAGTCTCCGATCTCGCAAAGAAACATATAGCATTTAATTTAACAGATACTAGAGATTTGCTTAACGACAAAGCAGTAAAAAATATGCGACTTTTTCCTAAGGGAACGATACTTTTTCCTAAAAGTGGTAAATCAGCTCTGAAAAACCATAGAGGTATATTAGGCCGTGACGCTTATCTGGTAAGTCACTTCGCTTGTATTATCCCTAATGTTGACATAGTTGATCCCTACTACCTGTTTAAATGTTTAATAAATATTAAAGCTCAGGACATCATAGTGAACGAAGGCTATCCTTCAATCAGGAAGGAGACGTTTGAAAATCTACAGATTCCACTACCACCAATAGAGAAACAAGAGGAATTAGTTAAAGAAATGAAAGAAATAGTAGATTTAGAGTATAGAGTTAACGAGCTTATGAGTAATATGGATATACGATTTGAATCTGAAAATGCTACTTTAGAGAACAATGACAAATAAAAAAGATTTCGACAAATTGCTTAAAAAGGTAAAATTATTATATGGAGCAACTCTAAAAAGAAGTTCTTTAAAAATCCCTTCTTTTCTGTAGTTATATCTGAAAGCATATTCATCGCATAAGTTTGAAGATATTTGGGATCAACGTGCACATAAAACCCCGTTATTCCTCTTTTTACTTGTCCCCAAAACCCTTCAATTGTATTAGTGTGTATTTCAGGATTATCAACCTTCGATAACCTCTTATCTAGAAGTATTTACCTTCCAAAGTTTCAAATATAACTGGGCGACTTTGTCCCAAGTTTGTTGTCTTGCCCAACTATTTGCATCCTCATCTAAAAATGGAGATAGCTTCCAATAATCTTTTTTCAAAGTATTATCCCAACCAACCATTAGCTTGCATCCACTACTCAAAGCTTCAAGAGCTACAAGGTATCCTCCTGCAAAACAAATTTGTGATTTCTTGTAATAAAGATGTGGGTCAGTAAATCCATGAACTGTTCCATATTTTTCACAAGTTTCACGCAACCGTCCATCACCACAAAATTCAACTGAGTAACTTTTGTGTGTATCTAAAAATTTGAACAGTTTTTTTATCCCAGTATCCCACTCTAATCTTCCAACATACAAAATACTATTTCTTTTTCTTTTACTATTTGTTCTTTTCATAGTTTCAATTCCGCCATACGTAATATAATCAGCTTTTACTCCATACCACTTCTCTATATATTCCCCAACTGCAATACTCCCCCAGGAAAGTTTGCATGCAAGTCTTTTCAAAAAAATATTTTTGAATGGAATTGGAAACTTTCCTTCCCAACCATGAAATGTTGTGTAAACAGGTTTATGTAGAAAAAGAAATCGGAAAGGTAAGTACCAAACAAAAACATCATGACAGTGGACAATATCAACACCTAAAATTAATTTTCTGTTTTTGAACAGCCAGAACCATATATAAATAAGTCCAAGAATTTTAATGTTGGGGTATTTAATATCTTCAGTAGAAATCGTCTTGACTTTATGACCTTTTAAATTTAACCTGCTACTTAAACTATATATGTGTCTTTCAACACCACCTCTGTGTGGCCAAGAATATCTAGCTAAAAAGAGTACTCTCATTTTTTTGAAGAAAGGATGTAAATTTGAGATTCTCCAAATAGAGGTATCGTAAGCGTGTCAATAAATGCAAAAGTGTCAGAAAGAGATCCTTTGAGAAATCTAATAATATTTCCAGCAAAACGATTGGTAAATAAAAAATTCCTTAGAATACCTTCAGTTTTGTAAGTACGTAAAATATTCATCTTTCGATCCAGTAACAATTCACTCAAGTCTCCCAAAGTATATCGTCTTAGATGTCCCACTCTTTCGTCAAAACCCTTAAGCATATTTAATCTATAAAGAGGGGCGTTTTTTGAAGGAACAGATAATAATAGCAAACCATCATCTTTTAAATAATTCTTTACATAATTTAGAACCTTCCGATCGTCCTTTAGGTGTTCTAATACCTCTGTCATCAAAATTAAATCGTATTTACCCTTAACCTTAATTGTTTGAAACTTACCAGAAACAAACCTAGCGTTATTGTTCAAAGACAAAAACTCTGCACTTGAAATTGCTGTATCAATTGCTCGTTTGGAGATATCAACACCAAGGACTTTACTGCCTTTTGAAGCTAAATATAAACTTACTGTACCAACACCACATCCAATGTCCAAAACTTTCTTATCCCCGTTAAGAAGAGAATTTTCATTAAGTATCCAGAATAGATTCCTATAAGTAAAATTATTTTTAGCTATAATCTTTTTCTGAATTCTTGTGACACTGTGGTATTTTTCGTATAACAAATTACTCACAATGGAAGTCTAACAATAAAGTTTCCACTTGACAAATATTGCGATTTCATACTTTACTGAAACAGGTGAACAAATTGAAATCCAAGATAGGATTAACTTTAACCCTTGCAATAACACTGTTGTCTGTCTCTCTCAAAAATAAAGGAGGTTGTGGAATCAACTCCCCATATCTCTGGAGATTTGCTATATGAGAGAGGATCCACCTCTCGTAGACCTCAAAGTCACAAATCCTATTACTTACATCAAAAAATGGTGGGGTAAAATAATTGGAAATGAAGGTATAGACTTCAGGTTTCGTGTTCACCCCTTAACTGCCCTTGCAATCGCAATAGTTATAGCCAGTATTGGTTTTGGAGTAGGAAGATTCATCTTACCTTTCCCAATCCCCTTCTTTCAGTACAATAATGAAACTGGACAAGTAGATAAAGTATCTCCAACCGCAAACCCGTGGAGGGAAACTGCATATACTGGAACTCTTCAATTTTCAAAAGCAACAAGCCTCTACTATCTTCAAGTTACATCATCCTCTGAAGCAATAACCCTTCAAACTCCATCAAATATTGATTTCGAACCCCTGATTGGGAAAAGAATACTTGCTATAGGAAGTTACAACAAGGGAACCAGAACCCTAGTTGTAGCCGATGCCAAAGACCTAGAAATCCTTCCAAAATCACCTATTCCAATACCAACAATCGAGCCAACAAACACCACAGCACCAACTGCAACACAAACTCCATTATCTGAGCCTACGAACCAGCCATATTAGCCAAAATTGCACCAATTTAACCCACTTTGAACATCTTGACAAAGACCAAATATACTATTAATATGTAAAAAGTTAAATGTACGGGACCAAAAACAGATTGATGTTTTTGTTGCCCCTTGCAAAAAGGGTATATGACCTCGACCAAAAGTCGGGGCTTTTTATTGTCCAAAACTTGACTTTTAGTATTATAGGATTATAATACGGACGATTAGATAAATATGGCAAACAGAGAAGCATTGTTAGTCGCCACAGTTTTAACAGCAGCTGTCACCACAGGCAGTATTGCATCAGCCTCCCAAAATAACACCGATCTCGAAGGAAAAGATAAAGACAAAACCTTTTGTTCACCCGATAGTCTAAACATTCTAACAAAACAAGCAGATCAAAAATGTGCACAATGGTCACTTTCCACTGCCGCTCCTTTGGTTAACACTGTCCCAAGTACTTTTAATGATTTAGAAGCTCAGGCTGAACATATGCGTAGAATTGAGGTATCAGGTGAAGCAAATACACAAGCTGAAGATACGAGATTTTCACGAGTCGAGAGACAAAATGTCATTGGAAACCCTAATATTGCAGCCATAGCACTAGATTCCTTTCCACTTGGAGACTTAACTTCACCTGACAATGCCCAGAATATTTCTACTGCTACAAATCCCGGGATTATTCCAATGGATACTTTCTATAGTGCCCTAGAAGCAGACTTGAATGCACATTTTCAAGGAGATGAACTGCAAAATGAACTAAGTAAGTTTCAAGAAGTAAAAGTTAAATATGACAGCGAAAGAGCTTTTGTGGCTCAATGGTTGGGAACAGATGTGGAAAATATAGATGCAGAATTAGTGATTCTATCTAGCACATATCAAGGGGTAGCTGATACAGGAATACTTCTTCATCCTACAATAGGCCAAGGAGTACTTGACACAGGAGTACCTGCTTACTTTTTAGATGCAGATGGAATTGTTGGTCCAGATGGACAAGAGATTCCAAGAGGATCATTCTTAACTACTTTTAACAATCATGGAATTGCAGATGTTGCTGTAATGAGATATGACACAAGTGGAAGCAGTTCACTTAATTTAATCACGCTTGAAGAACCAGGAGGCACTACAGTTATACCAGCCAGATACAATACTGATGGGCAGCTTGTTTCTATCTTAATGAAAGGCCAAGAACAATATGATTATGCCCAAGAAATGGCAGTCCATTTTGGCAAAATAAATACCACAGCGTCTTATGTAAATGTACGAGATGATGTGACAGGTCAACCACTAAAAACACCAAACGGTGCGCCTTTTGTGTTCAACGATGGGTTTGACGTAATAGTTTTTGATAATAGTAAAGGAATGATACCTAACACAAATATAGAAGGTGAGCGTGTTCTTCTTCCAGCAGGTACTACGGCTCTTGTTGCATCAAGTTTAATTGAGGATTCTCAAAACATACCATTACTAGGAGCGGGTATACCTCTTACCCCCGTTTCACCCACAATTGTAGATAATCAGAATCAAACTCAAAACCAAGAAAACGCAGGTGTAGAAGTTGTTGTGGTACCGGCATTTGATCCAGAAAATTCAATTTTCGAAAATGCCAGTTTTTCACCACAGGCAGAATTAAGTTCAACAACAGGAAATTACACTGTTGCATACAGTAATGGAGTTATGGAACTCGCTGGAAAATCGTCTATTTCTTCGCCTGCAAATGTCATGGATCAGGCATACCAAACCATACTTAATTTAGCTCTAAATCTTTCAGGAACTCCCACCCCCGAAGATGTTGAAATGCGAGGGGTAACTAATGGTGCACACGACGCAAACCCAGGTCACATTAGCGGTTCATTGAGTGGAATAGAACAATACATTGTAACTACACAAGAATTTATAAGTATCAAGGCAAATTTTGAGTCTCAAACAGAAATTGAATATGTCGAAATAGTTCCACCTCAACAATATTTGGTAGGAGCCATCATCTATCGAGACGCAGCAGGAAAATATATCCTTATTAACTCTGAAACATTTTCAGGACTAAGACGTCGTTTTAACGCCCAGGAGGCAATCAAAAACGGACCAGCTCTTGCTGAATTTTATTTTATTGATGGAATGGCCGCAGGGAAAGGAACCTCTCCTGCAATCAATGTAACAAATATGTACGAAATATTTGGTTGGACAGAGGCTTTGGGATGTCAAAACTGTTCACTTGTACTCCAATAGGATTTAATTGTATTATTGATTAGTGTCTAATAAGAAAATAATCGCCCTAATTTTTGTTTTTTGTGTAATTCTTCTTTTTGTTGCGCTTAAATTAATAACAGCCAATCAATTCAAGTCCACACTATCCTCTCAACAAATTTATTTTGAATCCAACATACCCGATTTCAAGGTATCTCTAAAAAACGAGATAGATCTTAAAAATGCTCTGGAAAATTCAGGTCTTTGGGAGAAAGATAGAGTGAACAATTCCATTAATCCCGGTACTAAAATTACAGCGAATAATTTATTTATTAATGTGTCATTAAAGACAGTCCACCCTTTTTATATACAAAATGATAAAGATGGTCACATGATAATCGAAGTAGAGTCTTTCACTGACACATCCAATAACTTACATATAAACATAGGTATCGGCAATTACCTATTAAATAACCCCAAAAATGATACAGCAACATGGATTGATGCAGCTTTCTGGTCCGCAGTGAGATTTTCCATCAAAGATCCGACTATCATAGAAGAAGTGGCTTATGGAAGTACAAAAGGTATAAAATTATCTACATTCAAAATAACACCAATAAATAAATGAAAATAAAATTATCCATAATATTATTTTTTGTTGGTTTTATGTTCTTTAACCCCAGTTCAGTAAATGCTCAACTTTCATGTCAAGGAAATACACCAAAAGCTGGTACCCAAGAAAGACAAGTCTGTACAGATTCAGGCGGTAATCCATGTAGTTTTGGTGACCCCGGCTGTACCTGTTCAACAGTATGTGATGGCACAATATGGACTTGTAACAGTTGCAGTAGCGGTCCAGGAGCAGGCGGATGCGGTGACGACTACTCATGCATCGGAATTACTAACTGGGTATGCGTTGTTCCTGGTACAGGGGGTTGTCATTGGGTAAACACGAGTACCCCAGCCCCAACAACTGGACCAACTGCATCTCCAGCCCCAGGTTCTTGTACCTCAGGTGATCCTTTCTATGGACTCAGTAACTGTGGAGAAGTAGGAAGAGTAAATGGCTCAGGTAACTGTGGCGCTGGTTGTCTTTGCTGTGCAACTACTGGATCATTTAGTCCTCCTACCTGCAGTTTAGGTGTCCATAGTGGCTCTCTTGCAACAGGTCCCCTTTTAAGTAATGGGCAAAATTATAATATCCCCCTTAACGTCAATAAATTAACAGAATCTCGTACAAGCACAAACGGATGGGTACGAACCATATCCTATTTTGTTTCAGATACCTCAAAAGCATTCTTAAGTCCAGGTGGTCCCCAAAGAATAGTTCGTTTCTGTGATTGTAATACATTACCATGCACTAATTCATACACAGGTGGTACATGTGGTAGTACAAACCCCCAATCTGTCACAAATCAGTTTGTCCACGGCCTTTCAACTCTTACACCCTACTCTACTCTAACTGTTGCAACAACATGCCAGGGTCCTGGGGGAAGCGTTCAGAGAAGCCAAACCTTCCATTTGGTCGTAGTTGATACCCCTGCTTGGTGGCAGACAAAAGGTGGAGATGTAATGTCTGGTGACAATCTAGTATCAAAAATTCCTGCAACATGTACAGGGGCTTGTATCCCCGATCTCATTCTTGATGCTCCATCCCCACAAGGAAGCGGTTACCCCGGAGTGGCAGTGTATGGCACCGGCTACGATTTTTCAGACGGCAGTGGAGTTGGCATTACCTCAACCAAAAATTGGTTAGCTCAATCAACGTATACAGGTAAAACATATAATTACAATTATTTTGATACTCTTGTACCAAGCGACGTCACTTTTGTAAATGTATCAGGGTCAGTAGGTGGTGGAACCTTTGTCTCACAGGGAACTCCAAACAAAGGATATGTATGGTTCAAATCTACTGGTGATTTAACAATCAACAGTAATATTAACTTGAGTGCAAGAAAAGTAATTCTTCTGGTTAATGGAAACTTAACCATTCAGGGGCCAATTAATGTAACTGATGGTCAGGGCTTTTTCTTAACTGTTGTTTCTGGAACAACATCATTTGACCCAAGCTTAGGAGGATCAAGCGGAAGTCCATCTATTGAAGGTATGTTCCTCTCAGATGGAGGAATTTCAACGGGTGGTGGAAATGTTGCCTTTTACGAACGTGGCTCGATAGTTGCAAACGGAGGGTTAAATCTGCAAAGGAATCTGGGAACAACCAATAACAAAACCAATCCAGCAGAAGTTTTTGAATACGCCCCAGATATGATACTTAACTTTCCAAGATCTCTTGCAAGATCCAAAATAATCTGGCAGGAAGTAGCGCCGTAAGTCTTTGGGTTAACAATCTATGATTCAAAAATCAAATGATGAGTGGAAAAAGAAACTAACTCCAGAAAGCTATAAAGTTACTTGTGAAGGCTCAACAGAAGCTCCATTCACAGGTAAATACTTACACAACAAGGATACTGGGATGTACAACTGTATCCGCTGTGGAGCTACGCTATTCTCATCAGATACAAAATTCGATAGTGGAACAGGCTGGCCGAGCTTCTATGATGTAGCCAAAACAGGAACAGTAAAAATCAAAAAAGATTTAAGTTTGGGAATGGTAAGGGATGAAGCAGTCTGCAGCAATTGCGGAGCCCATCTTGGTCACCTTTTTGATGATGGTCCAAAAGAAAAAACAGGTTTAAGATATTGCATCAATTCAGCTGCACTTGACTTCAAAAAAGAAAAGTAAGAAAATAAATCTCCATGCCGGAGTTCGAAAGTATACATTTACAAGAGATATTTGATACTGCTAAAAGTATCACCCAAAACAATGGTAAAGTTAGACAGTTTGACAGGACAGGCGCACTCAAGACAATAGCAATGCACCAAAAGATGGCACTAGAGTCAAACATAAACCCCTTTGAAGTAAGCACGGCAATATCTAGAGGATTTAGAGCCGGTACTGAAAAAATAAATTAGTGGATCCGGATGGGATCGAACCATCGACCTTACCGATGTGAACGGTACGCTCTACCACTGAGCCACGGATCCGAGACATCATATTTTAACACGAAGTTATAAATTTCATCACACTCCACTTGCCTTTCACCAACCAAAACTACATAATTAAAAGGTATGATGCAGCGAATCGGAAGCTTCCTCCTAGATACAATTCAAGTAGTTGTATTTGCAGTCTCAATTTTTCTCTTTCTCTACCTAATTGTTGC
Source organism: uncultured Gammaproteobacteria bacterium (assembly GCA_964587425.1). Taxonomy (GTDB): domain Bacteria; phylum Patescibacteriota; class Microgenomatia; order UBA8517; family UBA8517; genus CAZPLB01. The sequence goes on from CAZPLB010000002.1 coordinate 76,774, forward strand.
CCAACCCCATAAGATCAAAGGTCACTCTATGGAATCAAACTTCCATGATGGACAATATATACTAACTGACAAACTCTCATATCGCTTTGGGAACCCCAAGAGAGGCGATGTAATAGTTTTCAAAGCCCCTCCAGATGGCCATGATGAATTCATCAAGAGAATAATTGGAATAGCTGGAGATACTGTCATGGTACAAAATGGAAAGGTTTTCTTGAATGGAAAGCAGTTAAATGAAACATATCTGCCGTCAGACCTATACACCAGTCCAGGGTCATTTCTAACAGAGGGAAACACTATTACTGTCGCCAACAATTCATATCTTGTTATGGGAGATAATAGACCAAATTCATTCGATGGAAGAAACTTTGGACTAATTACAAGGGATAAGATAACTGGACGTGGTTGGCTTGTTTACTGGCCGCCACAGGATGCAAAAATAGTTAAAAATCCATTCGGAAATTAAACAAGAGAAGAATATATTAGGAAGCCAAAGCCTTGTGAATTTTCTCCAACCTTCCTTGAGTTTCCTCCAAGGTTCCGCGAAGTACAAAAGTAAGTCTCGTCTGGCTTCTTGACCTAACCAACTTTACTGCAGTTGATTTATCATCATTTGATAATGCAAGTCCTCTCTGCATATCCCCCTGCAGTTTATCAATCTCTTCAGAAATTATTCTCATGTCAGAAATTCTGGCTTTTGGCTTTGGAGCTTGATTATTATCAGCCTTCATACGTCGGGCCAACTCTTCTGCTCGCCTTACTGATCCACTCTCACGAAGAATTATCTTGTAGGCATCAATGACTAAGCTCTGGTCATCAATAGACGAAAGCGCTCTAGCATGTCCCTCAGAAATAAGTCCTGAAAGTAGTCCATCTTTAAGGGCATCAGGAAGAGTAAGGAGTCTCATTGAGTTAGATACATAGGCTACACTTTTTCCAATTTTTACTGCCACTTCACTTGTAGTTAATCCAAACTCATTCATTAATCTTTCAAAACCTTTTGCACGATCAAGTGGATTAAGATCAACTCTTTGCACATTTTCAACCAAGGCCATTTCAAGCATTCCTTTGGGAGAAGTTTCACGAACTACAGCTGGAACATGAGTAAGCCCTGCAAGTCTCGAAGCTCTCCATCGCCTTTCTCCTGCAATAATTTGATACCCAGCCGGAGTCTTGGCAATAACCAAAGGTTCAAGTACTCCATGTTCTTTAATGGAATCAACTAAATCGACTAAACTTTCTGGGGTGATAACGCCGCGAGGCTGCAAAGGATTACTTTGAAGTTCATCTACTGCAATCTGGATTATTGAGTCTGCCATACTGAAACTGTTTTCTTGCCTAATTTTTGTCCAAATTTAACTATTCCGGCAGCTTTTGCAAAAAGAGTGAAGTCGCGTCCCACCTTTACACCTTTTCCAGGTGAAAATTTTGTTCCAACCTGGCGAACCAAAACTGATCCAGCATTCACAGTCTCTCCATTATTAACTTTAACCCCGCGCCTCTTACCGGCTGGGCTTGTATGCTGTTTGGCTTTTCCTGCTGCTTTATGCGTTGACATATCTTGTAGTTATCAAATAGTATGGATTAAATTTTCACGGATGTCAAGATATCACAAAGATATCTTCTGAACTAGAAGTTTACTGTATTTTGGCCTAAAACCAGTCTTTCTCCTATATCTGCTTTTCGCCTTAAATTTCTTGATATATAGCTTTTCACCCTTAACTTCTTCAGCCACCAACTTCAAATCAACTTCAGCACCCTTTACAGTTGGCTTTCCCACTTTCACTTTACCCTCATCAGAGACAAGTAATACATCAGCCTCAATTTTCTTTGGATCCTTGAGTCTATCAACCAAAATCTCCTCTTTTTCCTCTACTTTATACTGGTGTCCCTGCAACCTAATTACTGCGTATTTCATACTCGATATAATATCATTTCTTCGCTCCAATTACCATCCCAAGGGTAATCATAGTGGCAATTAACGAAGAACCTCCTGCAGAAACTAGTGGAAGAGTTAACCCAGTAATAGGCAATACTCCCATATTCATCCCTACATGAATAAATATCTGGAATAAAAAGGAAAAAAATATTCCTCCAATAAAAGTCCTGACTGGTCCCTTTTGTGCCATTTTCAATATTTGAATAATGCGATAGCAAAGAAGACAAAGTACCAAGAGTACTATCCCGCCGCCCAAAAATCCCATCTCCTCAGAAATTGCTGCAAACACGAAATCTGTTTGTTTCTCAGGTAAAAATGCAAGTTGGGTTTCTGTTCCCTTACCAAGTCCTTGTCCAAAAATTTTCCCTGACCCCACCGAGATTGTTGCCTGAATGCTGTTGTAGTTGTCAAAAGAAACTATTCTTGCCTTTTGGTATGGAGCAAGGAAGTTCCAAAAAAGAGGAAGTAAAATTAAACAAATCCCTGCAAAAAGAAACAGAAGTTTCTTACTGAACGAACTCCCAAATAATATTCCAATATATCCAATCAAAGTAACAATCCCAACCCCAAGTGAAGGCTGAACTAAAATGAGGATGAAGGGAATTAAAAATAATATTCCAGAGATTAAAAAAAGTTTCAGAGTCACTTTCTGCCTCCATAATAATTTTGCAAAGAAAACAAAAAGAAATGGTCGAACAAGCTCTGCTGGGAGAACGCTAATAGGGCCAATCGGAATCCATCTAACAACCCCTCTTGTCACCTGCCCTATAATCAAAGGTAAAACAAGAAGGATAATGGATATTACATAAAAATGTTTGTAGAAGTAAGTTAAAACCTCAAACTCAATTTGTGAAAAAACAAAAAAAAGAATTACTCCAACAATAATGTAGACAAAATATAATGGAAAAAGGCCAGGTGCAATTGAATGAAGAACAAGTATGCTTGTCCCAATTAGGAAGACTACACAGATACTTATCCACGCATCAAGTGTTATGCCAGTACCACGAACATTATTCATTTACTTTCTAGTTACCTTAAACTCACCAGTCTTAATTGAGGAAACGAGTGCACGTCTTTTAATCTCACCCTCAAATTCTTTTGGCCAAGCAGGTAAGGTCGCTTCAACCAACTCATCCAGTTTGGTTCCCAAGTTTTTGCGCTCTTCCTGAATTTTCCTCACAATATCTCGCATTTCCCCTTCTGCTTTAAGTTCTGGAGTAATAGTTGTATCAAGCTCCGCAATTAGATCTCCCAAAGTAACTCTTTTCACATTAATCTCATCTTTTAAAACATTTTGGAATTCGACTGGAAAACGATATGTCGTTGCTAGTGAATTTAGTGGTTGTCGTAAAACAATACTACTTTCCTTTCTTATTGCATGTGTTTTTTCAGAGACCTCTCTGACATCAATCATATTTTTCAATATATCTTTTTCATCCTTTGTTAACGATTTAGATTTAGGCCAATCTAAAAGATGAACAGATTCCTCTTTTGTAAGATTTTTGTAAACATAATCAGCAACAAAAGGTGCAAATGGAGCAATCAGTTTACAAACTGTTGTTAAAACTTCAAAACTGGTTTCAAAAAACCCATCATCAGTCCTACCTCTAGACCTTCTTATGTACCACTGTGAAAAATCCTTCGATACAAAGTCTTCAATTAAGTGTGTCGCGTTATATAAGTCATAGCTATCCAAACACTCAGTGGCTTTATTCACAACATCTTGTAGATTAGTTAATATCCATCTATCTAAAACATTTTCACTTTTCTTATTTTTATTTGTTGGTTCCCAACCATTCAAATTTGCGTAAGTTACAAAATAGTTATAGCTATTCCAAAGAATTAAAAGGAATCTTTTTGTTACATCCTTCACTAGATTAGTTGAGAACTTAAAGCTAGGTCCCGGGGCTATTGTTGAAAACATGTACCATCTTGTTGCATCTGCTCCAACTTCATTTAAATGAATCCATGGATCAATAACATTACCCTTAGACTTACTCATCTTATTTCCCTTCTCATCAAGCAAGTGCCCCAAGCAAATTACATTTTTGTATGCTGTTCCCTTTTCAAGAAGTGCAGAAACTCCTTGCAGTGTATAAAACCAGCCGCGGGTTTGATCAATTGCCTCAGCTATGTAATCAGCTGGAAAATTAGCTTTAAATTTATCTTCATTTTCAAATGGATAATGCCATTGGGCAATCGGCATGGCGCCACTGTCAAACCAGCAATCAAGAACAAAGTTAACTCTCAACATCTCTCCTTCGCACTTTTTACATTTAAATTTAACTTCATCAATAAACGGTCTATGTAAATCAAGTTCTTTCAAATCCTTGTTTGCTAAATCCGACAGTTCTTTCACACTTCCTACTAATATTGTTTCAGAGCATGAATTACATCTCCAAATAGGGAGTGGTGTTCCCCAGTATCTGCTTCTTGATAGTGCCCAATCACGATTATTCTTGAGCCACTCTCCCATCCTTCCTTCTTTAATATGTTCAGGTACCCAATTAACAGAATTATTGTTTTCAATTAATTCTTTTTTAACTGCAGTAGTTTTTAGATACCAAGAAATCATTGCATAATAAAGAAGTGGGGTTCCACACCTCCAGCAAAATGGGTATGTGTGTTTTATTCTCTCACTTTTAAATAAATTTCCATTTTCTTGGAGTGCCTCAATAATTTCTTTATCAACGCTTTTTACAAATTTTCCAGCCCAAGGTTCAACTTCCCCAACAAACTCACCCTTTTCATTAACTACATGCTTCATTGGAAGGTCATACTTTTTCCCCAATTTGAAATCGTCTTCACCATACATGACTGCAGTGTGCACGATCCCTGTTCCTTCATCCATAGAAACAAAGTCCCCACTCACAACAAAATGAGACTTCCTGTCGTAAGATATAAAATTAAAAACAGGATGATACTCCAATCCTTCAAGTTCTTTGCCCTTGTATTTTTTGACAACCTTTCCTTTTAAATCTAAATCCTTGACTCTTTTTTCAGCCAAGATTAAAAATTCATCGTGAACTTTAACTTTTACATATGATTCCTTTGAGTCAACTGCCAAAGCAACGTTTCCAGGAAGTGTCCAAGGTGTTGTCGTCCAAACAAGAAAGTAAGTATCATCCTCATTTTTCAACTTGAACTTAACAAAAATAGATGGGTCTTCAACATCATCTTTATAGCCGAGTGCTAGTTCATGAGACGAAAGAGATGTTCCACATCTACTGCAATATGGAACAACTTTGTAATCTTCATAGAGCCACCCCTTCTCCCAAATTTGTTTTAAAATCCACCATTCACTTTCTATGTAATTGTTGTCCATAGTTTCATATGGATTAGTAAGGTCAGACCAATATCCGATACGTTTTGTCAATTTTGTCCATTCGTCAACATACTCATAGACGCTCTTGCGGCAAAGAGCATTAAACTCCTCAATTCCATATTCCTCAATTTGTGGTTTACCAGAAATTCCTAATTGCTTTTCAACTTGAAGCTCGACAGGCAGTCCGTGACAATCCCAACCGGCTTTACGCGGAACATAATATCCTCTCATCGTTTTATATCTCGGAATTATATCTTTGAAGGCACGCGCCTCAATGTGGTGAACTCCTGGCTTTCCGTTTGCAGTTGGTGGTCCCTCGTAAAAAACAAAATGTTTGCCGTCTTTGTTTTTTTCAACTGACTTTTCAAAAACTTTGTTCTTTTCCCATGAAGCCAAGACCTCCTCTTCCAACTTTGGAAAGTTTACTCTTGGGTCAACTGGTTCAAAATAATTTTTTGTCTTTGCCATTAAAAAATCCGTCCTTAATCATTATACAAGGACGGACAATGCCGTGGTACCACCTTATTTTGTTCTCTTTACTGCTGTTACGGGCTTACCCGGAAAGTTCTACTTTATTCCTCTTCCAGCTCGGGATTGATAGTCCCTCAAACGCTTTGAAACATTATATCACCCGCAAGCGACATTGACAAAGAATCCTTTAAGAATAAAATAACCACACACATGCCAGAATTTGATCAGATAGACGAACGTGTATCACCTAGTAAATTTGCAAAACAAGAATGTAGCCTGAGATTTATATGTAATATATTAGCGAGAGGAACACTAAAAAACATATTAAATTTACCAGATAGAGACATTAAATACCTAGCGACATACACAATTCAAACATTAGCACTCGACTATCCAGAAATTGATCTCAAGATAAAAGAACCTGAGCAACTAATAAAAATAACACTTTCCCTGCTTCCGGCTATCAAGGATAGGTTTCAAAATTGCTTCCTGGATAATAATGTTGTCGGAGAATATCATGAAACACTTCTGGAATTAAGGAAAATACAGAACCGACTTAGTAAAATGTAAAATAAAAACGCCTCCCAAATCACATCACAACTAATTCAGCTAATGCACATAGTACAAGATCAATTTGTGATGATGTCAGTGGTTTAAAACCAAATTGTAATAAAAACACTCTAGAAACCTCATGGTAATTAACTTCCGCTGATATCCGTCCATTTTCCTGGCATATTTTAACTAAACTCAAATTTTCAAGTTCTCCACCCTTCTTTTGATATCCAATACTTTGCTCCATACCCTTCTCCAAAACTGACATACCTATCCATTTCCTCTCCGAATGAAAATAGGGATCATCACACCAACTACGAAAAGTACTCTCATAAGCCTTAAAAGTTTTTTCTTGTGAAGGAAGCAATCCACTTAAAATATTAGCTCTTATATAGTTAGCAAGCTCCTTTGGCGTATTTCCCTCAATACTCATAACACCGAACTAATAATGCAGTAAAGAAAACATTTTTACAAGATTGAATTATGTATTTGCACAACAAAAATTTGTGTGCTACATTTGGCAGCATGGGAATATCAAAAGAAATTGAAAACGAACGTTTACAATTTGGAACAAGACCAAAAACTTTCACACAAGCATTGGTTCGTTTGCCTGACCATGGAGTATTTGTGAGAGGTGACACGGAACTTGAATCGCTCATGTCTCTCCGGTTTCAATTAACCTACGCTTTAAAAATGGGTTGCTCGGCAGACTCTCTAACCGAAAGAATGTACCCACTAGAACCAAAAGAAATGGCTCTTCTCGAAAAGTTTTCTTTCAAAAGAAATGAAGTAATCGCAACTGGTAAATGGATCGCCCTAGGGAGAAATAAAGTATGGAATACAATGTTTGGATCCGAAGATGACGATTACAGACACTACAATGTAACATCGATTACTCCAACCCTCGACAGGAAACGACCACAGATGATTTGCATACAAGAACACGATGATTATTCCAAAACAAGCTGGGATTGGGAAACAGACGCTATTTCAACATTCTATATTGGGATTATCACAAGCAAAGAGCTTAGTGAACTTAAGAAAGCACTCCAGGAAGAAATTTAATTTATCTTTCGGCGAAGAAATGCTGGAATCTCAAGATCCTCTTCAACCTGAGGCTCATCTTGTGAATTATTGTTGTCATCCCCATTACTATCATCGTTTGTGTTCTGTTGGTTTTGCTGTGTTTCTCCAATCATCCCCTGTACAGGAGGCGGTTGTGTACGTGTTGTTACCCCCCTATCAATTTGTGCCATTCTGCTCCTGGTTTCATCAAATCCAGTTGCAATAACTGTAATCCTCACTTGATCTGCATAACTATCCTTTATAACGTTTCCGTAAATAATATTTGCATCGGGGTCCGCAGCTGAAGTAATAATACGCGCTGCCTCATCAACTTCAAACATAGTTAGATCCGGTCCTCCAGCAATATTGAATAAGACTCCTCGAGCTCCTTCAATTGATAGATCTAGAAGAGGGGATGAAACTGCAGATCTTGCTGCCATCTGAGCCCTATTTTCCCCAACTCCAGTTCCAATTCCCAAAAGTGCTGTTCCAGCGTCACTCATAATGGTCTTTACATCAGCAAAGTCAACGTTAACTAGTCCTGGCACAGTTATAATTTCAGCTATACCAGCTACAGCCTGCCCTAACACTGAATCTGCTACCTTGAAAGCTTCAAGAAGTGTAACTTTACGGTCAACAACATCCATTATTCGCTGATTTGGAATAACAATAAGGGTATCAACTTCTTTCTTTAAGTTTTCAATTCCCTCTTCAGCAAGGATTGTTCTCCTAGCCCCCTCAAAACTAAATGGTTTTGTAACTACTCCAACAGTCAATGCCCCAGACTCTTTTGCAAGCCGAGCTACAACCGGTGCAGCTCCCGTTCCAGTATTGTGTACCAAAAATCCTTCACTCACGAAATTATGGCTTCCCTCTACTGTGATATCATAAACATCCTCTTCACCAAGATTAGTTACAGATTTGACAGCTGAAAAACCAAAGTTCTTGAAAAACTCATCATCTGTCGCTCCTCTATATCCATAAGTAAAGCCGCTCCAATGTCTTGTTCTCGTTTTTTCTTCCAAGCTTCTGTCCAGTTGATATAGTTTATACACTCTAAGACTCCATGAGACCGCCTGAATCGGTTTTGGTGAGTTAGGAGCTTGAATAGTTCTAGTTCTCGTAGAAACATTGCCAGTCCTTAAACCCAAAACATTGCAAAGAACCTTTAATTGTTTAATGAGGTTCTCACTTGACATCTCAAACCGCAATTCAAGCTTGTCTTTACCACTATGGTTTTTTTGCTTTAGATAACTTCCATCAGCATCAGCCAATCCCAAAATAAATTGTTTTTTGTGATCATCTGAAAGCTTGAATATCCAGTTTGGAACTTCTTTCTCTTTTGCATGTTTATCTAAACCAAGTTCATAAAGTATTTCATAAACTTTCTTGGAGTTTCCATAATACCAACTAGTCGTACTTTTCTTCATTTCAATTCCAAATATGTCCTTTATTAACTTTAGATATTTACTATTTAGATCTTCTTTTACAGATGGAGAGAAATGGATTTTCCAGCTATCTTTACTTCTTGAGATCCATCCATCACCCAATAAAAATCCATATAGTCTACAAAATTCGGGTGTAAAAGAAACTTTAGATTTAAGATTAATTTCTTCTGTGATCTCAGGAGTACTTTTTAAAATAACCACCAAATCATCTGGCTGAAGATTTTGTGCTTCCTCCCATTTAAACTTGAATTCACTAAACCTATTTTTCTTATCTGGATTTACCGGTTCAACCTTCATAAAAGGGTGATCATATGAAGCAACAAGTGCGTTGTTGTTTGTTTTCACTTCGTAAACCTTTTTTATTCCAGTTCTCATTGAAGCTAAAACTTTTCTTTTAGCTAGCTTTCCTTCATCAAGAGTGTAAACATGCGAACCTTTCTTTATTGTGTCTATTCTCACCGGTCCTTCGGGGTTTGTGTAAACCAAGGAGCTACCCCTAAGACAGCCTCCACCCATGCCTGCAGTCACGAATATCATGTCAGATCCAACTAATAACTCCTTGATTTTTTCAACAGACTCTTCAGCTGCCATTTTACCAACTTCAGGATTTCCACCAACTCCAAGACCTTTAGTCAGTTTCTCACCAATTTGAACTTTAGTAGGAATGCTATTTGAAAGAAGAACTTGAGCATCTGTATTAACTGCAATAAATTCAACCCCGCTAATGAGTCCACCATCAACCATGGATTCAACAGCATTGCCGCCGCCGCCGCCAACACCAATAACTTTAATTTTTGCAATTCTCGCCGAATCAGGTTTAACTAGCGCCATTTATTTTGTTTGTATTTTTGAGGCAGGCTTTCTAGGGCAGAAGATCTTTAATACTTTCTATGACTTTACCAAGAATTCCCGAATTTGGCAACCGCATCTTCTGACCAATACCACCCTGCGGTTGCACTATACTCTGTCGGCTGCCGTAAAGCAAAAGACCAACACAAACAGAATATGGTGGATCCATTATTTCATCTACTAGTCCTCCAACTCCACCTGGCTTTCCAAGTCGAACAGGAAGCTGCATGCTGCGCTTAGCCGAATCAATTACTCCAACAGTCATTGCCCCTCCTCCAGTTACAACAGCTCCTGATGGAATTTTATTAATAAGGTTCGCCTTCTCCAAGTCGAGTTTCACCATAGTAAAAATTTCATTCAACCTCGGTCTTATAATCCCTTCCACCAAAGTTCTTCTTGAAACTTTCTTTACTTCCTTAGTATCAGGATCTGTTATCTCAATACTATCCTTAGATTCCTTTTGTTTGAAGTCCTCAGAAAGCGACAATTTAATGCGCTCTGCAGCTTCAAGTGAAACCCTGAGTCCAATCGCCAAATCATTTGTAACGTTACGAGCTCCAATCGGAAGCGAGCCGGAATACGAAAGGCTTCCATCAACATAAGCTGCAATGGTAGTAGTTCCAGCCCCAATATCAATTAGTACACACCCTAATTCTTTTTCAGTCTCAGACAAAACTGAGTAGGATGCAGCAAGGCCTGAAAACACAATTCCTTCAATCGCAATCCCAACCTCATTTGTAGTTTTTGAAAGGTTTTTCAAAGCTGGAGATGAAGCCGTAATAAGATGGGTGAGGACTTCAAGCCTGACTCCAGTCATTCCAACTGGATCTTTGACTCCAGCCTCGCCGTCAACTATAAATTCCTGTGGAATAACATGAATTATCCCCCGAGATGCCGGTTGTGGAAAAGCTCGAGCCGCCTCAATCACACGCTCTATATCATTTTGCGTAACTTCCCCCTGAGGATCTGAAACTGCAACAACTCCTGTTGAGTTTTGGGATGAAATATGTCCGCCACCAACAGAAACAAATGCGCTGCTCAGACTATACCCAGCCATCCGCTCTGCAGCTTCAACTGATGAAATAGTTGCTTCAACCGCCTCTTCAATGTCAACTATCTGTCCCTTCTTCACTCCTCGCGATGGGGTAGTGGCCGCGCCAACTACATTAATGGAAGTTTCAAAAGAAATAGAATCAACAATGACTTGACCAATTATGGTCGTTATTTTTGAAGACCCAATATCTATTCCAGCTATAATTTTGTTTTTACCCATTACATCCTTACTTAAAAAGTGGCAGGCTCTGTTTCACCTCAAAACAGGGTTTTTAAACCGTAGATCAATTGTAGAGACTTCCTTCACACTTGGCAACCGTGAAAGAATGAGGTTTAGTGCCCCAAAAAGATAATCCCTATCCCCCTCCAAGGGAAATATAACAGTCTTTCCTTCTATTCCGCCAACTATCATATGATCGCCTGCAATCTTTACTTGTCTACCTCCGTAGAAAGTATTTATATCAGAAAAGGTAAGAATAACAAAATTCAAATATTTTGAATCAATCTTTCCACTCACTCGGGGGAGCTGTGAACTAGTAGCTTCTCCAACTAAAAATCCACTTTTGTCATATAGCTTTAACTTTCCATCTCCCTGATCCCAAGCAATAATTGCTTTTCTTTCAATTAAATTGACAGAAAGTTCATTAAGAAGCTTAAACCTAATTGAAAATTTAATAATTCGCTGATCACTTTTCAGAACTGCCTCAACACTTCTGAAACTATCAAGCAATCCTTTCCCTTCAGCCTTTGAAAGTTTGTCCACCAAATAGCTTTGGCAGTTTCCAAATTGACTAACACAAACAACTTTTCGAATCTGGAAGAATTTGAGAAAACAAACTATGGCTAAAAAAAGAAAGCCAAGTGCAAAAACCGCGATTAATACCTTTTTCATGACTCAAGAAGCGAAACCACCCCATCAACAAATTTTTGAGCTGCATTTTTATCCAAGGCATAATCTCCCATGTTTACATTAGTAACCATATGGCTCCAATTTTTTCTAACTTTTTCAATATCAAGAAGCAGGGACTCAGAGGTCAATTTTTCTTGCTCCAAGATAACAGCAATTCCGGCAACAACTGCCTTCTTTGCATTTTTCATCTGTTCATTTCCAATAGCCCATGGAATGGGGATTAATATTGCAGGTCTATGTGCTACCACAATATCAGCTATGGTATTAGCTCCAGCTCTTGAAACAATAATGTCCGCCTTCTCGAAACACTTGGAAAAATCTTCAGGATTGGTATATCCAAAAACTGTGTAACGGCTTTTTAAGTTAGCTTCTAACTTTTCTTTGCGTTCGATGAAATACTCTGCATTCTTTTCTCCAGTTTGATGTATTACAAAATAATCTTTGAGAAGTGTTTCCAAAATTGAGTCAACAACGCCGTTAATAATAACTGACCCCGATGATCCTCCTGTGATAAATAATGTAGAAGGGTTTCCAATTTTATTTTTTGCCTTCACTGAAAAAAAGTCTGATACTTGAGGGTTGCCAATTAATGTTGTTTTTTTCTTTGGAAAGACTTCCAAACTTTCGCTTCTTGCGATGAAAATTTTATTTGCAAAAGGGGATGAGAGTTTATTTGCAAGTCCGGCTCCTGTAATTTGTTCCTGAATTACTATTTTCTTTCCCATTAGCCAAGCATTGAATACAACAGGGAGTGCTGCAAAACCACCGAATGAGATAACTATATCGGGATTAAGTTTCCTCAAGTGAAAATATGCTTGGAAAAAACCTATTGGGATTTTAAAGTAAGCCCGCAGCAAAACAAGTGGGCTGCCTCTTCTCAAAGCTCTGCCTGCTACAATTTTTTTAATGTTAACGCCGTACTTTGTTAATATTTTTTCAGCAGCAGTTGGAACATTCCCTGCCTCCATTGCAGATACTGGTCCAACCCAGTATAGTTTCCAATTAAGTTTTCGCGCTGCAATTTCCTCAACAACCCCAAGAGCTGGTGTTGCAGCGTGTCCTCCAGTTAAAACTATTTTAGTGTCTTCTTCTTTTTGGTTTTGCATATTGATGACTAACAGCACTATCAGACTCGCCAAGCTTGGCCTGACCATGCTTGCCTATGTTTAATAATACTCCCACAGCAAAAAGTATTATAGTCAAACTGCTTCCTCCGTATGAAAAGAATGGCAGTGGAACTCCTGTTAATGGGATGAGGGCAACCATTGAGGCTATATTTAAAAATATTTGTGCCACAAACCAAGCAATAATCCCAGTTCCCAAAATTAATGAAAATCTGTCAGGTGCATTCATCACAATACGAATTGCCTTGTAAACAAAAAATCCAAGGAGAACAAGTACAAAGATGGCTCCAACGAAACCCAGTTCCTCAGCAATGTTGGCAAACACTGAATCAGTTGCAACCTCAGGCAAAAAAAGATATTTCTGTCTCCCCTGACCTAAACCTACTCCAAATAATCCTCCAGACCCCAATGCAATTAAAACTTGGCGAATATGGTACGAGGAAGTTAAAGGGTGACTAGAAGACTCAAGAAATGTAAGAAGTCTTTGTTTGCGGTATGGGGAGACAATAGTCAGTAAGAATCCAGCAAGAAGCCCTCCAAGTCCTGTTAAGCCAAAAGAAATAAGTGGAACCTTTGCAACAAAAAGTTCTGCAAAACAAATTATAATCACAACTATTGTTGTACCAAGATCCGGTTGCAGCATAATTAATCCTCCAATAAGAACCATTGGAATAATTAGTTTTAAATACGGCTTCTCTAAATCAATTAACTTTGCCATGTAGGCCGCAATACTAAATTTGACTAATTCCGAGGGCTGCAAACTAAAAAAACCAAATGAAATCCAACGCCTTGCTCCAAGCACCTGAGTACTAAGTCCTGGTATTAAAACAACAACCAATAAAACTAGATTAATTAAAAAAAAGAGAGATGCAAATTTCCTCCAGAAAGTAAAAGGTACAAGGTAGGCTCCAATCAAGGCAGCAAAACCCACTCCTCCCCAAATTAGCTGTTGTTTTAAAAAGTAAAAGCTATCTCCGAAATAGTTCTGAGCTTGAGGAGCAGATGCATCAGCAACAGCAACAAACCCCAAAAGAAGAAGAACAATTGTAAGAATGAAGAAGGTTCTTAAATCTTTGCGAGCCATAACCCAAGTATAGCGAGCATCAGCCCAACTAGCCATGCTCTCATGACTATCTTTGGCTCCTCCCAACCAAGAGCTAAGAATGTGTGATGAATTGGGGCAAGTGGAAATATTCTTCTTTTCATTAGTTTCCAACCCAAAATTTGAATTGTAGACGAAGCAGCCTCAATAACGAAAACTCCACCAATAATAAATAGTGGTGCAATATTTCCTGTAATTAACCCTACAACTGCAATCATAGCTCCAAATGAAAGTGCTCCTGTGTCCCCAAGCCAAATACGGGCTGGCCAAACATTAAAGTAAAGAAATGCCATCACTGCCCCAATCCAAAGTGTCATAAAAATAGAAAGAGGGGTATCCAAGTTGCTTGCAGCAATTATAGTAAAAGCAAAAAGATAAATAACAAGAAGACCGCTAGCGAGACCATCCAAACCATCAGTGAAATTAAATGCGTTAGTAAAAAAAACAATTATGGCTGCAGCAAAAGGAACATAAAAAATACCCAAGTAGATGTTAGCCTCAAGAAGTGGAATATGTACAAAGTTTATACCCAAGAAATAATACAGAACAAAGGCTACAACAAAAGCCAAAAGAAACTGCATTAATAACTTAACCTTCCTACTTAAACCAAACACCACTCCCAAATTCCCAGCTCTACCTTTACCAACAATCTTTACAAAATCGTCCAGTAGTCCAAGTAATCCAAATGCAATAAATGTAAAGAAAATTATGAAGAGCTCATATTTAAGGTCATGGGCAGTGTGTACAAATATCCCAAGTCTTGAAACCATCGGAAATAAAATCGCAAAAAGTATACCAACAGTTACAACAAGGAGTATCCCTCCTCCAGTTGGAGTACCAGCCTTCTTATCATGTAATTCATCAAAAAGAGATTTCTTTTTTCCACCGATACCCTCAACTCGTCTTGTAAATTTAAATTTATATAAAAGGTCTATGAAGGGAACAACAAGAACTGCGTTAATTAGGAATGAAAAAATAAGGAGTCCAAGAGTTAGAGGTAGAAGACTTGGAAAATTCATATCTGGTTTATTATATAATACAACTAATGCAAACAATAATCGACAACATACTGATAAACTATGAACTTTTTGGTGCCGAAAACAAAAGAACAATACTTATTCTCCATGGTTGGAAGAATAGTTTAAAAAACTGGGAAAATATAGCAATAAGTCTAGCAAAAGAAAACAAAGTAGTTATCATAGACCTACCTGGTTTTGGCAACAGCTCACTTCCAATAAAAAGACCATTTGACACATATGACTATGCAGAATTAGTCAATAAACTTGTTGAAAAACTAGATTTAAAAAATGTGATATTGGCCGGGCACTCATTTGGTGGAAAAATATCTGTCATCGTGGCATCAAATAATACCAATATCAGAAAGCTAGTTTTAATTGACATATCAGGCATAAACGAAAAAAGTTCAATGCTTAGTGTAAAAAAATACTTATTCAAACTAGGTAAGATATTCCTACCCAAAAATATTGCTGAAAAACTTTCAAAATCACTATCTTCTGACGATTACAAATCAGCAGGAAACTTAAGAGAATCATTTAAAAAAATTATAACCCAAGATATATCGCAGGAAGCAAGTCTAATCAAAATCCCCACACTAATAATTTGGGGTGAAAAAGATAGCGAAGTACCCCTTTCTTCAGCAAGGATACTAAAGAACCTAATCAAAAATTCAACACTTAGGATTGTGTGGAACACAAATCATCATCCACACCTTGAGAAGCCAGAAAAGTTTTTAGAGATATTAAAAGAATTTATATGATCAAAATTTTAAACATAATTTGCCCAATAAAACTACAGTTAAATATTCTTCAACTTGAAGAATATAAACCTTTAAGATTTTTAAATTGGATTTTAAAGAATTTTCTAAAAAGAGAGATTCAAACAAAAAAACCGATCGTATACACTGTCAAAATAAAAAACATAATACTTATTTACACATGCCTATGTCTTCTCTCTTTTTTTATAACACCATTCATTTCTGTAATACTAATAACACAACCTTATATTGGTTTAATTATCGCATTACTAATACTTAAACCATATGAGATTTACAATAGATATAAAACCATCGAAAATAGTAGAAAAAAAATCCTATCTCTCAGAAATTTAAATGTGATCGGGGTAACAGGCAGCTTTGGAAAGACTTCAACAAAAGAAATCTTATATCAAATACTCAAAAATAAACACAAAACACTCCGAACTCCCGAAAGTTTCAATACAATTTTCGGAGTTGCAAAAGTTGTAGATCTAGAACTCGACAACTCCTATGAATACTTCATTTGTGAAATGGCAGCATATAAAATTGGAGAAATAAAAATACTTTGTTATATGGTTCCACCACAGTACGCCATCCTAACAGGAATTACCACACAGCATTTCGAACGATTTGGAAGTCTCGAAAATACCGTAAAAGCAAAATTTGAATTAATAAACGCCATAATGAATAAAAATAATATTGTTTATAATTTAGATGATGACAATGTTCTAAATGAGTTAAAAAGAATAAAAACAAAAATCTCAAACAACATATTATCTGCAAAAAATATAACTTTCGATAAAAATGGTTCAAACTTCGATTTAGTGATAAATAAAAATACCTATAAAATAAAAACTTCTCTTTTTGGGTCAGCAAATATTAAAAATATAATAATTGCAGCAAATCTTGCAACCAAATTAGGGTTTTCAAATACAGAATTAGTTGAGGCAATCAAAAATCTAAAACCTTTCGATAACAGAAATGTATTAGTAAACGACAAAAGAACAACAATTGTAAATAATACCTACAGCAGCAATATTCAGAGTTTTAGGGAAACTTTAAAAACAGCCAAAAAAATAAATGGTAAAAAGGTTTTGGTAACTCCAGGGATTGTTGAATTAGGAAGTCTAGAGAAAATAACTCACGAGAATTTAGGAAAGGAAGCACAAGGTGTATTCGATAAGATCATCCTAGTTGGAAAAAATGATCGAACTAACTCATTTGCAAGTGGGTTAGACAATAATTATAAATTTATAGAGGATACAAGAGCCCAATACTCTGAAACAATAGAAAAACTAAAGAAGGATTACGAATGGATTTTCCTGGAAAACGACCTAACCCAAAACTATTAACTTTTTGAACCTTTCGATCCATTGAAATTTTCCAGAATATTACTTTCGAAGGTCGCATTTAATTTTTCTTTCTTAGCTTTTTTTTCTATGGCCAAATCAATTAATTTATCAAGCAATTTTGTAAAAGATATTCCTTTCTCCTTCCAGAGATAAAAAGACAGTGACCCAGGCATGGTGTTAATTTCATTTAGATAAACTTCCTTCTCATCTTTGGAAAGAAGAAAATCCATTCGCACAATCCCTTCACCTCCAATTTCTGAAAAGAATTTAATGGCATACTCCTCAATTTTTTTATCAGTACTACTTTTAATTGGAGCAGGGATTATCCTTTTTAGAGATGCCATACCCTGTGATTTTCCTTTCTCTGAGAGATATTTATCTTTAAAACTCAAAACTTCACTTGACGCAATTGGCATTTCAGTAGGCGAAACTTCGTATGGATTATTTCCCAAAAGAGATATGTTAACTTCCTTTGCACTACTTACACCTTGTTCCACTAAAACTTTGTTATCATAGAAAAATGCTATATTTAATGCTTCATCAAGCTCTTTTTTATTTTCTACTCTCTTTATACCTATCGACGACCCTAAATGTACTGGTTTTACATAAACAGGATATTTTAAGCCATCCATTGCCATCTTTCGCTCACTATCACTTACCCAATTCCCTGGCAAAACAGGTATGTCAATTGCCTGTGCTACTCTTTTGCTAAGCATTTTATCCATCCCAATTCCAGATGCAGTAACCCCACACCCGACATAGGCCAAATTAGACACTTCCAATAATCCTTGAATACTTCCATCTTCTCCGAAACGCCCATGAAAAACTGGAAAAACAACATCTATTTCTTCTTTTACAAGCGGTTTAAAAAAAGTATAAGTACTGGGAGGCTCAACCAAATAATTAATAGCTGTATCTGGAGTTATAAAAGCGTAATCTTTATTCTTAATTGACCTATCAAAATTTCTAAATATCGATACGTCAAAGAACCTCTCGTCCCCCTTTACCCATCTACCTTCTTTAGTAATATAAACAGGTATAACATCATATTTATCTTTATCTAGTGCATTTAAAACTTGAATTCCACTAATAATAGATACCTCGTGTTCAGTAGAAACCCCACCAAACAAAACCACTACTTGTTTCTTCATAGAAATTAATTATATACCAACACAATAATATTGTTTAACTTACACGCTTTCAACATCTGGAGATATACATACATGAAAACAAGTGGGAGTACATTGATCATCTTCAATAAAATTCTCTACTATTAGATTGCAAAAACCTGAATTGGCATAAGAAGATAAAATTGAACCCAAACTTTCAAATATTAACGGCTGATAACCCAAAGATAATTTATCATTCCAAACATTTACTCCCGAAATTTGACCAGCACTATCAACCAAATAATGGCTTCGCAAACTTATATCAAACGCTGCCCCAGCAGCATGAGCACTCGTTCCAACACGAGCGGCACGATACCATTCCGAACTATTTACGATTTCATCTTGAAGTGTGTCGCTCCTATATAAACTGGTAACCGCTAAACGAATGCCAGCTCTTGAATACCCAATGGTATTGTCCAAATCTTGACATGCTTGAAACAAAAGTTTCTTTGCACTTGGTCTTAATAGTTGCAAATTAACATCACTTCTAATGTCAGACGGACAAGTAAAATATTTATTCGGTATTTCGACGTTCACAAGACGACCAAGCCTAACAGCCCTATCTCTGTCTTCAGAACCAGGAAAACGCACATCTAAATTCCCCCACCATTTTCTATCCATTCTAGAAGATTTCAGGATATTTTTATGTTCAACTATTTTTAGCTGTTCTGTCGTAGTATTCGATACTAATATGTCCTTACTCATTATTTCTTGCTAATCACAACAATCCGTCTTGTAAAAAGTTTGTCAAAATCTGATTTGGAAATGAATTTTCCATCACCTTTAGTTTTAAAATTATTTGGGTCGTGAACAACAAAACCTTCTATTTTATGGTCATTACCCATTTTAAAACCGTAAATCAACAAAAGATGTCCACCCGTATCGCTTTTTATGGAAGCAAGAGAATACTTTTCACTTAAAACTAACTTTGCAATTTCAGTTGAAGAGACATATTTTTCTGTCCTCGCATCCAATCCGTGTTTCTTTACAATTGCAACAAGGGCACTGTGATACCACCCCAAATCCCTTTTGATATCATATCCATTGAATTTCAGGCCTTCTTCTACTAAATCCATAGTTTTCTTTTGAAAACCAGTAATCAATGTTTGAAGCGCCATTTGAACACCTGCAATTCCACATGACCGCCAAGCCCAATAGCTAAACTCTTTTAGATTAATGGCACCAAACCTATTAGAGGCTTCTTTATCTGAAATGTTTCCATAAAAACCTTGTATTGAACCAGGATTCGCATCTGCTAATTGGCTAACATATTCGGGCTTCTCTCCCACATAATACTCACCGGGGTTTAGTGCGGAAAATTCAGATCCCATTCTCTTTTCTTTAACCACAGCAATTCCCCTACCAACAGTCTGATGAAACAATTTTTTAATATCCATTTCCTTCACAATAAGAAAAGTATATCATAGTACATCAAGTTTCAATTCTTTCACGGAGTTAATCTTTTTTTAGAAAATTTTTGGCATCCTCTAAGTTTTGAAGTGATGAACCAGACGCACGCCTACAAACACCGACTGCATCAACTATTGCTGAAAACACTTCTATCTCGCCAAAGACTACCTGTTTGGGAACAAATACAGAAATTCCATCCTTAGTATGAGACCAATCTGCAACAGATATTCCAATAGAATCAGTTACGAAAATTACAACACGGCCATCATCATTGTACTGACTAAACTCAGTAACAATTTCACGCACACCTTCGTTTTCGTGCTCAGCTAATCTCTCAATAACGTCTTCAAACAATTTTTGTGGATTTCTATGTATTACTTCAACCATTCATCCATTCTACAACGGGTGTCAACATGTTAAACAAATGTTAACAAACATCAACAAAAGACATAAATATCTCCAACGATTATCCTACATAACAAGTGATTATCTTCAAACAAGCTTGACAAAATAAATCGATCAGATTAATATTATTTCGTATTGCTTGAGATTAGAAAGGTATACATGTTAAAGTATGTAAGTTAGAGAATTAGTAAGTCCTCTTAACACATGCTTGGGACTAAAAATCCAAGCAATACAACAGGATGACGACGTACATTGTATATCGTTGTTCCAAGCAGGTGTTAGGGGGATTTTTTTTTGTGAGCAAATGTTAAAAACAATGGATATATACAGAAAACACATTAAAGGCACATATCGAAAAGATCTTGTGCCTGATATTGAGATGTGTTTATGTAACATAAAGACTTCAATACGCAAAAAATTAACTGTAGATTCTGCAAAAGTTTTCCTCACTGCTAGAGCGCTTAAACACATTTATGACAGGATATATTTAGATGCAAACAAACCTGACGACTTTGCACTCGTGATTCAAAATCTACATAAGATAATCGGTTATCCAGACAAGGTATGTAGGAATAAAAAAGGACGTAGAGGAGAGTTTGTCTTCCTAAAAGGTGTTAACACACAAATTTTTTTATCCACGCTTGAAAAAAATAACCAGGGGTCACTTTATGTCGTAACTGGATTTATTCCCAAAGAAAGCTATTATAAAAACCTGGAAGAAATCTGGCACTTCTGAAAACTCTTGGGGAACAGGGAGGGCGGCGTATCCTCCATCGTAATGCGTTCGATGATATTGCTATCCTACTAGCACCCCGCAGTAGAGCCTTTCTAACTTTCTGCCCCCCAAGAATTCAGAAACACTGTAAAAGTACAAATGTATTATAGGACAAACTGTTAAATATATCAAACAACATCACCATAAAGCTAATAGAATACAATCTATACTTCATATTAACAAATGTGTCAATACTTGCAATAGCAAGTTGATAGTTAAATGTCAATGAAATTGACTAATTTCCCAGTTTAAGTTTCAAACCACTCTTGGAAGCAACCAAAGTACAAATTGCTCCGTTAGAAATAATAAGAAGTGGTTTACTATCAATAGGTGTGTCTGTCACCTTAAATAAAATCATTTTAATTACATCTACATGGCTGCAAATAATTACTGTGGAATTGCCCTCTGATTCCTGCAATTGTTTTTGCAAAGCATTCCATGCTCTAACCTGCACATCCTGATATGTCTCGCCTCCCGGAAAGTGAGTATCAGATTGTTTCCCAATCCAAGAAGCATAAACCTCCGGAAATTTTTCCTTAATCTCTGCAGCAGTTAAACCCGATACCTCACCAAAATTTGTTTCCTGGAAATCAGGTTCAACTTTTACAATTTTATCCACAACACCAAGACTTTTCATAACAATATCCATAGTTTGTCTGCATCTTAAAGCAGGACTAGAAACAAAAACTGGATCGGTTAAATCAATATCTGGTTTAAGATAGTCTAATCTTCTTAAAAATCTTGGTATTTCATCCTCTAGTATTTCAGGGTCAAACTCTCGACCCATATACACCCCACTTTTATTCATTGAAGTTGGTAAGTGGCGAATCAAGAAGACCTTTTGCTCTTTAGACATCAATATTAAATTGTATCATTCAGTGTCAATTCTCAGGCTGTATTCCAAGGTATGGAAACAAATCCCTCGCTATATTGAACCAAAGTGGGGCTGCAGTCTCACTTCCCCAGATAGAACTTGATGGTTCACGAAGACTAACCAACATCACAAATTTCGGATTATTAGCAGGTGCAAAACCTACAAAGCTTGCAATTGTTTTTGTTGGATCATAGTGTCCTGCTATTGGAATTTGTGCTGTTCCTGTTTTTCCTGCAATTTTAAATCCCTTTGGAGCAGCCCATTTTGACTCACCGCGGTCTATTGCAGCAACCATCATATCGCGAATTTTCCCTGCCGCCTCCTCAGAAATTACCCTCTCACCAATCTCTGGTTTAATTTGCGCTGACCAATCTCCTTTTTTAATTTCTTTCACTACCTCAGGCTTTACCATCTCTCCACCGTTTGCAATTATTCCAATAGCTCGAAGTATTTGAATAGGGGTGACTGCAATTCCTTGTCCAAAAGTAACTGTTGCAGCGTCCACTATGTTCCATTTATCTTTGTCTCGAAGTGGAAGACTAACCTCTCCCTGTAAATCAATGCCAGTTGGGCGTCCTATGCCAAATTTATCAAGGTAGTTATACACTTTCTCCATTCCAAGCTTTCGTCCTGCAAAGACCATCCCTGTGTTGTCAGAATTGACTATGACATCAGTCATTGTGGTATCTGGGTGATACTTACCATTCCAAGTCTCAATTGAGTATTTATCAATCTTGATGGGTTCTGCACATATATCGCATTCTGTATCTGGTTCTACTACTCTTGCATCTAAGGCCGATGCCATAATAATTGGTTTGAATATCGATCCAGGTTCAAAAGTATCTGAAATTGCAGGATTTTTGAAGTCATCATTTGTGTAGGTCCAATATTTTGTTGGATCAAATGAAGGGCTTGATGCAATAGAAAGAATTGCTCCAGTTTGAGGATTCATAACTATCACTACTCCTCCCTTGGCTCCATAAAGTTCAATTCCATCCTTCAGTTCTCTTTCAACAATACTCTGCACTGTTTTATCTATATTTGTAACTAAGTCCACCCCTTGTGTAGCATCAACCTCGCTTGAGTTTCCAAAAACTATCGGAGCCCCTCTTGCATCAGATTCTCTATTTGTAAACCCAGGTTTCCCAGACAAAGTAAGGTCATAATAACCCTCAAGCCCAAAATATCCCTTGTCATTGCCTGCATCATCCTTGCCAACAAACCCTAGTAATTGAGCGCTCGATGAGCCCTCTGGGTAAACGCGTGCCCCCTCAGGGTCAAAACCAACCCCTGCAATGTGCATTGCATCAATGTTTTTCTTTATATCTCCTGTTACTCGGTGAGCAATTGGAAACCAAATACCATCTTTGGATAGTACTCCCTCAATTCTTTGTGCTTCAGTTAAAAGCGGATTACTGTCATCCTCTTTTTTCTCAATCATTTGAAGTGTAATCGGGGCAAGTTTATTGGCTACAGTTCGAACATCTTCCTTCAACTCAGGCTTCATCACAAAAAGAGTCCAAGCATCACTATCTGTAGCTAGCCAAGTGGAGTCAGAAGAAAGAATGCTTCCTCTTTTTGCCAAGACTTTCCCAGTCCTCTGGTATTGCAGTTTGGCTTCTTTTGATAGTTCGCTTGCCATCGATATCTGCCAGTAAAAAAGTCTTGCAACAAGCCCAACAAGAAGAACGAGAAAAGCAAAGGTTAGAATTTTTAAACGGGTTTTCACCTAAGTGCAACTCCTTCAGAGGTCAAGTATACAAACTTCTCAGGTTTTTCCATACCGAGTTTTTCGGCACTCTTACTTACTTCAGTGTATGAGCTGTATAATGCCAAATTCTTTTTAATTTCCTGGTTCTCCTGAACCAAAGATCTTTCTTTTTCTTCAAGTGTTGCAAGCTTTGTACCCAAGCTCGCTGCCCTTACTCCAAAAACTACTGCAGCAACAATGAGTACTCCAATTACTCCTACAAATACTGCTGGTAAACCAATTATTTTTCTCTTCATATTTTCCTTCACTAAGCTTTGCTTACGATTTCTCAAACACTCTCAACTTTGCACTCCTTGATTTCGGATTAATTAATATTTCCTCGTTACTAGGCAACATCGGTTTTCCCGTTACAACTTTTCCATATCCGCTTTCCTTCCATTCATTAAATTGATCCTTCACAATCCTGTCCTCCAATGAATGGAAACTAACCACAGCTATTCGCCCACCAACTCTGACTAAGTCCAGTGCCTGCGGCAAACTGTCTCTCAAATTATCAAGCTCGCTATTAACAGCAATACGAAGTGCCATAAATATTTTCGTTGCAGGGTGTATTTTCCCTGGCTTCTTCTCCCCCAATATATTTAATAAATCTTGAACTGTTTCAAATTTCTTAATGTCACGCCTTGCCACAATTATTCGTGCCAAGTTGAATGCTTCATTGCGCCCTATTACTTCTTCAAAAATCTGTCTGAGCTGATCAACCCTTAATGCATTAAGGAGATCAGAGGCTTTTAGTGATTGAAACTTTGTATCTAATCTCATATCAAGCTTTGCATTTCCATTTCTGAATGAAAAACCCCTCTCTTCATCATTAAAATGAACATTGCTTACTCCTAAATCGTAAACAACCCCATCAACTTCACTAAATTCATTCTCTTCAGCAACTCTCTTCAAATTTCGAAAGTTCCCATTAACAAACTTCACATTCATTACCTTGAGTTCTTCTCGAGCTATATTAAGCATCGAATCATCTGTATCAATTCCAAGAACCACGCCACCCTCTTCACAAATTGCTTTTGTGTAACCTCCAGCTCCAAGTGTTGCGTCTACATAGCGACCTTGATTTTTAATGTGCAAACTCTCTATTACCTCTTTCAAAAGTACCGGTACGTGTTTCATTTTTTACTTAATTCCTCAATAAATTCTTTTGTTGTCTTGGCTAACTCTCTCGATTTCGTGTCCCAAACATTCTTTTCCCAAATTTCAACCCTGTCAGTTAACCCTACAAAAACAAGTTCTTTTGTTAACCCCGCGTAATTTGCCAAAACCTCCGGTATTATTATTCTTCCCTGTGTATCAGCCTCAGCTTCAAATGCACTTCCCAAAATGAATCGTTCAATGTCTCGTACCCCAAGTCTAAGTACCTTACTCTCCCCGGTTAGTCGTTGTAGTAGCTCTTCCCAAAAGTTTTCACTTACAAGAATCAAACAGTCTTCGTACCATTTAGCTAAAATCGGTCGTTCCCCAAGTTCCGTTAAAAATTTCTTTGGTACTGCAACTCTTCGCTTCTCTCCTAAACTGCCTACGTATGACCCAATTAGCATTTAATTTTGTTTAATTAGGCAGTGTGGTTCACCACTTATCACCACTTTCATCCATTCTGATATGTTTTCACACTTGTGTCAAGTGAAAATTAACCCGAAGTTTAACTATTGCACCATTAAAATATAAGGATTACTATAAATTTGTTCACAAAATGGTTGACCTAATCACACCAAGCACAGAAGAAAATCGTATTTTATCCCCTAATGAATGGCCAACTTCACAAATAGAAGATGTAGATACTGAAATTGTTAAAGCTGCCAGAGAAATTAGATTATATTACTACAAACAACTTCCATTACTTAGACAAATCCCTTATTTAGCACTCGAAGCAGATGGAAGAGGAGGATGGAATGATGAATATGGCCGAGCATATGACCAATGCATGATGGCAATTCATCGGCAGGGTGAAGTTTTAGGATCATATCCAAGTGGAAGCTATGACATGTTTATCGAACTTCGAACAGGCATGCTGATAGGAGCACAGACTTCCCAAAGTACAACTGTAATTACCCCATTCGAAACAATTCAAATCGGCGGAGACTCACATTGGGGGCTAGCAACAGATAGGGAGGTATTTCTAAAATTAGCATATCAAGATGAAAGAAGAAGGTTTAACCCTACTAACCTAATCAAATGGATGACAGAAGGAGCCAAGGATCCATACCATAACGAACCTGAAGCGGTTGTCAAAGCACTAAAACAAAAAGAGCAGGACAAATTAAATCTTGACAAAATGATGTCAGATTTACCAATAGATCAGGTTATAACTACATTACGGGAACAAGGTTTCGAAATATAACTTCACTGCATTTTAAAGAAAACAAGGGAAAAACTGATATAACTATTGCTCTTCTTTTTTTTTAAAAGTTCCTAAAACGAAATCAGCTTTTGTCCCAGCCATTCCTTTTCCTGTTAAACCTGGTACTTTTGCATCTCTCACTTCACCAATTGTTTTATAATTTTTACGAAGTTCTCCAAATGCAGTACTTACAAATCGCTGTTCTTTAATATCCAAACCTTTATAAAACTTGAACCACTCATCCGGTACTCCCTCAACAAAATTAACGCCTTTTCCACAAGCCTGCCATAGGTTACTGGTGAGTAAAGTATCGTCAAGAGAACTGCCAACTGCATTTGCCTGTGATGCAAGTATCTCTTCTTTACGCCGCTTTATTTCGTGTTCACTTGAAGAATCAGCCATACCTACTTTCCGGAATGAGCCAAGCCATCTGAAGCAAATATAGAGTAGCCATTTGAAGTAACCACAGCGCTTCCTGCTTCTGGCTCACCAAATGTCTGCATTGTTACAAACCAAACTCCAGTTGCGGACTTTTCAAGTGTGTATTTAAATTTCCCATCAACTGAAGTTAAAGCGGTTGTTCCAGTCTGGAAATGCCAATCAGTAGACAGTTTCCCCAAAAGTTTTCCCTTCCCATCTCTAAACCTCAAAGTTAGTGTTCCAGTTTCAACTCCAACATCATATCTAAACTTCCCAGAGGACTCGCTACCCAAGAGTAGATCACGATCTATAGAAGTCTGTCCATTTAGTGGGATTGTTCCAGGCACTCCCTGTGTCTGTCCGCTTGCCACTTTATAAATAAGCTCATAATCCATAGAAGAAACTCCTTTTACTTTATCTATGTTTGTAATTTTCAATTTTAACCAATGTCCATCAGACTTAGGAAGAAGTTCTGCTGTTGGTCTCTGATCAGCTGGAAGCTCAGCAACAGGACCATCTTCAACTTGAGTAGTATCAGTGTTTTGATTCCTGCGTATCATTAAAACTACACCAACAAAAACAAGGATTCCAACCCCAAGAAGAATAAATGGCAAGTATTTTTTATTCATATTACTTCAATTTAGTTTGAAGAAAGTTCTCCAACTTGTCAATGGACACTCTCTCTTGTTTTGCAGTATCACGATCTCGAACAGTAACCATATCATCTTTCAAACTGTCAAAGTCAACTGTTATGCAATATGGTGTTCCAATTTCATCCTGTGCAAAATATCTTTTACCAATGTTTCCTCTGGAATCATAATTAACCATAAATTTCTGTCTCAAGTTTTCGTAAATTTCATGTGCTTTTTTAGTAAGTTCTTCCTTATTTGCCAAAAGTGGAAAAATTGCAGCTTTATATGCCGCAAGTCTTGGATCCAGTTTCAGATAAATCCTCTCCCCATCTTCTTTGTATGAATCAATAAGCAAAAATAAAATTGATCTATCAACCCCTGCAGAGGTTTCAATATCCCATGGTATATATTCCTCATTTGTAATTGGATCACGGTATTTCATGTTTTTTCCTGAATATTCTCCGTGCCGCCTCAGATCCCAATCTCCCCTGTGGTGTATTCCCATAAACTCACTCCACCCCCAAGGAGCCTTGTATTCAATATCTGTTGCCATCTTTGCATAGTGCGCCCTTTCGTCATCTTCATGATCTCGGAACCTTAAATTTTCTTTATCCATCCCTAGTCCCAAATACCATTTCATTCTCTCTTCCTTCCAATATTCAAACCATTTCTTTCCTTCTTTCTCTTCAGGCTTTATGTAAAACTGCACTTCCATTTGTTCAAATTCACGGCTCCTGAAAGTAAAGTTTCCCGGAGTTATTTCATTTCGAAATGCCTTACCAACCTGTGCTATTCCAAAAGGAATTTTTACTCGGCTTGAGTCAACTACGTTTTTAAAGTTCACATGAACTCCATTTGTAATTTCTCCACGAAGAAATATTTCAGATTCTTTTCCTTCAATTATTCCCAAATATGCCTTCACCAGAAGATTAAATTTCTGGGGTTCAGTCCACTCAACTTTTTTACCCTTGTGAGTTTTTTCGTGCGCTTCAATCTCATCGGGCTTGTCAGAACGATACCTTTGGTGACAAATCTTGCATTCAACCAGTGGATCAGTAAATGCTTCCACATGTCCTGATGCCTCCCAAGCTCTGGGGTTCATCATAATTGCAGCGTCAACTCCAACTACATCATCACGAAGTTGTACCATTTCCTTCCACCACAAATCCTTCAAGTTTTTCTTGATTAAACTTCCAACTGGACCATAATCCCAAGTTCCGGCAAGTCCTCCATATATTTCACTTCCTGGAAATATAATTCCGCGTCTTTTACAAAGTGCTACTATTTTTTCCAAAGAAACCATGTCTAATTATACCTGAAGTTCATTTAAAGTATATATTTGGGAAATCAAACTCATAAAATATAAATATCTTGTCCATATTCACTTACCCCAACCTTCTCACCCTTTCCTTCAAGAATTGATTCAAGCCCTCGGCATGCAAAACATCCTTCTTTTGGACATTTCAAATGATTAATCTTGCGTCCTAAACTTATCCTCTTGGCAACCTCATATACTTTTTCATATGAATCCTTTAAATCTGGCAATTCCATTTCCTTGAGTCCAGTATCATTGTCCAAGTACCAGTAACTCACTTTTTCAACATTTCGCTTTTGCAAATTTTTTGCAAGCAAATAATAGATGGGTAATTGAAGGCTCTCGCCATCCTCTTCATGTTTTCCAGTTTTAAAATCAATAATATGAACTCCATCTGTTTCATCGAGGTACTCCACCCAATCAATTTTCCCGCACAAAATTATATTGTCTTCCTCACTCAGCCAATAGTAAGGTAATCCGCTTTCACTTTTTATTTTTATAGCCTTACTTGAAAGTGGTCCGGGATTATCCATAATTTTCTTTAACATTTTTCTGCCCCTTTCCTTGAATTCTTCCTCCTCTGTTTTCGATCTAAATCCTCCCTTTTTACCACTTACCTTTTCCCAAGCAGTATCATATTTTTGAAGTACAGTATCATCAAACCTTTCTTCAACGGGCAAAATGGATAGTGATTCAATAATTTCATGTACTATCATCCCTAATGTTAGGGAAGGTGAGACAATAGTCATCTTGTGTCCTGTCTTTGGATCTTTGTATACATTTCGAAGGTAGTAAAGTCTAGGGCACTTCAAAAAATCAGCAATTGAAGAATGGGAAACCCAAGTAGCTTTGAATTTGTCTTTTGTAGAACTATCCTGCATTTAGGATCATTATAGCGTAATTTAGAAGCATGGCAAAACTAACCCAAACAAGATATGGAATCAAAACATATGAAGCCCTCTTATCAACCCATGTAAACTTAACAATCATAATTATAATGGTTAGCCACAGAAGTACGATTTCATACAAAGCTATGCGCAAATCGTGAAGCCCAAAGAAAAGAAGTGTCCAGAGAAAATTAAGTATTAGATTTAATGTAAAACAAATGAGTGCAAACCAACTATGCTTCTTGGCTGTCCAAGTAATGTAAAGCGATACTGCTATTAAAAAGTAGAGAAGTATCCAAATAGATCCAAAAACCCAATTAGGAGGAGTAAAACTTGGTTTAATTAAGCTCAAATACCAATTATCAATAAAAGATCTTGCAACTACCACTCCTCCTGCAAGTCCAGTCCCTAATACCAAACCAAAACTAATGACTAGTTTCAAAAATTTATTGTTGTGCTGTATACCAATCTTCTTCCTTTTTGCCATTAATTCATTATATGTACAAATCTCTACGGCTTGCAATTAGGCCAAAAGTTTCGGCCTCGTGTTGCAAGTAAATACGCTGCAGTCTGTACAGATGCCTTTGCATCAAACCTCAAATTAATGTTTATGTCCTCCCCCATTACTTTTCTGGTATTTTGCCAAGTAACAGGTTCAAACTGATAAAGACCTATGTATGGACCATTTTTGGCATTTGGATTAAATCCACTTTCACAAATTGCAATATGGCGAAGTACATTTGGATCAGTTGCATATTGTCCTGCAAAACTTTCAATAAACCCATTAATTTCCTGAGATGTAACAGGAATTGGAGTTGGAAGAGGTTTGGGAGTAATTGTTGGCAAAGGTATCGGTGCAGGAGTTGGTGTTAAAGAAGGAAGGGGTGTAGCTGTAATTGCAGGCATGGGACTAACCTCAATTTTTTCAGCCAAGACAACAGGGTTTGGTTTACTGGCCGAATGTAAAATCCCAAGTATCGCAGGAATTAAAGTAGCAGCTATACCTAAAAAGAAAAATTTCCTCAAGTTAAGAAACTTTTGCAGCCTCTAGTTCATCTTCCATCTCGTCAACCGGAGTCGCACTCAAATGTTCGCCATCGGTACAGCTGCATTCGGCCAGTGGTTTTCCGTTTCTTGGACAATCCTCAGTCATACAAACTCCAGGAGTGTCAGAAACTCCTTTGCATTCCAAACAAACATAGTGGGTTTTCTGTATTTGTTCCATACTATTCAGATGTTACTCCATCAAACTCTTCAGAATCAAGACTAGCATCTTCTTTAGTTTTATGTATCGTTTTATCCTTATGGTGGGGAGGCGAGTAAATTGTGTAAAGTTTCAATGATTCAGTATCTGAAGTATTAATAACATTGTGCTGTGCTCCAGCTGGTACAACCACAACATCGCCGCTACGAACAGGATATTCATTTACATCAACTATCACCTTTCCATTTCCAACTTCAAACCTAAAAAACTGATCATTGTCATTGTGTGTCTCCATTCCAATTTCTTCAAGTGTTTTTAAAGACATAAGAACTAACTGTGAGTGTTTCGCTGTATAAACTACCTGTCTGAAGTCAGAATTTCCACTAACCAATTCCTCTATATTTGCCTTGAAACCCTTCATAATTACAATTGATTATGTACCTCCATAAATATCTAGTCAAGGTTTTGCATATAAATCCACTCCAAAAGCATTTGATATTCTATCAAACACTTTCCCTTTATCATCTTTGATATTCTTATCAAAAATAAAAGGGTTTTTATTTTCATCAAATCTATAAATTACAAAAGGGCTACCTTTTGCCTCAGTTCCAGAAATACACAAGAAACCACCAGGCTTAATTATATTAGATATATTCACCATAATACTTTCAGTCTGTTTATCCCCGAGAGTATTCTGTTGGATAGATTGATATAGATTATTCATCAAAAAGACTGCTTCGAAAGTATTTTTTGCAAATGGAGGCCGATATCCATCACCTGCAAAAATTACTGGATCCTTGCCGCCAGTCTGATATTGTCGCTCGTCACCTCCTGTAACATCTCCCAATACTCGAGCCACTCTCTCAGCAATACTTCTTTCTTTACTATCAATTAGCATCTGTCTATTTACTTCTATAGAATAAACTTGGACATTAGATCCGAATATATTTGCTAAATCTTTTGTAGTCTCTCCAGTAGATGACCCCACTTCAAGAATATTCCCATGGGTTATTATTTTTCTTAATTTCTCGATATTGCGTCCGAAAGTCTGTTCAACTCTACCAGCCCAAGTCAAAAATTCAGTATGATATCCCTTAGTCTTATCAAACGAATATTTTTTATCAGCCATACTTA
The DNA here is from genome assembly GCA_964587425.1 of uncultured Gammaproteobacteria bacterium. Taxonomy (GTDB): domain Bacteria; phylum Patescibacteriota; class Microgenomatia; order UBA8517; family UBA8517; genus CAZPLB01. The sequence continues at coordinate 108,075 of CAZPLB010000002.1, forward strand.
TCTAAGTTACTATTCCAGTTTCAAACTATCAAGTTCAGGAAGTGACTTCCCAACTACTCCTTGAAAATCTCCATACAATCCGTGCGTGTGATCAATCACTTTCCGTATCTCCTTCTCCTGTCTTGCCCACTTGGTATTAAAGTATCTTTTTTCTTTTTCTATATCATCCTGTAACCCTGAAAATATATCTATAATCCCTTCCACCCTGTTGCGAAATTCTGTACCAGTTATATATTGGTAAAGAATTGTCATTTTTTCATCTTTACCTTCACTTGATTTTCTTTCATGGTATAAACTGACTAAATTAAAACGCAAACTCCATGCAAGCGGTAAGAAATTCTTCAAGTTACAAATCCACACACCATCTCGGTATGTAAAACTATCAATTCCATCAGGCATATGGACGCTCACCAAGACAAGGAGATCAGCTTTTGCCTGTCTTCCATCTTCTTTGAGTTTTGCAATCCATCCATCGGTCCACTTTGCATTCTTACTTTCCCAAAGAATAACTCCAGTTGACCTCCCCAATTTATCAACAACGATCTGAGTAAGATCAGCTCCACGAACACCTTTCTTAACCTCACTAATCTTATCCATTGGAAATTCAGTCTTTAATTTTGTTTCAAGTTCAAGTTCAAGAGACTCACCCTGTGTTTGCTGCGATCCCTGTTGCATCTTAGTCTTCAAAATTTCAACCTGGGAAAGCGCATCAGCAAGTTTTTTATCCTTCTCCAAATCTTTCAGTTGATGTTCCTCGAGAGCTTTCTTTCTGGTCTCAACTTTAATTTTTTCTTCTTCATCAAGAAGCTTCTTCTTCATCTCAATTTCACGCTCCTCATCCTTCTCACGAAGTTTTCGCACCTCCCCCAATAGTTCATCAATTTGATCAGTTAATTTCTTACTTCTCTCACGTTCTGCCTCTAAATCCTTACCAGCCTTTTTAGAAAGTTCAATTTTCAAGTTTTCAATTTCCTCTTTATGCTTCTCACCTAAATCAGCCGCAACCTTCTCTTGAAGTTCATGAGCAAAAGCCTCAGTCAGTTCAAAATCTTTACTACAATGTGGACACTTAATAGTATTTTTCATACGAGTAAAACTTCTTCTAAATTTTTTAAATCCTTATTTCTAACCTGGATAAGTTTTAAGTCATATTTTTGGTATAACTTAATTTTCTCATCTTTGCGAATCAAATACTTGTCGTCATTCATCCCCCAATACTCTATATATATTCCAGCTTTTGAACTCGAACTTGGTATATAAAAATCGCAAATAACTACTTCATTTATTGGCACTTGTTGTTCATATACATGGACTATTTTGTGATCAAAAAGCCAATCATCAATCAAAACTTCAGCATAACTTCTCACAAAATGCCCATCTTTAGTTTTATTCTGTGGTGGGTTTGATTTTAGGTATTTCTGATCTGCCGAAGAAAGCCTTTCCTTAGATTTAAACTTTGAAATTAGTTTATCAAACTGTATAGAGTTTACTTTTGCTTTCGGGAAACCCCTTTTACCATCAAAAAATATGATTCCATCAATTTCCGGTTTCGACAGTGGCCTATACTTTTCTTCCCTTTTTACTCTAACTTGCCATGGATAAGCACCACCCCAAGCATCCGGTTTTATATCCTTTGCCGAATGCGATATCGCTTCAAAGACACCATGCAAAATTCCATCACTGTAATCATATAAAAACAATATATCTCCAGTACTCACATCTTTTACTTGAGAAGTATATCTCTCAGTTCCACCAAATATATTATCTCGTAGACACTCTTTCTTTGTATATCTTGAACACAAGAATATATATACCGACATAGCCGTTCATTTTACCACTTCAGTTAATCTTTTCTTAGCCACCTCACAATATTTTTCATTAATCTCTACCCCAACTCCTTCTCTCTCCAACATCTTGCATACCACCAAAGTTGTTCCACTCCCCATAAAAGGATCAAGAATGAGATCTTCCTCAGTACTAAACATCTGTATTAGTCTTCTTGGTATTTCAACAGGGAAAGCTGCAGGGTGCCCTAGTTTCTTTTGACTCTCTCCACTAAACTGCCAAATATTATTCACCCATTCTCTGAATTCTGCCTTTACTGGCTTCCACTCACCTTTGTATAAAACAATAATAACTTCAACTGCTTTTGAAAAAGCCATTGAATATTTATTTCGAACACTCTGTTTATTCCAAATTATTGTACCTTTGTATCTGAAACCTGCCCTTTTAGCTAACAATGTAATATCAGCGTACAAACTTCTCTTTTCACCCTTTCCTGTATCAATGGGTACATTAATACAAATCCTTCCATTATCTTTGAGTAATTCAAAACATTTAATAAGCCAGTTCCTACTAAATTCCAAATAATCTTTGTAACTTTCATTATCTTTATACACTCCATAATCAATTCCCAAATTGTATGGAGGTGAAGTTATAATTAGATCAACTGAAGAATTTTCAAGTTCTACTTTCAAAAAATCTTCATTATATATCCTCATATTTTGGGGCATTTTACCATTAATCGTGATAAAATAGCGTATGAAAAAGAAACTTGCAGTATTCACGATTATCCCTCTTCTGATCCTTGGTTTTCTAATTTACAAAAACCAAAAAACTAGCGCCACAAGAACTCTTGGCCAAGAAAATGTTACCAGTGAAATGGAGACCACACCAAATGCAGTCTCTTTTACACTAAGCGACCAAGAAATATCAGTCTCCCTTTGGAAGGCAAATCCATGGAATCTAAAGTTAATTCCAAACTTCATCAAAAAACAAGGATCAAAAGAATTTGGGATAACAAGTTCCTGTAAATATCTTGCAAACGCAGGGTTTTACTCCAAAGAAAACAATCCTATTGGCCTTTTCATAACAAATGGGGAAACTATTGGTAAATGGCAGGAAAATAATCTCCTCGATGGAATACTCACCGTAAACGAATTGATGACACCAAGAATTACAAGAGTAGTTCCAAGAGACTCATTAAATATTGCAGTTCAAACTGGACCGATAATAAAAGAAAATGGTTCATTCATTACTCTTAAAATAATGAATGACAGTTTAGACAGACGATCTGTAGCAGGTATTACTGGAGAAAATGAATTATATTTTCTGAGTTTTTATGAACCCAATTCAAATTACTCAGGTCCCTTACTTGCAGATCTTCCAACTGCGCTAAAAACGTTTGAGGAAAAAACTGGAATAGTGTTTGCAGATGCAATTAATCTTGATGGCGGTTCTGCATCAGTTTTCAAAAACAATAATACAAGCTTGGAAGAGATTACCCCTGTCGGAGCATTCTTTTGCCAACTCTAACGCTAGCTACATCCCGCTCTATAACTCCCTCTAAAACTGCATCAGGATTATCCATAACTTTGTCATGGGGCCAAAAGCCAACACTAACTAAAACATTTTTTACAAAACTTAGTCTTAATTCTTTGAAACCCTCACCATTCTTTAATCCCTCCAGTGCATCTTCCATGATTTCAAATAATTCCACATGTTTTTCTCCATCCCTTGTTACTCTCCCTAGTACTTCACAAAAATAATATGCCAAACTTACTTTCTTGAGATCTTTTCTTACTGCATCATATGAATCAATAACATGAACCTCAGTCAAAATATCAAGACTCTCCCCCTTCACAGCAGAAAACTTAATGTGATTAAAAATTTCTATTCCACCACGCTTCCGGCTAGTTACCTTCCTTACTCCCTTTGCCATATAGCTAATCTTCCCATGATCTTTCGTAAAAAGAATGAGTATTCGGTCAGCCTCACCATATTTTTTGCGGGCTAAAATAAAACCCTCTGAAGAATACGTTTTGTGCACAAAGTCATTCTAACACTCTGATTTAAATCTTGAACTTAAATTCCTGATCAGTTTTGAGAATCAAATCCTGTGTTTGACGTCCAACATTAACAGTAGATGTAATTGAATCTATACCGGGCTGCTTTTGAACTAAGACTTTGTACTCACCCTTCACATTAAATGGCAATTTATACTTCAGTGTAATTTTTTGTACCCCTTGTGGACGAAGCGTGTATGCCCCTGCAAAAACTGTCTTACCCAGGTCCTCATATGGATCAACCTTTGCATCAAGTCCATCTACTGAAATAAGAGTGCTTCCCTTTGGAACATAAATTCTTACCCAAGAAGGAAGAAGTGAATTAAGCCAGCCATCATATCCTTGTGAGTTTTTGTAGGTTATGGTTACTGTCTTTGTTACACTTCCGTCCCTGCCAATACTCACGTCCTGGACTATTTCATTTGTCACATATAAATTAGACTTCCTTCCTCCCAAATTAGCATCAGAAACAAGTAGATAGTCTCCTGAATATTCTTTTACTCGTCCTGCAATATTAAATGACTCAACTCCAGCTTGTGCTTTGGGATCAAGCATGTAAAAAAGTATGTGCTTCTGAGTCAAAGAATCCCACGCAGCCTGAAATAGCGCCGGTATTTTTTCTTTTGGCTGTCCCATTGCGTTTCTCAAAACTGAGTTCATCAAAGGTCCCACTATCGCTTTTCTGTTGTAATAATTTGCAGGTGCAAAAATAATCTTGGTTGGATCATTTTGATCCCACACAACTGATCCCTCAACATCAGCAAAGCTCTCAAGTTCAAATATAACCTTTGGACAATTGCACTCTGGTGTAATTGTGGTGTTAAAGTTTCCATACCCTGGCACTCCAACATTGCCAATGACAGCAAGCACATTAACAAGAGTTTGGGTATCAACTGCAATTATTCCATCTATCTTTCCAATTCCAGCTTTCTGTGCCTCTTTCACAAAAGTATCCATGGCAACTTTGAAATCAGAATCAAAGTTCATATCGCGAAGCCTTAAATTTCGGTTCAATAAATATGGTCCTTTAAGATATTTAATAATTGGGTCAGGGGCTGGAATAGTTGGTTTGTATGCTTTATCAAGGTTATATATATCATTTGATGAAACCGCAGAAACTTTACCTTTGCTAACTGTCATAACTGAGTACCCAGTAATAAACCCTCCAGTCGGTCTCAACTCTTTGTCATTTTGAAAGATAACCAAGTAAGTTCTGGGGCTATCAATTCCCATTAAGTATGGTGCCTCTTGAAGAAGTGGTTTACTCTCAGAAACCAATTGTGTTGCCTCGTTAACTAGCGCCAGTCCTTGCCTCAATGGCTCACGAACTTTCTTGCCCCCAATACTCTCTGGATATCTATTTGCGTCAATTTTATTAAATTCAGCACTTGCCAATTTTGCTTTCTCTGCAATCTGATCAACTTTTGGAAGAACGTCCTTTATGGTACTAACCAAAAATTGAATTCTGTCATTCGCACTCTCCTCACCGCTTTGTGCCTTCTTTGAAGCGTCCCCAGTAAAACCAATAATATCAGCATATGGAGCAGCGGTATCAATTGCAATTTGGGCTGCATCAATTCCATAAATGCCTCCCTGAATTGCAGCCTCGCCATCCCTGTAGTAATTGCCAAAAACCGGAACAACCTTTGTCCACACAAGCAATTTATATGAACCCTGAAACGATCCCAAATCTCCATCTAGCTTCGAAAGCGAAGATTTAATATCATTAATGTTTTGTTTGGCAACAGCTGCCTTTACTCCATCAGCATCAGCTTTCAACACCTTTGCTTTGCCATAAATGGCAAATCCTGGAATACCAATCAAAAGTACCAAGGCTACAACAATCAAAACTAGTACTCCAGCCACCCCCAAAAGTATCTTCTTCATCTTTTTTCTCCTCTCGCTTGGAACCTTTGGCTCAAGATCATGGCTTGGAGTATTCTCTTCACCAAGAGGCTCGGTAAGAGAAGAATCATTCATTTTAATTTCAGGAATTTCAAATCCATTTGCCTCAAGATTGTTTTCATCCATATGCCTTAATAATACACTACATTTGGCTTATTGGCCAAATGATGTAAAACATTTTAGCTAGCTCCTTTTCCAGAAATCATTGCCCAGGGGCTCTTCAAAAGAATAATGATATCAAACCAAATTGATTTACGTCTCGCATAATATGCATCCATTTCGATACGTTTATCAAAATTAACTTCACTTCTTCCCGTGGTTTGCCAATAGCCAGTGATACCAGGCTTCACGGTCTGCATCTCCGCAACATACTTTTCTGTGCCAGGAAATTTTTGCTGTTGCTCAATGAGCTCATCGGGTAGATATGGTCTTGGACCAATAACACTCATTTCTCCTCGAAGCACATTAATAAGTTGGGGTATTTCATCTATTGAATGTCTGCGAATAAATTTTCCAACAGGAGTAATTCTTGGATCATTTGTAGGTTTATAGTTCCCAGAGCTATGCTTTTCGTCATATGCAATTCGATATTTTGGATGAGTTTTCTCCAACACATCAGCATTAACAATCATTGATCTAAATTTATAAAGTCTAAAAATTTTTCCATTTTTTCCCATCCTTCTCATATGTGAATTACTCTTCTCAACAAAAATAGGTCCTTCAGAAGTCAATTTTATAATTATTGAGGTAATTAAAATAACAGGCGAGAAAACAACGAGAAGAACCAAAGACAAAAAAATATCTAAAGTTCTTTTGAAAAAATTATACATATTAAAAGCTACTCCACATACTCTGGTTTTTCTTTTTCCAATTTTCCAAATAATTCTTTCACCTGTGCTGTTTTATTAAGATCGCAAACCAGGAGTCCATTAGCAGTATCAATAACAGCTACATTATTTAGTCCAATTATCGATATCATTTTTTTACCCGGCCCTATAACTAAGTTTCCTTTAGATTCAATAAAATTAACCTCAGCTCCCTCAGTCACGTCAGGTTTTGCTTCAGTTGCAAAAGCCTCGTAAAAAAGCTGCCATGTTCCAGCGTCCCTCCATCCAAAATCAAGGGGAATTGTAACCCTTTCTCTACTTGGAATCTTTTCATAAAGGCCATAGTCAATAGAAATCTTCTCGAATTTATGGTATTCCCTAAAGAGTTCTGTCTCCCACATAGGGGTATTGAGTTTATTCATAATTTTCATCAAACCTTTGTAAACTTCGGGTGCATATTTCTCGTAATAGGAAAGTAATATATCAGACCTCCAACAATCATATCCAGTATGTATCAGGTAATTTCCTGATTTGAATAATTTCTTTGCAGTTGCCAAATCTGGTTTCTCAACATGCTTTTCAATCTCAAATATTTCATGTCCTGAAACTTCATCTACGGATGCCCCCATCTTCACCCATCCATTGTGAATACTTGGATAACTTGGCATTTGATCAATAGAAATAGGCTTGCCAGTTTCCTCTGTGTATTTTCCAGCTAACTTGGCGACCTTTAAAAATAACTCTTCTTTATCAATTATGTGGTCAGCCCATGAGAAAAATATTGCCTCTCCTGGGTATCTGGCATTAATAATTGCCGTGGCAAGACCAATCGCCCCCAAATTATCCTTGCGTTCAGGTTCCGCTATTAAATTCTTCTTTGGAATTTCAGGAGCTTGCTTCCTTACAAACTCAAGATATCTATCCTCTGTTGAGATAAAAATATCTTCAGGCTTAAATGCTTTTTTAAATCTATGAACAGTAAGCTCGAAAAATGACTTTCCACCAATGAGTGGAAAAAACTGCTTTGGAAAACTCTTTCTTGAAGCAGGCCACATCCGTGTCCCGAACCCTCCGCAAAAAATGACAATCTTCATATTAGTTTTTCAAACTCCTTTTTGAATTTCTCCTTTGAAAACCTTTTTGCATTTTTCGTAATTTTGTCTTTACTCAATTTCGATTTTTTAAATCTTTCAATTGCACTAATTAAACTACTCACTTCAGAATCTTCAAAAAAGATTCCAGTAACACCCTCAATAACTGTATCAAGTGCCCCGCCCTTCTTAAAGGCGATAACAGGTGTACCTGTGCTCTGCGCTTCAACTGCTACTAAACCAAAATCCTCTTCCTGTGGAAAGAGAAGTGCGCTTGCACCTTTATAGTATGTGAAAAGCTGGTTGTCTGTCAATTTGCCCAAGAATTTTACATTCTTCTTTGCCATTCTCTTAAGTCTTCCCTCCTCCCTCCCCACTCCAACAATGTAAAGAGGAAGCCCTAGTTCATTAAATGCTTCAATTGCCAAATCAACTTTCTTGTAGTTAACTAATCTACTTACTATCAAAAAATAATCCCCACTATTTTTTTTCACTTTTGTATTAAATTTCAAATCGTCAACAGGTGGAAAAATAATCTCAGATTCCCTTCCATAATATTTTTTAATCCTCCCTTGAACTACGGTTGATATCCCAACTAAAATGTCAGGTCGCGCTGCTGCAGCCAAATCCCATTTCCTGAGGTACGATATTGCTGGTTTTGAAATTTTTTTTAAATTTCCGTTTCCCAGATACTCATCATAGTGACTCCAGAGATACCTTGTTGGAGTCAAACAATATGAAATATGTTTTGTGTGACCCTTTGTAATTATTCCCTTAGCCGCCTCACTTGTGACTGAAATTACTAAATCATAACCATCAAAGTTAAAACTCTCAAATGCAAGTGGCATCAAAAGAGGAAGATACTCATGGTTTCGCCTTGCACGAGGAACTTTTTGCAAAAATGAAGTTATAATCTTTGGAAACACCTTTGCCCAAGGTGCACCTTTCTCGTCATATACAGATGTATAAAGAGGAGCATCTGGAAACATTTCATGTAGTGTAAGTAGAACTCTTTCAGCTCCTCCCCATTTATTTACCCTATCGTATACAATCGCAACCTTCATATATTTGGTAGTATATAATAAATAATATGGATGACTACGAAGACTCAAAAGTAAAATCTCAAGCTGAACTCAGAGTTGAACTTTTACTCCAAAAAAAGATAACTAGAGAGCAATATGGCTATTGGCTAAGAGCAGAAACTCAAGACTCAGAAGACTGTCTACTCAAGAAAAACACTTTACCATATCACCTCTGTGGCTCACCCGAAAGAAGATAAACTTCCAAGGTCTCTCTTGCCATTTTCTCCCATGAATATTTTTTTACAAATCTTTTTCCTTCATCAATAATTCCTTTTCTTTCCTCATCTTTCATCTCCATAACTTTTCTCATTGCTTTTTCAATAGATTCAACACTAGTTGGATCAAAGTAAAAAACTTTATCCTCATACACTTCCTTGAAAACTGGAATATTTGAAGCAAGTACAACCGTTCCAGCCTTCATCGCCTCAAGCCCTGGTAGTCCAAACCCTTCAGAAAGTGATGGGTAAAGAAAACCTAGAGAATTTTTATATAATTCATCCAACTCCTCATCACCCACATATCCTAGTAACTTCACATAATCATCTGCTCCGTGTTTCTTGATAGTTTTTTCCAAGCGCTTTGTAAAAACATTTCTTGAAGAAACAATCAAAAACTTAACCTCCTGCTTCGAAGTTTTCGTAAGCATCACAATTGCTTTTATGGTTCTCTCCAAGTTCTTGTGTGGGTATGCATTCCCCACATATAGAAAATAATTAGACTCCCTCATATGTTACCTCCACCTTAACAGGATCGATCTTGAAATAATCAACAACTTCAGCTTTTACTGTCTCGCTTGGAACAATAATCTTCAAGGATGAATGTATGGCATGCTTGAAAACTTTTTTGTATGCAAACCGCTTCACATGGTAAAAAGGTAGTGGAAGAGTTGTGGCCTCCCTCCCTTTTTGCTTGTGCATCAATATATCGTGAATGGTAACCACAAACCTCCCATTAAATAAAAGCGGAACATTGAAGTGCAAGAAATGTGTGATATCAGGCTCATACTTATGAATTATCTTTGGCAGTCTTATTTGTTCAGTCAAACTATAATGTTTGAAGTCAGCTAGTATTTTCTCCCAATTGTCTGGGAAGGTTAATTCATCAAAGTATTTCTTGCGAAGTAAAATTAGATATTCATTTTTAGTATCAATTTTGGCCAATTGATTTATTAGATTCATTGAATATCTTCCAAGACCTGCATGCTCCAGTCCATAAAAACGCCCGTCTATAAGTATTCTCATATAGGAACAACAACTCGCACCAATCTCAAAAACTTAATGCCGTAAATCCCTACAATTACTGCCATATTAAGTATTAGCGGATAACGGTTCCAAAGTCTATTCTTGTAAAAAATTTCCATCGAATTCACTCCTGCCATTACAAAACGCATTGTCCTTCTGCCCTTTTTACTGGCCTTTTTAATATGAAGTATTGAAACCTTTGGATAGTAAATAATCTTAGCACCAGTTTCCTTTATCTTCCAACACAAATCAATATCCTCTCCATCAAGAAAATATTCCTCACTAAACCACCCCACCTCATCAAGAAGTTTCCTGCGAGTTAGAAAGTATGCCCCCTGTATTACATCAACTTCTTGTATCATGTCTGAGCTTTCATATTGATGCCAATATCTTGCAAAAATTCTGGATGTCGGAAAAATTCTATCGAGTCCGCTAAAGTGAGTAAAGGAAACCCATGGAGTTGGAAAACTGCGTCTAGCATCTTTATCTAAATTCCCATTTGGCAAAATAGTCTTGCAAGTTACCGCTCCAACATCGCTGTTTTCATCCAAGTATTTAAGAGTCTCATTAATTGTGTCTTTGTAAACCTCAGTATCGCTATTCAAAAATAAAACATATTCGCCCTTCGTAAACTTTCTTGCAGAGTTATTCCCCCCTGCAAATCCCAAATTCTCTTTATTTACTACAACCCTTACCTTAGATTTCCTGCTACCCAGTAAACTACTGGTAATGCGCTCACTCTCACTAGTACTGTTTTCAACCAAAACTATTTCGTAAGTAATACCTTTTGCATGGGCAATTACAGAATCAATACATCTGAGGGTCAAGTCTTTAGTGTTGTAATTTAAAATAATTACAGTTAATTTCATGTCAATTATTAGTTACTTCTTTGTATATAGGATCATGCAGCTTAACAATTTCTCTCCAATCAAAATTCTCCCTCACAAATTTTTGTCCCGCCTTTCCAATTCTATCTCTTAATTTAAAATCTTTTAAAACCCGCAGTGTCTCGGTGGCCAATCCTTCAGAAGTATCGCTAATTAATACTTCCTTTCCATTTTCCAAATTTAGTCCTGCAACTCCAAGACTCGTTGAGACAACAGGAAGCCCAGCAGCCATTGCTTCAAGTACCTTAAGTCTTGTCCCACCAGACCCTTTAATGGGTGCAACCATCACGCTCGCCCCAAGATAGGCATCTCTTGCATCAACTATCGATTCTGTTATCTCAATATCGTTCCTCTCCTTAGAAAGTTTAACTATAGATTCCGGTATTAGTCTCCCTGCTATCCAAAGTTTCACACCCATCATTTGTTTTCGAATCTTTGGCCACACCTCGTCAATTAAAACCTCGACTGCCTCGCGGTTCTGAAGCCACTCAAAGTTGGTCACCCCATACATTACTCGAGGCGGAACTTTTCTGGCCACTTTCTTGGCAACGTAATATGCTGTATCAACTCCATTTGGAATAACATCAACTTTAACACCTGTCAATTTCCCAAGCATGAATTCGCGGTCGGCGTCCGACACTGCAACCAACCTATTTGTTTTCTTCCAGTAGTAAAGTTCCCAAAAACGAAGCTTCAAAATATCAATGTAGTAAATCGGTCTCAATAGAAAAGGAACTTTAGTATCTACATAATGTTTATAAACCATATATTCAATAGTCTGTTCAACCAATATTGATGGTACATTTGTTTTAGGAATATGGGGCATAACATAAAATGCCTCAGCATGGATTAAATCATACTTCTCACTCTCAAGTTCTTCCTTGATTGCTGCTTTTTCAGCAAATGAATAATTCCTGATAACTAGAAGTGGATACCAGCCAAATGCAGTTAAGAGTAAATTTCTTAAGGTCCAAGGAGATTTAGGTCTCATGAAGACTCTCACCTTTTTACAATATTTTTCAAGCTCCGGAACAAATCTCTTTTCTTTTTCATCTTTAATTAATGAAAACAAAGTAATCTCATGAGTTTTACTCATGTATTTAATAAGATTGTACCATCTAGTCTGCCCACCAGAGGTTGACGTATTGGGAAGGAAAGGAACAAGCATTAATATCTTCATCTAGCTAAAGTATATCAAATACACTACAATCGGAACCATGACAAATTGTGAAATTTGTAAAAACTCCAGAAAATGCCTTTTTGATGGGATGCCTCTTGATTACCTCTTTCAAAATCTAGATCAAACCAATGGAGCAAAATGTGTTGAAGCAGGAAAGATAATATCAAATAGTCTACATATCCAAATTACTCAAGATACTTTAAACGGATATAGCCAAAATGAGACCACTGAAATAGTAAATAAAGTATCGATACCTCTTGAAGAATATTTAGACTTACCGAATTTTTTTAATAAATTGAGGATGCCAAATAAACTTCAACCTATTTTCAAGGAGATTGTGAAAGTAATAGACAAAAACGAGGAATATCCATTAGACATGCCCATGGGTGATGAGATATATACAATCCTATTCGAAAGCAATGTCGATAGTAAACAGAAAATAAAAATTTTGAGAGCAATTGTTGTGGGAGTTGCACTTTGGACAGTAAATACTAGGGGAAAAGACAGAAAATCTATAGAACCTCTAAGTTACGAATGATCAACGACCACAAACCTTTTTTCCTGAACCATTCGCTACCAAACTTGGCTAGACATTAGCTATAGCTTTCAACAAAACGTCAGGTTTAATTGGCACACCATCAGGAACAATATTTAATCTCTCACTCATACCAAGCCAATTTGCCATACCGTTTACAGTCCTAACATAGTTAAGTGTGTTCATTAGTGCGCTCCTCTCCCAACCACTTATGGGCCACATTCCTGTAACTTTATAAATTATCGATCTCGCCTCTTTCAACCTACTTCCGGACCTACAAATAGAAGGATGTAGTGCATCTATCAACTTATAAGTCCATTCTCCAAAACTGTCTTTAACAAAGACAACATTATCCTCTCCAACCAAATCTAATGTCTCCCCTGTAGTGTTAGTGTATTGAATTGCACGACTCAAAAAATCGCAAACAACATCCTTAAATCTGGGTTGGTTTTTGACAACTCCAAAAACTTTCTCCATCCTAGGGTATACCTTTGCGAAATCAAAAATTGAAACTGTTCCAACATGTTTAACGTTTGACACTGCCTCAGTTGTCAATCTATGGTACGCATCTCTAACTTCTGGTATATGAATATCTGCATATCTCTCAGCATATCCCGAGGCCATAGATATTTTATCTGGGTTAAAAACTTCATGAGCTTTCTCTTGAATAGAGACCATACTCCAAACATGTCCCAAAGAAAACTCTCTTACACAAGAAGGAGGGTTTTTTCCTTTTCTATATCTATCATATAACTCGCAAATTATTCGTTGATTAACAGGGATTTTTAGGTAGCAGCTCTGTTCACTCAATGTGTGTTCACTCCTAAAAAACTCCCTCAATTTTCCGAATCTTCTACTCTGCAGAGTAATTCTTTCTTTGGCATTATCTCTATCTAATTGACCACATCCGTCTGAGCCTTGTTCTATATTTGTAAGCAATATATTAGCATCTACCTTAACCACCAGATCTGGATAAGAAGGTAATTCGTAAACCAAATTCTGTCCACCTCTACCCAAAAACTGCGGCCCATACTTAGCAATTCTCCTGTGGGAGATGTCCGACACATCAAATTGTGAACTAAGAGTTTCAACCATAAATTGTACGAAAAAGTACCAGATTCTAACACAAAAATGAATAAAACACTTAAAGAGGTTACACACAACCCAACTATTACTTGATCTGTTGATGTAGGTCAATAATCACAAAAGTTCCATTTTTCTCCAAAGCTTTATATTTATTTAGCAGCTGATTAGTATCATTATCATAATTAACAGAAACATAATAGTCGGCTCCAGTTTTAATTAGTTCATCAAAACTGCGGTCAACAACGGGCCAGCCAAACCTATGAGTTTGATATAAAAATGTTGTATCTCCATTGTAGGGAGCAATAACTATTGCATCTTTCGGCAAAATTTCATCGGCTTTCATTCCCGCAGCCACAATCTCATAATGATTAACTTGATAGTTTCCCTTGACCTGGTACCACCCCATTCCAAGCATCATAACTATACTAAAGATTAAAAATCCTTTCATGAGTAGTTTATTAAGCTCACTAGAATTCCAAATTCCAACTACCCCGCTTGCCAAAACTAGTGAGACAGCTGGAATAATTAATGTTTGGTAATAGTCATGTCTCACGTTTCCTGTAGCAAGAATACTCACATACAAAAACATTCCAAGGAGAGTTAAAACTATCGGCCAGTTTTTCTTTCTTAATATTCCAAACACAAATGGAAATAACCCCCACACACCTAAGATGAGATATCCAAGTCTTTCTCCAAATATCCACCTCCAAAAAGCAGGCCTAAACCTAATACCATCATCATTGAAAAGCCAATTGAAAGCAGGAATTCCAATTGGAAATTTGTTCTCCCAAATTCTCCACAAGAAAAATGGCATGAGTGCCAAATCAATCGCGAGTAGTAGATCCAATTTTTTGAAAATCTTTTTGTACCCAAACTTTTTTAAATATAGATATATATAAATAGGTATGTAAAACAAAATAAATGGCTTCAAAAGCATTCCAAGTGCAAATAGGACAGCTGACAAAAAAAGCCCTGTTCTGGACTCTTTGTCTATGTATACAATAAAAAACCAAATGGAAGAAATAATAAAAAAAACAGCCATTGGTTCAGGCAAAATTACACGGGTAAAGTAAATATTAAATGGAATAAAAGAATAAAAAAAAGCAGCCGACAATCCTCCCCATTTATTTATGAGCCGTTTTCCGATTAAATATAAAAAGAATGAAGTTCCGATACTGCATATAATAGAAATAAGCCTTCCCCACACTTCAAGACTAAATCTTGGCACAAGTTTGTATGCCCAAACATTAAGTAAATTAAAAATTGGAAACTCAACAAATCTCATCCCTTCAGGGTTATAATTCCCAGTTTGGGTTGGAGAAAGATCATAATATTGCGGATGAAGTAAATCTATTCCTTTGTCAAGATAAATTCTACTAACTGATGCAGTATCTGCTTGTCTCCATGCGTGCCAATCACCAAGCGGGTTGTTAATTTTATATAGCCTCACTCCAAACGCACCAGCCAAAATTAAAAGAAGAACAAAATATTCAAACCACATTTTATTTGCTATTTTTCCTGCGATTCTAAATAAATTGGTTATTTTAGTTTTCAACTGTTTTATCTTTTTCATAATTCATTTTTCAAGCTCTGCTTATCCACAATTAGTGCCACTCCAAATCCAATCATCAGCCAAAAGATAATAGCAAATTTAGACGCTTCAAATATATCGATAAAAAGTGCATTCATCAGTAGTCCAGGTATCGCACCAATCAATCCTGCCAAATATGCAGTCCTGAAATCAATTTCCTTTGGAAAAGGAAGCTGGCTTAGAAACTTCTTAATCACGCGGTAAAAAACAAAGACAATTGAGATAACACCCAGTATTCCAGTTTCACCAAGTGCTCGAAGGTAATCACTATCTGTAGCAAGAGTTATAGATGAATACCCCGTCCCTAAAAGTGGATTTTTCATGAAAGCACGAATAGCTCGAGGCCACTCAACATTTGTGCGAATTGAAGTTGATAAATCTTGAAGAGGAACAGGCATTGAAGGCTGTGTCTCCTCTGCAAATGCAGTCTTAATCAAAGTCATTTTTTTCAAAAGCACATCTAAGATGTTTACATATCTATTCAGTAAGTTGCTTGTCAAAAGAATAAAAAGAAAAGTGGTAACCACAATAAGTGGAATGAATTTATATTTCCTTATCAGAAAAAGTGTTAGAGAAACACTCACTATATATGAAACTGCAGATATCCTTGAGGCTGCGTTAACCAAGAGCCAAAAGGACATAATCAGGATGGAAAGGATTATTCCACGAACCAACTTTTCATTTCCCTTTATAAATTTCTCCAAAAATTCTCTTTTCATGAATAGTAATGCAGCAAAAATTGGAGAAGTTAATATTATGTATGTGGCAAGGTCATAGTGTCCTGCAAATGTTGAGGCTAAGTGTCCTCCTTGAACATATCGAAGCGCAATACCTTTTGAATACTCCTCGTTTTGAGTAGTAATAACAGGCCAAGTCAGATATTTTTGCCCTAAACCGAAAATAGTAACAACAAGTATGACTATCCCAACACACTTCATGTAAAATTCTAAATCCTTTTGATTCTTTAATGATGTTAAAGCTATGAAAAAGCACATTAGATACTCAACCCGTCTCCCCCACTGAAGTATTGCAACATTTGGAAGAACTGTATGGGTCAAAAATATTGCGGAGAGTGTTGAAACAAGGCTCACTGCAAGAAAAAGTACGACAGCGCGAACTACATTGTTTGCCCAGAAGCTCTTCAAATTGGGGATTACCTTCACAAACCAAAGAAGTGTAACGGCAAGAATTAAAAAGTCTTCCAAACGAATGGAAACATAAATACCAGGAACACGAAGAAATGGAAACTTAGGGTAAATTGGAACTGCAAGGATAATAGCAGCTATTCCAACTTTCAATGCTGTATCTAAATCAAACCTTTTCTTCAAATTCTTAAGCCTCTGTAAATGCTTTAGCATAAATTTTAAATGACTCGCTTCCCTCCAGTATACCCAGGACCATCATCCTTCCTAAAGCACCAATTTTAAGGAGTAATCTAAGGATCGGAAACTGCCAAGCTGGATAGTGTTTTTTATAAAATGTCTTCACCCCTTTATATTCAGAAATAATTGGAAACTCGCGAGTTGTGCTGCTTTTCCCTCCAAAATGGGTTATAGACCATTTTGGATTATAAATCACTTTCCACCCATGCTGTTTTGCCCTAAAACAAAAATCAGTATCTTCAGTATACATAAAGTACCCTTCATCTAGTCCCCCTACTTCATCAATAACTTTTGTCCTAATCATCATGAAGGCTCCCGTCACCCAATCTAATTCCTTTTCCTTTTTGTAAAAATCATCATTTTTTGCAAAGCTTTTCTCTTTGCTTGGATGAAATGGCTTGATAATTTTGTCAACAAATAGAAGATCTTGGATAGTCATCCATGAAAAAACTCGGGTGAGGGTTGGAAAGTAACCGCCGGTCCCCTGAACACTCCCGTCTTCATTTTTTAAAGTACACGTTGCAACACCAATCTTCTCATTCTCATCAAGCCAATTAACCATCTCTCCCAACACATTGTCTTGTATTAATGTATCTGAATTAAGAAGAAGTGTATATCTGCCCGTTGCAGTCTTAATTCCCTGATTATTAGCTTTTGAATACCCTACATTCTCTTTATTCCTCAGAATCTTCACTCCCTCACACTTCTGTATTTCATCCTTGGTACTATTCTCAACCAAGATGACTTCATATTTTATGTTGCGGGTGAAGCTTTTAATCGAATCAATACAATTAAGAGTAAGCTCTTTTGTATTAAAGTTGACTATTACAATGGACAGATCAGTTGACATACTCCTTCACCATCCAAAACATCAAACCTAAGGTAATAATCCCAACCAAAACTCTCAAAATAATGCTTCCTGGAACATATTTTATAGTTATCTTCTCCTCATAATGAATTCCCTTATACCAAATATCATCTTTAGCAACTTGCGGTATAAATCCATTTATATATAGTGACTCACGAAATGGATGAACAAGTTCTTCAAGATAGTAACTCCTAGTCTGGTCGCGAATCAGGGTTTGTGCATCCTCAGGTGGGTAATTAAGTCTCAGAGTAAAATTTTTATATCTAAATTGATTTTGATAGTGTGCAATTATCTGTTCCCGAGTGTAGTTGGTAAAGTAAGCCCTCCTGAACGTAGATTCTATATCGGCATCCTCCATTGACTGAACTGCTCCAGGTGGAGGTTCTGGAAATTTGGGGGAGGGAACCAGGAGATAAACGAAAAAACCAACAGAAAAAGCCAAAAGTCCTATATACAACAGTCGTCTAATCAACTTTTCCATCATCTATGATATTATACTATCAAAATGATAAAAGCAGTTATCTTTGATTACGACGACACACTGGTTCAAACAATGAAGTCAAAATGGGACGCAATACGCGAAACTGGCAAACGTTTCTATAATCTTGACATTACTAATGACCAAATCAAAAAATTCTGGGGTCAAGCATACCAAGAAATGCTTTCAGGTTCACTAATGAATATCGATACGTTTGAAAATTTAAAAAAACACTACGAAGAAACCACAAAGGAATTCCCAATGGAAGCCTATCCAGACGCGCTTGAAACAATTAAAAAACTGCTTGGAGAGTATAAAGTTGGAATCGTCACTGCTAGTGGAAAAAATCTAGTAATTGATGATTTAACTATGTTGAAATTTCCTGTCAAAAAATTCTTCTACATTCAAACATCAGAAGATACTGGAGTCCATAAACCAGACCCAAAAGTTTTTGTACCAATTTTACAAAGACTTAAGGCCATAAACATAGACCAAAATGATGTTATTTACATTGGAGACTCAACTCGAGATTGGTTAGCAGCAAGAGATGCTGGGATTAAATTTATTGGCATAGCTCACGGCGGAAGCAGCACAAGAGATGAATTTCAAAAAGAGAACTCTAAAATTCTTGATCACCTGTCAGAAATTCCAGAAGCACTAATTAGTTATTGAAAAAGTCTTGCCCTACCAAGTCTATAATGTAAATCTTTATTTTCCCTCTCAGAAATAAACTTTGCTGGAACCCCTCCAACAATTGCAAAGTCGTCAACATCCTTCGTAACAACTGCCCCTGCTGCAACAACAGCCCCTTTGCCAATTTTAACTCCCGGCAAAATTATTGCTCTTGGTCCAATAAAAACATAATCTCCAATACTAACCGGTTCAACTCTCGCTTTAAATTCAGGACTTTCTAAATCATGTTCTGAGTTATAAATCATTACACTCGATGCCATATCAACATGGTCTCCAATAATTAGTTTTGCCCTACCATCAAAAAAAGCATGGTCTCCAATAATAGTATCTTTCCCAATTACCAAATTCTTCAAAGAAAAAAATCTCACCCCGGTATGAATACTTGTTCCACTCCCAATAGTAGCTCCAGCCAAACGCATTAAAAAGCGTCTGATGTGGTGAGATGGAATCTTCACCAAACAATAAAGAAAATAAAGACAGAAGTCTGCTAGATAATTGTATAGTCTATTAATAATTTTATTTATCATAAAAAAATAACTAGTTCTTCGTTGCCGCTTTTATCAAAGTCTCAAGTGTCTTTCTTCCCGTTTCATCCCAGTCAAATTTTCTTGATTGAACAAGTCCTTTGACTACCATTCTATTATATTCTTTCTTCTCCATTTTAAGAACTCTCTCTATGACCCCAGCTATTTCATCAGTATTATTTGGATCAATCAAAAATCCTGCATCCCCAACAACTTCAGGAATACTTCCGACGTTACTTGCAACAACTGGTATTCCCGTTGCCATCGCCTCAAGTGCTGTTAATCCAAACCCTTCATAAAAAGAAGGAAGGGCAAATACCTTTGCACCTCCTAGTAAAAGCGCCTTTTCTGTCTCAGTTACAAAATCTGTGAAAATAACTTTCTCCGCAAGATTTAGTTCCTTTACTTTTTCAAAAATACTCTCATATAACCAACCTTTCTTTCCCACAACAACAAGGGAAATTCCTGGAAACTCGTTCACAATTTGTTTCCATGCAGTCAGTAGCCCTTCCAAGTTCTTACTTGGCTTAAGTGTCCCTAAGAACAAAACATAGTCGTTTACTATAGAGTATCGCTTTTTAACGCCCTCAATGAGACCTCTCTCCTTGGTAGTTGTCATCGCGTGGTACCTCTCCTTGTCATACCCAGGGTATGTAACCACAACTTTACTTGGTTGAACACCATAATGTCGTACAATGTCTTGTTTCGTGCTCTCCGAAATGCAAATGATATACTTTGATACCTTCATAGACCAAGCAGTCCAGTATTTCAACTGCCAAAAGTCCCTTTTTGTAAATTGTGCCGAACTTTCGAGGTATCCTAGGTCCATAATCGAGCATACTGAAGGTATAGGAGAAAATAGTGGTAAGTAGTGGCTTGGAGTAAAGAAGACATCCGACCTCTTCTTGGTCATACTTGATCTGTAGAGGTACGGCATAAGCTTGGTAACTATCCAGAGTCCACTCCCGCCAATGACTTCATACTTAAAATGCTCAGTGGGTTGAGGCATATCATCAATTGGTGTATTACGAAGATATACAGTCACACTTATGGGGTGATTATTGGTGTTCCAAGGTTGGACATCTAACTCGTTAGCCATTTCTTCACCATTAACAAGCCTCCAAATAGACCAAAGTAGCTCAAAGGCATACTGATTTACCCCAACTCTGTTTTCAAGGTTTGCCTCATTGCCGTCAACACCTATTAAGATTTGCTTCATATATTCTGCACGCCTCCACTAACTTCCGCATTCGGAAAACGACCTTCACTATATACTTCCAAGGTTTTCTTTGCAGTCTCCTCCCAACTGTACTTTTTCACTTCAACAAATCCTTTCTTCTGCAAAGTTTTCTTGTGTTCCAACAAATATTTTATCCCTTCTGCAATCGACAAAACATCATCTGGGTCAACGAGTGTTGCAGCACCTCCCGCCACTTCCTCCATGCTCGAGCGGTTTGATGTGAGGACTGGACACCCACAGGCAAATGCCTCAAGTATGGGAAGTCCAAACCCTTCATAAAGAGATGGGTAGAGAAGTCCTTCAGCCCCACTATAAAGTGCCGGTCTATCTGCATCTGGTACAAAACCAAGTAGACTAATCCCTCTTGTCTCCCCCAAAGTTACTTGTGGATTTCCAATCAAAACTAATTTTAATTCTCCTGTTCTAATTTTGGAAAAAGCCTCAACTATTCTCCTCGTATTTTTCCTTGCATTTATCCCAACTCCCAATAAATACTTACCTCGAATTCCATATTTTCTTTTGACCCGCTCAATCTCCTCACTACTTTGCTCATTGAAAATTTCACTTGGCGCCTCGGGTATAACTCTGATCTTTGACTCATCAACACCAAACTTAATTAGATCCATCCGTGTTGCATTGGATGGAACAATAATGCGGTCAACTTCCTCTTTCACACGAGTCAGTTTAACTAGGTGAGTGTGCACTATTTTTCTAGGAGTTAAATTTGGGAAAAGAATTGGAGCCAAATCATGAACTGTAGTAACTTTGAAAGCAGAGCTAGGTGGTTGACTCCAATCACTTGAGTGAAACACATCAACCTTTCCAATCAACTTTTCAATCGGCAGCAAATGAAGTCTGTTCCACATAAAATCAGAAAGAGTAGGTGGAATTAAAAATTGTTTTAATTGAAAACGGGGACCCAGTGCCAAACTAGAAATAACATTTTTTAAGTATTCTCCACGTCTCAAACTCCCGCCAAAAAGAACATATTCGTTTTCAGCATCAATTCTTGAAAGATTCCTTAAAAGCAGCTTTGTATACTCAGCTACCCCTGTTCCATATACTACCTGTGAGACATCAATTGCCACCCTCATAAGAGAATTGTAGCCTAGTTTGAGCCATATCTCCATACAACCACACCATTGAAATCAAGCTCCTGCTGCATTTTGTACCCTAAACCTTCAACTGTTTTTCTTGTTAAATCCGAAGGGTCTGAAATAGGTTGCGCGTAGCGAATAAGGAAAACCTCTTTTTCGCGTTTACCTAAATCATTGGGTTCAACAATTTTTGCATCAGGGTTGTAATATAAATATGCCTCTCTTTGAGATTCTGCAGGAAAGATAACTACATTGTGTCCGATAAATAAGGCAGCACTCCTCCAATCTTCCCTCCAGTAGTTTTTATTAAACAGGTAAATTCCACTAAAAAATAGGTTCAAGGCTACAACAATAACCAAAAGTGTAACTCTTACCCTTTTATTTTTTATGCTTTGTAAACCACTAGCCAAAATCAAATAGAGAGCGGGGAGTACAAATAAAAATCTGAAGTAGTTGAGTATTGGTATTTTGATGCTGATTAGTATCCCCAATCCTATTGGAACAATTAACCACATCCAAACAAGCTTCAGTTTCCCAACCTCTCTTCTAGATTTAAATATCAGATATCCAAAAAGAAGCGAAACCAGTGTAACTATTAATCCATATAGAAGCTTGTCATCAAACCCCACTCTTCCAATCATAAATTTAATTGGTATAAGTAAAATTTCCTTTAATGAAAAAATTCCCAAAGATTGTGCCCATAAAGAAATAGGTGAGACCATCAATCCAGAATTAAACTGCCTCAAAAAGATTGGCAGCCACGCTGCTGCAAAAACACCCAATATAATGTGCGACCCAACTAACTTACTGAACCAAATTTTATCTTTTCTGTAAATAATTCCATAAATCCAGAAAACTGGCAAAATAAGTAATGCAACATAGTCGGTCATCCCAATGAGTGCAATTAAAACACCAAACACCAGCCAGTTCCCTACTCTATCGCTTTTCAAAATTTTCACGAATGAAAAGATTAGGCATGAAACTAAAAATGCAGTCATCGAATACATTCTGGCTTCTTGTGAGTAGTAAATATGAAGTCCAGAAGTGGCAAGCAGTAAACCAGCCACAATTCCAGCCTGCTTATCAATAATATTTCTGCCAATTAAATAGATAACATATATTGTAAGCACTCCAAAAATAATTGATGGCATTCTCCCTACAATCTCAGACGATCCAAAAATATCTACCCAAACCTTCATAAATAGATAGTAGAAAGGTGGATGAAAATCACCTGGAGAAAACTTATTGATAATGTCACCAAAGGGAAAACTCCTGGCAACATTCATTGTTGTTGCCTCATCAATCCACAAAGATTGGTTCAAACTAATAAATCTAAGCACTAAACCAAGTAGAAGAGTAAAAATAATCATTTAGATGTTTTTCCTGTAGCAATCATCTCAAATATCCCAATAAAAATACCAAAATCGTAAACCAGCTTAAAAAAAACAAATCTTAATTCAGAATTGTGAATACTTTTATATAAACCAATCAAAATAGAAACTGGAAGCGAACTTCTCAAAAGCGCAACCAAAACCCCTATAATTCCCAATTTATAGCTTCTTTTTCCAACCCATCTGGCCTGAGCAAAAACCTCGCCCAAGGTTTCAGGATTTTTGTGGTAAAAAATTGCGTCGGGTACCGCCACTGCTTCATAACCAAGTTTGTCGCTCAATGTCCAATCATCCGTATACCCAGCCTTTTCATCAAATCCACTTACCTTCTCAAATTCAATTTTTAGAATTGCCCTGAAAACTTTTTGGTGATCTGGGTAATCATCTGGCAAACGCCTTTTAGTGAATAAATTATTATTGAAATTCCAACACTTTGCCCAGACATTATCCCAGTTGCTAACATACTCCTCCCTACTGAAGGTTCCTTTGGCTTTATCTTGTTCGATAGGCTCGATCAATTTCTGTAAGAATTTTGGGTCAAAAGTCATATCAGAGTCAACAAATATTAAAATCTTTCCTTTCGTATGTTTCACTCCCAAATTCCTTGCAGCCCCTGCTCCTTTATGTTTTTGAGTAAAAACTTTTAGCTTGTATTTTTCTTCAACTCCATTTAGTAGTGATAATGTCGTGTCAGTTGACCCATCATCAACTACAATAATTTCAAAATCTTTGAAAGTTTGTTCAGAAAGTGAATCAAGACACGAAAGAATATCTTTCTCCTCGTTGTATGTTGGTATAACTACAGAAACATTAACCATTATTTATTATTCATTTCTTTAAACAAATCATCGTATTTTTTTGCAATTTCATCCCAATTAAACTTTTCTGCCTGTTTTCGTGGAATATTTCCCCATTTTTTCTCCAATGCTTTATTTAATGCTTCAGCATACTTTTCTGCATTAGTTGGATCAATATATAGTCCTGCGTCCCCAATAATCTCACGTCTTATTGGATCATCTGTTGCAACAACTGGAAGGCCAGATGCCATTGCTTCAACCATCACTATTCCAAAAGACTCATAAGGTACTGTTGGATAGGAAAAAATATCGCATGCTGGATAAACCTTCGGCATATCATCATGGGATAAAGAAATAACTTTAAATCTTCCACTAAGAACTTCATCTCCCAATCTTTGTAATTCTGATTGCAAATTTCCTTTCCCAACCAAAAGCAGTGATGCTTTAGTTTCAGAAACAGCCTTTATAAGTAAGTCCAATCTCTTCTCAGCAACCATTGCAGCGACACATAAAACTATTGGCTTTGGCAAATCAATCTTAATTGGCCTAACCTTTGCATTAAATTTTTCCAAATCAACGCCGTTTGGAATATAGACAGACTTCACAGAAGGATTCACAGCTCTTGCCCATCTCAAAGCATAACCTGATATAGGTACGAATACATTGGGGAAAGAATATAAATTAATCCTATCGTCCAAGCCTTTCCCAGATTGCCCAGAAACCACCATCTTTCCACCGTTCAACCAAGTAATAAGTCTCACCAAAATTACCTGAGAGCGTCCATTTGTTGGAATTACAAAATCATATTTCTTTTTAAATAGATTCCAATAATTAATATTGGAGATCACGTCAACATCGTAATTACCAGAAAGCCGTTTGGAAATCTCAGCAACATATGTTTCTGCTCCCCTATTAACTTTATCCTGATATTTATTTAAAAAAGCAATCTTCATTTTCTTTTCCATTCCCAAACTCCTTTCTCAACCTCCCCTTCTTTATTATAGTTTTTATTTATCCAATCTGTAATCTGTTTCGGTTGATACACTCCAAGGTCATACCAGTTGCCATTATCAGGAGTTCTCCAGTAAATATTGCTTGGTGGATTTTTCTCAAAACTATCAACAACTTTTTCCTGCACGCCAGGAATTTCCAAATACCATCCAAAATTATCAAGCCAGGGTTTACTTGGCTGTCTATCGGCAAATGCATATAAATTGGAATTTAAACCAAGCAAATAAATTGTTTCATCCTTATTTGTTCTGTTTCCAATCAACTCTCCCAATTTAACATCATCTTCACCCCAAAACCTAGCTTCACCAATTTTCAAAGTTCTAAAGTTAACCAAAAAGACGAAAGCCGGAATTAAACAAATAATATACAAAAATTTGGGGTTCAGATTTCTCAAAACATAAGAATACAAGACAATCAAAAAGACAAGTGCTGGTTGGAAGTGGAAAAATGAAAATCTAGGATAAACTCCAATCAAACCTGCTCCAAACATGAAAAGTAAAAAAACAAACAGTTTATCCTTAATTATTTTCCCGTTTCTTAAAATAAGATATAACAAAGGGGTAATCAAAATCGCAAGCAAAACAAATTCTCTTTTTGAAGGAATAATCTGTACATATCCAGGAAACTTTGTCCAAAAAGCTGAAGGATAAATAATTGCCCAATTTAAGAAATCTTGTAAGGAATTTTGTTTAACTAAAACAGGCAAAAGAGGTACCAAACAAATAGCTATCCCTACAAAAAAGTTAACAAAAACTTTTCGTCTTCGCTCAGAAATAAAGAGATAGAATATACTACAAGCTATATAAAATATAGCTGTCTGTTTTGTAAGTAAAGCAAGTCCAAGAGCAATGCCTGCATACAAATATTTTTTCTTCAGAAGAAGTAAAAATGTTGAAAGTAGGAAGGGTATCAAAAACAAATCTGGCCAAACCATATTTCCCTCCAGAATTGGCTGAAGTAAGGCATAGACAAGTACTGAAACAATCGGCAAATATTTGCTGTCAGTAATTTTCTTTACTATGAAAAAAATCAAAATATCGCTAATTAAAATAGATATCCATCCAAATAACTGTAAAACAATTAACTTGTAACCAAAAAACTTAAATAAGATTGCGAGTACTGTCACCAAAAGTGGCGGATATGCATGGATAGCATCTTTATATAGAACAAAACCGTTATTAATTAAATATGGGAAACTAACCATCTCAGGCCATGCAGTAAACTGCAATCTAGAAATTACAGAAAAATGAAGAGCTAAAATTATAAATAATAGTAAATCAATATTTTTTCTCATTATCAATCTAATTAACATTAGTTGCCCATCCAATCTTTGCTGTAAGGCAAAAAATACATTGGGTAATATTCCTTAAACCACGATCTCCACTCGCCAAAGAATTTACCCCAAAATTCTCTAGCTACACCCATATTTTCATCATCCAAAAGTTTCTCCCTAGATGCCTGACAAAGAGCAACATAAAACATAGCATGGCCGACATCAAGTTTTTGCGTAACTTGTTCGTCCATCGGTCGCTGTTTCAATTGGTCCGCAATTTTATCAAACACTAGCCATACCCTTTGATAGCACCAACTCCAACAAAACCCTTCAGAAATTATGTCACCCATATCAAGATAGTCAGGAGTTACCCCAAATTGTTCATATGAAAAGAAATTATACGACTGGATCTGAAGTGTCTCATCACGCATTTTGGATCTATCGTCTCTTTCTGACATGTTCCTAAATTTTCTTTCCAATCATAGTCATACTGTCTCCCATGTTGGAACTTGTTACAAAAATATCATATGGGATGTTAATTAAATTTGTAAAAAATCTTTTCTTCATTCCAATAAATGATTGCCTTATCTCCAACAGTGGATCATAAAACTCAAAAATTCCAGACCTACTTTCAAAGTAAACAACATCAAACCCAGATTCCTTAAATAGTTTAGACAAACTGTCCTTTGTAAACTGCGATTTATGTTCAAGTGGTAGTCTATATGGCCATCTATCTCCCAATACTTTTGATCCCCACCCTCCAGCATTAGGAACATCAATTAATATGTAACCATCTTTCTTTAAAATTCTATTTGCCTTTTTCAAAACCCCAAGAGGGTCATCCATGTGTTCAAGAGTGTGATTGGCAACAACACAATCAAAATAAATAGATGGTAATTTAGCTCTTTCAAAATATGTATTCAATATTTTATGTCTCTTAGACTTTGCCAATTCAGCAGACTCGGATGGTTCCACTCCCCAAGTCTCCCAGTTATTCTCTCTGAATATATCTAGCATCACACCAGTCGAACACCCAATTTCCAGGACCCTTCCTTCCTTTGCAAATCTTTTCATCGTAAAAAAACGCTTCATGAAAATATTCCTGAAGTGATCCTCAAATTTTTTGTAGGTATCATCCCTGTGGTACTTTTCGTAATCCATATTAATATCCAACCTTCTTTGGTAAGTATCTTCTTTTCATTTTTCTCAGAGGTGTTTCAAAGAAAGACTGCAACCAAAAACCAGAGTCCATATTCTCCCAAACATTTGGAACAATATTTGGCCTACTCCTGAAAAAAACTTCAGGATAATAATAATTAAGCGGGAAATTAATACCAATCTCATGTTTCAACTTATGATTTCTTTTATATACTTCATCCAAACTTGTTGACCTATTTAAAAAACTGGCGTGAAGGTATGGAGCATCGTCCAGCAATTTTATCCTTGTTTTGTCCCTATCTTGTATTAGCACCCCTCTTTCATCTGCATATCCCCAAAGTCCATGAGGATTTATAGAATTAAGCCCTGGAATTTTTCTATTAACTGCCCGTAAGTTATAATGTCCAACTTTACCCGCCAGATTATAGTTACCAGCCCTTTCTTCCTGGTAATGATAAATGTCACCAACCAAATTGATGGTAGGCACAACAAGACAATCATATCTATCGCCAAACTTCGATACAAAACGTCTTAACTTTGATATTGATCTATCCCACCAAATTTCATCTCCATCAACAGTTAAAAACCAATCACTTTTCGTTTCATCAAGCATCTCCTGACGAACCTTATCCTCCTCAAAAACATTTCCAGTTTTGATTCTTTTGAATTTAATTTTAGGATCATGAATTGATTCTATTATTTGTATTGTCTTGTCAGTACTCCCCGTATCCCAAACAATATATTCATCTACATAATTAATAACAGACATTATGGAATACCAAATAAATCTGTCCTCATTTTTAACTAATGTATGTGCTGTAATTTTCATATCTATCATTTCTTAAACTTTTTGATAGTCCAGTAAAGAGGTATTAGAAGATTAGACACGTTCCCAATAAGAACTATTATTGCAGCTCCTGTAATCCCAATTGTATTAATTAAGAAGTGTCCGCCAATTCCAATAATAAAAAGGTGAATGATACTTATGTAAAAAAATAATTTTGGGTATGAAAAATAATAGATAACAGCAGTATGAACTGGTATGGAAATCAAAAAGATTGCTTGAGAAATAATTAAGATGACATATGGAGTAAAACTTCCCAAGTATGAATCACCATAGAATTTATTGATTACAAAATATCCAATAGGTAGTCCAACTAAAATCCCAAGTATTGCAAGTACTGAAACAAATAACTGTACTTTCTTAAGGTATTTAATTGCTTGCGCATTTGTTTCAAAGCCCGCAAGCTTTGGAGCAACAACAGTTGCTATAGCTCCTACAATTTGTGCAACAATACTAGTAAGATTTAATGCCACTGAATAAATTCCAACATCTGACAAACTCATATATTTAGTTACAAGAAATGTATCAAGGCGTGAGGAAAATGCACCAATCAATGTAAACGTGGCAATCCACCTGTTATATTTAAAAAATTCACTATAAATACTACTTATGTTTTTCGCTCCAAGAAACTTTGGAAGAAACAAAAACGAGAACAAAAATCCAACCAGTAAGGTAATTGTAAAAGCATCAAGACCGCTTACGACAGTAAGTGTTCCTGCCAAAAATAAAATATATGCTAAAACAAGTCTCCCGGCATTCGCGAATATATTAACTGCTCCCCACACAAAAAATCTCTGAATGGCTTGCAAACTGCTCATCGCAAATGAGAAAAGCATTGTTGCAGCTGCCCCAATGAGAGCTAGCCTCAAGGGTATCAATAGCTCAGGCTTTGTCAGTACAGAATTGGCAACATACGGAACAGTAAACCATCCAACAAGAACCACAATTGTTGCCACAATCATCTTTGTAACAAGTCCTAGCTTCAGGAATTGAAGTGCCTTATCCTTTTCATCCCTAATATACCTCCCTACAAAATTAATTATTCCAGTATCTGTTCCAATGTTTGCAATATCTGCAATAAGTCCAACAAATACAATTGCGACAGAAAAAATACCAAATGAAGAAGTGTCTAAAAACCGAGCCATTAAAGTGTAGAACGCAAAACCCAAAAGCCCGTTAATTAGAGTTGCAAAACTAACATAACTACTTTGGTAAAAAGTTTTCGTCCTTGCGATACTAAGAATTTTTTCTTTCATGTAAATAAATTAGGGTTGCAGTTATTGAAAAAACTGAAATTAAAGAAAAATAAATACCCCATCTAACATATTCTTGACCTTTAAAGGTAATCTCGGTACCTTGCCATTTTTCACCAACATAAAATCCATTTATCGCAGAATATATAGGTACTGAGTTGGAACTGCCTGAATTATATTTTAACTTCCATAACACATTATAATTGTCATTAAAGATAACCCATCGATATCCATCTGGAGGAGTGAACTTGTACCTATCCAAACCGCTCTCAACCTCAACTTCTTTGTATATAGCCCCTTTCTTAAAATCATTCACACTCATTATTCCAAAGTGTTTTATAAATACATCTGCTCGACTTAAACTTGCATCAAATTCTTTTTTGGGAATTAATGCAATAGTGTTCAAAACCTCAAAACCGCTTTTATTCTCTACACTATATTCAAACCCGTCCTTTAAAGCAGTCGTCATCTTTTCGTCAACAATCTGCCACTTAAAAGAAGTATTTTTATGAGCCGCATCTAAACTTCGATACGCCAAAACATAGTCTCCCACTTCAGGAACACTAAATCTAAAAGTAATTTTCTCTCCAGCTTTAGTTGAAAAAGCGATTCCCTTTTGATAATCAAAGGCATTAAAGTTAATGCCTCGCACAAGTAATTCATATTTATATTTCAAATAATCTTTGGTGTTATAAACCGCCCATTGATTGGCTTTGCTTTCATTTGGTCCCAAAAAATATTTCTGAAGAAAGCTCATCCCTAGGTCAGTCTTATCTGTTCCGTTAAATACCAATGAGACACTTTTTGCATCCAATCCTTCGAGATCTTCTGAATTCAGTTTTCCATCCTCAAAATAAACGCTAGGGAAAAGCGACCCAGTGCTTGGACCAATAACCGCTGCTATTTTTTGAACTGCAAAAAATCTTGGGTAAGAATTATTAACTTTGTAGATTGGAAATTTAACCCCCCAATCGATCTTTTCAAGTTTATTATTCTTCTCAATTAAATCGACAGTTTTATCCCAATCTTTTTGTTCACTCTCGGTCTTTGAAAGCTCCCTTGGGTTGCCGGATACAATAAGATACTTAATTCCAAAAACTCTAAACCAATCGACATAACTATCATCATTAAGATAATTAAATGGATTCTCGCCGGCATTTATATTTGAAAGTGGAGAAAGTTTGACTAAATCTTTCGCATCAAGTGATTGCTGCTCCTCAGTATGATATGCAAATGGCGGTTTTTCACTAAACCATGCTATCCTGGAAAAATGGTCGTCCTGCCTCAATACGTTTGCAATCCCATGAAAATCACCCAAATTAATGTCTCTGCCCAAAACTCCATTTAGTCTTCCAAAAAAACCTTGCCAAACCAAAAATAAAATATAAACAAAAAATAAAAATTTGATTGCAAACGAAAATCTAGCAAATCTGCGTGCAATTTCTTCAATTGCCACTCCTATCAAAATTCCACCAATTATAATAACTGGTATAAAAAATTTAGTTGAATCTCGAAAAACCACACCCAAGGGAGTGTTAACTAAAAGGTGGTATGCCCCACCAAGAGGCGCTGACTCACCTTTAACCAAAAACGCAAAGATTAAAAAAACAAAAGTAATCCAGACTGTCTTTTTGTACTTTTGCAAAAACAAAGGTAGAAATATTAAAATTGGTATTAATACAAAATAAAAATAAGGTGTTGCAACTTTCCCAAATTCATTACTTGGCCAATTGGGAGAAAAAATTAGAAGTGCATTCAAAAGTGATGTCAATTGCAAAGATGAAACACTACTATCTAAAGAACCCGCTGCAAAATGAAAACTGGGTATAATCCAATACGAAGAAAGTCCCATTAAGCAAAGTGACATGATAGCCAGTATGACTAATCTTCTTTTCTTGGCAATCTTTAAGACAAATGCTAAACCAATACAAATTACAGATATTCTAAAATCAACAATTGTCAAAACAAAAGTTGATATTAAAGCAATCAAAAAATTCTTGATTGTCAAATTATCAATTAATCTAACCAAGGTAAATAAAACCAATGGAAATAATCCATAGGCAAGAGCCACTCCAACCTGTCCTCCATCAACCACAAGTAAAAAATAAGTATTAACTAGGTATATTAAGGTTGCAAAAAATTGAACCGTCGTAGAATACTTTTCATACCGAACAAAAAGTACTGTCCCCAAAAATCCAAAAATTAAAGAGGGAAAGTAGAAAAAAACTCTGATAATTACATCATTATTTATATGCAAGAAAGTCCCAAGGGCTCCATAAATAACCATCAATGGGTAAATCCACAAAAACAAATTTACGCTACCCAAAGTATTCCCTCTTGTAATCCAGGAAACAGGAAAACTCACCAACTCCCTTAGACCATCAGGGAAAAAATAAGGAGCATCTCCCCAAACCGCAGGTCCAGGCAAAAAAAGTTTTCTGAAAAGAAATATGACAGCAAGAACAATAAGGATAAAACTAACTTTTTTCATTTATTATTAATTTAAACAGGGTAACAGCGACAAGAAAATAAAAAATCCAATTCCCAGCCCTAATTGCAAAACCCCAATGATTTGTTGCCAAAAGAAAGCCAGTTATCAGAAAACCAGTGAATGTTATACTAATAAAAATCTTATTGGTCATGAAATCAATTATACTAAAAATACTCCTCCCCATACTAATTGTAACCACAGTAATTTATCTACCAATCTTCCAAAACCAAAATATCCTGGTAAATAGAGGGAATGATCTAACAGAATTCTTTTGGCCAATTGTCTATTATGTAAGAGAAAGTATCTTCAAGTATCATCAAATACCGCTCTGGAATAATCTCTTTTTCTCTGGCACTCCACTTTTGCCCGATCCCCAATCACCAATATTTTATTTACCAAACATACTTTTTTTACTTTTCAAAAATATAGATACAGGATTCATAGTTTCTATATTCCTACATATTTACTTTGCTGCAATAGGCTTCTACTTTCTTGCAAAAAAGGGGTATAAATTTTCACAAAGAACTTCCGTCATCCTTGCATGTCTTTACATAGTTCAACCAAAACTTGCAGGTTATATTGAAGCAGGACATTTTGGACTTATCACTTCCTGGACTTGGCTTCCTCTAACCTATCTTTCAGCTATTTTACTTGCAAAAAAACCAAATATAAAAAGGGCTTTGTTTTTAGCCATTTCACTATCAGCTCTCTTCTATACTCACATACTAGTATTTGGAATAGCAACAATTTCAGTTATCATTTTACAGATCTTCTTAAGAAGTAAATTAAAGTTTTCCCTCCTCGCCTTCATATTCCTATTTCTTTTCATAACCCCAACATTATTTCCACAAATTGCATGGCAAAAAGATACAACAAGATCTCTATTGCTAATTAGTCCTGATGTATATCCCAAATGGTTAGGGATAAAAGATTTCTTGAGATCAACACTATTTTTGAATTTGGAAACTGAAAAAACCATAGCCCTAGGTTTTTTCACCTCAATACTTGCAGTAATTGGCTTTTTCAAACTTAAGCCTAAGCACAGATTAGTCACTGCGATATTAATAGTCTCAATCATAATCATCTCAATGAACAACTCTTCTCCAATTTATGAAATTTTAATAAAACAAAATTGGTACATCCTTCTTCGTGTTTCCACACGGTTCTGGTTCATGATAATCTTTATTGTCCTTTACCTTGCAGGCCTTGCTCTTGAAAAACTGAATAAAAAACTAATAATTAAACTTATAGCTACTCTTGCTTTTGTTGAGCTATTACTCTCTTCTTGGACTTTAATAAAAAAACCAATAAAGCCAAACGAACTTCTCGCACCAAAAGAGGTGTACGAATTTTTAAGCAGTGATAAAGATCGTTTTCGAGTCTTTTGCTTAAATAGATGTCTCTCTCAAAAAGAGGCAGCCATATATAACTTGGAGTTAGCAGATGGATATGGAACTTTACAACAGAAAAACTACTATGACTACTCACAACAATTATCTCAAAACTACTATCGAGATAGATACACACTCTCCATCCCTCCATTTGAAATTTTTCTATATGAAAAACTTCAACCTTATTCACCAGCCCTCGCTGCCTATAGAATAAAATATATAATTTCTGACCACAAACTCAAAGACAAAAATCTTATACCCGTAAAAACAATAGACACACTAATAATTTATAAAAATGAATTATTCAAAAATCCAAACTATATAACATATACCCCAAATTTTATTAAGGTGAGAGTTACATCACAAAATTCGAATAAACTTATAATTCCAGAGGTATACAACAAAAATTGGGTTGCATATCTTAATGGCATTACAAAAGTCGAAGTAAAAGAAACAGCGGAAAAAACCAGATATGTTGATATCAATGAAGATACAGAATTTGTAGACTTTAAATATGTACCTTGGAAGTTTCCAGAAGCGATTTTTTCATTTAACCAACTGTACTAAAACACCAGCAATTAAAAAAAACAATGAATAGTCAGCAAAAACGGGAGAAAAAATAGAAAAACTAAAAGTGATAAATGCAATCAAGAAAAATATTTTCGCCATAATCTTACTCCTACTATAATACAGCTCCCTATTGAAAGAGCCGATATCACAAGACCAGCAACATATATGTCTTGTGGTCTGTAATATACTGTCAACTTCTGGCTACCTCGCCCACCAGTAACATACCATCCATTCGCGTAGCCATTAGAAGAAAAGTGACCTTGAATCTTAAAAATATCGTCAGATACTAGCTGCCAATCTTTAGAAAAATTATCTAAAAAGACAAGGAAGTATCCCTCTCCACCCTTCTCAACTGTTACTTCGTATTTTACTGGGTTAATGCGCTTGTACTCTAAAGCAGGCACTTTTTCGATTTCCTTTGCTTCCTCGAAAATAAATACCCTTGAGTCAAAAATTTTAGTAATTCTCACATTTTTAAAATAACTGATGCTCGCCGGATCACTCTCCTTTGGTAGGGTAATCAATATATCGAGTTTTGAAGGAACATCTATTGTGTTAACAACAAAACTCTGTGACTCAAAACCACCATTTTTCTTCAAATAGATATTTGAGTTTCCAATAAGATCAGAAGGAGTGTACTGAATCGCTTCAAAAAGCGGAGGGTTGCCGCTGCCATACTTGTAGTCAAAACTAATAACATAGTCTGAATATGGATCAAAAAAATGATCGCGCATTGAGAAAACTAAAGCATTTTTCCTTAATGTACTACTTTGGTAATTTAAATTATCACGGAGCAGCAAAGTCTTCACCGGAACACTTACGACAACTATGTGACGTCCTTCATTAATCAAAACCTTTTTAAAGATAATTGATTCATCTGTATCTTCAATTGTTGTTTTTATCAACTTACCATCCAAAGTTACACTAATTTCTTCGTCCCCAAACCCACCTTTCTCTATTGCTAAATTAAAAATTCCTCTATGTGGCATTTCAAAACTATATCTTTGTGAACTAGATTGAGCCAAACTCTCCTTTTTCGCCTCCAAAATTACAGGAAGGTAAGGAGCTCCGTACGAAGCTCGAGCTTTTTCCACCTCCGAATCGTTACTATCTACAACTAAAGTATCTGCTTTTAAAAATTTAGATGCGCCAGCAAGTGAAACATTTCCAGATAAATTCATGTAAACTCTTTTTGGAATAAAAATCCTGCGTCCAGTCTGTGATAAATCCTTATTAACTATGAAACTCCATTGCCCAAAATTATTGATTTCAAATCTAGGGTCCTTCCCATCAAAAGTAACAATAGGCACGCTTGTGTCTGCATCGTTTTTAACAAATAACGTATCTGCCGAAAAGAAGGGTAGCATAGAAAAAGCTGAGTTAAAGTGTCCCTGCCTTAAACTTACGTAAAACTCCTTTAAGTAAGCATCAACAAAACTATTTGAGTCAACTAAATTTGGTCCAACGAGAGGCACATCGCTAAGTAGTCCAAGTATCGACTCAACTCCTCGATAACCCCATTTAAACTTTTCGATTTCATCATCTGGATATGAGATTATCCTATTGTCACTAGCTTTATATCTTTTAGTTAGCCAAGCCTTTGCACTCCAAACATAAGGTGGAAACTTGATATAGAACCCGTCCTTTCTTGAAGGTCTAAATATTTTTCCGGTTACCAAAGGGTATGTATAAATCAAGTTACCAAAAACAAATAGAACAAATAAAAAAGACAGTAATTTCTTTGGTCTTACATACTTCAATAAACTATATTCTGAGAGAAGCAATATCAAACCAGCTATTGAAAGGGTTGCAAAAGGTGTAAATATATACCAGGGACTTCTAAAAAAAGAGAAAAAGGGAACGTGTTTAGCTAAAAAAGTATAGATAAATCCAGTCGGGGTATGAGTCCCAATCCCCAAAACTATTCCCAATACAAAAAGAGTGCCAAAAAAACGATATAAATTTTTTCTCTCCCTGTTTTGAATAGCAAGCGACAAAATGGCAAGAAGAGGTATTAGTACACTAAAAACAACGAAGGGCAAGTTCCATAAATAATTAGCAGCATATGGCAAGTACTCCGGCTCTCGGGTTGAATCTGCAAATACATACCAATCCCAAGCGCCTTGCAATCTCATCACATTAAACGCACTTGTCTTTTTAGATAAATCGTCAATCCAATTAACATACCCTATATCAGACAAACTATTAACAGGTTTACTGCCGAAAATTAAAAAGTTAACAGTCGGCAAAATCCAAAAGATATTTACTAAAAACATAATCAGAAGTAATATACTGCCACGCTTTATTGTTTTAGGATGAAAAAGAAGGTACAAAACAATAACTAATATTATTGTAACAAAATATGCAGGATTTATTCCAGAACCTGAGATTAGAACAGAAATGAGGGTGCTAAAGAAAACAAACTTACCAATGGAAATCTTATTTAAATTTACATTTATCAAGAGAGCAAGGACTGCTGGCAAACCAACTGCAACAGCAAGATTTGATACCTTTACGTTTTCCCATGTATTAAAAAGGTATGTATTAAAAACGTACAAAGAAACAAACGTCAATTGAGCTAGTTTATTTTTTGTCAAAACCCGAGCTAAGACAAAACTCGAGATAACTATGGCCGCAAACCAAAAAACTAGACTAAAAATTTCTGTAAATTTCAGACCAAGACCGAGAGAAAAAGGTATTACCTGAATTAAATGGAAAAAAATACCTGCAGTAGATGATGAAAAATTGCTCCCTGCATTAAAAATATCTGTCCAAACGAAAAACCTCCTCAAAAACCACGTAATCGGAGATAATGGAAAATTAGTATCAACTCCATCTATTAAAACGGCACCTTTCCCTAAAAACCAGGCCAAAGGAGTAACGCACAAAATGAAAATTATTATATAGTTAAAACGTTTCTTCATCTATTTTTCCTCTAACTTCAAACGAATCTCATCGCTAACATCTTTTATTGCAAACTTCTCTCCATCCCATCGGAATGCAATGACATCGCTTGCTGTAAAATAATGGTTTGAATAATCCGATTTCATTTTTTCAAAATCGTAATAATATCCAAAACCAAAATCATCAATCTTTCGATAACCTTCTTCTGTAATTTCCCATAGAAAGAAATCTTTATAAAAAGAAACAGGAATCTTTTGTCTCTGTGAATAAGTAACCAATAACATATTTCCAACCCCTGATTGAAAAGGCAATATTTCAACCGGCAGATTCCAGTACTTCAGGTTACTATCTGTATATATCACTGTATTCTTACCCAGAGTAGGATAATTATCGACAACAAACCCCAAAATATTCTTCCTCAACTCCCCCAAATAAACTGCATCATTAATTGTCTTCAAGAGGAAAAATGTGTGACCTATAATTAAAAAGGAGAAAATAACCGCAAACAATAGCCTCTTTTTAGTACTCATATACCAAAAAGAAATTGCAATCGCAAACATAAAAGTTGTTGGGTATAAAAACCTTGAATCAAGATGGGTATAGAATTTTCTAACTAGAAGTGCCGGAATAGTAGAAAGAATTATTCCCATAATTGCCAGCGCAAAATATTTAGATTTCTTGCTTTTTATATAAACCCAAATAGATGCCAAGAGTACTGATAAACCCAATGTAAAAGTCAATAAATCATAAGCAATTATTTCCAAAAATTGCCACGGTTTGGCGAAATGAAATGAAAAATCTGGATGATTATTAGCAAATGATCTAGATAAACTAATTAAAAGATCGTTTGGCAGAAGATCCTGGGCAAAAACTTTAACAGGGGCAGTCAAAAAATTATAGATAATAGTATGGACAAAACTATCTTTTGACACATTAATAGCTGAAGACATACCGACAACCGATGTCCCAGATGAAAAATCAGTCAACCTAAGTAATCCATACACTACAAAAACAAAGACTGCTAGAATAACCTCCTTTTTGGGAAAATTTTTAATTTTATTTGAATAAAAATAGAAAACAAAAAGAGGAATAAAAAAGATTATTGTCTCCTTAAAAAGTAGGCCGATTACAAAGCTTGTTAGGCTAACCACAAAAAATCTGAAACTTCTCTTTTCAAAGTAGTATGTTAAGAAAATAAAAGAAATAATTCCAAAAAAGAGAGACCATTGTGTTCCCTCAAACGTTCCAATCCAGGTGACAGCCTGATGATGGCTGCTATTAACAACAAAAAATAAAGCACCTAAAAAAGAGGCAAACCTATTTTTTGATAAACGATAAATCAAAAAATATACTGCAAGGCTATTAAATATATGACCCGCCATACTGGCCATAAAATATGGCGCTGTGGTTAACCCCCAATGCCTATAAATATTAAATTTAAAAAGAAGAGAAAGTGGAGTAAAGTGTGTTACTGACCCGCCTGAGAATACATTTCTCCAAAAATCATGAGAGGAAAGAGACAAAAGGTAATTATAAAAACTAAAGGTATGCCATTCATCCTGTTCAAAAAAACTTCCCGGCAATCTCCAATATAAGATTAAAACAACAACAACTAGTAAAAGTATTGGTATAATTTTTTTCATATTTTTTGAGCTACTGCAATAATATACGAAGAGTGTTTTTTATCTATCAAGTTTAATAATTTAGAAATGGGGGTAGGTATTGGATAAAAACCAGTTCCACGGCTTTCAATAACACGAAATCCATACGCTTTAAGCAGTCTCTCTAAAGAAAGCGCTGTCATAACATTTAGATGAGGGTTCATCGGAATTTTATCTTTGAAAAATTTTCCATTTGGTCTTGGGCTTATAGCATAAAACCTAGAAAGATACGGACCAGTGTATGGTTGGTTCCCCAAGAAAAGCGCCAATATATTGTGCCATGCAGCCAAATTTTCCGTTGATATTATTATCTTTCCCTTTTTAACTAACACTCTCTTTGCTTCTGAGAAAAAGTTATCCAAATCAACTAAGTGTTCGACCACCTCAGTCGCAGTAATTATATCTACCTGATTACTCCCCACCTTCCATTTCCCATTTAAATCAAATTGCAAAACTTTCAAACCATTTTTCTTAGCTAATTTTGCTCTCTGACCAACACTCTCTACTCCCAGAACCTTTTCTGTGCCTATTCTTTCTGCTCGAAGAACAGTTTTTTCTCCGCTATCGCACCCGCAATCTACATATCTAAGATTCCCTCTTGGCAGAAAATCAAAAACAGCACTCTCTATCTCCTTCCCCGCAACATCCCCTAAAAATTTTATGTATCTTGGTAATAAACTCATTTTTCAATAATTCGTCTTATAAAAACAATTGTATATGTCCCA
This sequence comes from uncultured Gammaproteobacteria bacterium, assembly GCA_964587425.1. Classification (GTDB taxonomy): domain Bacteria; phylum Patescibacteriota; class Microgenomatia; order UBA8517; family UBA8517; genus CAZPLB01. Next base: position 147,096 of record CAZPLB010000002.1, read on the forward strand.
ACCGACAAAAATGCCATCAAAGGGTGAAGTAGCCAGGCTTTTTCTCGGGTCTTACTAAAATTGTACACACCCTCAATTGCAGGACCAATAAAGGTCAAACAATAGAGATAAGAAAAAAGCATTCTCTGTTTCGACACTCCTTCAAGCCAAGTTTTACGTTTTTCATCTTTTCTATTCAAAAACTTATTTCCAATCTTTAATCTTTTTCCAACAAAGTCCCAGATAGATTCAATATGATAGTGATATATTCCATAACCTTCTACTCTTGCAAATCTATTGTAGCCCTCTTGCAATATATAATAAGAAAAATTGGATTCCTCAAATTTTGGTTTATACATTCCAACTTTCTTAATTATTTTTTTGTTCCACAAAAAACCATTTGCTCCAAGCGGGTAAGCGCTTTTTCCAGGAATCGTATATTCGATATATCCATTCTTTTTTTTTCTTTTTAGACTTGCAGCTATGGCGCGAGAAAACGGATCAGCAATGTGTGCGAGCATGCTGTACTTATTGAAAATGTTATCGTTTTTAGATGGAAAATAGAAAGACTCAACTCCAAATAGTGTCGAATCACTAACCAAGGGCTTAACCATTTTAAGAAGCCAATCCTTTTTGATAATCTCATTATCTGAATCCATCAATACAACAATGTCTCCCTTTGACCTTTGTATTCCCAAAGATTTTCCACTTTCCTGATCTACAAATTTATTTTTAATTATTTTTGCACGATATTTTTTTGCAATCTTGAATGTGTCATCTGTAGACCCTCCGTCGGGAAGGATTATTTCATATTTATTTTTCGGATACTGCTGGCGTCTTATGCTACCAAGACATAATTCCAAATACTTCTGGGCATTGAGTGTGGGAACAATAAAAGTTACAAAAGGTTGATTCTTAATTTTGCGCATAGGTTTAAGGTCATTCAAATTAACGGGTCAATTCTAACATTTATGACATCAACTTAATATATATTAATATTGCCGGGTATTTGAACCCCTTTCAGTTTTATCTTTGTAATATTAGTTCCACCTGCAGGGACTATAACTTTATAATTCCTGATAATGTTGTCATACACTAAATCAATTTTTGCGTCATTCTCAGTTTGCCATGCATCATGTTTATTACTCCACCAATAAACCTGTATTTTGCCAACTCTTCCAATACCATTAATAATGTTCATATACGAGTCGAGTCCGCCAACCTCCAGAAATGGCCAATTCAGAAATCGCTCTGCATCATTAATTTTAATTCCGGCGTAAATAGACTGAATAACCCACAGTTCACCAATAGTGGGAGAATCATTATTGAATGTTTTTTCAAAAGTTAGCCGCAAGAACTTTGTATTCATGCTGGGAAAAGAAATCTCTTGGACAACATCGCGATTAACCTTACTGCTAATTGTATAATTTTCAACTAATTTCCATTTCACTCCATCCTCTGAATTCTCAAGAAAAAACTTTGTCGGTGTATGGTCTGGAAATCCATTAACCCATGCAATCCTGTTAACAACCTCTTTCTTTGCCATTTCTATTGTTATAGTCTCTGGTTTCTTAATCCAGAGAAGTCTATCTCCTTGCCATATTGTTTCTGGATCGCCGTCAATTAAATTACCAACAATTCTGTCCTGCCACTCGCTTCCTACACTGAATTTTGTTGTCTTTCTAAATGTGTCCTTTGCTTTTTTATATTCAAAAACCAAATTGTTAAGTACTATATTTCCACCAACTCGGCTAGCTATGGTTAGATAGTCATGAGATAAAAGTGGGAAATCAGCTTTCGTAAATCTATATATTGTCGCAGAAAGTCTGAAATTAAATTCGACCGGAGAAACACTTACAACAGGATTCTTTAAGGGAATCTCCAGTTCCGGTGCACTCCACACAGTACCTGAATTTTCGTGCGACATTTGTAGCCGAGAAGCCATTGGCGAAGAAACAAAAACATCAAGCTGTGAACCAGACTCTGTAAAAAGTTTTCTCGTATCCACAAGTTCTCCTTTCTTGTAAAAAAAAGTATAAAGATTACCATTTTTCCACTTATCATCTGACCTTGCCTCAATTAAACATTTATAATCGCTGCACATCTTTATTTCATATCTATCAACACCATATCTCCATGCAATAGCCGTCTCCTCTGGCATCTGGGCAACCGAAAAAGCATCATCAAAATGACTTCTGGAATCCTCAGCCAAATCAAAATAAAAGATATCTCCCTTTTTAACATTTGGCACATCTTTCTTAAGCTGTTCATAAAAAGAGATCACTGGCTCACTTCTACTTTTAACTATCCTATTCAGATATAAAAATCCAAAAATCAAATTTCCAACACCCCAGAGGATTATTAGAACTTTCAATACTCGGTTTCTATATGTGCTAAACAGAAAACCAAATAGTAAAACAATAGGAAGAAATGAGTGAGCAAGATACCTATGATCTGTTGCATGAATAAAATCAGGGTTATATGCTGAATATGAAAAAATATTTACCAAAATCCATAAAAGCAGAAAAAATACCATCCGTCTTCTTATCAAAAACAACACTATGACAATTATTAAAACCGCAGCAATAAGAAAATTTCCATTCATCTTTAACCAATCTGGAAAGAAAACATTGCCTGTACTAATTAAAAATCCTTTCATAGCACTAATATTTCCCTTAAGTATTTCCTTTACAAGAAAAAGTATTCCATTACTCCTTGGATCTGCCGGCAGAAGAAAGTGTTGGTAAAATAAAAGTAAAAATGGTAAAAGTCTTAGGATAGAATATAAAATCTTTCTTGGCGAGAAAAGAAAAATGACCTCAAACAAGAATGGAACAAAAACTAAGTAAGCAGTTCGCGACATCACAAACTCAATAGACAAAAAATAAAAGGCTAAAGCCAAAAAGTAGAATATTAATTTTTTCTTTTTGTAAAATTTCCAATAAAAATAAAAAAGAAACGAAGCCAAGATTATACTAATACTTGTTGGAACACTATTATAGAGTCTTACAAATCCATCAGCAGCAATGTAGCCACAAGCAAAAAGAAACGAAGCAACTTTCGCAGCCCTGCTTCCTATGACATAACTTGAAACTTTGTAAATAGATACTGTCGCTAAAAAATAAAAAAAGATTGCGTATGAAAAATAGGCAACTGTATTAAATTTGAAAAGAAGATAAATTGGGTAATAATAAAAAGCTATATATTTATAAATGTACTCTCCAAATAAGCCTCTACCCAAATACCCAGCCTGCTCTTGAATATGGGCAAGTTTGAAAAATAAAGCATTATCATCCTGCCACACATACATCTTTGTAAGCTGTCCATATGAAATTAATACTATTAAAAGTAAAAATATCCAATATCTTTTAAATATTGTCTTCATAAATTGCCATGACTATGAGGAAAAAGATTATCATCCTCTATTTTCACTTTGTTCACTTTAAAGCCTTCCAAATCTTCTTTTACTTCAACCTTCTTTAAAAGAACATCTTCAATATATGGTGTTCCAGTGGGCAAGCTATAAACCTCAAAACCCATATCCATGTATTTTGCTCCAGCTGGAACTTTTCCTATTAAATTTGAATTTATCAGTTTATCGCTTTCAGTAAATCTCGAGGAAACTCTTACCCATGAATATTCACCTTGATTATATTTCTCCTTACTTTCGTAGAATCTAAGAACCAAATATCCATCTCTATAGTCTTTTTTAGCGCTATCAAGTCTTGCCTTATATGTAACCTCAAAACCTTGCCATTCGTGAACATCGAATAACTTCGATCTATCTCCTAAATTTAAAGAGTCAATTTGATATTTTTCCTCTTCCTTTGAAACTACATAATATGGAACTTTTGAAACGATAAAATCCTGATCTGGAGCAAGGGCATCGTTAAACACACTGTATAATCCAAAATCAGCAACCTCATACACAGAAAGAGCAGCAAACATATTTTTCATCAGTTTTGTTGGCTTTCCATCAAACCGAAGAAATTCCTTGTAGTTGCTTTGCATCCACCAATAATAATCGATTGTTGCCCAATCAAAACTCACTATGGCATATTTTGCATGTTTTTGCCTTAATTCATCCATAGAAAAATTGTTAACCAAATCATAGTCGACCCGAACCAAATTATCAGGAACTGGCACAGAAGAGTGAGCAGCAACAGTAGTTCCAACTGGAATATTTTGAATAATCCATTTTTCAACTACATCACGATTCCAAGGTTTTAAATACTCGCGGACAACCGTTGCAGAACGGGTAAAGTTCTCAAAAATTGCAAGGAAAATAATAACAAAACAAAAAACTTTAATTATTCTACTTTTGACTTTTAGGAGATAACTAAAAAAACCTCCTGCCAAAACTAATATGCTTGGAATAATAGATACAAAATTCCTGGTATAAAACCCACCCTTTGTATAAAAGGTAAAAAAGAAAAAGAAACTAATAATTGGAAATAGCCAGAAAAAAGCTTTCTTGAAGTTTTTCTTTAGTAACACAGCTGTACTAATGACAAAAAGAAGTATTGTCCACACACCCAAACCAAAATTCACAAGGTACCAGTATGGGTAAAGAGTCAGTTCCCAACTCCCCACACCGTAAAGTTTTCCTGCATACGATATATCATCTATCATTTTTTCCAAATCAATTAATTGATACGGGTTCGTTATCAAAAAAACCAAAATAGCCAAAATAGGGATCAAGAAAATTTTTAAATCAAAAAGTGATTTTAAAAAATGAGTGGTCTTTCTCTTTTCAAAAGCAATATAAATGTGAACAACTATAAAAGGTAAAAAGCCAAAAATCTGATATTTGGTTGCCAAACAAAGCCCAGCAGCAATACCTCCCAAAATATAATATGAAATTCTTCTTTTCTCATATAGTTTCCATGCCATTAGTGATGAAAGAAGCAGAAAAAAAGCATTATATATATCTGGAAGTCCAAAATGGCTATTTAAAACCTGTCTATAGTTGACCGCAATAAGGAGAGATGAAAGAATACCGCTCCACTTACCAAACATTTTAGCTGAAATGAAATATGAAACTATAACAACGCAAACACCAAAAAAAGCAGTTACATATCGTCCCCAAAAAAGAACATTTCGATCCTGAGATCCCAATATCTCCAACTGAAAAATCCTATTATATTCATCCTTTCCAAGTGGAAACTTGATAAATCCATCAACAATCTTACCCAGATTATGGGCAAAAAAATTTAACCACCCCAACGGAATAAATAAAGTTTTATATATTACCAAATTAACAAGATGAGGCATTGATGGATATTCATATCTTTGGAGCCTTATATTTCCATTTTTAATCATCAAAACTACAGTCGTATAAATATTCGCCTCATCACTATGAAATCTATGAAATCCAGGGTAGGTTCCGGCAAAACGAAGAGTACACGCCACAATAATAACTAAAACGAAACAAACCTTAACAAAACTTATTTTCCTAAGCACATTACTTTTTGTAAGCTTCCATTAGAATATCGGGGAATGGTCTACCAGAAAGTGGTTTCTTGAATTTAAGAGTAAATCCCTCATCCTCAAGTATCTTTTTCCATTCATTCTTGGGTCTATGAAAGAAATTAAAATTATACAGAGTTCCTTCAAAAAGAATGGGTACAAAAAAAGCATCAGTTATGTACCCCAAAATATATTTCAAAGTTAAACCTCTATCTATTTCAGCAATTACCAGTTTCCCATCTTTATTCAAAGCTTTCTTGGCATTTCTTATTAACTTCAGTTGCATATCAAATGAAAGGAGGTGATGGAGCATGTGGCTCATTAAAACAACATCAGCTTTTGGTATTTTGTAAGTGAGTGCATCCCCCTGACGGAATTTTACATTTTTTAATCCTCTATCTGCCTTAACTGCTCTATCTTTTGAAATCTCAACACCAACAACTTTCCTCTTTTTTTCTTTAATTCCAATGTAATTTGAAAGTATCCCTTCCCCACAGCCCAATTCAACAATCAAACCTTTCCTGGGAAGCATTTTTTCAATTTCATAAAATGGTCCATCCCAAAATCTTATTTCAGAAAACAAACCAACAAACCCATCTTCACGATACAAAGCTGAAGTTTCCTCGATAGCCTTACCTCTCGTTTTTGATTTAACAAAAGAGAAATTTTTAAAAATTCCCAAGAGGTATATTATTAATTTATTTACTAATGTATGCATTGAAAGATTATACAAGACTAGCCACTTTTTCTCCTAATTGAACAGCATAGTTAGTTCCACGATCCCATGGGTACACTTGTTCAATATTGGCAATATACAATCCATCAATTGGAGTTTCAATCGGCAAAATTTTCTTTGAATATTTCTTTGTAATAATTGGTTGTGCAAAGGCAGCCTGAAATAAACGCTTCCTCTTAATATTTTTCTTCTGAAAATGGGGGGAGATTTTTCTGAGGTATGGAAAATATAAATCCAGCACTTCCTTTTCACTCATAGAAAAGAGTGGGTCAGATCTTTCTAAATATTTACCAATATACAAAAGTGTTTCACCATTATAATTTCCTTTACTCATAAAGTTTGTGTGTTCAACTACGCACAAGAATGGGGCATTAATGTCATTAATATTAAGCCAGTACGTATTATCCACAAAAAATGGCTTCTTGAGTGAAAGTATCAAGTTAACGGCTCCAAGACCTCTTCTTTTTAGCATTTTATTGAAATAATTCTTTGGTAGATCTGGAAGTATGCCAGCGAGTAGATATGATGGAATGGTACATATAATTTTATCTATCTCAAATTTTCCACCACTTGTTTCAACTATTAGCTTTTCATTTTTCTTTTTAATCTTTGTAACATTACATTTAAAATATATCCTCCCACCATTTTTCAAAATCTGAGCGGAAATTTTTTTGGCGAGAGTCAAAAATCCTCCTTTGGGGTAAGCGAGCCTTGTCGTCCTTGTTTTAATTCTTGCCCAGAACCAAGATGCTGGAATGACTTTTGCATTCTTCCCAAACTTCTTTGTCAGTAAAGGCTTCCAAATTACATTCCATGATTCCTCACCCATTGTTTTGCGTACAAACTTGTGTGCTTCAATTTCCTCAAACATCTTAAGAAATGGAGACACCTTCAAAATAAAGATCACAAAGCCAGTCCTAAATCTAGACAAAAGAGAAATATGTTTAAATTTCAGAAGACTAATTGGTGAATCAATCTGAGAAATAACGTCTCCGTAAAAAGTTGATGTTTTAGGCCTTTCAACCACAATCTCATGTCCAACTTCTCGAGCAAGTTTCAAGATACTCTTATCTGTTAAAAACAAGTGGTGATAATGCTGCTCCAGAGTCCATTTCCATCCTTTTTCTTTAAATCCAGCAGCCAAACCACCAGGGTTTGTTCCAGACTCAAATATAACTACATCAAATCCCTTTTTTGAAAGGTAGTATCCAGCAGCTAGGCCAGTAAAGCCTGCTCCAACTATTCCAATCTTAATTTTTTTCATATATTCACCATAAATAAAATAACAGAATCATTTCTTTGCCCAAATTATAATCGATCCCGAAAACTCTTTGACGAAAGGAATCTTCTCAAGTAACCCTCCGGCAGTCTCAACTGGCCTTATTAAAAAATTTGGGGTCGATGGATGCAGAAAGTCATAATTTACTACAACTACTTCCCGGAAGCCAATTTTGTGCAAAACTTTTTCCATTCTCCACCTTACAAGAGCTGTTTCATCATTGGAATACTCCATTCTTTTTCTTAAAAAGGGAATATTTAGTCCCAAAAAAATTGCGGGGTTCAAGAGGTTTGGTTCAGTAAAAAAAATTTGCCCGTCATCTTTGAGAACTCTATATGTTCCCTTTAAAGCTTTTTCATAATTAACATGATGCAAAATAGAAATACCGTAAACAATGTCAAAAACATTATTCTTAAAAGAAAGTTTTTCGAAATCTTGAACCTTAAAAATAATATTGTTATTTTTTTTGAACTTTTTACGTCCTTCTGAAACCAATTTTGGAGTGATATCTGTTGCAATAATTTTAGTTTTTAGTTTGGAAATTCTTTTTGTAAACTCACCATCCCCCGCACCAACTTCCAAAATCTTAAAACTTTCCTTGGGGCTGCACATCCTTTTGAAAACTTTATATTTATTGTCATATCTTTTTTGTCCAGCAGGAGAGTGCAAACCCCACCACACGTGTTCTAATTCTGAAAAATGTTGGACTTCACTTTTTAGTCTATTCAAAACAAAAAAATTCTATAGTATAATACGGCGTTTATAAAGTCCCAAATGATAAATTACTTTTCTAAAATTTACAAAAACGATTTAGAAAAGTTATTAACGCAAAACAAATCAAAAGGTTACAGAGTATTTAAATTAATAAACAAGCTGCCAAAAGGTAAATATAATATAGTATATTTACCAAACACACTCCACCACACCACAGACATTCAACACCTTGCAAGTCGTCTCAGAAAAGTCACAGGGAGTGAAACATCAATAATTATTGTCAGTTTTAATTTCCTGTGGAAACCTATTTTATCTCTTGCCACAAAACTCAGGCTTCGCCAAAAGGATATTCAGGAACCAAACTGGCTAACAAAAGAAGATATTAAAAATATTTTTGAAATTGAGGGTTTCAGAGAAATAAAACACAGTAAGCGCTTCCTTTTCCCATTTGAAATACCCTTCATAACCAACCTCATAAATAAATATCTCGCCAACCTGCCGTTAATAAATTTAGTTTGTCTAACCTCATACCAAATCTTTCGAATTCCCAAGAACCCAAAAAAATACTCAGTTTCAATCATAATCCCTGCAAGAAACGAAGAGGGAAATATTAAAGGTGTACTTAAAAAAATTCCAAACATCGGAAAAAAGACAGAAATTATATTTGTAGAAAATAATTCAACAGACAACACCATCCAAGAAATAAACAATGAAATAAAAAATAATGGTAAGAATATGAAAGTCATACTAATCAGTAAAAAAACGAAGGGCAAAGCAGAAGCTGTAAGACTCGGGTTTAGGAAAGCCTCGGGAGACATATTAATGATCCTTGATGCAGATTTAACGGTTAGCCCAAGTGAGCTCCCCAAGTTTTACAACGTCTTGGCAAATGGAGTAGCAGATTTTGCAAACGGCAGTAGATTAATATACCCCATGGAGAAACAGGCCATGCGGACAGCAAACTATATCGGCAATAAAATAGTAAGTCTGCTATTCACATTCATTTTGGAACAGAAAATAAAAGATACACTCTGCGGTACAAAAGTACTCTTTAAAAAAGATTACAAAGAAATCGAAAAAAATAGAAGCTACTTCGGAAACTTCGATCCATGGGGAGACTTTGACCTTCTTTTTGGTATATCAAGATTAAATCTCAAAATCGTCGACATTCCTGTAAGATATAAAGAACGAACCAAGGGTAAATCAAACATGCGGCTCATCAGACACGGTATAGCACTCATGAAAATGTTAATAATTGGTGCAAAAAAGCTTAAGTTTGTATGAAAAGTTATTTAAAAAAAAATAAGATTCAGATACTAATTATTACCCTAGTCTTTTTAGTTATTTGGCATAAAATCCTTTATCAAATCCCAATCGGAGAGGGTTACTACTATTTCGATAGAATCCAAATTATCAAACTGCAAGAACTCCTGCCAGATAAGGCACTCGCCACCTACGACATGTTCCCAAGAATTCTATTTACTTTTCTACAACCATTATTTAGAGACAATATTCTGCTTTATATTATTTTGCAGTTTACTTTTATGTTTTTTGTTTATCAAATTCTCTACTTCACTCTGCTAAAGATAACTAAGGATAAACTCTTAAGCCTTGGCTCCACCATATTATTTATATCAAACTACATTGGGTCGTTTTCAATATTGGGTACCGGAGGCTATCAGCGATTTATACAAAGATTTCCAAATTTAATTTTAATCCTCCCTGCTTTCTATTTTCTCGATAGATATTTAAAAAGTGAGAGAAGGAAAGATTTCGTTAAATCATATTTTCTCTTCGCATTGAGTCTAGTGCTTGCGCATCACGTTGTATTTTGGTCATGGATCTTCATCATCTTTCCGCCAATAAATTCATTTCTTAGAAAAGAAAGGCTAAGTAAATTAATTAAATCGTTAAAAATAAGTTCACTATTTCTAGCTACCACTTATATACTGACCGTCTTTGATACACTTTCTAAACCAGACAAACACACCATCCTTCAATTTATTAAAAATACCGAGTCCCTTCCTCAAAAGATTTTCTACCAACTCCCTATTGTTTTCTTTCCACCAAAACTTCTTCAATATTTTCTAGATCATAGTAAATCATTATTATTTCCAACTTTGTTAATAGTATTAGTACTTATCTTAATTTCCATAAAACTATATAGAAATGAAAAAAAATTATTGGCTATCTTTATTACCTTAACTTCTTCACTTTTATTAGTATGTTTCCTAACTCTTTATGCATATGGTGGAGTTCCAAATCCGCTACAGGGTGTAGGTGAAGACAGAATATACTTCGTGCAAATCCTTTTCACAAGCATAATTACTGGAATTTTTATTAAAGCATTCTTTGGAAAAAATAAAATACTTTATTCAATTGTATGGGTATGTCTCCTCGTCTTCACTCTCAACAACAATACACAATTGATATGGAAAGGCATGGAGAGAATTCAGTACAAAGTAGAATTAGAGAGGATATATATAAACTATATAAAGGGCAAGAAGAACGAGTTTGGAGGCAAACCAATTCTAATAATTTCACAGCCTCTTGCAGAAACAAGCAATTTCATTAAGCGCTTCTATATGCCTCCAGAAACAACATACATAACATTCCATGAAAACTGGCAAAATGATTTAACAAAAATATACTTTCAAAACAAAGATGTTCACGTAATAGATTTTAGCTACGAATTAAAAGAGGGTGTCGTTGACGCAAAAACAATACAGTTAAAAGACTTAACCGAGGATTTCAAAAATGGTAATAAAATTAATACATTTAAATACTAATGAACTCTTTAGACAAACCAAAAACGGTGTTAGTTCACAAAAAAACAATTCAAGAAAACCGACAATTAAATGATTTATATATTGGCTTCTATTCAAATCTCAAACAAATTAAACTTCCGAATGGAAAAATAATCGAATTGGGTTCAGGCGGCGGGTTCATAAAAGATATAATCCCTAACATGATAACATCAGACACCGTAAAAGGTCCTGGAATAGATAAAGTTTTCTCTGCAGAAAAAATCCCGTACAAAAATAATTCAGTGGCGTGTTTTTTTATGTTAAATGTTCTGCACCATATTAAAAAATCCGAATCGGCAATTTACGAAATGCAAAGATGTCTTAAAAAAAATGGCAGGATAGTGATGATCGAGCCATATATCTCTCCATGGTCAAAATTTATTTATAAAAACTTTCACCGCGAAAACCTTGACGAAAAAGGTGGGTGGACAATTCAAGGAAAAGGAAGACTTACGGATGCAAATATTGCCCTACCTTGGATAATATTTATTAGAGATAGAAAACTTTTTAAAAAAAGATTTCTCAAGTTAAAAATTATGAGAGTAAAACCACACACCCCTTTCACATATATTCTCTCTGGCGGTCTCACCAAGCCTCCTTTAGTACCATATTTTATTTTCAATATACTAAACTCCTTTGAAAAAAAGATTCCATTCTTGAATACTAAACTAGGGTTATTTATGACAGTAGAAATTAAAAAAACGTGAACATCTTTAAAAACTTTTGCCTAAATGGCTGATAAATAATACAATACGCCCATGCAATCAATTTCAATTGTCATACCGGTTTTCAACGAGCAGTCAAATTTAAAACCTCTATACATCAGATTAGACTCTGTCGTCAAAAAAATTTCAAAATCCCACGAGATAATTTTCGTTAACGATGGATCAACAGATAAAAGTCTAGATACTCTAATACAATTAAGGAAAAAGGATAAAAGGATAAAAATAATTTCTTTCACCAGAAACTTCGGTCATATGCAGGCAATTGATGCAGGGTTACAGATGAGTTCTGGCAACAAAGTGGTTGTAATGGATGCAGATCTTCAAGACCCTCCAGAAATAATCGAGGCTATGTGGAATAAATCAAAAACTGGATACAACATTGTATATGGAACAAAAAAGGGAAGAAAAGAAAGCATCGTCAAAAAATCCCTCTTCTCAATGTTCTATAAAATACTGAACAAGGTTTCAAAATTAAAAATGCCGGAAAACGCAGGTACGTTTTGTCTCCTAGATAGAAATGCAGTTGAAATAATATGCGCTCTTCCCGAAAGAAATAAATATTTCAGTGGTCTAAGAGTCTGGACCGGTCTCAAAAGTACTGGGGTCACCTACGAAAGAGCTAGCCGCTACAAAGGTCGTCCCAAACCCATGTCAAAACTTCTTTCTTTAGGCTTTGACGGAATAATATCCTTCTCATACTTGCCGCTTAGAGTTGCAAGTATTATTGGATTTATTTTTGCTTCAATATCTTTTCTTTTCATATTAATTGTCATCATTGCAAGGTTTGCTTTTGACAAAGGTATAATTGGTTGGGCATCAACAATGACCACAATTCTTTTCATAGGAGGAGTGCAGCTTATTACTCTTGGCATAATAGGCGAATATCTTGCTAGAATTTATGATGAAGTCAAAGCGCGCCCACAATATATAATATCGGAAAAAATAGGTTTTAATAAAAAATGATTATCTCCCACAAATATAAATACATATTCATCAAGCCAAAAAAAATAGCTGGCACAAGTATTGAAGTAGCCCTATCACAAAGTTTGGGAGAAAAAGATATAATGCCTCCTCTTACAAAATTCTCACCTTTTCATGACAAAGATAAATATACTTTAACCCCGCAAAATTATAAAGGATTCTATGATCACCTTTCTCCAGATAAAATAAAGAAGAAAATTGGAAATAAAATATGGAAAGAGTATTTCAAATTTACTGTTGTCAGAAACCCATGGGATTTGGTTGTTTCAAGCTATTGGTGGGAAGTAAACAAAAAAGTATCCTTGAATGATTACTTGAGAGTAGTGAACGTTAGAGGACTAATCGATTATGCAAAAGATTTCAGAAAAATTAAAAAGCCGAAAAGTTTCTCAGACTTCGTAAGAAGTCTTCCAAAAGCATATATCAATACAAATTACTACTTCGAAACAAACGGAAAACCTCTTGCAGATTTTTATATTCGATATGAGAACATAGACAGTGATTACAAGAAAGTCTGTAAAAAACTAAAAATTCCATATGTAAAACTTTTGCACCTGAAATCCAAAACTAGAAAAAACAAAAAACACTACTCATATTATTACAACAAAGAGACAAAAAAAATAGTTGCTGATATTTTCAAAAAAGAAATAAAGTACTTTAATTACCGATATCTTTCTCGACCCTTTTGAAGTCTTTATAAAATTTACCCCAATCGACCGGAACCATTAATTCTTTGAACATTACTCCATCTGACACTACTCTAAGTTTTTGAATTTTAGATCTCTTTCTCAGAGTAGAAGGTAAATGAACTAAGTTCCACCATAACGCTCTAAAAATCATAGTGGCATTTTTAATACTTCCCTTTAAAAGAAATGCGAATGCAATTCCAAGTGAAATAATAATATGAATAGGTAAAACTACAATTAAATTCAATAGTCCAAAGCTTTTAAGAAGTGAACAAATTCTATTTTTATAATAATGAAAATTAATATTTAATACATTAAGTCTCCTTATTGTGTATCCAACTTTATGGTAAATCTTTGCATTAGGAAAAAAAACAACCCGCTTACCCACAAGCCATACCTTCCAACAAAAATCGCTTTCTTCAAAATAAGAAACAAAATCATCATCGAATAAACCAACCTTATCCACAACATCTTTCCTAATTAGAATGCAAGCCCCTTTGGCGCTAAATATATCTCTTTCATTTTCAAATTCCTTTGAATCCTTTTGTAGAAAACCCCAATGGTCTAAAAACCCAATTCGTGTCATGAATGAACCGGCGTTATCCATCAGTTCTGGCTTGTCCATAATTAAAATCTTCGGCTGAATTGCACCAATAGTATCGTCTTCCATCATTCTCTGAACCATCTTACTTAAGAAACTAACTTCAACTTTTGTATCATTGTTAAGTAGAAGAACATACTTACCTTTAGAAACAGCAACTCCTTGATTATTTGCCTTTGCAAATCCCACATTCTCTTTATTCTTTATCGTCTTCACTTTTATTCCTCTGAAGCTTTCAAGTTTTTCAATCGAATCGTCAGTAGACCCATTATCAACAACAACTAACTCCCAATTTCGATAGTCAATTTTAGACAAAGATTTAATGCAATCTTCAAAAACGCTGCCACCATTCCAATTTGCAATAATTATTGAAACCAATGGTTCTTTCATAGATATTTAAACATTTTAAAAAAGGTTTTAATAAATCTAACTAAACCAACAGCTTTCAAAAAACCAATCGCAGCTGCAGAGGTTTCAAGGAACCTGACAACTAAAAGTGTAACTCCCATAATAGGATTAAAAATAAACTGTTTCCAATTCCGGAAATACGCCATCCTCAAAATGAGGATCCCCTGCTTCGAAATTAAGTCTGGATGCTTCTGAGCATAACCTGCGCTCAAGTATGCATAATAATATTTCTTCTTTAACTGCTTTATTAGAGTTAACCCAGTTTCGTGATGCAAGATCCATGATTTAACTCTCCCAATCGTATATTTTGTACTCATCCTCTTTGGTAGATCATAGTCCTCCGTGCCAGTTAAATTGATATCGTATCCACCAAACTCCATGAATGCTAGTCTGTCAAAAAATCTAGCAACTTCTACCGTTGAATCTCCCACATACATACTTCTTTCAAATTTTCGAACTTCAGCCATGAAACCCTTTCCAACAGTCCTTTCTGGAATAACTAAACCCATGTTGCTGTGAATGTTATTTACGCAGTCTTTGATAACACCTGGCGTCAACTCCATATCCGCGTCCAAAAACAAAAAATATTTACCTTTAGCCTCTTGTGCACCAAAATTTCTCTGAACACTTCGCTCTGCATGGCTTCGTAAGAAAACTTTATCAGTATGGTGCTTGGCTATGTCAACCGTCCTATCGCTTGACCCATCATCAACAACTATTGCTTCCCAATTCTCATAACTCTGTTCTTTTATAGAAACTAGAAGTCTCTCAATATTTTCTTCCTCGTTAAAAACAGGGATTATTACTGAAACCAACGATTGTGACATTCAGCTTAAATTTTACACTATAGATTGGGTAAGTGGTATAATCCAATCGAAATGAAGAAACAGCAATTTATTTCATTCGTCATTCCAGCCAAAAATGAAGAAGAATCAGTTGCTCCTCTGTTCCAAGAAATCACGAAAAACATAAAAAATATAACAAACAAATTTGAAGTTATATTTGTTGACGATGGCTCGACAGATAATACCTTCCAAGAAATCACAAAACTCAGGAAAAAAAACAAAAAGGTAAAAGTATTAAAGTTGAGAGGTTGGCATGGAAAATCTATAGCTCTTAAGTCCGGATTTGAATATGCACGTGGAGAAATTATAATCACAATGGATGCAGATCTCCAAGACAATCCCAAAGAAATAAAAAGATTTATAGATAAAATAAACGAAGGGTTTGACCTTGTCTCCGGTTGGAAGAAAAAAAGACACGATCCGATAGCCAAGACATTCCCATCAAAAATAGGCAATTGGACAACAAGACTACTAACAGGTGTAAAAATCCACGACCTTAATTGCGGTTTTAAAGCATATAGATCAGAAGTTGTTAAAAATCTCAATTTATACGGTGAACTTTACAAATACATCCCTGTACTAGTTGAGAAACAAAATTATAAAGTTACTGAAATTATAGTCGACCACCGAAAAAGAAAATTTGGCTCATCAAAATTTGGCTGGGAAAGAAACATGAAAGGTTTTCTCGACATGTTAACAATTGTCCTCATAACCAAATATTTAAAAAGGCCTGGTCACTTCTTTGGAACTGCAGGTTTCATTTCATTTTTCGCTGGTTTTATAATTGGCCTATATATTGCATATCTAAGAATAACAACTGGGAGCATTCAATATAGACACCCGCTTCTTTTTTTGGGAATACTCTTGATGACAATCGGAGTACAGCTTGTAACAACAGGCTTGCTAGCCGAGATGATCACCAGTTTTAACCAAAAGGGTCAGTCAAGCGCTTCACTCATCGAGAAGATATTAACATGACAAAAAAAACAATATCTGTTGTAATCCCCTGCCACAACGAAGAAAAAAACATCCCGCACCTAATACCCGCGATAATTAAAAATTTGCCCAAAAAATATAACTACGAAATTATCCTTGTTGATGATGGTTCAAAGGATTCAACTTTCTTTCAAATTCAAAATATTGCCAAAAAAAATAAAAAAGTAAAAGGTATCGCACTCCACAGAAACTTTGGTCATCAGGCAGCATTGTTGGCAGGAGCTCAAATGACCAAGGGCAACGCAGTAATAACGATGGATGCAGACTTCCAACACCCCCCTGAATTAATTCCTAAAATAACATCCCTCTGGGAAAAAGGTTACGATTTAGTTCAAATGCAAAAAAAAGAAGTGAAGTCAAAGAATATAATTAAACACTCAATTCGAAAATTAGGTTACTCCATCTGGGAAAAAGTAAGCGGTGGCGTATTAGTTCCAGGTGTATCAGACTTTAGATTAATGGATGCTAAAATCTGTGAATACTTAGTAGAATCTCAAGAAAGAGTAATCTTTTTAAGGGGTTTAACCAATTTGGCTGCAAGAAAGCCTATTACAATTCCATACCAAGTTGCAAAAAGAAAATTCGGCAAATCCTCCTATACATTTAATATGTTTGTAAACATGTTTATAAATGGTTTCATTTCATTTAGCACTTTCCCTCTGAGAATTGCCGCGATAACCGGCTTCGCCATGATTTTAATATCTGGAACACTCCTCACATTGGATATAATATTGGCAACGATTACCCACAAAAGAATAATTCAAGGGTTTACAACACTGGCATTTTTGATAATCATATTAAATGGGTTCCTTATTTTTTATATGGGAATTATTGGAGAATATCTTGGTGTAATTTTCAAAGAGGTTAAAAAAAGACCGAAATTTTTAATTGAAAGAACAGTCAACATAAAATGAAATGTGTAGTTTGTAGAAAAGACAATTGGAGTAAAAAGTACAAAACACTCCTTAAATGTGGAGGCTGTGGTTTTGTCCGCGCAAATGATAAATTCTTTAAAATAGATCCAAAGAAAATATATTCTAGACAATACTTCAATGGAGATGATTACTTTGATTATGAATCTGAAGAAAATGCACTCAAAGTAAACTTCAGAAATAGACTAAACAGGATACTAAAGTATAGAAAAAATGGCAAACTCCTTGAAATAGGGTGCGCTTATGGTTATTTTCTAGAGTTAGCAAGCAATAATTTTAAGACATATGGTATCGATCTAGATAAAGAAACCACCAGAATTGCCAAGAAGAATTCAAAATCAAAAATTTATACAGGTGATTTAATAAAAACAAATGTTGGTAAAAACTATGACATCATCTGCATGTTTGATGTCATTGAACATTTGAAATATCCTGATTTGTATTTCAAAAAAATATATAAAATCTTAAAACCAAACGGTGTCGTGGTGATAGAAACTGGTGATATTGGATCCACCTTGGCAAAAATTCAAAAAGAAAAATGGAGATTGATTAAACCTCCATTTCATCTGCAATATTTTGACAGAAAAACTCTCCACCAATTTTTGTCTAAGAATAAACTCGAAGTCAAACTTTCAGAACATACAAGCTTTGAGAGAACATTAAGTCAAACTATCTACAGACTCCACCCATCTCCAGTAACAAACAAAATCTCGGAATACATCCCTAAATTTTCCTTCTCTATAAATACAAACGATATATTATTTGTTATCGCTCAAAAAACGATATCTAACTAAATCGAGATGGACAGTAACTGGATAATCAAGGCATCCAACTCGAATAGTAGGCGTATCTAAACCCATTGAAGGAAGGTCAAAGGTGTAATCCCTCTCTAGGCCATCTGCATGCAATATGAAAGGTATCACTCCCTTTCCGTACGACTTCGAGCTCCATTCAACACAAGCTGTTACTCCACTTTTCAGCAATGCCAAAAGCGCACTCTTATCCGAATTTGTTTCAATGTGTTGCACTGGGGAAATCCGTACCTTCTGCACTAAATTGGGATCAATATCGCCAAAGCCTGCTGGGATTAAGTTTATGTCGCTAATCGACGGTCTATCTCCTCCAGTTTCAATTATTTTTATTTCAATCAGCTTCAACCGCCTTTTGGGAAATAATACTTTAATAACGCCGTCCTTAAAAGTACTCATCTCAGTATTCACATTAATTCCATCAAGCTTAACCTCAACTTTCTTCGGCTTTCGAACTTCACTCTGACCCTTTATTATTATTCCATCCAACAAATTACTGGATTTAAAAGATAGGGTGATAACTGGCTTAACCCCTTCAAACCAGTCTCTTTCCCCAAGCCAATAGCTATCTTGAAACGACACATCTGTCATACTCTTGGGATCTGTCCCCTCGCTCGAGCTTGTTGCCGCTATTGTAACCTCATTCCTTAAACCCTCTGAAATCCTAATAAAATCAAGGTAATGTGAAATTCCAACATCCGCAGAAATACAATCAGTACATTTATCCAAAGGAGGAACAAAATCATGAACATCTGCCTTCAATCTCAATACCATAGTTGTAGGGATAGTAGGTATAAACCCAGTCATCACAAATTCATCCTTTTGAGACTTTAAATAAATCTTGTTACTTCTCGAAATATTCTTGGCCAATAAATCTCTCGACTCTTCTGTAGTATCAATCAATTTACTCCCATTCCAGTAGAATGCATACAGCCTATTGCTTGGCACGTTTCCATCTCTCCACATCCTTGTAAAAAGATCACTTTCTGTCACAACCTTAACTTTTGCCATATTAAAATCAAGCTCAGATGAAATAGATGTTTCAGTAGGGTAAAAACCTACTCTCATAAAATCTGCCAATTGACCCATATACTTCTGTGGTGCTGTGAAGAAAAAAACAGAATCACCAGGCACACTATGGATATAACTTCTGAGGCTGCTGTAAAATTGTCTTCTTTCATTACTTGCCACTTGAACACTCTTCAAATAAATGTTTCCTCGAAACAAGTTCGCAACAACAAGAACAAAAATAAAGATGGTAACAAAAACTTTCTCTTTAGTTATCTTTGTTCCATGCAAAACGCCTCCAAGAAATAAAACAAAACCTATATATGGAAATATTATGTATCTATTGGTTGAATCAAGCACCCAATCAGTAACCAATCCCTGTGGAATATACAAAAACACAAGCCACAAAATACTAAAAATCATCCAAGCAAACTTTTTCTTCTGTTTAAACTTAAGAATGGAAGAAACAAACATATATACAAAAATTCCAATTCCTACAAAAATCCGGTTTGGATCCAAATTTTTAAACCTCTCATCAAAAATAAAGTAGCTAATTGTTCCAAAGAAGTTCTGAATTTTAGTGCTTAGAAAAGATATTGATAATCCTGGGTACCCAGATCTTCCCAGAACCATGAATAACTTTCCAGTTTCAGTATAAGGTAAATAGAAATAAACAAAGAGAAAGACTAAGAGAGCAAGGAAAGAAAAAAAGAGCTTAAATTTAGTTTTTGTTTTGTATCCAAAAAACAAGAAAATTGCCGATAGGTATATAAATATATAAGTAGACCCTCGAGCCGGAAAGAAAACAATAGAAATAAAAAACAATAATATACTCACAAATAAAGATTTAAATCTATTAAAATCCAAAAAATAAAGGCTCAACACAAAAACAAGAAGCGACAAATAAATAGTAATTATTGAATATGCATAAGTAAGATTGGTTGCTCCAATAAAACCAGCTGACAGCAAAAGAGATACAGAAAGACTCGCAAATTTATTTAAAAATCGCCGGCAGAAAATATAAACTATGAAGTAAGTAGCTCCAATTAAGAGGAAGCCAAGTGCAAAATAGGGAAATGGATTATAACCAAACACTTTATATAATTCCCCATATGAAAAACAATATCTATTGTATGGCCATGGCCACGCAGAATTACAAATCCCCTGCTTAATAGTATAGAAAAGAGCAAAGTCATCGTGCCAAAAATAAAGGAATAGTGAACGAAATGAAGAAAGCACAAAAGTTAGCCCAATTAATAAAAAAGACATAGAACTTTTTCTGTTTTCGATTATACTACTATTGGTCATATTAAAAACATTAAAACATGAAGACGGTAATTCATAACGATGATTTCGCACTTTCCTATGGTTTTACCGAAGGAATAAAAGATGCATTTTTAAAAGGTATAACAACAAGTACAAGTATTAGAACAAACGGTCCAGCCTATCCTTTGGCAACAAAATATTTAAAAAGTAAAATTTCAAAAATTGGACTTGGACTCCATCTAAACCTAACAGATGGGCCAGCACTAAATAAAAACCTTGCAAATGAAAACGGCATCTTCAGGCACACCTTCTTTGAATATATATTTCTATTGCTTTTGCCAAATAACAAATTACTAAATCAGATTACAGAAGAATTTGAACTCCAATACCAAACAATAAAAAAGTCAAAAATAAAAATAGATCACATCAATAGTGAAAAGCACATTCACATGATCCCTGCAATATTTGAAATAACATGCAAGTTTTGTAAAAAAAATAATATCAAATATATTAGATTAGTACACGAACCCTATTTCTTAACAGGAAATTTCGCCAAAGATATCCGCCCATTCTATAATGCCAACATTATTAAGTTTATTATGCTGAACTTGTTTTCGCTTAAATGCAAAAAAATATTAGCCAAATACAATGTAAGAACTACCGACGCTTTCTATGGCATCTTGCACACAAATTGGATGGATGGTGAAATAATAAAATCCTGCACATCAAACGCTTTAAAAAATAACTTCAACTCTATAGAAGTATTGGGACACCCTGCCTACATAAACGATAAAAGAGATAAAAAATATACTAGCGAATATATAAAATGGTATTCAAAACTTCCAAACAGAAATATTGAAAGAAAATCGTTCACAAATAATAAATTGAAGATGTTTTTTACAAAATTGAATGTAAGTAGAGTAACATTCTCAGAAATAGACTAAGATGTATGAATTTGTAAGAAATTTATTTTGCCCATTCGAAAAAATTGAAAAGTACATTCCTGAGAAAGGTGAGATATTAGATGTTGGATGTGGACATGGGATATTTGCAAGATTAATTGCAAGCAAATCACTAAAAAGAAATATAACTGCAATAGATCCATCTAGTAAAAAAATCGCAGCAGCCAGAAAATTAAATCATTTCAAAAATATCAACTTTCAAAACAAATACTTAACTGATGTAGTAAAAAAATTCGATTGTGTTACTGTAATTGATGTTCTATATCTCCTTCCAAAAAAAGAAAAAGTGAAATTCCTAAGATCAGTCAAAAAAGTTCTAAAAAAGAACGGTGTGTTTATTCTAAAGGAAGTAAATACCTCCCCAAAATGGATGTTCACACTCTCTCGTTGGGAAGAAGTGTTAATGATAAAACTTATGGGCTACACACACTCAGATTTCAAGAAAATTGAGATCTCCACTCCCAAGGAAATAGAAGTAATGTTAAAATTATGTGAGTTCAAAATACTGGAAAAGGAAAGCTTTTATGGAAAAATAGGGTATCCATCACACATTCTATTCACCACAGCACAAAAATGAAAAAAATAGCAAACACATCACTCGCTTTAGCCTCAGCCTGGCAGATTTTTTTGTTTGTAAGACTAGACAGATTCATTTGGGATGTCGGTCTAGTTGTTGCATGGTTTACATCAAAAGGCCTAGTGCCATACAAGGACTTTGACGGCGGGCCATACTTCCCAATACCCAAATTCATTATGTTTTTCCTTCTCCCTCTTTTTAATTGGAGTCCAAAAGTAACAATCTACATAGGACTTGCTGAGGCATTTGCGGTACTTTTTCTTCTCTACTACGCTTCAAGAAAATATCTAAAAGGATATTGGCAGGCAATTCCATTCATTTATTTCTCCATTTGGCACGCATATATTCTAGGTCCAATTACATTTGATACAAATATATTCGTTGGAATCTTTCTACTAGGATCGCTTCTGTTTTTCAAATCAATCCTCGAGAAAAACTCTCAGACAAAATCCTTCCTACTTGGTCTTTTGTCTGGTCTTTCATTCTTCTCACAGCAAATGTCCGCTATACCAATTGGAATTATTTTCATCTCAACTTTTATTTTCCTATTTAAAAAAATAAAAGGACGCACACTATTTGCTAAAAGTTTTGTTCTTCCATATATTTTTGGGGCTCTACTACCTGCTGTTTATTTATTTGGCTGGTTCTATCAAAAGTCAGCAACCAAAGAATTCATAGATGAGACAATACTGTACTATCTTGATTCTTCAAGGTATCCCTTCTCAAAACTCGGTCAGTCCCCGTTTGACATACAAACACTTCTTGTAATATCTTTACCCCTCATTCCACTAATATTATCTCTCAATAAGAAAAACAAAACAGAAAGTAATTGGTTCATTAAAACATCTTTTACCGTAATTTTGGCAACAACTATCTCTATGCTATTTGCGGTTCTTCATCCAAGAAGGTTTCTTTTTACCCTGCCGTCACTCTCATTCCTACTGGCATACCCTGCATCAGTAATAAATATCTTAAAAAATAAATTCTTAAGATTTAGCTACATTGCAATCCTTATTATTCTTGTATTATTTTCCATCCAAAATATCCTTCCAGACCTTACTGCAGCATTGTCAAAAGTAAGAGTATACGATATTTACAATGAACCTCATGCAGGAGACGGAGATAATGAAGCAATTGAGTGGATAAAGAAAAATACACCATCAACAACAAAAATACAGGTAATGGGTCCTATGCTTTATTACTACGAAACACAAAGATTGCCTGCATCAAGCCGTACTTATTCAGGTCTACCTTGGACATACGAACCACTTGATAGAACAATAAACATCTGGACTCAAACTCCGCCTGACTATTGGCTTGTAGATGAAGGACTTTTCAGGAGATACCATGAATGGGGATACGACAACACCGCTAAGTTTATAAGAAACTTTCTCGACAAAAACTACACTAAAGTTGCATCTTTCAAAACCTCGAGTGTCTATAAATATAATAAATGAAACAACTGGCAAGAGTCGTATTAGTTCTAACACTATTATGGAACCTTTTGTGCTACATTTTCATTCCCCATCTAACATGGTTGCCCGGATACACTAACACCTGGTTCATTGATAATGGACTGATTTATTTCAAAGATTTTATTCAAGCTCATTTTTTTCTTCCCCATCTTTTTTTATACCCTTTTCTCAAACTCACAAACTGGCACATTGAAACAGATCCATTTATAGCTTTAGTCGTAGCGAGCCTTGGTTCCATCATGATTTTTCATTTTGGCAGAAAAATACTCTCGCCAGTCTATCTAATAATTTCACTAGTTTTCTACTCTCTTTTTATTTGGTATGCCTCAACTTGGCTGCAATTCTCAGGTGAAATGCTCGCAGGACTATTTCTATTAGTATCAACTTTTCAGGCAATCAACTTAATAAAATCAAAAAAGGGATCGTTATTTGTGTTTGGAATTTTACTAACACTTACTTTACTCACTGGTCAAATTTTAGGGCCAGCAGTTTTATTCTTAACTGCTGTAGTTTTTTACAAACTCGGTTTAAAAAGAAAAAATATTATCCCCTTTATGACAGCTGTGATTATACTTGTACTGCCCATATGCATTTACTTCATTTTAAAAAATGCATTCACTGATTTCTTTTACTGGAACATTACCTACTACTTAAACTATGCAAAATTCACTGGAAGCACCAAATCATCCCTCCCTTGGTTTGAAATCATTGCATTTTACTCTCCACTCATTTTGTTACCCCTAACAAAAAGTTTAAAAAGGTTCACAACTGAAGAATTCATAATTTCATCTGTTGTATTCATTAGTTTGCCATTAACCATTTTAAGTATCTTTCACCCCCATCATTATTTAATTTCTCTACCCTTAATGGCATTAATTCTTGGTCTATCATTGCAAAACATGAAGGATAAAGTAAAAATAGTACCTCTTTTACCAATTATTCTTCTATCAATATTTATGCTCAACAATACTTTTAATTTCTACAAATCGAAAATTAACTTTGCAAAACCATTTACCAATTTAAATGAACTATCCAGGGACAAAGACCAAGAGATAATGGTGAACTGGATCTCAGCAAACACTGACACAAACGAAAGGATAATGGTAACAGGCGACCCCATGTTTTATGTGCGAGCAAGGAGACTCCCAGCAAATAACAGATATTCAGCGCTCCCTTGGCACTATCTGCCACTCCCGGAAACCAAAAAAATTATTCTCAATAAATTACCTCTATATTGGATTGTTGACAGTAACTATCTAAAACGATTTGAGACAGGTTGGAAAACACCAGAAATATCTGACTTCATTAAAGATACCCTCAACTCCTGCTATAAAATAGATGTTGAATCAGGGCCTTGGAGTATCTGGAAAAAAACCTGCTAGATAACTTTCACTCTAATGCTTACTTTCTTCAAATCATAGTTACTAGAAACAGGGACAATCCTAATATACCTAGCTTCCCTTGCGGCGAAGTAGTGCGTTACCTCGCCATCTTTTATTTCGTTCTTTCTTCCCACTTGCTCAAATACCAATTGATCGCCTTCACGAGTCCAAACTAAATCATCCAAAGAAGTTTCGACATATCCCTGAATATTGGGTAGAAAGTAATTTCTACTATTTTCCTCTTTAAAAATTACTCTGGACAACCTTTCTTTTTGTCCTAAATCCCAAACACCATTAATATTCGAGAATGTGTAACCCAAATCTTTTTCTGGATGTCTATACTCATCCTTAGTATGCTCTAAATCATTTTTCCATATTTTAAGTAATGAAACACCATCTGTCCGAACCTCATATATTGGATTTAGAAAATTCTCCACATAATCCCATGCATAGTAATATGATTTAGTTTCATAGTTATATGTCATCTCCATAATATACTCCCCGCCGCGCTTTACCCCGCTAAAATTATAATTTGAATATTTCAAGTCTTGCCTTAATTCAAAAAGCGGCAAATTAGATGTAGTACCCTGAATCAAAGTTAATTTTGATTCCCGTGGAAGGTTTTCATTTACCCACCCAACACCTTGTCGATAAACATTGCCGAAAGTATTTCCAGCTGCTGGTATTTTTCTTTGAACTGCTCCAGCAATTCCACCAGATAGAAAATTGAAGTATACATTCTCATTTGGATGCAATTTAATATTTGTCATAAAAAGCATCGATCCAATAATCAGAATAAATATAAATTCAAAGATGAAACCTTTGGGAAATAATCTCTTTACAAACTTTAACTTCTTAATTTGGTTCATTCCAATCCCAGCAATAATCACCATGGCAGGTATATATTCCATGATTTGCCTGACACCTCCATAAATAGTTGTCGAAGGAATTACCACCCTCAAAATTGTGACTCCAAACCAAATCAATGCAAGAATATATAATGACTTCTCTTCCTTACCAAGTCTCCTGAAACTTATCAGTCCAAGAAAAAAGAATAATATTATAACAGGTGGAGTTGTGGTAATTATCCAATAAATTGGGTACAAATTAAATCCTAAAAAACTAAACCCTTGCTGGAAATTATTGCCAGACCCAACACTTTTGTAGAAGTTAACTATTTCAAGAAAGTTATTCAAAACATTCCCCCACAAATACGGCCACGATGCGATTATAATCGCCAATGATGTAAATGGAAGTAATAAGATGGGTAAAATAAATTTCCTTGATTTAAGGAAGGCCAAAAATTTTCTATCTTTATAAACCTCATAAAATATCCACAAAACTACAACTGGAATAGCAAACACCATGTTAAATTTAACTCCCATTCCAAGTCCAAAAACTATTCCGCAAATATATAGATATATATTTCTCCTCGTCCTAATTCCTTTATAAAAAAGGTAAATAAATAAAGTAAAAAAGAACAGAAGTGGTAAATCCTTAATGTTAAAATGACTTTCTCCAAAAAAAAGTGGATAACCTGATGTAAGTAGTGAAGCCGCAATACCTCCAAAAATTCCAATAATCTCGGAGGTAAAAAGAAAAACCAAACCCACACTAAGTGCAGAAACAAAAACAATAAATAAATTGTAGCTCTCAATATCGCCCAAAAGTCCCAATTTCTGATAAAAAATAAAATTGAAAACTGAGGAAGCGATATCGTTTACAGGCGGATGTCCTGCCTCCATATGTATTGGTGAAGTAAAAGAATATAGGTCATCTTGATAAAAACTTCGTCTACCGCTCAAATTTGAGTAATCTTTCTTTCCGTTTAAGAAAAAATTTAAGTAAGCCTGCCCTCTTCTAAAATGTATTGGACTGTCCCACGAAATACCATAATCAGAAAGCGTAAGAACACCAAAGAAAAAGAAAAGGGTCGAAATCACACCTGCTATTAAAAGCCTATTGGAGCTTGGCCAAAACTTCATTAAGTCTTGAAAGATTTTCATCTAGTATCCCCTTCTGATTATCAGGCATCTTCATCTGTGTGTAGATAAGCAATGCTCTCTGCTTTTCCAAAGAACTTATAAATCTCTCTCTCAAAGGAGCAGTATCGCTGCCATCTCTTGTTGCACTATCATAATTTTCAAGCGATTGCCTCCATTTCCCTTCAGCATCCTTCAATGTTAACTTTGCATTTTCATAATCTTTTTTCTCAACTAAAATCTTCTCAGCCTCCACAACCCTTTTTTCAGATAGTGTTATATTATAATCCGCCTTTTTATAGTCAGAAAATATAAAAATACCCCTTACTTGTTCCTTCAAAAGCTTCAAACTGTAAAGAGAATCACCTCTTACTTTGCCAGCAACTATTGGCCAAAAAAGTTCAAATGAACTAATAGGCGCAGCAGTAGGAGTGGAAGTAGGAATAGGAGATGGCAATGGAGATCGAGCTGAAACAGCAGGTACAAAAACCAAAGTTAAAAGCCCTAAAAACAAAAAAATGAACCTCTTCATGTATCCCCACTATAAGTTCAGAGGCATGGATTGTCAATAATCAAAATAAAAAATCTTAAATCTCTCTACATTAAATAGACATGTATTATGAGGAGCCAAAACAATTCGTATAGCACTTGCCATCTGTCCAACAAATGGCTCTATAAAGTTTCCATTACTCGGTTGTGCTCCAACAAACGAAATCCTCCAGTCCTCAGGAAAAGTTCCCGGCAAATCATGCCATATCTTTCTATCACTTGAAACCTGGACAAGACCGTAACTTAGTGGCTTGCAATTTTTGTCCAAATATTTTACCTCAAGCCTAGAAAGTTTAACCTGCTTTTTCAAATCAAAGGTTACCGAACTTTCATCTTTTGAAAAACTTCCCCCAATCAACTCCTTCTCGTTCAAGTCCTTTCTTACATACTCAGGGCTATTCTTCCACACCTTAAGTATCGAGACTCCATCAGCTTTTACTTCATAAACAGGTCTCACAAAATTTTCTAAATAATTATCATAGTACGATCTTCCTTCAACTCCTTGATAAATTAAGGTCAGCGCATATTCACCATTCTGTAAATATCCGCTTCGCCAAGAGTTGTGATAGGCAATATCGTCTCTAAACCAAATTTCCGGAATATTGGGGAGGAGTTCATATGTAAGAACTACCTCGGAGTCCTTTGGAGCAACTCCATCTATCCAAGATACCCCTTGCCGGTAAGCAGCTCCAAATGAATTTCCCCACGATTTAATATTTCGCTCCTTTGCCCCTCTTATTCCTCCAACCAAAAAATTAAAATAAACGTTTTCATTAGGGTGCAGTTTCACAAGCGGTACAAGTAAAAAAGCAGAAATTAAAATTACAGCTACAGATATGGTATTCACCTTAAATTTCATTTTTTTAATTAGGTGGCTAAACCCAATACCACCAATAATGGCAATCGCAGGTATATATTCCATAATTTGTCTTATGCCTCCATATATCGAAGTAGAGGGAAGAGTTACACGAAGAATTGGAACTAAAAGCCAAAGAAGCAATAGAAGTAAAAATCCATGCCTCTCTTGTCTGAAATTTTTGAGTATAAAAATAAGCCCAAAAAAATCAAAAACCAAAACCAAAGGTGGTGTTGTAAATAGTATCCATTCAAGCGGGTATGTATTATATCCTTGGGAAGAAGTTGTTCCTATCGTTTTATAAAAACCAAATACCTGTCCTAACCCAGAAGGTAGATCTTGCCAAAGATATGGCCAAGTTCCAATAAAAATAAGTCCTCCAATTATCCCGATTAATAATAATTTAGGAATCAACTGGAGAACATCTTCCTTCTTCAACCTAGTCCTTAGAAAACAAAATATTAACCATGGGATTATAACCAGGGAAGAAAACAAAATATTAAACTTGGTACCAAATGCAAGTCCAAAAAATAGTCCAGACAACAAAAACCACTTCAATTTCTTCTTTGTAACTGCACTGTAAACACAGAATAAAAACAGAGTCCAGTAAGCAGTCTCTGGAATATCTTTCTCGGTATTAAAATGGCTCTCAGACCAGAAAAGAGGATATGTTGCCAAAAAAATACTCGAGACTAACCCCGCTGCTCTCCCATATATCTTTGAAATCCAAAAATAAACAATTCCAACAGTAACACTTGCAAGAAATACACCATAAACGCGGTATGAATCAATATCATTTATGATATGAAGTTTTCCAAAAAGAACCCTATTAAAAACTGATGACAAAATATCAGAAAGAGGTGGATGGCCATCTCCATCATATTGGAGGAAAAAACTAAATGTAACAGCATCATTTTGATAATAACTTCTAGATCCAGAATTAGTTGCAGGTAATAATTTATCTGGATTTTGAAAATATCTCTTGAAAAGTGGTATATCTGAATAATCTTTCTTACCAGTTAGAAAATAATGCAAATACGCCTGCCCTCTTGGAAGATGGTTAATAGTATCCCAATTAATTCCATAATGAGGAAGTGTAAATAAGCCAAAGATAAAAAAAAGAAGACCTAACAAAAAAGCAATTTTAGCATTAGAAATCTTCATATCTTCCTCCTAACAAATTTTTCCAACTCCTTTTTTGCAAGAGTTGTATCATTTTGTGAAATATATTTCTTTAGTTTACTCAAAAAAATAGAGACATCTCCATTTTTAACATTCCAACCTTTCATTTTAAAAATCCTTCCCTCTTTAGTTACTCCCAATTCTTCTTTTCTACTAAATAACTTCTCACTTATCTTTTCTCCTTTTCTCTTCCCCGTAAAAACTATCTTTATATCACCATCTGGAATAAGTCCAGACAGGCGTATAATTTGATTGGCAAGATCGACAATCCTCACGGGTTTGCCCATATCAAGGATAAATAGTTCTCCTCCCGTCCCCATAGCACCAGCCTTCAAAATAAGTTGTGCTGCCTCAGGTATGGTCATAAAATATCTTGTCATTCTTCGATCGGTAATTGTAATCGGACCGCCTTCTTTAATTTGCTTTTCAAAAATAGGTACAACACTTCCATAACTCCCCAAAACATTTCCAAACCTTACAGCCATAAATTTTGTCTTGCCATTCAGTATCTTACCAATTACCTCAACCGTAAATTTGGTCATTCCCATTACATTTTTTGGGTTTGCAGCCTTGTCTGTTGAAACCAGTACAAATCTTTCAACTCCAGTTCTTTTTGCTGTTTGGGAAACATTAAAAGTCCCAAAGATATTATTTTTAATAGCCTCCATTGGATTATCCTCCATTAATGGTACATGCTTATATGCCGCGGCATGATACACATAATCTGGCTTAAACTCATCAAAAACCTCACGTATCCTCTTTTTATCTTGTATGTTTGCAATCACAAAATTTTTCTTCACTCTTGGAAAAAGTTTAATGAGTTCCATTTGAAGCTCAAACATTCCATTTTCCCACCAATCAAGAAATGTAATTTCCATAGGCCCATATGCACTAATTTGTCTTGAAAGCTCAGACCCAATAGACCCCGCTGCCCCTGTAATCAAAACCTTTTTACCTTTAAAAAACTTTTTCAAACCAACAACATCAGACTTTACAACAGGCCTACCAAGGAGATCCTCCACCCTAACCCTTCTAAGCGTTTCAACTCTCGCTTTTCCCTCAATAATTTCTTTTACTCGAGGAACAATTTTGAATTGAACTTTAGCATCAACACAAAGTTTCACTACTTCACCAATAGTCTCACCTTCTGCCGAAGGCATAGCTATAATAATCTCATCAATCCCTTCCAGTTTTACTGTCTTCTCAATTAAATTAGTGCCGCCCAGAATTTTAATTCCATCTACCTTCTCACCATGTCTTTCCTTGTTATCATCCAAAAAACCAACTACCTCAAAACCAATCCTCAAGTCAGGTAGTAATTCTTGACCAGCCGCACCAGCACCAACTATTAATATTTTTCTTTTCATCTTATATTCATTTCTCTCAAAAATGTCGCAACGGCGATCTTTTGTGAACGACTCTTTGCCAACCTCTGTAAACCAAATTTTCTTTTTATCCTGAATTTCTCCCCCTCATTCATTGCCAAATACATCGCTCTTGCCATATCAACAGGATCCTCGTTTTTACAAACCAAGCCAGTTCTGAATTCATTAATTACTCTCTTGTCGTCTCCAACATCACTCGAAATTGTAGGCAACCCAGCTCTCGCCGCCTCAACAATAACAAGTGGAATACTCTCCATCCTCGAGGAAACCACCAAGCTATCGGCGGATTTCATAAAAGATGCTACAGTATTTTTGTCAACAACTCCATAAAAAATAACATTTTGGGCTAGATTATTTTCCTCTACATATCTTTCAATTTCTGCCCTCATCGGTCCATCACCTAAAATATGAATAGTAAAATCAAAAGATTTATTCTTCAACTCAAACGCTGCCCTAACCAAAATATCAACGCCTTTAACTTTTCGAATACTGCCAGCAAACAAAAAATTGAAAACACGGGAATTGAGTTTCCTCTTTTTTATTTTACTCACATCAAAATCAGTAATCGCATCCATATAGTCGCATTTCCTCCCACATAATTTTTGCGTTGAGTTAATTAGCCAATAGCTATTAGAAAAACATTTCTTCGCTTTTCTCAAAGAGAGTATCGTAAGTTGCCTCAAGATTGGCATTCTTGCATATATATTTAGATCAGAACCCAAAATCCAAACAGCATAAGGAACTTTTAACCGCATACTAATCCACAAAGCATAAATAGAAGAAGGCATCGTCCAACAGGCTAAAACATAGTTAATATTGTTTTCCTTCGCGAACTTTTCAGCCCTCACACATCCAACAATAATCAGTTTGAAAAAATTGAAAACAGATACTGGAGAAAACATAGACCAGGTACCAAACTTTGTTTTTGGTCCTCCCCAATCCATCCAAGTTATTGGCACATTTTTATATTTCTCTTTTTTTCCTCCAAAATCAGGACAGAAAACAGAAACATTAACACTCCTTGAAAGTTCATTACAAAAATCATGAACAAACATTCCAGCATCCTTACGATCAGCAGAATTAGCCGGGTATATATGAGTTAAAACCCCAATATTTAAATTATGCTCTCTTTTTTGTACCATTTTAAAGTTTGTCTAACCCCCTCATCCAAACCTATTTTCGGCTTATACCCCAAAAGTTTTTTTGCTTTGTCAATTCTATACTTTTTTGTAGCAGTCATAAAATCGAGCTTTCTTGGAAAAACAAAACCTAAAGTCAATTTAGCTATTTCTATTGGTACATTCAAAACATATGAGTTATTCAACATCGCATTTTGTATAGTCAAAACTAAATCTTTAAACCGTAAACAAGGTTCGTCTGCAATAATAAAATCTTTTCCATCTGCTGATTTCTTAGTAGCAGCAAGAATTAAACCATCTACTAGATTCGACACAAACACCGTATGAAAATAATTTTCCCCTCCACCAATTAAAACGAAAAAACCCTTTTTCAAAAATTTGAAAATAGATAAAACAACAGGTCTTGTGTCATATGGTCCATAAGCAATGGTGGGCCTTACAATAACTACTTTCAGTTTCTTTGAATATTCCATCACAATCTTTTCACCAGCGAGTTTAGATTTTGCATACACTCCAACTGGGACAGGTCTATTTTTCTCATCCACATCTTTCACAACTTCTCCATAAATCCCTACTGTAGAAATATGAACCACTTTTTTAACTTTTCGCTTAATACAAACTTCCATCAAATTTCTCACCCCATCAACATTAATTTTGAAATATTCTTCATCTGAAAGCTTATGATATGGAAGTCCACCAGCTAAATTAAAAACAATGTCTATTCCTCTAGGAAATTTTCTTAGACTTTTAGAATCAGTCAAATCTGCAACAAAAGCACCAACACCCATTTTTTTAAAATTTGCAGCGTCTTTGCTATTCCTTACTAAAACATGTGTATTACTTTTTTCTAAAAGAAGTCTGTCTATAAGATTCCTACCAATGAAACCTGTAGCACCAGTAACCAAAATCTTTCTACCTCTTAATGAATTTGCCATTTACTTCCGGCAATAAATTATCCACCAGGAAAAAGTATCTTGGCAATACTGACATTGAATACCGAATCGCTGTCAACTCCCCAAAAGCCATCTAACTCTTTGAACTGTCCTGTGATTACCCACTCCGCCGCCTGCTCAACTGTCACAAAATTATTACCAGTTGGCTGACCTGCCTGCCAAGGGTATGCCAATTTACGAATAACACTCTCTACTACTTGAGCCTCATCTCCAATAATATTTCGCTCATTCAAAAAATCATTGAACTTGGCCGTATCCTCATCTCTAAATTCACCAGGATTTTCCATATCTAATTGGGGTCTCTCGCCAATTAATGATGCAATATATGCACTCCCAGAAATTCCACTCTCAAAAAGAGGTCTTAATTTTCCAAGAACTGAATATCGCACCTCTAGATTATTTCCAAACCTACGCTCTTGTGAACCATCAACTATGCGCAAACGAGATCTCTCTCTACTTATACTTGTCATAATTAAAATCATTATACTATACAGATATTTAGTGTCAACTTCAACTGTAGTACAATAACGCAAGTATGACCAAAAGATACCAAAACAACTATGCAGCTGGACGTCCTCAAATGTATGATAAAAAATCTCGTGAACAAAAGGCCATAAGAATAATAAAAACACTGGAAGATTATTTCGGCAAAGAGAAAATAAAAAAGCTCAAAGTACTAGATATCGGGGCTTCAACTGGAATAATCGATAATATTTTGGCCGGTAGTTTCAAGGAAGTTGTTGGAACAGATATAGACAAAGACGCCATAAAATTTGCAAGTAAAAACTTCACTGCGAAGCGCGGAAATTCTAAGAAGAATTTAAAATTTAAAGTGGAAGATGCCATGAAACTAACCTTTAAAGATAATTCCTTTGACATAGTTATCTGCACACACGTCTATGAACATGTTCCAAACCAGAAGATTCTTTTCAATGAGATACATAGAGTCCTGAAACCAGGTGGTGTGTGTTACCTAGCTGCTCAAAATAAACTATGGCCTCTTGAGGCACATCACAATCTATTGTTTTTATCATACCTTCCAAAAAACATGGCAGATATTTATATAAAAGTTTCTAGAAACAAAGATAAATATTATGAAACACCTGTCACATATTGGGAAATGAAGAAATTAACAAAAAAATTCAAACAAATTGATTACACCGGAAAAATAATTTCAGATCCAAAAAAATTAGGTTATTCGCACTCAATACCCTCAATTCTCTCACCAATTGCGAAATACATTATGCCAACCACATTTTGGATATTAGTCAAATAATGAAAAAGGGAGTTTTTTGCATCTCAATTGACACTGAACTTCTCTGGGGAAGAAAAGATCTGGACTATTCCAAATTTACAAAAAAAACAAAAAAGGAAAGAGAAATCATAAAAAACATTCTCCACCTTTTTCAGAAATATAATATTCCAGCAACCTGGGCAATAGTTGGAAAAATAAAAGAAGGCAGTGACCCGCTCTGGTCTGGAAAAGACATAATTAAAAATATTCAAAAAGTTAAAAACCAAGAAATTGGCTCGCATTCATACTCTCACGAAATCTTCACCGAAATTGATAAAGAAAAAGCAGAAGATGAGATAAAGAAAAATAAGGCTATATCTTTTGTGTTCCCCAGAAATAAAATAAAATATCTAAAACTGCTTAAAAAACACGGCTTTAAAACATTCAGGGGAAAGGATAAACGAACGTGGGAACTTTTCGCCCCTTCAATGCCTCCAACCTACAAGCCAATATTTGAAGAGGGTCTCATAAATATTCCAGGGTCCATGTATTTAGTCTCAGCTCGAGGAGCAAGAAGGCATATTCCATATGGCCTTCGCCTCCTTAAATCCAAAATCGGTATAAATAAAGCAATCAAAAGAAAGCAAGTCTTCCATTTATGGTTTCACCCAATTGACTTCGCCAATGAAACAAATTCCATGATGAAAGAGTTTGAAGAAATATTGAAATACGCAAATACAAAAAGAGTGGAAGGACTACTCGAAATTAAAAATATGAAAGATATTGCAAAATCACAATGAAGAAAATTTGGAATTTATATACCGACATTCTTGGCAGGACTATCTTTCACCCACAATTTATAATGCTCAATTTTACATATAACGGGATCAAGGAGGCAATGAAACATGTATCAGTTAGTAAAAGTCTAATCGATATTGGATCAGGCAGGCCTACATACAGAAAAGAGATTGAACCATTAGTCAAAAAATATGTCACTGTAGATAAATTTGGCAACCCTGACATAATTGCCGATGCTCAAAAACTACCATTTACAAAAAACTCCTTTGATATCGCTTTAATGTTCCAGCTACTGGAGTATCTGGAAAACCCTCAGCTAGGAATTAAGGAAACCATGAGGATACTTAAAAAAGATGGTGTTCTAGTTCTCTCCTCACCTTTTATGTATCCAATCCATGACGGCAAGTTGGACAGAAATAGATTCACAAAAACTCAAATCAAATATTTTCTAGAAAATACAGGTTTTAAAATTGTTAAGGTAGAGGAACAAGGTGGATTCTTTGAGTTCTGGATTCAAAATCTTTTGGTATTTTGGTTCAAGAGTGCACTCAAGTTTCCACCGCTAATTATTCCAGCTCCAGTACTTGTTCCACTTTTCAACATATCTGCATTAATATTAAAACAATTTGGCGGCATATTTGCTGCCAGCCAAGATTTTCCTTTAAATATTCTAGTTATTGCAAAGAAGAAATAAGTTCCAAGCTTTTCTTTCGTGATTTTTCCCAAGAATAATTTTTACTCCACAAAATAGCATTTTTGGAAAATCTCACATACTCTTCATTATTATTTAATAATTCTTCTACCTTACGAGCCATCGCTTCGGGACTATTCTCGTCACAAATAACTCCACTGAAATCATCTTTCACGGAATCAATTAACCCAGGTGATTTATAAGCTACAACAGGAGTTCCGACCGAGTTAGCTTCAATATTAACTAACCCCCACCCTTCACGAATGGAAGGATTCACCATAATATGTGCTTTTGAAAGTAATTCAAACTTTTTCCTGTCATCCACTTTATCCCTACCGCCCCAGAATCTAACCTCAACTCCCAAATCACGAGCCTTCTTTTTAAGAAATCTCAAGTAATTTTTATCTCCCCCTCCAACAACCCAAAAATTTGCCCTCAAGTTTTTATTTAAAATTGCAAAACACTCCAGCGCATCTTCAATTCCCTTGTCCTTTGCAAGAGCACCAAGGAAAACTACAGTTCTAACACCCTCTTTTTTAATTTTTCTCTTTGGCAAATCAAGAAGTACACCATGCGGTATAACGGTAATCTGTGTTTCCTTAATACCAACCGAACTAAGTTCCTTTTTGGCTGACTCAGATCCAGTCATGAAACGAACTTTTTTGTATGGAATAAAAAACAATGGTTCCATTAGATACCCAAGCGCCCCAAAGATGTAATTTAAACCATAGGGAAGAGGGTACTTAAACCATACTTCCTTTGTTATCTCCTGGATAACAGCAAGTTTTGGCTTTCTCACATAAAGTGGTGTAAAGAATGGCCATCCATGGAATTCATCAATCACCAAATCAAAATCTTCATGCTTGCTAAAAACATACCAAAAAAAAGCAAATATGTGACAAGTTAAATATTGGCTCCCTTTCCTGATAATCTTTACACCATCTATAACTTCAGCTTTCTCTGCTTCTGGGAAACCCGATGAAAAAAAGGTAACACTATGTCCTGCCTCAATCCACCCCTTAATATGCTCATGCATCACCTGTTCTGCACCACCGGCCAATGGATGTTTTATGTCTCTCCAAGAAAAAACTAAAATGTTCATGTCCTTTATCTTACAAAGAAGGCCTAATTATTGAAAGAGGGTAAGTTTTTATAGCGTTAATAAAAAATGTAAATGCAAAAGCAAAGTTCCTCTCAGCCCAATAGGTTCCAGCAATACCCAATAATGCCTCAGCCTCACCTTTAGGGTATGGTTCCTTAGTACGACGGATTCTAAAAGCTTGCTCAAAATTCTCCCTCGCTTCAACAAAGTTACCCCCATAGAATTCCAAACCACCCACCAGCATATGTTTATAAGCCATAATGCCCCTTTCAGGATGACTAATATAATACTGCGCAAACAGTTCACTTGCTTTAAATACCTCCATCTTTGCCCTACCTAAATCTTTCTTCAACAAGTAACATCTTGCCAACCAAGCATGACCATATGCTTCAACATCCAGCCTTTTATCCCCTTGTCTACCCAACTCTTCGTTATAAGATAAATCCTCATTAAAAAATTCCAAGGATCGTTCTATGCTGCTTGTTCCGCCAATTCCACTAATCGCCAACCCATAATTGGCTCGACCTAAAAAATGTGTTGTTGTTGAGTACAGTTCTCTTTCATTCTTATTCCATCCATCATCTTGCGAGATTAAAACAAAAGCTCTGGCTAATGAGAAATGTTGTACTGAATCAGTATAATCACCCTCCAAATCAGCAATCCAACCCAACTTCTCATGTGCCTTCGCAAAATAATAGTCGCTCTCTCTCGCTGTCAAATCTAACTCCGCAAGACTTTTAATATCTATGCCAACTAAATATTCTTTTGCCTGACCATATCTTCCCAAGTTTATAAGTTGCTGACTTAAACCAATTGTTGCCTCGAGTAACACACTGGGTGCCTTAGCACCCTCAAGCAAACTATGGTATTGATTTGCAGATTCAAAATAATTGCCGTGAACGCTATCCTCCTCCTGCGCACTGCCAAGTGTTACATTGGTACGTAATTCAAGTTTTATTGGCCGGACAACCTTTTCTGCAGCCAACCTAAATACCCGTCTTCTTGTTTCATAAAAAACACTTTTCGCCAATTCAGGAGCCATATATAGTTATTATTATATACTCTCAATCCAATTCGCTTTATTCTTCGTATCATAATAGTGAAGAATTTTTAATCTGTAGAAAACTGCCAAGGTATCCCAGAACATTCTAAAAATTGTTGACCATTTGATATTGCTTGTTCTACTGTCAAACTCCACCTCAATAGGAGCTTCATAAATTCGCTCATATCCAAGGTATTTAGCAACCGCAAGCATTTCAATATCCATTGCATATCTCTTTACCAAAAGTCTTGGTAAAATAGCATCAATAACCTCTCTTCTGAATATTTTAAGTCCGCTTTGCGTATCTGTTAATGGGAGTCCAAAAAGAACCTTGACACCAAGATGATAGCCAACACTTAAAATCCTCCTTAAAAAAGGATAATTCACATGTGAAACTGGGTGTCTCTTGGAGCCAACAATAGCATCAGCGTTGTACCAATCCATATGAGCCATTAGCATCATTATTCCTTTTGGACTTATATCCATTCCGGCATCCAAAAAGGAAATATAATTTCCACGAGCTGCTTTCATTCCATACCTAACCGCATATCCCTTCCCTTTATTTTCCTCATACCCAATGACCTTAATTTTTGAGGATTTTATGTTTTTTGCTCTCTCAAATGTTTTATCTAAAAAACCATCAACAACACAAATTATTTCACGGTCAAAGTCACTAGAAAGACCTTCTTCCAAAGTTTTATCAATAATCTTCAGATCTTTTACTATCGTACCCTCTTTTTTATAAGCGGGTACTATAACTGAAAGCAAATTACGTTTATTTTTCATAAATAATTAGTAAACCTAGACCGATAAAAAGTGCCACCATACAACCAAGTGAGGTAATTATAACTTCATAGATATTATTGTGCCAGACAAAAAATATCAAAATTACCTGTAAAATGGCAAAAATAAGAGGAAGAATTACCACCTTTGTTTTTCCAACAGAAAGAAAATAGTTAACCAGCAAATAGCTCGCGGTATAAAAAGACATAAATATCCCCATCCAAATAAGATTGCTTGCAGCAACTAAATATTGAGATCCATATAAAACTCCAATTGCTATATTTGGAAATAATGCATAAAAACCTACTATCAGTAGGGAAATTACAACAGTTGCTGCAAACGAAGCCACAAAAATCTTCATATGCTTCTCACCTCCTGCAACTTTTTTTGCGACAAGTGGAAACATAACTCCGGCAATTGGAGTAACAGCAAAGTAAATAATCTTTCCCAATGTTGAAATAGCAGCATATATTCCAGCATCATAGCCTGATAAAAAATGTTTTACTAAAAGTAGATCGACCGTAAAAAATGAAGTAAATGCCAAAGCCTGTAGTAAGGCAGGTAAAGAAAATTTTAAAAATGGTTTTAAGTTAAATTTCTCTTTTTTTGTAAACCCAACAATGCTTCGTATACTAATCCTCGAATAAAGATATGCCAAGATCATTCCAAGGAAGACTCCAAACGTAGCTCCAACAACAGAAAAACCAAGGTAAACAAAAAGTAGTCCAATTACAAGTTTACCAACACTCGAGATTACGTTTGGCACCACAACACCCGTAAACTTCAATAATCCTTGAGCTGTAGCTTGATTCACAAGTGCCAATAATGAAAAGAAAAGGACTGGCCCAACCAAAAATACTGATAGTGTATTTTCAATGTGTAAAAACCCCGCAATCGGAATTGAGAAGATTGTCAAAACTACCAAAGCCACGAAAGCAATCTTCAGGATAAACGAATTAATACCATGATATGTTGCATCTACTTCTTTCTTATTCTTTGCAGAAGAAACAAACTTTACAATTGAAACACTCGTTGAAAGTGGAACGATACTAATTATATAAAGAAGTGAAAACACGCTTGCCAATATTCCATAATCAACTGGACCAAGCACTCTTCCCATCACAAGGTGGTAAACATAGTTTGTGACATTTACACCCATGCTCCCCCCAATCATAACAACACTCCCAGAAAATGCGGGGTGTTTCAAAATCAATTTAATTTTTTTGAACCAAGTTTTATTTATGCGATCCATATTCCACGTACAAAAAACATTGTTGCAATCACAAGTCCTATAAACGACACTAAAAAATAAACAAGCCGTATGGCTCTTGGCCATTTTACTATGAATAGAGATAAAAGTATAAACCCAGGAAATAAAACTAATACATATCGAGGCATTGAAGAGAAACTGCCGGCAAAGGCCGGAATGATATAGCCCAAGAATAAGTAAATTGCATAATCAATTTTTAGTTTCCAGAACCCGAAAGTGGACAAGACAAGAAATAAAATTGCACTGACAAATTCCAAGAGGGTTGAAAAAACATTTGGGAAGTATGAATAGTTCAAACTTGGAAATATCTTGAAAATATATCTGTAAAAAACCTGCGGAAGTAAAATTAGCTGCGATGACCTCTGTTGTCCAAAAAGAGAGATTGTATTAAGAAATTCCAGTGGATCTCCCGTTTTCATTTTCATATAGTACATGTATAGAAGTATCCCCAAAAAAACTATCGGAAGATAAATCATTAATCTATATTTTCCGCTTTTGTATAAACTAGCGAAATAGGAGACGGCCAATATTGAACCAATCACACGTGTCGCTGACGATACCCCTCCCAAAATTGCTGCCAATAAATACTGTTTCCTTCGGAAAAAGTAAAATGACCAAACAACGAGCATTAAGAAAATGCTTTCAGTATAAAAGCTGACAAAGAAAAAAGAAGTGGGAAAGAAGAGTATGGTCAATATCGTAGCACGCGCGATCTTTTTGTTGTATTCCATCAACGTAAGTTTCCATATCCCAATTAATGAAGCTAGAAAACTAATGTGGGAAATAATAATCCCAATATAAGCAAGTGATTGGGAATCTCTACCAAAAAAGTTTCCAAAAAATGAAACCAACATCGGGTAAACTGGGAAAAAGAAGTATGTTAAAGACTCATACCCTTTTTGAGCAATAGTTAAATAATGCTCGCCGTCAAAATTAACTCCGCTCCATAATAATGGATTTCCTAAATAATTTCCATGCCTTCCACCTATGAAGTTGTCCTGCAAAGGAATAAATTTAATTGCTAAGAAAAGAAGAATAAAAAGAGCCACTCTCCATACCACGAAGGAAGTAATTACAAACGAATATTTTCTAAACATTTATTTGAGACTCTCATAAACATCATAAGTTTTACTTGCAGTGATACTCCATGAGTATTTCCGAGGCAAAGTCGGTTTTGTAACTCTCTTCACAAATGATGCTGCCATCTTCTCTGGACTGGTTGGATCTATAAAAATTGCAGCTCCTTGAAGAATTTCAACCAAAGCTTGGGTTCGAGCTGCAATCAATGGAGTTTTACATGAAACTGCTTCCACTGCTGGCAAACCAAAACCTTCATACAGGGATGGCTGGCAATAAACATTAGCTAGATTATAAATCGCCACCAAATCTTCATCAGGTACAAATCCCAATCTTTTAATCTTTTTGAGTTTTGAAATAACTGATCTCAAGTGAGAAAGCTCGGGATGATTGAGATCAAGATTCTCAATTTCCATTGCTTGCTTCCCACAAATTACAAGCTCCATTTTTGCAATTTCACAAGCTTTAATTAAGTTGGGAATATTTTTATTGTAGTTAATATCTCCAACATAGAGCACAAATTCTTTTGGTAAACCATACTTTCTTTTGACCTCATTCAACCGCGGACTATCCAATTTTTTAAATATTGTCCTTGCCGCCAAATAAACTACATGTATTTTTTCGGGTGGTACTCGTAAAAATCTTACAATATCTTTTTTGGAAGTTTCACTATCTGTAATAATTGCATCAACATAACCAAGTGCACGTTTTTGTAAAGAAAAATTAATACTCCCTTTTATCCCAGGTGGATAGTGCTTTGGATAAATAAGTGGAATAAGATCGTGTATTGTAACTACAACTTTTGAAGCAGGTTTACGAAGTGGAAGAGTGCGTTGATATAGCGAAAAATACGGATAATGAACTATATTGTATTTACTTAGATCAGCATTATTAAAATCAACCGCTTCAACCTTTTCATCCAATGCCTTGATAAGTTCACCAGTATACCAACCAACCCCTCTTACTTTATGTCCTGAACTAAGTGGTCCGCTATCAATTACTATTTTCATATAGAACTCCTCGTCCAATATTTGAAATAGGCAATTGGAAAATGCCAGGCAGAGAAAAAAGACCACACAAATCCTTGAATTCCATCCATGAACCCTTTGTGCCTTATATACAAGCTAATAAACTTAAGCTTAGCTTTCACAACTGAGTAGTAGTAAAAATAAATAATATTTTTGGGAGCTTTTCTCTCCAATAATTCTTTGGCATTTAAATCTGTATATCTATTTAACCTCATTAAATATTTTTTCAATGTTGGTGAATCATTATGAAGTAGGTCATTGAAAAGCCATGACACTTCTCCATCAATCCACATTTGTTCATGAACACTCTTCATTGGAAAACCAGCCTTTCCTTTTTTAACTAATCTAATCACAGCATCAGGGTAGACTCCAGCATGGACTAGTGGTTTTCCGAGGAACAAATTTACTCGTGGAATAAAAAAGGCCACAACCTCGCCTGTTTTCCTACTTATTGTTCCATCTCTTTGTTCAATCAAATTCTGGTGTCTCTTAAATAAGTTCCATTTCCTTTTGTCCAATATCTTTCTAACAAGTATTTCACCATCTGAGAGGTTTATTACTTCAACTATTTCATCACAAAGTGCGGGTGTAACCACCTCATCAGCATCAAGCTGTAATATCCAATCCCCAGTTGCTTCGTCGAGTGCCTTCTGTTTAGTAATATGAAATATCTCATTGTGTTGTACTTTGAAAACCTTGGCTCCAAAACTCTTTGCAATCTCACGAGTACTATCAATAGAACTCTCATCTACAACTACAATTTCATCAGCAATATCCTTGACAGCCTGAAGACAAGCACCCAAATTAGCCTCCTCATTTCTAGTTGCTAGTACCACAGAAAGTTTCACCATCTAATTTGCAACAGCCTTGAAATACAAAAATCCATTTGTTCCATACACATATTTTACTATATTGGCCTCCTTTGGAATCTCGCCATCAGTTCCAACTATCAAGGTGTTTTGGTTCTCAACCCTTGCCTGATCATACTTAATGCTTGCAAAATAATACTTTCCAAAATGATTTACAGTTGAAAGACCAAACTGATCACGCTGAGTGAGTGTATGTTCAGCCTGAAACTTCTGTGGAGGGTATTTCATATAAAATAAAAATAATGAATATGGCTGATCATATCTATCTGTAATCAAAATCTTTTGATATTTATCCTGTACACCCTCAACATAGTTAACAAGTTCCTTTACTCCATATTGCGAAGAGTATGAATACTCCTTTGCCATGTGAACCCAATACATAACTTCATATCTTGCAAAGGACCAAAGAACTAATACTCCGATAATAATATAAAGAGCATTTCTCAAGTTTCTCCCCAACTTTACTCTCCCTAAGTCAATCAGATTAATTAATCCAAAACTGGAAACAATGACCAAAGGTATTATCATATTCTCAGCTCTCAAAGCACTTGGTGCTTGGAATGTCAAAGCAGACGCAAGTGGTGCAACAAATACCCACATTAAAATAACTTGCCAAGATTTATTTAATTTGGATCTGAAGATGAAAATAACTCCAACCAACAAAAATACAAAATCAGTTAAATACATTACACCAGTCTCTGGAACCTTGTTTCGCTGCACTTCATCTCCTGATAGAAATAAAAATTCACCATGGAAATGCTTTCCCCAATTCTCAACAAACGCAATTCCATAATTAACCACTTTATTGTGTACTGCCTTCACAAATATGTTGTTAATATCACTGTGTTCACCTCTCTGCTCTTCAACACGAGCTCTTGGTCCAGTATCTACAAAAAGCCCTACTCCAGCAGCACGGCTTAACGCTGCTCCTTTTGTGAAATCTAAAAGTAAGGGTATGAGTAGGAGAAATCCAATTACTCCAGCTATCAAAAATGGTTTTAAATTAGTAAATATATTTTTTCTGTAAATTAAAACCAAACCCAAACCTATCAAAGGCGTTATAACCCTCGTTGCTTGGTAGCAATATATTGAAGCAACAAAAGCAAGAACGCTTAACACAATATACGAACGGTTATTTTTCAAACTATTGAAATACTTCACAAAGAACAAAACTCCAAGTGCAACAAAAAATGTAGCTGTATTTGCCTCCCAACCACCTCTTGAAAAATGAATATGCCAAGGAGATATTGCTAAAAACAGAGAACCTATTAATGCAAACCTTTCTTTTTCTTTACCAAACAGTTCTTTAATAAGTAAATAAACAACATAGATACTCACTACTCCCAAAAACGCATTAGGTATACGCACAGCCCATTCATTAAGTCCCAATAATTTAACAAAAGGTAAGACTATGTAAACATAAAGACCTGGTTTGTAGTCATTAAAAGACTGAAAATTAACTGGCCATGAATTTCCATGCTGATCCTTGCCTGTAGTAATTAAAGAATATGCATCATATCCAATAGATGCCTCATCAGCATTTAATGCAGGATATGAATTAAGATGCCAAAATCTTAATACAAAGGCTAAAACAATAATTCCAATCAATATCCATTTTCTGTATTTCATAATTTTCATTTCTTTTATGATTTAAATAGTTTCATTCTCTTCCCAATTTTAAATTGAATCAATGAATAGATGATTAAGTTAGCAACAAAAAGATAAATTATAAATGCCGAATTCTCAAACGTAATTTTAGTAAAGGTTAGTAATGTAAAAACAACTCCAATAGAAGTTGCGATCCAAGGCCATGCGACTTCAGACTCAGGGTGTTGATAAGATTTAATAATTGTTGGCAATGCAGCCAAACCATCAGCCAAAATACTAAATAATATCGCTACATTCCCTACTTTAGTCAGGTACCAAAGGATTAAACCAACAAAAGACAAGGACCCTAAAAATAAATCTCTTTTTGTTATCTTCCACTCTGACTTCTTGTTCGCAAATGATGCCAACAAAATCAAAAATGGAAAAATTCCTTGGCTTAAAGCTAGTAATGATGACTGCAAACTAACTCCTTGCGACGTTTGGGCAAAAAAGGCAATTATCGGGTTTATTGACCAAAGAAAGAATGAAATTCTATTTGGTCTAGCTCTGCCTCTTAGAACTTCAATAAAATAAGCAACTGATCCAACAGATGCTA
The DNA here is from genome assembly GCA_964587425.1 of uncultured Gammaproteobacteria bacterium. Classification (GTDB taxonomy): domain Bacteria; phylum Patescibacteriota; class Microgenomatia; order UBA8517; family UBA8517; genus CAZPLB01. The sequence goes on from CAZPLB010000002.1 coordinate 191,876, forward strand.
TTGCAATACCAACATATACAAAATTAGAATTCAACATATTATTTCTTTATCTCCAATATCCTCCACGCAGTCATACCATTCATATACTTAATCTCATCAATCAATTTAAATTCCCTTGGATCGTTAGAATCCAAGGGTGGAATAACTTTGATGTCGGCAACAACCAAGTCTCCATGATCACCCCTGTCCCTTGACCAATCAATTGCAGTAAATAAAATATTATCCATCTTTTCAACATGCCCCACATCAAGTCCAGCATCCCGATTTAAATGTGCCTGAGCCTGCCATTTAACTGGATCATATTTTTGATAAAAAAGAAAATAAATGTAAGGCTGATCATATGATTGCTGTATCCTCACATTTTTATAGTTTGACTGAATTGCCGACACAGTCTGAACCATCTGTTTGTATCCATACTGCCAATACTGTGAGTTATGAGCAGGTTGATGCACAAAATAACTATCTAAGAAGTAGATATATGTAGCTATATATAAAGGAAGTGCCACCAATAAAAAAATCTTCTTCGAATTTTCAAGTAAATAGTTCACACCAAAAGAAATTACAATAATTAGTGGAATTACTAAATTAAACGACCTTACTGCCTGAACCTGATCCCTTGAGAGAATGGCCGGAAGAGTAGCCAAAACTAACCACAGTAAGACAAATGCTTTTTCTTTTGAAATCTTTTCTCTCAAAAACGCAACAACTCCCAGAAGTAAGAAAATTAAGTCTCCAATGACAAGAACTCCCTGATATGGCGGAGTGTGCCTTGGGTTTGACCAATCTCCTTCAAAAAATAAAAATCTGAATGAGAAGTGGTTAAAAAACCTACCCATAATCCCTCTCATAAAATTAAGTGGTTCGTTGTAAAAAAGATAATAAACAAGACTCCCCTTTTTAACATTCCCCTCATCCAGAAATGCCTGTAAATATGCATCAGATCGTGGATATGAAAGCACACTAAAAACAGCAAGCCTTCCACCCTGTCCACTAAATAAACCAAAAATAATCGGTAAGGAAACTATTAGTCCAATGACTGCGGAAAACACAATACTTTTTTTAGGAAGTTTGACGAATTCCTTTCTGAAGATAAAAAGTAAGAGTAAAACAACAATTGCAGTAGAAAGTTTTGCCCCTTGATAATCAACAAGGGTTAATGCAAAGAAAAAAGTAGACAAAATCAATAACTTTGGTTTATGTATCGCTCTCAAGAAAAAATATATTCCAAGAAGTGTAAGTGTCAAACATATATTAACTTCCCATGCACCTCTCGAAAAATAAATTAGCCATGGATTAAGCGCTGCAACAGTCCCTGCAATCAAAGCTAACTTTTCTTGTTTGAATAACTGCTTAATTATCAAATACAAAAGATGCACAGAGAGAACTCCTCCAATAACACTTGGGAGCCTAACTGCAGTTTCAGTTAAACCTAAAATCGCAACATTTGGCACAGTTAGATATATATAAAGCCCTGGCTTAAAGTCCCCAAAAGACTTGAAAACAACAGGAAGTAGGGTTCCATATTCATCCCTGCCCGTTTTCAAAATAGAATATGCATTGTATCCAATTGCAGCCTCATCAGCCGTAAGTCCAGGAGGATTGCTTCCAACTTTGTAAATTCTCAAAAAGAAAGCAATGAGAACAATAAACAGGAGAAAGATCCACTTTCTGCTCAATATCTCTTTAAAGTTCATCTTAACCTAAAGTATATTACACTCGAAGCTGACGAATCCACTACCTTTCATACATCTCAAATGCAGGGTTGCCATCCAAGAAATTAACTCTATCAATCTTCTTCCAACCAGCTGGCGCATTACTTGGACTTGTAATAAGTAAGCATTTTGAAAGTTTGCAATCAACAGTATGTTTACTTTCGGTAATAAACTCATTTGATGAAAGTTTTACTTGCCAATCATTAACAAACCAGAATTTATCAAAATGATCTACCCAATACCAGTTTGATTGATAAAACCTCACCAAATTCGGATCAGTCATATATTTACTTGGGTCGTATTGTAAAAAGAATAAGAAAAATTCATGCGGCTCACCATATTTCTTTGTAACTACAATCTGATCATATTTTGAATAATTCTCCTTCACATAATTAACCACCTCTTTGTACCCATACTGCCAAACCCATGAGTAACTGGTACGATAATTCGTCACATATGTATTCATATATCCCTCAAGAGAAAGTAGAGTCAGTAGAGTAAATAAAGTTACAATCACTATCTGGTATTTAGGAAATCTCCTCACCACTTCAAATAACCCCAAAGAAATTAAAATTTCAGGAACTGGTAGCATTGTAGTTGCACGAATTACGGCATTTGTTTCTGTAGTTATCGCGGCTGGAATTGGGGCAAGAATTAGCCAAAAAAATAAAAGTCTGTAATCTTTGTTTTTTAATCCCTTTACCAGAAAAAATATTCCAATGTAAAAAAATGGCAATGACACCAAATACAAAACTCCATGATTTGGAACACTGAATTGATATTGAGTTCCGCCTTTCAGAAATAAGAAGTTAGGACTAAAATAGTTAAAATAATTTCGAACAAAGGTACTTCCAAAGTAAGTTACTTTGTTATATAAAATCCTCTTAAATGGAGAAGAGGATGTTGCTCGCAAGCTTTCAATTTGGTTAATAGTTCCATCATTAATAATAAAAACAACATTAGACCGAACCCTAGCATTGGGCAATAAAATTAAAAGTACGCCAAGCAGTACCAAAGCCAAATATTTTATTTTCCTGTAAATTACAACCAAAACAAAAAGTAATATTGGAACAAAAATTCTAGTCGAATGATATGAAAATAAAGTTAAGCCAAAAAATAAACATGAAAGAGGTAATAACCACTTCCTTTTCTCTCGATTAAAAAATGCTGCCATCCCAGCTGTCAAAAAGAAAACAGCAAGGTTTGACTGAAAGACAGCACGAGAAGGAAACAAAAGCCAAGGATCAACTGCAGCCAAAAAACTTGCAACTAATCCTATCTTTTTGCTTTTTGTAACTCCTTGTGCAAGAAAGTAAACAGCAGCTATGGTAAAAGTACCAAGTAGAGCATGTGGAAGTCTCAAACCAATTTGATTTAATCCAAATACAGCAATAAAGGGAATTGTCAAATACAAATTCAAAGGCAATGGGTAGTCCCCATATGCTCTGAAGTTCGTTATAGGTAATAATTGTCCCCATTCATCTTTTCCAGTTTTTAAAATTGAGTATGCATTATACCCATGCGATATCTCATCCCAATTCAAAGCAGGCGGCATTTGAGTTAAACCGACAACACGAAGCAACGCTCCAAAGATAACAATTAAAATTAAAAGTTTGTAATTAAGTATTTTTAGCATTCTTGTATTTTATAAAAACAAAAGTCCAAGTCCCCAAAGCAATTAAACTTATCCAATTCCCGATCGTTCTAGCAGGTGTATCACCAAATACAGAACCCTCGACAGGTATTAATCCATTATTATCTGGTTCCTTGTTCCACCCAGGAAAATAGTTAATATACCTGCCATCGCTAATTTTATCTGGAATTTTGTGGCCAAATTGCGGCCAATA
>CAZPLB010000003.1:0-59250 GCA_964587425.1 uncultured Gammaproteobacteria bacterium
GGAATCGAACCTGGATCAAAGGATTAGGAATCCTTCGTTCTATCCGTTGAACTACAGGGACATGGCTCAATTTTACCATAAATACCCCTTTACATTAAAAACATTAAGATAAATAATATAGGACGTGATGAAGAAAATTAAGTTACCCTTTCTTTTTTCCAGTTTTCTCTCACTTTTTCTCTTCACGCTTTACCTCCAAAACTTAAAGGTTGATGCCCAATCAACAATCTCTGATGGACTTGTCGCTTACTGGAATTTTGATGAGGGTCAGGGAAGTGTAGCAAAAGATACAACAGCGAATGTAAATGACGCAGCTCTCATAAATGGCCCTGTTTGGGGGGAGGGCAAGTTGGGAGGGGGGATATCCTTCGACGGCATAAATGATTATCTAAAAATTCTTGATTCTCCCTCTCTCAAAATAACTGGCGATTTGACTATATCAGTCTGGATAAAACCAGAATCTTTAGGAACACGTCAGCACATCGTAAGTAAGTTTTATAGTGGTGAATATAATCTCGGCTTTATTTCGGAGACTCCGCCGTATCCGATGCGTTACATACAAGGAAGCGGTAGCTCGTATATCCCAGGCCAAATTATAAATAGCATAAGTTCAAACGAATGGCAGCATATCGCACTTGTTAGAACCATGTCCAATAAAAACGTTAAGGGTTACAGAAATGGCAACTTTGAAACAGGTTGGACTTATACAGTTGATCCACCACTAACGACAAATAACGTTGCCATAGGAGCTAGAAGCGATGGTGCAGAACCTTTTAAAGGTTCAATTGACGAAGTACGGATTTACAATAGAGCATTAAACGACGATGAAATTGCATCTCTCGCCTCCCAAGGGGATACTACACCACCAACTATTTCAATAACTTCCCCATCAGAGGCGGCAACAGTCTCTGGAATTTTAAGTGTTTCGGCAAACGCAGGTGACAATGTTAAAATCGCTTCGGTCCAATTTATCCTCGACGGCAGCCCTCTTGGTAATGAAATTAAAAACTCTCCCTATATAACATCTCTCGATACAAAAGACATGGTCAATGACTCAACCCATACGCTCTTGGCAACCGCAAAAGATTATGCAGGCAACACTGCAACTTCTTCAGCTGTCACGTTCATTGTAGACAACCCCGCCCCTGTTGTTTCGAAAGTAGTCTCAAATTCAATTAACACAACTAGTATGAATATAACCTGGGTCACAGACAAGCTCTCAACTTCAAAAATTGAGTACGGTGCAGATTCAAGTTATGGCCAAAATACAAGTGAAGACACATTAGCAGTCAAAACTCACACTATTAATATCTTTAATTTATCGCCCGGTACAACATACCACTACCGAGTAGTCTCCAAATCAGGCAACCAAATTGGTTATTCAACAGATACAACTTTCGCGACTCCAGTCTCAGTTGGCAATTGGCACGTAACCACAACTGGTTCAGCCTCCGCCAACGGAAGCGAAGCAAACCCATGGAACTTGCAGGCTGTCTTGAGTGGAAGACCAGAAATTAAGCCAGGAGACACGATATGGGTTCACGGCGGCACATATACAGGTACATTCACAAGCTATTTAAACGGTACAAATGGATCACCAATTATTGTTAGAGCAATTGACGGCGAAAGAGTAACAATCGACAGTGCATCTCTTTCGGCAGACCCAATAATGGCAAATGGTTCATATACTTGGTTCTGGGGGATTGAGATAACTAATTCCAACACCAACCGTTATACTCCTCGCCCTGGTGGTGTAGAGGTTTACGGCCACCATATTAATCTAATCAATATGATAATTCACGATACAGGCGACTGTATTGGCCATTGGAGAACTGGAGTAACTCCATCTGACGCACACATATACGGCAATATTATCTACTACTGTGGTTGGGAAGAGGCAGACCGCGGCCATGGGCATGGAATATATATCCAAAACACAAATCTTGGTTTCAAAGACGTTCGAGATAACATAATTTTCAAAGATTTTGGGTGGGGAATACATGCCTATACCGAAGGCGGCAACATAGATAACCTGGAGTTTTATGGTAATACATCTTTCTTAAATGGTGCCCTTTCTGCTGTTCGACCAATCACAGACAATATTTTATTCGGAGGTCTTAAAGTTGCACAAAACCCAGTTCTAGTAAACAACTTTACATATTATCCAGTATATGGCAGGAATACTTTGGGATATAGTGCAGGCACAAATAATGCCATAGTAGACGGAAATTACTTCGTATCAGGAAACCCTGGAACTGCCTTGGCATTATTAAATAATACAAATATTACTATCACCAACAATAAAATATATGGCAACGGCATCAGCAGTTCCACATACCCAAATAATACTTTTTACTCATCAAAACCGACTGGAGTGTGGACCTTTGTTGAGCCCAATCTCTATGAACCGAAACACGCAAACATAACTGTTTATAATTGGGATAATTCTCCCTCAATAGTCGCAGATATATCAAAAGCAGGTTTTACAGTTGGAGACATATACCAAATAATTGATACTCAAAATATTTTTGGAGACCCAATTGCAGCAGGGAAATACACCGGTGTACCAATTCCAATCCCAATGACATCCACTTCAGTGTCTGTCCCAGTTGGGACAGTTGCAGTCCCACCAACACATTCAACTTCTGAATTCGGCAGTTTCAGAGTTATGCCTGCAGTAGATACAACACCTCCAACCATCAATATCACCACTCCTACAAATAACTCTGAAGTAATGGGAACAATTCAAATTCAGGCCAGTGCTTCAGATAATATAGATATCAATAAAATTGAATTCAAGTTAGACGGCAATCTTCTGGGAGAGGACACATCTGCTCCATATTCATATTCTTGGAATACGTTAACCATACCAAACGGCAGTCATCAACTTAGTGCAATAGCCTACGACACAGCAGGCAACCAAAACACTTCTTCAGTCACAATCTCAGTCAATAACGATACAACTTCCCCAACTATTTCAATAACTTCCCCCAGAAATGGATCATGGGTCAAAGGAATTATTGATATAACTACACAGTCCACAGACAATATTGCCGTAGTTTCAACCCTGTTCAAACTAGATGGGCAAGACATTGTTAACCCCTGGGACACAAGAACCACCAGCCAAGGGGCTCATACCCTTCTATCAGTTGCAAAAGACGCGGCAGGCAACTCAGGAACCTCAAATCCCATTAGTATTAATGTTGATAATATTGCGCCAGCCAAAATTGTAGATTTGCGTCTTGGTAAAGCCTTGCCAAATTCAGCCAACCTTTGGTGGACAACCCCAGGAGATGATGCGAACACAGGAATCGCTGCAAGATACGATTTAAGGTATTCAAAAACTCCAATCACAGCACTTAATTTTGTAAATGCAACCAAAGCAGTTAATGAGCCAGCACCAAAAGTACCAGGCCAGCAGCAATTTTTCTCGCTCCCAAATCTTTCTCGTTCTACAACATACTATGTAGCTTTAAAAACAATAGACAAAGTGGGGAATATCTCTTTGATCTCAAATATTATTCATTTCAAAACGAAGGGATAATAGAAATATTACCAGATATCCCTTGACAACTACCGTAAATATTCTTATAGTTTGAAAGTCAGATGCCAAGAGAAAGAGCAACAACTTCACATTCAAAATTATTTGATAAGATAACATCCATCCCGGAAGCATTCGAACACGCAAAAGAAGCATTTGCAAACGCTGCCTACGTCAAAGAACATGGTATCGGTGGATGGCTCAAGCGTATGGTTGATACAAGTCCGACCCCTAAAAGTGGAAAATATCTCCCTCCGACTACAACATGGTTTGTAGGTCAAGGGTTTGAAGTTATACCTCTATACATATTAAACGATCCAGATGACGCTTATAAAGTTCTTGTTGAGTATGCAAATCTTAGTCGTTCTGAAGTTGCAGCAGGTAGGCCTGCGGTGGTTAGGAAAGGCTCGATGTATAAAGCATCTGAGCCATTTTTGGGTGAATGGAGTATTACATCAGCAGATATTGGCGACCCGCAACAAGAATCATTAAATGAAACATGGAGAGACGGGGTAAATAAGCAAACAGCTGCGGATCACAGCATTGATACCAAACATATTTTTGGTGAACTCTTTGACAAACATTCGGAAGGCGAGGTGTTAGATGGGCAAAAGTTTGCAGAAGCAATGATACAAGACATTACTACTTTTACGTTGGGAATAGTGCCAACTGCAGAAGAATCCGAAGAGCTTCATTATCTCCTCAACCATGGTATGGACATGACCACAATGAGAGAGATGATGCCAGGCGTCATGCAACCCCTGATTGACCTAAAACAAGGGAAAGAATGGGAACGTGTTGATGCACGGGCAGATGAAGTAGTCGAGAAATGTATCAAACGAGCCAAGGATCAAAACGGTGGCACAGCACCAGCACATTCGTTCCTCTCATACATTGAGCGCGACGCGCAAAAACACAATCCCAACGACAAAACTGCCCAGTGGCAAGAAGTGCGTTCACAAGTACGGACCACCCTTGTTGCAGGTTCAGAAAGTACTGGGGTAACACTGGAATGGATGGGAATTGAACTAAGCCAAAATCAAGACCAACAGATGAAAGTGATGATGGAGTTGCGAGGAGTTATGGAACAGAAAAATCTCAACACACCCGAGAAGATAGCTAAATTCTTGGCTTCCTCGGATATTAAAGATGCTATGCCCAATACAGAAGCATGGCTTGCTGAATTAGGAAGAGTACACGGGGTTGCATCTGTTGTTCCCAGAGAGGCAGGGAGACCAATACAGGGAGAGGATGGAAAAATAGTAAATCCTATTCCATTGGCGCTATCCGATGGTGCCATCGTACCGCCAGGTGCACTCATAATGATTTCCCCTTATACAATGCACAAAGATGCCAGAATACACAAAGATCCATTGACACTGAATCCAGAACGTTTTTTGGATGAGAACGGAAAGTTCAAGCCTCTTACTGTAAAAGATGGTGTTCTGACATTTTCTGCCGGACCCTGGATGTGTAAAGGTCCCGATGTTTCAAAGACAGCACAGCGTGCAATCCTTTTGGAGCTTGCTCGACGTAAATTATTGATCCATATTGCTCCTGGCACTCCAACTCAGTTTGAAGAAAATGCAGGGTTTGTGGTTAGACCCGCCAATTCACCCAAGTTTGTTTTTACCAAGTAAAGTATAAATATGGTTGCAAGTAAGCCCGAAAGATTAATTATCGTAAATAGAGAGGCACAAGTATCGCACCTCGGAACAGTATTCTTAATAGTTGACCCAGCTTCAGAAGATGAAACAAATAGCGACTTGATAACCAACGCAGAGAGAATGAACTCAAGTGGTATGACTTTAGTGGTTTGCTCACCTGTTATTGAAGAAATTAAGATAAATATAGAGAGCACAGAAAAAGACAAAGAAAAACTGATTGGAGTTATATCTGGCAACGATCTCCCTGAAGAAGTTAAACTTCTCTTCAATGAGCTAGGTATACCCGTTCATATATTTAAAGCCAACAATCCAACTACCAAATAGCATTCCACATTACCTGTGAATCAGTAGTTGGAGAATTCTTCAGGTGAATCGTAAATCCATCCTTTGTGATGTTATCAACCCATACATAACTGTCCCAATTCGCATTTGCAGTAATACTAACTGGCACAGTAGTCCATGCTTTATTAATTTGAATTTCGTTGTTTCCTGTATGCACCATTTCGCTTCCTCGGATATTGTCGTTGCCAATAATTACTCCCTTTTTGATGTTAAAGTTGCCATTTTTATCCATTTCTATACTGTCATTCTGGAATTCAATCGTATCAAGGGCAAGCGATTGAATTTTTAATTTTCCAATTGAATCTATAGAAGAATTTGCATTATCAAAACTCAAAGTCCCAATGTTTAATTTTCCATTTACAACTGTATCCCCAAGTATAGTGTTGCCGAGAACATTAAGATTAGAAAGTGTTGCAGAGTCCGTTGCAATTCCCAAAACTGCAGAACTAGTCGCAGTTAAATTAGCCGTCTCCAAGCTTGACAATCTATCTTTAATGTTATTAATTTCAGCAGAAAGAGATGCGATTTTTTCTTGTGTTTGGGTATCCACTCCATCTATCTGTGTTGACTGGCTAGGTTGTTGAGACAAGGTACCTCCATCAGTAGAAGTACCATTCAAACTGCCATCAGCACTCAAATCTCCAATGTAGTATGTATTATTTACAAATACCATTACAGTGTCCTGGTTAGTGTTTGGAGTCCAAGCCTCCAGTGCCTTGCCAATTACATACCCAGACTGCGTTGCTTTCATCGCCCTACCTGAATCGCTTGATGTGGTCACAAAGTCTCCTGGATTAATAGCTTGAGATGTAGGGGAGACCTTCACAGGAACCCTTCCATTAAGAGCTACAGGCATTGGATTATCACTGGTATTTATGTTGTACCCGGCTGAAGTGAAGTCTCCATAATTATTTGACACTATTCCAACAATATTTGTCTGATATGTTGATGTGCTTTTAACAAGCTTCTTAATTGTTTTTCCATCTTTAGTAACCACATTCTGGCTCCCGACAGCAACTATATCCCCGTAGCTTACCCCGTCCTCAACAGGATATTGTTCTGCATAGTCAGCAGCAGGAGCACTGGTACAATCAACAATCTCTTCATTATCAACTCCTCCTGCAGTAGTGTGGCAAAGTGCATTTCCTGTTCCAGTACCAGGCAAATCAAGGAAAGTTCCACCAGCATTTGCAATCCTAAACCTTGTAGTACCAGAAGTAGATGCAGTAAATACATCCTGATCTCCAGTTTCATCAAAAATACCAAGAGCTTTACCAACCATAGCTCCAGTAACATGGAATTTCCCGACAGGAGAAGTAGTCCCAAAAGCAAATTGTGTAGCAGCAGCATTTCCCGCATTCAATATTACATTACCAGCATTTGTATAAATCGCCTTATGACCAGTTACATCAGCAATCTCAATGCCACGAAAATCAGCAGCAGCAGTTAAAGTAGGTGTAACATAAATTCCCCTAGTAATTCCACTAGCACCACCTGTTTGATTAATAGTTCCACGGATACCAAACAAATCCATCACGGCGGTTCCACTGGTCGGACTAAAACTATTACTAAATGCCTGAACAATATCAACAGTGCCAGACGTAGGAGTTACACTAAACCCATGTCCCAGACGTACACCATAACCATTAGGGAAACTATCAGAGGAAGACGCGTTTGCTAGAACATTAAGTCCGTAAACAGTTGAGCTTCCCCAATAGGATTGAACCGTGGCAATGTTTGTATCATCCCGCACTAAGCCGATATTTCCATCGATTGTGCTTAGTTTCCAAGTAGTATTTGGAGTCGTAGTTCCAATCCCTACATTACCACTTGCATCAATTACAAAAGGTGTAGTATCGGAATCGCTGGTCTCATCATTAACTCTGAAAGATCTTCCTGTCCCCAAATTTGTAATCATGGCAGTTGTTTCAGCATCAGTTGCAGCAGACTGAACATGAAGTAGAGTACCTGTATTAGCAGCATTCCCTCCAGTTGAAGTAATATCAACTAAGTTTCCAGTAAATGCTGTAGCTGCCGTTGTAACAAATGCCGCTTTGCCACTTGTCAAAGAATCAGCAGTGATGCCAAAAGCGTTTGTAGTTGTACCAGTAAAATCAATATCAAGAGTTGCATCAGGAGTGGTATCTCCAATACCAGTGCTACCATTAAAGTAATTTGTACCAGCGTTTGAATATACACCATAATTAGTGGTGCCACTGGCAGCAGTAAAATATCCTCCGTAAGTTGTATCTCCAGATTTACCTACTGCTTGATTATATGAGCCATATATACTTCCGGCCGATGATCCAGCACCAGCAGAAGTGCTTTTTGCATATACACCATACATACTTCCGCCGAATGAAGTTGTCGTGCTGCCTAGTTCAGTCAAAAATATTCCTCCAACAACATTGTTTGTAGAGGAAGACGCTGCGCTGCCAGCATCCATTATTGAATACCCATATATTCCGGTTGCATTAACCCCACCGCCATGAGTTGAAAGACCAGCTCCCACTACACCTACATCTCCAAAAGCGACACCCAGAGGATTCGTTTTAATTGCAAGTGGAGATGTCCCAGCTCCGTTATACATACTAACTCCCAAAATGGGTGCATCCCCCAATGAACTATTTGTAAAAATCCGATTTCCTCCAAGTACACCATTCAGCGTGTAATTATTTGTAAGTGTGTGGTTTGAAAGTATGGTTCCGTCTTGAACTGTCAACTTTTGGGTCGCACTCGTTGTTGCGATAGCAACATTTCCTGCAAAATAATTAGTTGCACTTGCCCCACTTTGATAGATGGCATAGTTTGCGTTATTAGCAATCTCAACTGCCCTGAAATCTGTTGCAGCAGTGAGAGTGGGATTTATATATAAACCTCTACTTATTCCATTTGCTCCTCCAGTTTGGTTAATGATGGGTTTTAATGTTAATAAATCAAAAATACCAGTGCCAGATGTTGGATTAAAGGTGGTTGGAGCCTGAATTACTTGTTGTTCACCACTAGTTACAGTTACAGTGCTTGGACTTCCACTCGCCCCACCAACGTCCAACATAATTCCATTTGCAGTAGCGGCACCGTTCACAGTTCCCTTAGTGCCATATATATTTGTATTACCGGCACCATTGCTAGTAAGAAAAATTGATCCGTTGCCGGGAGAAACTACTCCATCAGTGCTCCCAATCACTATATTGCCAGCCGTTGTCAAGATTCCTGTCGTACTAATTGAAGCCACATTTGATGTGTTGTGCCCATAGACCATGAAGGGGTTACTGCTTGTTGGAACAGAACTCCCTGCAGTTCCGTCATATCCAAGCGTTAAATCTCCCTCTGCATCAATTGAGGCCCTCTCTTCACCAGCTTGCCCAACACCAAGCATTTGTTCATCTGCAGAAGGTGTAGTTACATTTATTCGTATTGATGACTCAGCAAATGTAGTGTCCGCTGGGTTGTAAGTTGCAAGAATTTGCCCAGAGGAGGTGACACCAGAGTCTATGTTCAAGTTCGCCGCATAGATATTATTAAATTTCTTTGAAGCGCTTCCCAGGTCGCTTCCCAAGCTTACATCGGGAAGAAAAGATGAGCCAGAGCCAACAATCACATTTCCTGCAAAATAATTTTTTGAAGTTGCCCCAGCAGAATATATGTTGTAACTATTGCTTGATCCAACTGCACTTTGATCCTCAACATACAATCCGTAATTATTTGTAAAAGTTCCTCCTCCTGCATTTATAGCGGAGGGTATAAATATACTGTAGCCAGTTGTGATTGCTCCTGATGAATAATTATATAAAGCAGACTCCAAACCCTTTGCTGTCCCCGTTGACGCAGTTGAGCCATTAAATACTGAAAAAAGCCCTCCTCGACCAAGTGTTACTGTACCGGATCCTTGATTGGCAGCTTGACCAACCACCCCATCTGATTCGCTAACTGTGCCTGATGAAGAGTTCTGTGAATACCCAGTTGTGGCTACTGAAAAAATCATATTTCCACTCCCTTGATGATTTACTAAAGAATAGATACCTTGCATGAAAGGTATGTTTTGGGAATTTCCTGAACGACTTACAACTTCGTTGTCTATGCCATAAATAGAGGAGTCAACAGTTCCTGAAGGGTTAATATCAAGATAGTTTGCAACACCCAGTAAATAATCATTACTATAGTCAGTTGGAGTTTCCTCAAGTGTTAGTGTATTACTTGTTGTAGAGCCAGAATTTAGTAAATTTATATCATCCACTGCTGCCGCATTTCCAAAAGCAACGTGTCCAGTCGTTGTAACAGAGTCTCCAGCATTAGTAGGGGATAAATTTGTCCCAGACCGTGTCCAAAATCCAACACTTCCAGAGCCGCTTGTATCTAACCAGGTTAAGTTCCCAGCTCCATCATTCGTAAGAGAAGAATTGGCAGCTCCTTGTGTATCAGGAAATGCATACGTAACTCCGTTAATTTCAGTTATGTTTCCAAAAGTTGCATTTCCTGAAACACTCAAAGCCCCTGAATCAGTAAGTGAAGAAACAGTTGTTGCCCCGGCAGTTGTTGTTCCAAGTGTAGTAGTACCTGATACTTTGAAATCTCCACTAGCAGTTAGTGTTCCTGCAAAGGTGCCAGTTCCAGAACCAGTGAACGCCCCTGATACATTTTGACTCCCTTTGACAACCAAATTATTATTAATGGTTGTTGTACCAGTAGCAGCTCCTACGCTTAAGGTAGTTGCAGCTCCTCCAATATTTAAAGTTGTTACACCAGTATTAACTAGGTTAAATGTAGTTTGATTCGTTGTGATATCTCCACCATTCACTGCCAAGTCACCTGGAAGAGTGAGTCCATCGGCTAAATTAAGATTACCTCGTACAACTAAATCATTAACAGTTGTGGTTTGGCCGTTTACAGTCACATCCTTTGCGAACTGAACAATTTCTTTGAATATGGCAGGCACATTAATGTTGAACGTTGGGTTCAAATTTGTAGTCTGTGCCGCTAAAACCTTTGCAATGTTCTCTTTTGTCATACTTTGTATCTTTGAAGTAGTTTCTCCCTTCAAAACTATTCCTCCTGTGATAAGAAAGAAAAGAAGACCAAATGAATATCCTATAACCTTCTTTTGATCCACATGCATCCGCTTGTAGAGAAAAGCTCCATCCTGAGGCTGTAGCATGGAGCTCACCCTCTTCTTTGGATCCTGAGACCTTCTAGCCATTTTCTCAATAACTACGCTGTCGTACCTGCGGTGCCCACCCGCAGTCCGAATTGAGGAGATTAAGCCACTCTTTTCCCAGCGACGGAGAGTCTTCTCGGAAACAGATAATTTCCTTGCAGCTTCCTGTATTGTAATTAGATCGGGCAGTGTAGGATTCATGGGCTTCTTAAACTTGGACAACAGGCGTAAATTTGTCCAACTTTGACTACTTAATTTACGCATTTCGGCAGAATACTGTCAATAGCCTATTGACTTTAAATTGAGGCTAAACTAGTGTTACTTATGCTGCCCAAGGTATTTTTACTATATATAGCGCTCGTTTTAGTCTCTTTTCTGCGACCCACAGGGGTTTTAGCCCAGACTGAGCTCACAGGCCTTGCCGTATCAACACCAATATCTGAAACAGAGGCCAAAAACGGAGATTTAATATGCTCAGAAAAGGATCTTTACATTCTTTGTAAAACTGAATACGCACCCTCTATTTATGGGGTAATTAACGAAAACCCATCGGCAGCAATGGCCACAGACACTCAAGGCTTTCATCCTGTAGTAACAACAGCAACTGCAAAGGTAAATGTCTCCTCCAAAAACGGCAACATAGCTCTAGGAGATTTTATAACAACTTCAACTACTCCAGGTGTTGGGCAGAAGGCAACCAGAAATGGCTTTGTAGTTGGGTTAGCGCTTGAAAATTATGAATCAAATGACCCAAACGCAAGTGGAGCCATATTTGTAGCCATAAATCCTCGCGCAACAATCGAAATAGTGGAAAGTAAGAGCACAAATCTCTTGGACTTAATCCGTGAAGGTCTAAGTGCACCAGTTCTAACGCCCCTTGCAACAATTAGATACCTTAGTGCTGCCTTGGTAGTGATTGTTGCACTAGTTATCGGACTGATATACTTTGGTAGGGTTGCAAAGGCAGGGGTTGAGGCAATTGGTAGAAATCCACTTTCAAGTAGAGTGATACAGTCTGGTGTATTTTTACATGTATTCCTGACAATTGTAGTTGTAGGAGTAGGGCTTGCCATAGCATACTTAATCTTAACTCTTTAATTAAATATGTTTAATCTTTTCAACAAAAAATTAGTTCCAGGAAAAATTAAACCAATGGTATTAATAATTCTTGATGGTTGGGGTGTAGCCGCCCCTGGACTTAGTAATGCCATAACCCAAGCAAAACCAATCTTTTTCAACAAACTTCTCTCTCAGTATCCAAATGGCCAGCTCCTCGCTGCCGGTGAATCAGTTGGTCTCCCTGCAGGTGAAGTGGGTAATACTGAGGTAGGACACTTAAATCTTGGGGCTGGGAGAGTTATTTTGCAGGATCTTGTACGAATAGATAAATCAATTGAATATGATACATTTTTTGACAATGATGCAATTTTGAAAGCAATTGATCATGCTCGCTCAAATAATTCAAACCTGCACATAATGGGTCTTGTGGGGAGAGCTGGAGTTCACTCCTCACTAAACCATTTGTACGCAATCCTAGAAGCCTGTAAAAGAAAAAGATTGCAAAATGTATATATTCATGCATTCACGGATGGCCGTGATTCACCGCCCCAAGATTCAATAGACCTGATAAAAGAAGTCGAAGCAAAGATAAGTGTGTTGGGAGTAGGAAAAATTGCAAGTATAAGTGGGCGCTACTGGGCAATGGATAGAGACTTTCACTGGGAACGAACAAAGGTAGTTTATGATGCATTAGTTAATGGTTTGACAGATTTTGTAGGGGAATCTACAGGAGAATTAGTTAATGCAGCGTACAAGAGAGGAGAAACTGATGAATTCATAAAGCCCTCACTAATTACAATTAACAATAAAAAAAATACAATCTTAGATAATGATGCCTGTATTTTTTTTAACTACAGAATTGATAGACCAAGAGAGTTAACCATGGCAATGACTATTCCAAATTTTGAAGCACTCAAATCATTTGAATTTGGAAAAGATCCAGAAAAAGGAGGGAGAACAAGTGGAAGCATAAAATTTGATGCAACTTTCCAAAGAAGAAAAATTTTGAAAAACTTGTTTTTTGGAACCCTAACCCAATATGACCCAAGTATTCCAGTTAGTGCCATAGCCTTCCCTCCCGAAAAAGTAACAAATCCACTATCTAAGGTTTTGTCTTCGGCTGGAATTGCACAGCTCCATATGGCAGAAAGCGAGAAAGAACGTTTTGTGACTTACTATTTTGATGGACAAATTGAATCAGCGGTAGAAGGCGAAGAATTTCTGATCACTCCTTCTCCAAAAGTTGCAACCTACGACCTAAAACCAGAAATGTCCCTTCCCACTCAGGCTAGTGAATTTAAAAACCAACTTGCAAAAGATAAATATGCATTTTTTGTTATAAACATTGCAAATCCAGACATGGTTGCTCATTCCGGAAACATGAAGGCAACTATTAAGGCAATTGGAATAGTCGACAAATATCTTGAAGAGATGGTAACAAACATACTTTTAGTTGGTGGAACGGCGTTTATAACAGCAGACCACGGAAACGCTGAAGAACTTTTAAGCTATCAAGGAGAATCTTTTTACTTTACGACATCAGTCGGAAAAGAAAACACAGAACATTCCAAAAGCCCTGTTCCAATAATAATTGTGAGCCAGAGCCTTTCTGGAAAACCACGTATGCTGCCGCGGGGTGCGCTAAAAGATGTTGCACCCACAATTTTAAAATTAATGGGAATACCAAAACCAGCTGAAATGTCTGGTATTAACTTGCTAGAATAATAATATGAATATTTTTGACAAACCGAAAGAAAAAAACCCTGACTTAATCTTGAAGCGAGCAAGGCGTAGTGCTCGAAAAATTGTAGAAGAAGCAAATTTAAAGGCAGGCAAAATTATCGAGGAAGCAGAAATCTTTACCCTTGAAGCAAGGCAGTATGCAGATAGAGCTCTCATAGAGGCAGCTGGAAAGGCTGCTGAAAAAATGGCAGAAGAATTGAAAAAAGAATTTAGTGTAAGAGAAACTGGTCTAGAAAAAGCAATAGGAGCAGAATATGAAAACGCAAAAAAAGAAATAGAAGAATACAAACTCCAAAAAATGAAGGAAATTGAGAGCAAAGTAAGAGAGGTGATAAGACAAGTTGTTGAAGAATTTTTTACAGAAGCTATTGACACAAAACAGCAGGAAGAAGCCCTCTTGAAAGCCCTTGAAAATGCAAAACATCTACTCTGAAATTCTAACAAATGTAAAAACTGTCAATGAGGCAGAAAATTTAGTATCTGATATGGAAAGCTATATATCAAATAGTTTCAGACTAGATACCAGTAACGAGATGAGATGGGCAACATTTAATCTCATCAAAAGATATACCGGTGGTGACAAAACAGATCAGGAATTTTTGAAAGGACTAATAGAAGCACTTCATAAAGCGCCCATTGTCAAAATTGAAGTTGCTTTTGAACCGAAAGTTAGAACCATTGATTTGCTAAGCAAATGGGCAAAAACAAAAGTTGGAAATGATACTTTAATTGAAATAAAAAAAATTCCAGAGCTATTGCTGGGGGCAACTGTCAGTTTTAATGGAAAATATGACGACTTAACACTCTTGAAATTTTTAAATGAAAAACTTTGACACCTACCTCAAGGATACCGCAGAAATTGGCTATGTAACAAAAATAGCCAAATGTCTTCTTTCAGCATCTGGTCTCCCTGGAGCCCACGTTGGAGAGTTAGTTGTTTTTGAAAATGGAGAGATGGGACAAGTTTTAAAAATTGATAAAGATGAAATCGAAATTTTAACTCTTTCACATACAAATATAGCTGGAGGTGCAAAAGTAGCAAGAACAAACGAATTTTTAAATATCCATTGTTCAGAAAGTATTTTAGGTAAAAACATAGATCCACTAGGACAACTTCTTGACGGTGCTGAAAGTACGACAGGTGGAGAAGATAGATTAATCGACTCAGCCCCCCCTGGAGTATTAGAAAGAAAAATGGTAACAGAGCCTCTTGAGACCGGTGTTCCTCTTGTTGATCTAGTTGTCCCTCTCGCCAAAGGACAAAGGGAATTGGTATTGGGTGACAAAAAAACTGGAAAGACAAGCTTTCTTTTGCGCGCCATCTTTACCCAGGCCAACCAGGGTACCATCTGTATTTATGCAGCTATTGCCAAAAAAGAAATTGAAACAGCAAAGATAGAAGAATTTTTAATGAAAAGTGGTATTCGCGACAAAGTAATCATGGTAACAACTCATGCAGCAAGCCCAGAAGGCCTCATCATAATTACTCCATATACTGCAATGACAATTGCAGAATACTTTAAGGATCAAGGCAAAGATGTTCTTTTAATCTTGGATGATATGAGCTCGCATGCCAAGTTCTACAGAGAAGTTTCTCTCCTTGGGAGACGTTTCCCAGGCAGAAATTCATACCCGGGCGATATTTTCCATCTTCATGCAAAAATTCTTGAGCGGGCCGGTAGATTTCCAAAGGGATCAATAACCTGTCTTGCAGTTGGTGAAACTGTTTTCGGAGATCTCTCTGGCTATATGCAAACAAATTTAATGTCCATGACCGATGGACACATTTACTTTGACTCTGACTATGCAAACCTAGGAAGGCATCCTGCCATAAACCCATTTCTCTCTGTCACAAGAATTGGCCACCAGGCTCAAAGCCAATTGGTAAGAAGCATTGCAAGCGAGCTTGCAAAATTTCTTCTTCACATTGAAATGTTAAGAGATGTAATGCACTTTGGAGCAGAGCTTTCAGAAAAAACAATTGACGAGCTTGATTTAGGAGAGCGAATACTTGCTTTTTTTGATCTGCCGGAAGGCTTAGTCCTTCCCCAAACGCTTGCAATTTTTTGTTTGACAACAGTATGGCTCGGCCTGGGTAAGTCCAAAGAAAGAGGTTTTGTGAAGGAAAAAACAAAAGAATTCTTTCAAAAATACCAAGCTGACGCGGGATTTAGAAAGGAAGTAGATGAATTGCCAGTCAAATATACAGATTTTAAAGATTTAATGAGAGGAGTACGCCCATGGATGCAAAACTTGTAAAAAAAGAAGTTGAGACCTTGATGCTTGTTGAGATAATAGCCAAATCATATGCTCAAATAGCAGGCACAAGGATGAGAACCACAAGAACTAGCGTATTAAAGAGGCGCGAGTTCCTCTTTGCCATAAATGAGATTTTCGAAGAAGTCAGAAGTTCGTACAAAAGTGAGTACAAGAGTCTCTCAAAAAAATCAAAAGACAAAATTACCTTTGTCCCCAAAAATGGCAAGATAGTAAGCGTATTCATCTCAGCAAACAGTGGGTTATATGGAGATCTCGTCAAAAGGATCTCGGAAGGCTTTCTTGAAGAAGTAAGAAACCAGGGGACTGAGGCCGTAATAATCGGCAGAAGCGGTCTCTCTTACTTTGTAGAGAGTCTGAAGGATCACCCCTATACCTATTTCGACTTCCCAGATGCCAGGCTTGATAACGAAATGTTGGGTAAAATTGTAAGGCACTTGGTTGCCTACGATGAAATACACATTTTTTACGGCCAATACAAAAGTATCATTAACCAGGCACCCGTTGTATTCAAAATTTCGTCTCAAGATGCCCTTCCGAAAGAAAAAGAGGACAAAGAAGTAGTCAAATACCTCTTTGAACCGGACTTGGAGGAAATTTTGATATTTTTCGAAAAAGAAATGTTCACCTCACTTCTTGAACAAACTCTCTCAGAGTCCCAGCTTGCAAAATTCGCCAGCCGAATGTTCTCAATGGAAGAGGCAGCCAGAAAGATAAAAGAAAACCTTGCAAAAGCCAAAAGAAGAGAAGCCCAGTTAGATCATTTTTTAGACAACAAAAAACAAACTAATTTATTTTCAAGTATGCAGCTCTGGTAATTAATATTATGGCAAAAATTATTTCAATAAATGGTTCAATAGTCGAAGTACAGTTTGGAGGCGGGGAAGTACACCCAAAAATTTTCAATCTTTTAAAAACATCAAATGGCCAATTCTTAGAGATATATGCCTCAAAAAGTAACGATGTATTCTTTTGTACCAATTTAGGAGATGTCAAAGCCTTGGTAAGAGGAGAGGTTGTTGCAGACACAGGCCAGCCACTCCTTTTTCCAGTCGGAGGCAAAATGATGGGTAGAGCCGTTAATGCCTTTGGTAACCCACTTGACGGGAAAACTATCGATGCCGAAAAATATGAACCCATAAAAAAACAGTTAAGTGAAAAAAATTCCATCAAAACAAGCCATGAAGTATTGGAAACAGGGATAAAAATAATAGATCTCTTCTGTCCATTCTCAAAAGGAGGCAAAATCGGATTATTTGGCGGCGCCGGTGTCGGTAAAACTATACTATTGACTGAAATTCTTCATAACATTCAGAACCCACAAAAAGAGAAACCAACACAAAATGGATGGGCATCAGTATTTGCCGGTGTTGGAGAAAGGTCCCGCGAGGCTCTGGAATTGTATGAAGTAATGAAAGCCTCAGGTGCTCTCACAAATTCAACCTTAATTTTTGGCCCAATGGGGGAAAACCCCGCTGTGAGGTTCATGTCAGGACTCTCAGCAGTAACCTTAGCCGAATATTATAGAGACACCACCAAGAAAAATGTTCTTTTTTTTATAGATAACCTTTTCCGCTTTGCCCAAGCTGGGCAGGAAATTTCAGTCTTAACAAACACGATCCCCTCAGAGGATGGATACCAGCCAACCTTGGAAGCTGAAATGGCAAACTTCCACGAACGACTTTTTTCTACAGATGGCACATCAATTACATCAGTTGAGGCAATATATGTTCCATCAGATGACCTTCTAGATCACGCAGTACAGTCAATCTTCCCATATCTTGATTCAATAGTAGTTCTCTCAAGAAATATATATCAGGAAGGATATCTTCCAGCCATAGATATCGTTGCATCAGGCTCAAGTACCTTAAACCCGGCAATTGTGGGCGAGCTTCATTTTGATGTGGCAACCAAGGCAAAAAGCACTATTAAAAAAGCTCAAGACTTGGAAAGAATAGTTTCCTTGGTCGGTGAATCAGAGCTTTCAGTTGACGACAGAGTCACCTACAAAAGAGCAAGGCTCCTAAGAAGATTCATGACCCAAAACTTTTTTACAACAGAAAAGCAGAGTGTGGAAAAAGGGCAATTTGTCCCAAGAGAAACTACAGTCGAAGATACAAAGGCAATTTTGGACGGCAAGTTTGACAGCTACCAGGAAGAAGATCTTGCTTTCATTGGCAGCTTAAAGGAAATATCAAATGGAAGATAAGGCAATTAATCTCAAAATTCAGTCAAGAGATGGGATACTTTTTCAGGGTGAAATAACATCTTTGACTGCAAAAAATAGCCATGGAACCTTCGATATCCTAAAAAACCACGCCAATTTCATTAGTTTAGTGGGGGAAACTCTGATAATTAGGGACAAAGAAAAAATTGAAAGAGAGATGAGAGTAGAAAACGCAATTCTCAAAGCAAAAGAAAACAATGTTGAGATATATGTAGGAGTGAGATCCTGATCAAATTACTTCAAGTTAAGCGTATATAAATTAGAAACTACATCCTTAGCCCCAAGATTTGTAAGTATAAATATTCGAGCCAAGGACAAAGATGGGAACGCACTCATTGGAATATAGCTTCCAGCATATATTGTCTGCCTGTTTGTGTTGTCATAATCACAAATCTGCACTTTATCTTTCTTTGGAAGAAGTAGATTCTTCGAGTTTGGATACCAATAAATTACTCCATCCGTCTCAGTAATCTCAAAATTCCTGTCCTCTTTAATATCATACACATAGAAAAGATCTTTCTTAATGTTTCTTGACTCAGTCTGTGTTGAGGAGCCAGGCAATTGTTTAACTACCTCACTGGGAAGTGTTGCATCTTTTGTTCCTTGATATAAAATTTTTGTTTCATCTGGAGAAAAAACAATATTTTTAGTATTGTTTGTAATGATCTGAGCAATCCTGTCATCAACTCTTGAAAGCAAAGATTGCACTCTTTTTTGTTCTACTGTGTTCCACTCTGTTTGGGTTTTTACTAGTGTTGGCTTTATATTTACCAGGTTTGCCTGAGCTGTAAACGTATCTGCCCTCAAAATAAATGCACCAGTTTTATTGGAAAGAAGAATATTTACCCCATCAGGAGACCACTGCCAATCAAAATCCTTGAGATCACCGTCAGTAATGCGAGTTGCAGGTCTACTGAATCCAAGAGGGAGATCCACAGTTTCTGCAATCCAGAGTCCAGCAGTCGTTGGATTGTCTTTTGTGAGAGGAACTGCATAGGCTATTTTTGAATAACTCGGAGATATTTTAGGGTTCAAAGCTCCGTTTATAGTCAAAGGAGAAAGAGAAGAGGCAAGTGGAAAGAGAGCTGCATCAATTTGGGTAACTATTTCCCTCTCTACTCGAATTTTCTTTGTCCAAGTCGAATACCCTGCCTTCTTGATTTCTACATTGTATTCGTGAGGGGACAGTGATAAGTTTGTATTAGTTGCAGCCTTCAGCTCTCCATCAACATAGATCTGAGCTCCAGTTGGATCAGAATTAACAACCATCAAGCCTCCATCCACAAGTTTATTCTGATTGAGTCTGAAGCCTTTAGCATAAAGGGCAAGTATTGTCCCAGCAGTCCCTACAATGACTAGTGTAAGTAAAAAAATGACAATTCTAAGTTTGGTCATAACACCTTAATTATACTACATCCTGAAGTCTCGCCGTAGTATAATTACCAACACATGGTAAGAAAAAGAATTGCGATTGATCTTGGAACCGCAAACACAGTCGTCTGGCTGGAAGGAGAAGGCATTGTAGCAAATGAACCAACTGTAGTAGCTGTAACTGCAAACGACAATAAAGTAGTAGCAGTTGGAGAAGAAGCAAAGAGAATGTTGGGCAGAACTCCAGAGAGCTTGATTGCGATGCGTCCAATGAGAGAGGGAGTAATAGCAGACTACCATGTAACTCTCGGCATGCTCAAATACTTCATTAATAAAGTAACCGGTAGAGCAATGTTTTTTAAGCCCGATGTGATGCTTTGTGTCCCAGCAGGATGTACCCAGGTAGAGCGCCGTGCAGCCTTAGATGCAGCTCTCGGAGCTGGTGCAGGAAAGGCATACTTAATTGACGAGCCCTTAGCAGCTGCAATTGGAGCAAATATTCCAGTCTCAGCTCCATCTGGGCACATGGTAATTGATATTGGTGGGGGCTCAGCTGAGGCTGCAGTCATTTCTTTGGGCGGGGTAGTAGTGCATAAGTCCGTTCGTGTTGCAGGCAACAAAATTGATGAATCAATTCAAAACTATTTAAAGAAAAAACATAATCTTGTAGTTGGGGACCAGACAGCTGAAGATATAAAGATAAAAATCGGATCAGCCACAAAACTTCCCAAATTAGAGCAAATGGAAGTTTCAGGAAGAGATTTGGTCTTTGGCCTTCCCAAGAGTGTAGTCATAGATTCAAATGAAATTACAGAGGCCATTAGACCAACTCTCCTTTTAATTATAGGTGCAGTCAAAGGGGTGCTGGAGGATATTCCTCCTGAGCTTGCAGCAGATATAATAGATAAAGGAATAGTTATGAGCGGGGGAACTTCTACCTTAAGAAATTTTGATAAACTAATGACAGAGGAGACTGGTGTCCCAAGCCATATTGCAGATGACCCCATGTTTTGCGTGGTCAAAGGAACTGGATTAGTCTTAAATAATATAGAACTGTGGGAAAGAAACGTCACAACCAAGAGATAAATAAAACCTGTAGTAATACAGATACTGAATCTAAAAATTGTGCACGAACTGGGGAAGAAAAGCAAAATTAAAGCTAGGTATTGAGTTTAAATTGTACACAAAAGTAACTATTTAGAAAGACAGTTTTCAAAATATATTACTTATAGTAAAACTAGAGTTATAGGTTATTTAGTAGATTAAGTTTAAAAACAGAGTAGAGGTGTGAAAAAACGGTAAAACAATTGAAACTTTAAAAATATTTTGTGCCTGACCATGAAAAAGATTAAAACCAAAGACCCAAAAAGAAACGAAGAAGTCCGAAAGTACGTCACTATCCTCGGCGTGAAAATTAATAGCACTCCCGAAGGACAATTGCTTGATGAAATTTCAGAAAAAATAGCAAAGGAGCATAAATTTTACATAGTTACCCCTAATCCCGAGATAGTAGTTGAGGCACAAAATAACCATGAATTATCCGATAGTTTAAGCCTGGCTGACATTTCACTTCCAGACGGTACTGGTTTGGCTTGGGCAGCTAACTTCTTGGGAAAAGGCAACCTCGAAGTAATAAAGGGAAGAGAGTTCATGCTTTCGCTTCTTAAGGTAGCAAACGAAAAACATCTAAAGGTATACATATTAGGTGCCCCAAGATCATTGGATAGGAGTTTAGTAAAAATGAGGCAAGAATTTCCAAACGCAAAAATAGAAGGAAACCCTGGACCACTATTAGATAATAACGCCAATGTTGTACCAGAAGTTGATAGTTTGAAACAGATAGATAGTGTAGAAGAAATAAATAAGTTTGCTCCACACATACTATATATAGCTTTTGGCGCACCAAAGCAGGAGATTTGGATTGCAAAAAATATCACAAAGTTAAAAACAAGCTGCATAATGACGGTAGGGGGTAGTTTGGATTACTACGCAGGATTTATAAAGCCAGTTCCAAAGTGGATGGATAATCTTCATCTTGAATGGTTATGGAGATTAATACAGGAACCAAAAAGGATAAAAAGAATAATAAACGCCCTAATTTTGTTTCCACTTCTAATCTTCAAGGCTAAAATGGGGCTTGACAGCAATTTTTGAATAGACTTTACTTAGGTATTAAGGCAATCATGAAAAAACATCTACTACCCGTTCTATTTTTTTGTTCAGTGGCACTATTCTTCTCAGCAAACGCTAGTTCAGTAAACGCCGCAACAACTTCAGGGCCAGCAGGAATTAATGGTTTGAGAGCATACACTGGACCAGATAGAGGTCAGATAACGCTCACTTGGGCAAGAGTTACCCTAACTGGAGAAAATTACACTATTCGCTGCGGAACAGTACCTGGATATTACCCAATGGTATATTCACACATTGGCTACATTGCAACCTACACTGTAAGTAATCTCCAACCAGGTCAGAGATACTATTGTGTCCTTGAGAGAATCCAAATAGGGGATGTTTCAGTTGGCTGGCAAGGAGAAGTATCAGCAGTAGCTGCAACAGGAACAAGTTCTCCAGTCGTACCAGCAGGTCCAACAGGAAGAAATCAGTTAACAGCAAGATCAATTGGTGGAGGAAAAGTTGAACTCAAATGGAAACAATTCTTTGCAGACACAAGCAGATGGCACCTAGTATTTGGTACAAAGCCAGGACAATATCAGTGGGGAGCTTTAAATATAGTTTGGACAAAGCCTGGAGTAACAGATTATACCTTCACAGTACAATCACTTCCAGTTGGAACTAGAGTATACTTCGCCCTTGTCCCAGTTGATGGTGCCGGCTCTGCCCGCTACATCACAGCAGAAGTCTCCACACTTGTAAGGTAAGTAAAATCTAATCCGGAAGTCTCCACATTAAACAGCCTTAATACCGTTCTTCCCCGAGATATGCCGCTTGTATCACACCAATTTCGTCAGGTCTTTTACTTCATCAAAAATAAAATCAGGGTTTGATTTCGTTAATGACTCCTTTGATTCAAATCCCCAGGTAACTGCAACAGGTTTTACATGTGCCTTTTTTGCTGCTTCAACGTCCCTAGTTTCATCTCCAATGTAATATGTTTCATCATTTTTTAATTTATATTTCTTCATAATATCCTTAATTTTTTTTTGTTTTCCAAACATACTAAAATCAGTTTTAATCTCTTGAAAAACATTTGGAATGTCATTATTTTTCAAGAAAATCTCTACATTTTCTCTTGAATTTGATGTAATTATTGCGATAAAATTACCTTTTGATATCTTTAGTAGTGTTTTCGTCATACTAGGGAATGTTTTCAACTGAGGTGTATATTTTTTAATCTCTTTTTGTCCATATCTCACAATTCGAGGAATCAAAAGTAGGGGAACATGATGTTTTTTAACCAAGGCCTTAAACCCTCCATCTCTCATTTCAGACCGACTAACCTTGGGTAGGGAGCGAGAAAGAAGATATTCATTAAGAACTAGAAGACTAACATCAAAACTGTCACAAATTGTTCCATCAAAATCAAAGATTAAATTCATACTAGTGATATAATACCTCAAATGGAAACTTCAAGTAAGCCATTTAGAAAAGTTACACAAGAAGCGCAAGTCAGGCTTAAAGAAGAGCCATTTGACGAAGCCCATGATCACGCCCATCATGCAGCGGTAGTCAAAAATTGTAGAGGAATAGTGCAAGATGAAAATCTTAAATTGGACATGCAGGCATTATTAATAGCGGCGTGGTGGCACGACTACAAACGGGATAACGAAGAAGAAAACGATAAGATATTAACTCAAACCATGAAAAATGCAGGGTTCGATGAAGAATTTACAAACATAGTTTTAAACATCAAAAATTCACACTCCTTTGGAAATGGCCAAGAAACACTGGAACAAGAAGTACTGTTTGACGCAGACAAGCTTGAGTATGCATCAGTTTCCAGAATGAAGAAAGTTGAAGAGGCAGTAAAAACAGGTAAAATGTCACAGGATATCCAGAATAGGTATAGGAAGGCTTTTCTTGAACGATTACCAACTGTTTTAAGTACTCTTCATTTTGAAAGTAGCAGGGTAGAGATCAGAAGACGACTGGAAGAAGTCAAAGAGTATGCCACAAATAACCCATTATGGGTTGGACTAGACACTCTGTGATACAATTTAAAGCATGCCGGCAAAAGAGCCCATTTTACTTCCAGAAGGCACTCTAATTCCCAACCATATTGCCATTATTCCTGATGGAAACAGAAGGTGGGCTCGTGCCCGCGGTCTCCATACTCTTGAAGGTCACAAGCGAGGTTTTGACACAACAATTAAGCTCTGTCGTGCAGCTCGTGAGCTTGGAGTGCATACAGTTACCCTTTGGGGTTTCTCAACTGAAAATTGGGACAGGAGTCTAGATGAAATCAAGTACTTAATGAAGCTATATGAAAGACTAGTTGATCAATATCTAAAGGAAGCCAAAAAGGAAAACGTAAAAATAGTCCATTTGGGCAGAAAAGACAGGCTCCCTGCTGTTTTGGTCAAAAAAATTAAAAAAGCAGAGATTGAAACAGCCTTAAACACCAAACACATTATGAATATAGCCATAGATTATGGCGGACACGATGAAATCATTCGTGCAATCAAAGGAATTATAAATGATGGTGTTGAAGCTGAAAAAGTAGACAAAGAACTGGTTGAGTCATACCTAGATACAAAAAACCAGCCATATCCATATATAGATCTCCTAATTAGAACCTCAGGAGAGCAGAGGACGAGTGGTCTCCTTCTTTGGCAAATGCATTATGCAGAAATGTATTGGGAAACCGACCATTTACCAGATTTTACAGTTGAGAAACTAAAAGAAGCCATCCTTGACTATTCAAGACGTCGCCGCCGCTTCGGAGCAAACGATGATATGGAGCACTTAAGTTTCAAGCCAGAAGTTGCAGCTAAATTTGAACTAGCCTGGTGGAGGTTGAGGAAAATCCCCAAAGGTACCAAGTTTAGTGAATACGCAGTAAGCCACCTCAAAGAGCAGTATGGACTCTCCAAAGGCCTTGCAAAGGATGCTGCCAAACTAATGATTGAAGCCTTCATTGAAGGAGAAGACAAAAAGTGGCACGAAGCAGGACTTAAATTAAAAAAATTCTACAAACTAATTAAAGATGAAGTAAAACTTGCCTTTGAGCCATCAATTGTTGCCTCCCTTGAAATTAAATCTTGGCAGAATAGAAAAGACGAGGACGCAGCAGTTGATTTGGTTGCAGAAACGTATAGAATTTCAGAGTTCCAGGCCCGTAAAGCAGGACACTTAAGAGTAATGGCAGCAAGTGAAAGAGACATGGCATTGGAGGAAGATAGTGAACACCATTGGCAACTAGCTCATGAATATCTTGTAAAGTACTACAAAGCGTTGAAAGACAGAGTCGCCTAAGATTTATCCTTCACAGATAACCTTTTCAATCATCATCGACACATATTAAGCATCTTTGTCATGTATATCAGCAAACACACTATTGACAGTACAGATAGGCTTTGTTATTGTCTGATTAACTTAAGTCTCACTTAAGCACAGAACAATATCGAAATGGATACAAACGTAAAAAAGAAAATCAAATTGCAGGATTTACCAGACCTACTTACAGTTCGCGAAGTTGCCGACCTCCTTCGAGTTTCAGTTCTAACAGTAAAAAGGTGGGGCAAAAGAGGCAAGCTAACTCCAATTAGAATTAATTCAAGAGGGGATAGAAGATATAAAAAAGAAGCAGTCCTCTGGATGCTTGGAATCGAAGCGAAGGAATAAGCCCAGTCTGGTAGTTGACAGGCTTCCAAAATGATATAATTTCTTCATGGATATAGCAGGTGAAACTCTTTTGACGATTGCACTTGGAAACCAGAATATTGGTTCAGTTTGGTTAAACCCAGTAAAGTATCTTATTCGTGCAAGTTTGGCTTCAGGAGTGTCTGCTACAACAATTGCATTGCTGCTTCTTCTTACAGTAATTGCAGCTTTCATTGCAGGCACAAGGCACATTGTTGGCCTTAGGTCGTTCGGAATCTTTCTACCAGCAGCTCTTGCTGTAGTCTTTGTTGTCATTGGGCCAATTCTTGGAATAGGTCTTTTCCTCTTAATAATAGGAGTTGCAACAGTTGTTAGGATTTTTCTTCGAAAGGGTAAAATCAGACTACAGTACTTGCCTAGAATGGCTCTCATTCTTTGGGCAGTGGTACTTTGTGTTCTTTCAACTTTATTCTTAGTTCCATTAATAGGTTCTCCCACTATTGGAACAGTATCAGTTTTGCCTTTATTCATTCTCATTCTCTTGGCTGAAGATTTCATTCGTGTTCAGCTAGGCAAATCAGTAAAAACAGCCATCAATTTGACTTCAGAAACCCTAATACTAGCTCTAGTTTCATATTTCATATTAACCTTTGTACCCCTGCAGCAATTTGCCCTCCTGAACCCCGAGATTCTTTTGATATCAGTTGCAATTTTTGATTTTGTACTAGGTAAATACATTGGCTTGAGGCTTTTTGAATTCTGGAGATTCAGAAAACTCATCAATTCGTGAAATCTATATATGAAAGCGTCTTCCATCTTAGGCCTCAATGCCCGTTCCCAGCTTTTTCTTACCCCATTTAACACAAATAGGGCTCGCCGCATTGCAGATTCAAAACTCATTATGTACCGCACTTTAAAGAAAGCTGATATTCCAACTCCAGAAGTATTTGCAAAATTCAAAGAACCGTCTGATGTCCTAGAATTTGATTGGCACAGTCTCCCAGACTCCTTTGCTCTAAAGCCAAGTCGTGGTTTTGGCGGAGAAGGAATAATTGTAGTCAAAAAAAGATCAAAAAAAGAATTTGGTTGGATTACAACACAAAGAAATCTTGTAACACCGGAAGATTTAAAGCTCAACGTCCTTGACATCCTAGAAGGCGCATATAGCCTTGGAAACGTTCCAGACGTAGCTTTCATCCAAGAATATGTAGGTAGGCACAAAACTTTCAGAAGATATGCCTACCGTGGAACACCAGACATTAGAATAATTATTTTCAATAAAGTTCCGGTTATGGCAATGTTGAGGCTCCCAACCAAAGAATCAGGAGGAAGAGCAAATCTTCACCAGGGAGCAATTGGAGTGGGAATTGATATGGCAACAGGCATCACAACAAAAGGCTTGTGGCATGGAGAAGTAATAAAATTTAAGCCGGACACAGAAAGAAAATTAAACGGTATTAAAATTCCAAACTGGACGCAAATTCTGGAGATTGCAGTAAATGCTGCAATCGCAACAGGCCTGGGTTACGCTGGAGTTGATATGGTAATTCATCCAGAAAAAGGTCCAATGGTCTTGGAGATTAATGCGAGACCAGGACTTCAAATTCAGTTTGCAAACCAGACAGGATTAAAGAAAAGGCTTGAGAGAGTAGATGAAATAAATGTTAGAGATGCAGATCATGGAGTAAAAATAGCTAAAGCACTTTTTGGAGAAAGATTTGCAGACAGAGTTGCAGTAGAGGAAGGGATAAAAACAGTTGGTACCTGGGAAAAAATAAAAATAGTAGACTCAAAAGGTGCCAAACATGAATTTGTAGCCAAAGTTGATACAGGGGCATGGAGAACTTCCTTAGATCGAGCTCTAGCAAAAAAACTTGGCCTTACAGAAGAAAAAAATATCCTTTGGGAGAGGAAAGTTAGGGCAGCCTTAGGAAAGGAGACTAGGGTAGTCATAAACCTTTCTTACTATTTAGCTGGAACAAGAATAAAGACCATTGCAAGCCTGGCCAATAGAACTAATTCAAGAACACCGATCATAATAGGCAGGCGCGACTTAGATGGATTCACCGTGAAACCAAGACAGGGATATGATAAAGTGAAAGACGCTATACCCAGGATGTGGAATAAATCATAAAAGAAATGAAAATTGCATTAATTACAACAAGTCCCGAACAAGAAGAAATTGTGAGAATCAGGGAAGAAGCTAAAAAGATGGGATACACCTTAGAGGTAGTTGATGTAAGCGGATTCACCCTCAAAATAAAAGATAACAAACTATCCGTTGTTCAATTGGAAAATGTTGACGCAGACCTTGCAATAGTTAGGGGTGTTTTCATGGCAATGAATTCAGTAACTGCAATTGTTGATTACATAAAATCAAGAAATATAAAAATTTTTGATAATGGAGTTTATACGCACAAATACTCCATAAATAAAATCACAGACCTAACAAAGGTTTCAATAGCAGGTCTTCCAACACCAGACACTTTTTATTCAAAGGTGCCACAAGAATTCATTAAAGGCGCAGAAGACTTGGGGTACCCAGTAGTAGTAAAATCTGCAAAAACAGGCAAAGGAATGGGTGTACAGAAGATGGACACAGAAGAAAGTTTAGAAAAATATGTTGAAGATCTAAAAAACGACAAACTCCCTGTAAAAACAGTAATAATGCAGGAATTCATTCCCTATAAGTACGACTTACGTGTATTTATTTTAGGAGACAAGATCCACACGATGAGAAGGATTCCGCCAGTCGGGGATTTCAGAGCAAATTTTTCAATTGGAGGTACAGTGGAGCTTTTCAATTTAAATGAGAAAGACAAAAGTATCGCAAAACTTGCTGCAAAAGCAGTTGGTTTAGGCATTGCAGGAGTAGATCTCCTGATAAAAGAAAATGGTGAATCTGTAGTCTTGGAAGTAAACCATACCCCAGGTATGATGGGTATAGAAAGAGCAACAGGAGAGAATATTACAAAAATGTATATTGAATACGCACTTTCTCACGCAGAATGAAAATATTAGTTGCAGGTCTAACAAAAAAAAGACAATTTGAAAGATTAAAAGAAGAAGGGGTTAAAAGAGGCCACATAGTAGAAGGTTGCCTCGCATCAGATTTGATAATAGTAACTTCAAAGGACAGCTTCACACCGAAGATAAAAGACAAGGATATAACAAGCTACGATCTAATCTACATGATAGTAGGACGGCGTCTCTGGGAATGGTACACCGCAGCTCTATATCTAAACAAAAACTCCAAAACTAAAATAGTTAACAAAAAAGCAATTGATCCAACATATAATTTCTATTTAAGCCCGGCAGTAGACTATTTAAGGCAGTTTGAAAACGCACTTCCTTTTCCAAAGTCAGCAGTCATTTTTTCAGAAAATTCGGTCGATTCAATTGTAAACGAGTTCAATTTCCCCGTCATTTTAAAGACAAGCCAAGGTCACAGAGGTGAAGGAGTAAATAAGATTGACAATGCAGAAGATCTAAAGAAGATAGTAGAAGTAATTACAGCAAAGGCAAAATCATGTGTAGTTAGAGAATTCATTCCAAACGATGGGGATGTAAGAATCTTCTGTGTTGGCTATAAAGCAATAGGAGCCATGAAGAGGACTCCAAAAGAAGGGGAGTTCAGAAGTAATATCAGCCAAGGCGGAAGTGGAGCAGTTTTTGATTTAGAAAGTAATCCAAAAATTAGAGATTTAGCCGAAAAAGCGGCTAAAGTAATGCAAACTGAGATTGCAGGAGTGGATATTATTTTAAACAATGTCACAGGAGAACCATATATTCTTGAGGTAAATCCAGGTCCGCAATTAGATGGTCTTGAAACATACACCAAGGTAAACGCAGCAGGTGAAATAATAAAATATTTCGAACAATTGGTTCAAGAGTGATATAATACAGGCATGACCCCCCCAGACTTAGAGCCACCAGTAGACTCAGAATCAAAAACAATAAAAGGCAGATTCCAACTTGCTTCCAATCCACCAGAAACCTTAGTAATTGAGCCTCTACTTTGGAGACAAGAAGAACTTACAGATTTAAGACGATCTTTAAAGGAGTCAGGACTCAACCTCGAGATTACAGATAAGGAAAAAGAATTATTAAAAGGTTTTCAATTCAGAAGTTTCGATGAGGCAAGAGGCATTGGTGTTGCAGCTGTCTTGGGGAAAGAGAGATCTGCAAAGTTGGTTGAGTGGAGTCAAGAAGTAGCACTTGAGTCAGGATGGACTCAAAAGTTTGCAAGTACAGAGCCTGGACTAGGCCTAAGGCAAGCAGTAGCCGACACTCTTACAATAGCTGTTCTTTGGCCTGGAGATATTGGTAATCTAACCCCAGTGGATCTACAAACAATTGCAAGGAAAATTCATATTCTTAATCAAAGAGTATGGCTTGGATACGTAAAGAAATATAGAGGTACAGGAAAAGAAGAAGTGATACGCGAAAAATTTGAAGGGGTACCAAAGCCAGAAAAGCCGAAAATGATGGCAGGGATTCCAGCAGAGACATTGATTAAAGTGCTTGAATTTTTAACTTCATGAAAAAAGTCCTAATAGTTGCCTCATATCTTAGTGACAATAAACTAAAACTTGTCGAACTGCTTTCAAAACATTTCAAAGACAAGGTTGAGTTTCATCTGGACTCATTCAAAAACTTCACACTTTACATAGATGAAAAAGGTAATCTAAATGGTTTCTTTTCAGGCACAAGTTTAGAGTCATATGATTTTGTTTATATAAGAAGTAAAACTGGTTTTTCAAACCTTGCAAAAACAGTAGCTATATGTCTTGAGAGTAATAAAATTAAGTATGCAGATAAAGCAATTGCAAAGGCTTCATACATAGGCAATAAACTAACTAGTCTTTCAAGAATGGCAATGGGTGGTGTCTCAATATCTCCAAGTATTTACGCATATAATCTCCAAGATAAGTTTAATTTAAAACTAATTAAAGAACTGGGCTTTCCATTGGTAATTAAAGATCTAAAAAGTCAGAGAATGGAAGGAGTATTTGTTGTATCAAATCAAAAGGAATTACTAACTTTCATCAAAAACCACAATAAAAACAAGTTCATAGTCCAAAAAATTATTGATATAGAAAATGAATATAGAATTTTTGTTATAGAAGGAAAAGCAGTTTCAGCTCACACAAAAGCAAAGAGGAACTATTCATCAGGGAAATTAAGCTATATGAACCAGCATGAGTGGCACAAATTTATAGACCTTAAATCTTTACCCAAAAAAATAAAAAAAGAGGCAGAAAAAGCAGCAAAGGAATTATGGCTCGATATTGCAGGGGTTGATGTTTGTATTGATAAAAATGGCAAAGTCTTTTGTCTAGAGGTAAATAGAGGACCTGGGATTGACTACGAAGCCAACAAAACTGACGAGATAGACGCCCTAGTCAAATTCTTCCAACAAAAAACCCGCTGATTCTAAATATATTTAGATCTCAAACGGGTTAATTGTTACTTGAGCTCAACAGTTGCTCCAGCTGCTTTTAATTTCTCAGAAGCGCTTTTTGCATCATCTGCTTTTGCATCTTTCAAGATTACTGCAGGAACTGTATCAGTCATGTCTTTCGCTTCCTTCAACCCTAATTGTGGGTTAATCTCACGAAGTGCCTTAATGACTGAAATTTTATTTGCTCCAGCATTGGTCATAACTACTGTCTGGACTCCA
The DNA here is from genome assembly GCA_964587425.1 of uncultured Gammaproteobacteria bacterium. Lineage (GTDB taxonomy): Bacteria > Patescibacteriota > Microgenomatia > UBA8517 > UBA8517 > CAZPLB01. Next base: position 30,850 of record CAZPLB010000003.1, read on the forward strand.
CCTGCTGCCGGTGCTGCATCCGCTGGGGCTGCCCCTGCCGGTGCTGCGGCTTGTGCTGCCATAGGTGTAACTCCAAGCTTGTCTTGCAAAGCTTTGTTAAGTTCAGAAAGCTCCAATACTGTTAATCCTGCAATTTCGTCTACTAATTTTGATATATCTGCCATTTAAATCACCGCCTTTGCTGATAATATTCCAATCAACTCTTGCATTCCATATTGTAAGTTTGAAACTAAACCATAAAGAGGACCAGCAATGGATCCTACAGTTTGAGATACCAAAACTTCCTTTGTTGGAAGTTTGGAAATAGTAACTAACATTTCTTTGTCAGCAAATTTACCATCAACAAAACCACCCTTAAAGTCTCCAGCCTCACTTGTTTCCAAAAACTTCCCAAAAGCCTGAATAGGGGAAACTGGATCTTCCTTACCAATAATTACTGCAGTTTGGCCAGAAAGTACAGAATCTTCAGTTAGTTCACTAGGGAATTTAGCCTCACCAATTGCAATCTTGAGTAGAGTATTTTTGGATACATACATTTTAGCCCCAGCCTCTTTGAGTTTCTTTTTGAGATCAATTTGGGCATCCATACCCATCTTTGAAAAATCAACCAAAGCCAAAGATTTAGCACCCTGAAGTTCTGAAAGTAAGCCTTTTACAACTGTTTCTTTAGCCTGAAAGGCCAAACTGTGATTGATTTGTCTGTTATTGCTTGTCATATGCCTCGGTGCGAATTATGCTTTTTCAAGCGACACACTGTCTTGGGAACAAGAGTATTATAACACTACCCACGTTTCCTTTTCAAGCTTGGAAATCTTAACCCCCTCTTTTTGGGAGAGACCTCAGTTACTTCCTCTCCCGAACTCCCAGATAAAATCAGGAGAGCATTATCTGCCATGGATGACCTATTTTGATGTATAGTAAGCGATCTATTTTGAGCGTCAATTTTTTCCTGATCATTCTGGATCATCTTTTCTAAGATATTTTCCAGATCCTGCATCACTTCTTCTTCAGAGTTTGAAAAATGCAGCTTTATGACGGCCGATCCATAATCTCTTCTATATATGTCTATCTGACCATTCTGTCTATCTTTCTCTGAGGGCGAAAGATATACTCTCACATCATTAGTTGCATCGTAACTATGGTGTGTGGTACTTGAAAAATACGTATTCAAAAGCTGTAAACCTTCAATTTGTTTATATAAATCATGATCGTCCGCCAAACCACTCTTGCCAATTGATGTTTCAAGTAAAGGGGAGTGTATTTTGATATTTCCATTTCCCTCAGGCATTAAATCTGCTCCATCAAATATCCAGCTTATATACCCCCATCCCGATCTGCTTGCAAATAAATATCGAATAGTGATTTGTGCACCTTCAACTTCGATAAAAGGGTAATTTATTAAATCCAAATCTGTTTTACTTGATTTAGAACCTTCACTGAATTCATATATTATCTTTTCATCTCGCTTCAATCCTAATTCCTCCAACCTTCGCATTACAAGTTGGTTTTTTGTAGCCTCTCTTTCTTTCTCTTGTGCTAAGTCACTTTGAAGAGTTTCTGAAACTTGTTTTGCAACGTTCTGTGAAGCTAAATAATTATTTAATCGAGAAAGATTACCATCATCCTCAATTTCTCTTTTCATTTAAATCTGAATTTTGACAGAAGGGCTCATTGTAGCCTTTATAAAAGCCCTAACCACTTGTTTTCTGTTTACTGCATCAAGTATTGTCTCTAAGTTTTTAACTAGCTCTTCATCTTTCTGGCTCACTTTTCCAAATGTCGTGTGCATGAGAGGTGCTGTTTTTTCGGTTTTTATAGTTACTGAGTTTGCAGAAAACTTCTTTGCATCAGCTTCACTTTTAATGAGTGTTCCATTCTTGGGATTTGGCATCATTCCTCTGGGTCCAAGAATCTTTGCAAATGGAACAAGTTTAGGCATCATCTCAGCTGTTGCCAAGAGTACATCAAAATCAACCTTTCCTGTTTTCAACTTCTCAATCGTTTCTTCATTTGCAACCTCAATCTTTTTAGATTTGCCCGTAAGATAGGGAAGAGCTACATTAACAGAAAGTCCTTGTTTTTTGACAATGAGATGGATTTCCATTGTTCCATCAAATTTTGAATATGAAGAATTTTTAACTAAGGTAATTGCCTCCTGCAAATTATAGCTTTTAGACCTGTCAATATTTGCCTTTACTTCTTGGTATTTCTTGCCTCGAACCTTAGGAACTGCATTTTTACTTCTTTTTGAGCTTGCAGAACTTTCCTCTTGTGCTCCGACAACTTCCGGTTCCATTTCAACTACTTTTACCTTCTGCCCTCCTTTGAGGCCAGCTACTTTTACTTTTTTCTCTTCTTGTTTTTTTGCCATATATTTATTTTATTTGTACTCCCATACTTCGAGCAGTTCCAGCTACAATCTTTTCAGCTGCTTCTACATCATCAGTATTCAAATCTTTCATTTTTTCAGTTGCAATTTCAGTCAATTGTGCCTTGGTTAAAGTTCCTACAAAATCACGGTTTGGTACTCCGGACCCTTTTGCAAGGTTAATTTTCTTTTTAATCATATCGGCAACAGGAGCTAATTTAATGATAAAGTCAAAGGTCCTGTCCTCATATATAGTGATGACAGCGGGAACAGTATTGCCCTTCATTGAGGCTGTTTTGTCATTGTATTGCTTCACAAAGTCCATAATAGAAACACCGTGTTGACCTAGTGCTGTTCCAACAGGAGGTGCAGGAGTTGCTGCTCCAGCTTGAAGATTTAATTTAACTACTGTCTTTACTTTTTTTGCCATTTCGTAAATTTCTTACTCCCTCACATATTTGCGAGGTGCCATAATTGTATCACATGCCCATTTTGTTGTAAAATACCACTCTCATGTCAGAATATTGCAAATACTGTAGAGCCGGAACCAATGATCCCTGTAAGGAGGCCCTAAGCCTTGACCATATTATTATTGTAAAGAAGAAACAAGAAGGAGATGTTGTTTTCTCAATGCAAAGCCTGTTGGAAAACCCAAAAGAAAGCACATGTCTTCATCCCGAGGAACTTAGAGCAGCTCGTAAAAGATTGGCTGAAAGAGTAACTACACGAAAGGAAAACATACCTGTGAGTCCATGTGGAAAAAATTTTTGCCTTGTTGCAGAAACGGGTGAGTGTACTCTTTTTCAGTATTTAATTAGAAATCCTCTCTTGATTACTACAGATGAAGAGGTAAATGACTGTCAACAGCCAGAAAAGCTCAAACCCATTGTTAAAGCAAGAAAAAAACAATAAAATAACGCAACATGAAAGAAAAGGGTGGAGAATTTAACTTCAATGTTTTCCTGGAAGAACTGGGAAATGTTGCCCCAGGCCACCGACTAGACCAAAAGGAAAACACAGTAAACCCAGAACTTAAAATCCCTGAAATAAATGATAAATTAGTTACTATTATTAGTGCCGTCGCAAACAGAAAAATTGGTGGACCCGAAGACAAAAATGGACAGATAAAAATTAACGATTCAATTAAAAGATTAGTTGAATTATATCCAGACAAGAAAGAATATGTTAGACAAATGGTAAGCGACCGCTCAGCAGAAGATTTAAAAATTCAACCAAACGACCTCTATATTTTTGGAGAACAAAAGTAATCTTTGTTCATGATAACTGCAGACCTAAAATGACAAAAGAAATAAACACATGCATTGACCTCGGCTTTGGATTTCTGCCACTAGTTTCAATGCTTCGGCCAGATATTATCGGTGAAGACCCCAAATTTTTATTATTAGACAAAGATACGAATCCATACAACAATCTAAGACAGAAAGGATTTGAATCAGACTTAAGCGGCCACCCAGTTTCAGCAAATGCTCTAAATTTGCCGCTTGCCAACGAATCAGTCCACACACTTCTAATGAAAGATTTTTTCCCTTGGTATGAAAATTCCTGGCAACTAACTCATGAAATTATAAGAGTACTGGAAGATGGTTCAAAACTTATTGTTCTTGAAACACAAGCTTACCCTTCATGGAGGAGTGTAATGGAAATTTTCCTTTCAAATAAGGAAATCCTCCCGGAAGAAATATACTTTAACAGAAATGTTTTAAAAATATTTCAAGATTTAGATATAACTATCCCGGCCAAAAGTTTCGCCCTTGTTTTTAGTAAAAGAAAAAAATAGAATGAAATATGCCTGGAGAAGCATCAGAAAATCAAGAACCACTTTCAGAAGACGCAGAGATAGATAAAAGACTTCAGAGGATCAATGAGGCCACAAAAGGACATAGAGATAGTGAAGGAGGACATAGGGATAGCGAAGGCAAAATATCAAACCCTAAAAATCGGAAGATGGAAATATTAAATCAGGTAAATGCGATCAAAATGGGTCCATATTTTTTTAAAGATGAGGAACGTATTAGCGAATTTCAAAGAAAAGGACTAGAAATCCTACGAGAAAATTTCCCAGATCAGGTAGATGTTCTGCGTGAAACATTAACGGGAATAGATGAATTGAAAAAATATGCAAGTGGTGATGAAAGTATTTTTAAATCAGAAAAAGAATAATGTCTGAAGGTGGAATCTCGCTAGAAATTGGCCCTGGAGATAACCCATTACTGCCTCGTCTTAGACCAGATCTTCTTGGGACCGGTAAAAAGATTTTTCTTGAAAGAAAAAAGGAGAATGTGCCAGGGCTTAAAAAAAGCTTGTCAGAAATTGGAGTCGAAACCCCAGAAATAATTGTTGGTGATATATCAACATTATCTTTGAATGAAAAAGTGGATACCGTTTTGATCTCAAATGTATTCGATGCACAAGGAATAGCAACACTGAATTGGGAAACCAGAACGATTGACACATTGGATATTGGTGACGAAAAAGAAATTGTTAGACAAATTACAAATTTATGCAAACCTGGTAGTAAGGTTGTTGTGATGGAGACATATGGAGGCATTCATAACATAACCAAATCTGAACTCAAAAAATTATTTACAGATAATGGTTTTGAACTTATAGAAACACACACCAAGGAGAAGAATGACCTAGATAAAATTTTTGACCAAACAACAGACGAGGGAATGTCAGATGCAAAAGCTATTAATGTAACATCTGCGCCAGATTCGTTTACGTGGGTTTTTAGGAAAGTTTGACTCCACCTATACCCATAGTATAATTGAGCATGGAAAAACCACCCTGTCCTACATGCCTACTGAAGAGTATTTGTGGTATGGTCGGTCAAATCGAAGGCCAAGCAGAAGCAGGCACTTCGCTTCCTAATGGTAAACAAGGTCCACTAGACGAAGAGAATATGAAATTATTTTTAATAGACGCTGAACGTCTAGTTGCCCAATATGGATGTAATTATCCAGAGGAATTTGAAGATGAAGTACTGAGGATAAGAGCACTGATGAGTAGAGGAGAATACGGCCTCATTTGACACCTGGGTCTACAATTAAATTATGGATGAGAGAATGGTGACCTGTGACCGCGGAACAGTCACATTTAGCCGCACATCCTTCTATTCAAATGGTGATAGACCATCAGAAACTACAACCATTGATGATCTTGAAGACGCACAGACTATATTTTGTAGATATAAGTGCCTAATTGCGTGCCAAGCTAGGCTACACCTTCTGGATACAAGGAAAGAAGTTATACTCTCACTACCTGAAGAAAATCTAATTCAACTGGAGTCTCGCGGCCAAAGATTGAGACCAAAACCTTAAGTTTTCCTTTCTCTTCATCAATTTCATGTATTGTTCCAAGGAAGTCAGTAAATGGTCCATCTGTAATTTTGACAGCCTCTCCAACAGAAAGTTTTGTTTTGAAGCGTGGTGCAGGGGATGCAACGAATTTTTGAATGTTACTAACCTCACCCTGTGAAAGGGGAGTTGGTTTGTTTCCAGCTCCAACGAACCCAGTCACTCCAGGATTGGTTCGAATAGCAAGCCATGTTGGGTCATCAAGAATCATTTTAACTAATAAATATCCTGGAAAAATTTTCTCTTTTACAGTAGCCTTCTTTCCACCTCTGACCACAATCTTGTCCTGTGTTGGAACCAAAAGTTCAAAAACATTATTCTTGAGATCCATAGTTTCAATTCGTTGACGGAGTGTTTCAGCTACCCTCATCTCGTGCCCAGAAGCTGTGTGAACTACATACCATATAGCGTTGTCACCCTTTTTGTCATTGATGACAATATGGCCTGCAATTTTCTTCTTCCCTAAACCTTTTTCAGCTACCGTTGTTGTGTTATCCATAAATATTAATTCAAAATCTAGTTACTTAAGTTACCTTGAGATAACTGCTTTTAAGGCCCCTGCAAAGATGTAATCTAAAGCTCCTGTGTATGCCCCTATAGCGGCAGAGGCGAGAATTACTACACCGGTCAACTTGAGAACACGTCCTGCGCTCGGCCAAGTAACATTTCCAAGTTCCCGTTTAACTTCAATTAAATAGGTAATTGGATTCATGTCATGAATTTTAACACATAATTTGACAGAATCAAAGCATGCCCAAAATCAAGAGAAGTAATGTTATCTAGAAAGAACCTTAGTAACCGCGCTTTTTTTCAAGCTCGCGCATATATTCAAGTCTATACTTCTTTTCCTTTCGCTTCTGAGACTTCTTTTTGTACCTATCGCGTTCACGATAGTCAATCAAAAGACCAGAATCTATAACCTTTTTTCGAAAACGAGCAATGAGACGATCATCTGACTCTCCTTTTTGTTTTTTTACAACTACCATTTGAAATAAACACCTCCTTGTGGCCTATATTGTACCAAAAAAGTCAAAGGTTTGATATAACTGAAGCTTCTAAGTTTGATATCCTCTTGTCATGCCTATCCATCCTGTCTTGTTGTGCATCAAACTTTCTGTTCAAAGTATCCATCCCTTCCTCCAAATTTGTCAGTCTTTCTTCAACTCCTGTTAGTTTACCCTCAACCCCAGTTAATCTACCATCAATTTTTTCAAGTTCTGGGAGAATCACTTCACGAAAGGCTTCGCCAAAAAGTTCAACGGTCTCCTCCTTTTGTTTTTTGTTCATTAGTCATGCTATTTTTCTGACAATGAATTGTCAACTATATCTTTCTGCTAAAATACTAAAATGAAAAAACAAACACTTCCTGACTTCATCTACGAAAAAAAACTTTGGGATGGAAATTTCAATATAATTGCAGGGATTGATGAAGTAGGCAGAGGTTCATTTGCAGGACCAGTTGTTGCAGGCTGTGTAATTTTTAAAAAATCAAAAACATTAATTCTGCAAACAAATGTAGAAATTAATGATTCAAAGAAGCTAACTTCAAGTCAAAGAGAGATTGCAAGTATATGGATAAAAGAAAACTGTCTTACTTGGGGAATAGGCAGTGCATCAGTGAGTGAAATTAATCGTCTTGGCATAAAAAAGGGAACCGAGATTGCAATGAGGCGTGCCATTAAAAATTGCAAAAAACAGATAGAATTCATTCTAATTGATGCCTTCTATATTCCATACACCAAAGGATTAAGACGCAAAAATCAAAAAGCAATAATAAAAGGTGATACCAAATCCATTTCAATAGCAGCTGCATCCATTATTGCAAAGGTCCATAGGGATGCACTCATGACAAAACTTTCAAAAAACCCAAAGTATAAAAAATATAATTGGCACAAAAACAAAGGTTATGGAACAAAAGAACATAGGGATGCAATTTCAAAACATGGAGCTACAAGACACCACAGAAAATTATTCATAAGAAAAATTATCTCTCCGTAGCTTGAAGAAGAACTTGTTTGATTTATCTTTTTTAAACCTATAACATGTGTCTTCTATGGATAGAGACAGAATTAAGAAAGCTGGTTGTTTATTCGTCGCACTCCCTGTCGGATTTGCTTTTGCAATTGGGGGAGCAATTGGTATAGGTAAAACTGGTTCTCAGAGACCAATGGATTCAAGTCTAATGCATACTGTAAATAACCACATGGCAAGGCGGCTATTTGACAACCCATGGCCGGACAACGACATATATTTCAATACAGAGGATAATGGCTATCAAATAAATAGAGACGAAAATGGTTATTTCATCTCGGGCTCAAATACAATCTCAAACGAGCATCGTTTCCAGTCACTCCAACAATTATCTCTGTCTGTTTTGGGTAACGAGATTGATGGCAATATTCAACTAATCCATCTGGATATTAGTTCAGAGACAATTAAAGAAGAACTCGGTATTGATATATCAAAATATAAAGAGGTGATTGCCCAACTCATTACAGAAAGACTTGCCTCCTGGAGTATAGATACACAGTCAAATCTTGATGATTCACTAAATATTGATATTCCAATATCAATATACCCTGGTGATATCCAAACTGGTCTACATATTTCCTGCAGAGGAGATAACGGTTGGCTCTTTTTGTACGACAAGCAAGCGGCCTACGATATAGGATTGGGGATTCAAAATGATTTTATACTTTATGGTATGTTTCAGGGACGAAATTTTCACACCGAACTAAGTAATTCAGATCTTCCAACAGGATTTATAAACGATTTGAGGAATGTTTCAACAGGTCTAAAAAATGAACTCACACTATTTACTTCTCCTTAGCCCTATAAATTCCATCCCAGTTTTTAGATTTTTCTTTGGGTAAATTTTGGAGTCTAGATATGTATACTTTTGTTGGTCTATCAATAGGATATTTTCTACTCAATTTTTTAAATAATTCCAATGAATTCGGAAAATCTCCAGTTTGGTATAAATGCCTTGCTTCTTCAAATTTTCTCAAAAATTCCATATCAACACTCGCCGACTTCATACCAATCAATTCATAGATAACAATGCCTTTCTCTTTACCCTTTACGGCAACTGTATCGAGTTTGCGCACTATCACATCGCTTGCTACTTGGTTATATGTAGCCTCACTGATGATAATACTGGTTCCATACTCTTTATTTACTCCCTCAAGTCTGCTCCCAAGATTAACATTGTCTCCAAGAAGAGTATAGTCAAACCTCTGGACGCTTCCCATATTCCCAACAATCATATCTCCAGTATTAATGCCTATTCGTATAGTCAAATCAAATCCCAACTTTCTCCAGGATGCAGCTACAATATTAACCTCTTGGTGCATCTCAAGGGCTGCCTCACAGGCGAGAAGCGCATGATTATGTATTTTGATAGGTGCTCCCCAAAAGGCCATAACTGCATCCCCAATGTATTTATCCAAAACCCCATTATATTTAAATATAATTCTTGTCATTCGGGTTAGGTAATCATTCAAAAGCCGAGGTAAAAGTTCTGGATTTATCCTTTCTGAAATTGTAGTAAACCCAGCAATGTCTGAAAATAATACTGTCATTTCCTGTCTGACTCCACCAAGCCTTAGTTTATTTGGGTTCGAAAGAACATCAGACAAAACACTTTCAGAAAGATAGTATGAAAATGCTTTTCGAATATATCTCTTTTGTCTAAATTCTGAAAAATATTTGTAAACAATATTTGCAAGTCCTGCCAAAAAAAGGCCAATAACAGGATATATTAAATTGCGAATTACCCCATGATCAAAGGAAACAATGGCATAAACAATATAGGCAATCACAGATATAACAAGAAACATGGTCATCGGGATTACAGGCAGTAGTATCAAAACAGATGAAACAAAAATTGTTACAAAGAAAAATTCAAATAATGTCATCATTCTTGTTTCCTCGGTCAAGAACCTTCCATCAAGAATGGTTTGAATTGCATTAGCTTGGATCTCAACACCTGCCATTGGATTGCTGCCCGAAGTTGGAGTGGTTTGGGCATCATGGAGATCAGCCGCAGTTGCCCCAATCAAAACAATTTTACCCTTGAAAATTCTGGTATCAGTAGGTCCATTTAAAACATCATTAAAAGAATACATCTTGAAAGAATTTGGCCCTCCAACAAAGTTAATTCTCATATTTGTGTACCTCCCCGAAAGACCATTTAGAAATGCATCTGACCTGCCGGAGTTATTAAGATATGTTCTGCTCACCTGATATGCAAAACTTTCATAATTTTGTCCATCAGCTCCAGTAGTTCTCAAATTTGCAAACCGAGTAACACCATCTGTATCAGCCTGTGTATTTGCAATCCCAACTTGAGATTCTTTTCGAAAATCAGGAAGGGGAAGGAGAATTTGTCCATTTGAACTAGACTCAGCGGCAAGAGTTATGTTGCCGTTTTTCTTGATGGCAGAGGCAAGTGAGCCATCAGAAGCTTCATTTGATTTTTCCAAAAATGATATATCAATTCCAATACTTGCAGGTCGTGAGTCATCGGCTGTAAATTTATCCAATAGTTTTGCATATACCTCTCTGTCCCAGGGAAACCTCCCAATTGTAGATATCGATTTATCATCTACAGCAATTATTACAATATCACTGCTTGCCCTTTTAGGAAGAAAAAAAGAGTCAGCAATCCTGTCCTGCCAAGTTTTAAATATTCCAAGAGAAAAGAGAACATTAAGAATGATTGCAACACCCAGTCCCACAACTGCACCTCGTATTAACTTTCTCTTCACAATTTTGCTCATAAAAAAAAAGACAGCTACCCAACTTCAATTATCTGATAAAACACTAAAATTAACAAATGATAAATTGGAATACGGATGAAAAAAAGTTTAAAAAAAGAGTCTCCACAAAAATATAAATAGTTACTGAACCAAAACCGAATTGGAGCTTGTTATACTTTGTCCATTTTGAACCACCTTGATTGTATAAGTGCCATTTAAGGAACTTGAGAAATGTGCAGTTATAGAACTCGGTAAAATGACTGTTTCATTTGTTGGCTGCCCTCCAATATATGCAGGGTCTGCAGTATATTGTTTTCCAGTAACGTCAAATGCATATATTTGAATATTAGCGTTTACTCCTGTATCAAAACCAGTTCCAGGAATATTAATTTTAGTGTGTCCATCTCCACAAAGGGTTCCAAGCTGACGATTCAGAGGATAACAATTCACAGAAATTGTTCCAAGTGTTAATGGGACTGGAGTAGGAGTTGCTGCCATAGAAGGCAGAGGTATAGACTTGGAATTAAACTTGGGCTAAGTGTTGGTTTCACTATTGGCTTTACAGTATATAAAGGTTTGAATGTGGGTGTTGGGGAGGCAGATGCAGTTGCATCCTGATTCTCCAAATACCATTTTTCAAGTTTTTGCAGTCTTGTTAGTCTGGCAATCCTTGGTTGACCTCCAGTTCTGCAGTCATAATCTGCCTCCTGTTCTACATTTATATCCCTGTCCCAAACTTTATTTACTTTGCATTTGCAGTTAACAATACTTTCAGAAACGGTAACAACATCCCGTCCATCCTTTGTAAGTGCATGTCCATATGAAGTACCGCGAACGCTCGCAACCAAATTCTCAGATTCAGTTTCGAAAGTTGATTTGCCAAGAATCTTTGTAACTCTTGACCAAATTTTCCCTGCAAGAAGAGTAATCTTCACACTATTTGTTTCAGTATCAAAAATTGTAACTGTAATTTCCGAATCCTGTGAAAGCCGAGTTGAACTCTTGTCAGGAAAGCGAATCAGAGCGCTTCCATTTTCATTTGTTTTTACTGAGTCTCCCTGTTTGACACTTGTGCCATCAAATGCATCTTTCCAATCAGCGTCATTCGTACTCTTCACAAACACACCGGGAGACTTGACTTCAATTATTGCAGACAGTGGAGTGGGTGAGGGGATCATCTCTTGGAAAGGAGTATTATTCCTGTTTGTAAAAATAGTAATAACAATTGCCAGAAAGGAGATAATGAAAGCACCGACAGAAAGCATAGTTCTCTTTTTCATGTAGCAATATTATAGTTGGATACAAAAAAGAAGCAACATAACGAATTCCCTTATAGGCAGACATTGATAAACTTAGTCAGAACTCATTTTCTGAATAACTTTATGAAGAACTAAAACTGTATAGCTGGTAATAATAGCAAAAACATAATCTTCAAGTGGAATAAGGCCAATAAAGATTCCTAAAATGCCTTTCCCAGGGTAAAACCAATGACCTCGCCAAACCGCAAAGTTATCCCAAATAGTTCCAACAAAAAATATAATTAGGTAAAAAAATACAGTTTCCTTCAATGATTTAAAAATCTTAATTTTATATTTAACTTTTAGAATTAGTGCAATGAATAGTAAAATTGTAAGAGAAAGCAAGTATTCGTATGGCATAGCAGTTTATTTTACTATATTTGCAGGCACTAAGTAACTATGTTAGAACTTTCTTCATAGAAAATCCCCAGACTTATCAAAACTTTAGTTTTGTATAATATAATACATTTATGAAAAGGACACTCTTTGTTGGTCAGGCAATGCCTAGAGTCAAAAGAAACCCCCATGATTGGCCGTCATTGAATCAATGGCTTTACTCAATTGGCCTAACGGACAATCATATAAAACAAAATTTTCTATACTCCGCCCTGGTAGATTACTACCCTGGAGCAATAAACGGTTCTCATATAGTGCCATCTGAGAATGAAATAGTGAAAGAACGCTACAGGCTCGCGAAAACAATTAGAGATTTCAAACCAGAGTTAGTGGTGCCGATTGGAAGATTATCAATTTCATATTGTTTAAACGACAAAGTTCAACCACTTATCAGCAATATAGGAAACATCTATAAAGCTAATCCGTACAAGCTATATAACGGAGAATTAACGATAATCCCTTTACCGCATCCATCAGGTGCTAGTACTTGGCGACACAAAAAAGAAAATAAAGAACTTCTTAAAAAGGCACTGAATTTACTTAAGGAAAACCTGGAAATTTAGCATGATCACTTTAAATGATACAATTCCATTATGGCAAGAACAGGTATTCGTTCATCTGCAATAATTTTTAAAAATAACCAAATTCTTCTTATACACAGAAAAAAAGATGGGGATGAGTATTGGACTTTTCCAGGAGGAGGGGTAGAAGAAGGTGAAACATGGGAAAATACTGTAATTAGAGAAGTGAAAGAAGAAACAAGTCTTGAAGTTTTAAATTGTGAATTAGCATTTATGAATAAAACATATGAAGGTGGAAATGAGCATCCATTTTATTTATGTGAAGTTAAAGAAGGAGAAGCCGTCTTGGGAGGAGAAGAAAAAGAAAAGAATTCAGAAGATAATTTTTACAAGTTGGAATGGATAGACTTAAGTAATCTGAAAAGTTTTAACTTGCTTCCGGAAAACGCCAAAGAAGAAGTTATAAAGAAATACTCTAAGTAATTAGCAGGGGTGGAGGGAATCGAACCCCCACTAGGGGATTTGGAGTCCCCTGGTCTACCATTAACCTACACCCCTATGTGTGTATTATATATGAATTAGGGGTTATTTAAAATTTATTCGAACACATCTATTCTTTTCGCAATTCGCTCACAGAACCCGTTATGTCTGTTATGGCCAATATTTTAGGGTGTTGATTTGGAATTGGCTTTACATTCCAAGGGATTATTGAAATATTATTAGTTCCAGTCTCGCTTCGAAATTCACTTCCAAGTGTTACTAGTGGATCTTCTTTTAACTTATCGTACCTACTTGATATATAGTGTGGTTCGATACCAAACAATGTATTACCTTCGATAAATGACGATATAGTACAAGGATGGGCTGAACCTTTTACTAATCCAACCCCATCTATGGGGACTATGTGAATGAGCATCTTGTGAATTTTGCCTCCAAATTCTAACTCTATGAATCTATTTTTATTATGGCGACGAGCCAAATCATTAGTTATTTGTTGATACAATTGAATTTGCCGTAGTGGAATATCCCGATATATCTTTATAGCAACTTCATTCCCAAGACGATCAACACCCTTATAAAGCCGAGACTCTGCAACTTGAAGTGGTTCCCGCTTCAAATCTACAGAATACATCGAGGGATCTATAGTTGGAATTTCAGTCATATATCACAAAACCCAATAGAACTATCTTTCTTCTCTATATTTGACAATTATACTATAATAATTAGAGTTAAGATAAATGAAACGGGAATCTGCAAGTGGTGACTCCAGACTTGAAGAAATTAAAGAAATTCTTCAAAAAGTAAGGCTCGGTGACTTCGAGAATGTTTTCAGTGAAATAGTCAAAGATCTGTTGAAATTAGTCAATGATGGTGACAGTGAACCACTCTCTAATTATTTAGATGAAAATCCAACAATAGGCAACATTTTGTCAACCGAAAGAGTTGAACTGGGAGAAGATACAAGACGAAACCCTAAAACAATAATGTCTTTCATGAGACAGATATTTGAAGAACACAAAAAGAAGATAAATCAATAGTAATTAATATTACTTCAATCTTGTACTTTCCTTGTGTGAAGTCGATTTTTTACAAAACTTGCAATATTTGTTCAAGATTAGTTTGGTTGAAGCACCTTCCTTTGTGGAATTTGCCATGTTTACCTTGTTTCGCATGGTCACATAGTTCTGTGATTTACATACAGTACAAACCATTGCAACTATTTCTCTAGCTCCCTTTTTAGCCATATTTAGAGGTTAATTATATCAAGAAAGAGGCTATTTGTATAGCATAATCGTGATGGTGGAGAAGTTGCCTGCAAGATCGGTACTATGGACAGGTTTGAAGGTAATACTTTGCAACAATCCCATAATCAGTCAAGTCCGCAATTCCATTTCGATTAACATCAGATCGGTGATTGGCGAGTGTTGTTTTCAAAAAATCAGCAAGAAGTATAGTAGTATCCTGTGCATCAACTGTACCATCCTGATTAATATCAGCGTCATCGCATGTTCCAGGAGTTGAGGGAGCTGTAGCAGTTGGGGCAGGTGTTGAGCTGACCCCACCAAACTCATGAGCTCCAATATCAAAACCAGTGCCTTGTGGAATTGTCGAACCATAATAATCTCTAGTTCCAACATTCGTCCCAAAAAGTGAAGTGAGGTTAAGCCCGGCATTGATCATTGGAGAACCGGCTTGAAGTTTATATGCTGTCAAGCCAGTTAATAGTGCAGTATCTCCAATCGTACCCCCATTGCCGGGGTTTGTAAGAAGTGGATTTACATTAAATCCAACATTGGCGCCGTTTAGTTTTTCCTGATTTGTCGAAGTCTGCCAATTAACATAACTTATATAATTAGTGTTATTCCACTTCATATTAAATTTCCCTGAAGCATTGTAGTAATCATTTGCCTGATATGTAGAATTGCTTTGGCCATATGGGTCGTATACGAAAGGCGAGTCTCCGGTTGTATAGAATATATTGTTTCGCATAACTAAACCTGGTGCTGCATTTGCTGTGAAAAAAGTCACAATAGCAGGTTTTAAACTTGAAGTTGGACTAGTATAGAACGTATTGCCGTAAAACTGAGCATTATTTATTCCAGTATAGTTATTCCAAAACGTAACCTCGCCATACCCATTTTTTCTGGCGTTATTTTGTCCAATGTTGTAGCGGATTATGTTGTTAGTCCAAGGGCCGGCTGGAGAGTATTGATAGAAGCCATATCCAGCTCCATCATTATCATGTGCATAGTTGTATTGCATAATGGAGTTTGAAACTCCGCCGTCAAAATCAAAACCTCCGCCATCCGCTGGTCCACCAGTTTTATTGCCATATGATTCATTAAATTGAAAAATTAAATTTTTTGCCTGATATGCCCAAAGTCCAACAGGCCCTTCATTGGCATCAGCCAATGAACCATTGTTGTAGGCAGTACTGTATTCAAGTACGCCGCCATCCACACCTCCCATAATAAGCCCGCTCCCAGAATTCTTGTTAAGACCAGGAACCCCAGTATTATTGTAGAAGCGCGAATGTCCGACATATACATTAGTGATAGTGGGCGAGGACTGAGAGTATGTGAGCATTCCATCATATTTATTATCATGGACGCTGGCGTTTGTTACACGCACATCAGATATAACTGCATTATTAGCTGAACCAATTACTATTCCGCGTCCAAACCGGCTTACATCAACTGAATCAATGTGTACATAAGTCTGGGTACCAGACTTTCCATCACTATAGAATTGAATACCTACAATAGTGTCTCCAGTCGGACTTCCTTGTCCAGTAATTATCAAGTTAGCAATACTAATTCCAGACACATTGTATCCATAAATACCATTGCTCCCTGAAGAGGTTACATTAATGGTAGCCGGAGAACTTCCTCCATATGTTGTAAAGGCAACCGGACTCACGGCCGTACCACTGTCTCCATTCACCAAGTTAATGGCAGATGATGTTGCAAACGTTTGCCCGCTTTGAAAGTAAACATGGTCTCCAGCGTTCAAATCTACATTGTTAATTTTACTGACTGTTTTCCAGGGAGTAGAAGTTGATGTTCCATTACTGGAATCATTTCCAGAGGGACTAAAATAATAATCTGTAGCTAAAGCCGAAGAGGCAAAGACTGTAGATGCAATCAAAAGACCCAAGAAAAAAAACAAACCTGTAAAAATAGACTTCACAATAAACTAAGACTAACAAGACAGAGACAACGATGTCAACACATTCAAACTCGTATTGACAAAGGAGGCCCGTCGAAGATAATCTGTAAATACGATGGATACCCCAAATGTTGCAGCACCCCAAGTCGCCACTTCAGAAAACAAAGTCAAAAAAATCTTCAAAAATAGTTACAAGCAGGCAGGATTTATAATTTTCAGTATCGCCGCAATCATTGTCGTAGCAGTAATCGCCCAAAAACAAACTCATTTTCAAAATAGAGCATCTAGTATCTCAGGTACAACATTTCTAACCCTTCTTCCAGGCTCTGGGAATGTTCCCTTGCAGCCGTACACTGTTGACCTCATTGCAACACTTGGAACAGAACAAGTAGATGGAGTACAAGCAGTTTTTACAGTTTCAAATAATAGTATCTTCTCAGATGTTTCATTTCAACCAAATACAATTAGTGGGCTCAAAGTTGCAGCAAACAATAAAACCATAACAGGAACTAATACACAATTCCAATTATCGTTTGTTACAAATGTTCCAAACCAGCCCTTTAGTTCACCAACCAATGTAAGTTTGGGGAAAATCACATTTGTACCAACCATAGTTGGGAGTACGACTGTTAGTTTTGATACTGTATTAAGTAAAATTATTCGCCATGGATCAGTAGAAGACATTTTAAATACCCCTCAAAACGTTACCTACCAGTTTATGTCAGCAACTTCTGCACCAACACCAACAACCACACCAGGGGGAACACCAACTCCAACTGGAACACCTTCAACAAATGGGCCAAGGATTACAAATATAAGTACAGACAACAAAGCACAAACTTCAATTACAATAACTTGGAGGACAGATGTGTCGGCAACCAGTCAAGTAGAGTATAGATTGACATCCGTATCCACATTCCTAAATAGAACAACAATAGACACGAATTTGGTTACTAATCACTCAGTAAATATCTCTGGCCTTACACCAAATACAAAATACACTTACAGGGTAATTTCCAAAGGTTCAAATGGAGTAGAAACAATCTCACAAGAAAAGTCTTTCACAACTTCAAAATAATCTGAGCCTGGAGTGGGGATTGAACCCACGGTCTCACCCTTACCAAGGGTGTGCTTTACCACTAAGCTATCCAGGCAACTCTCACGGAATTATATCAGATTTGGTATAATACATTAGTTTTCGCCGACGTAGCTCAGGGGTAGAGCAGAATTTTTGTAAAATTAAGGTCGGAGGTTCAAATCCTCCCGTCGGCTCACCCTATAATATTTGAATTGCACTTTAAAATGGGTGTATCGTAGTGGTCAATTAAATGATACTATTAACTATGGCCAAAAGATGGACCAAGAATGAAGAGTTTTTAAAGCATAAAGAGCTCAAAGAACTCTATTTGAAAAAGAACATGAGCATAGGACAAATTGCAGAAATTCTTAATATCGCTCAAAGCACGGTATATGACAGATTATTAAGATTAGGAATAAAATCTATTCGTTCTCAAAAGGAAGGATTTAACAACAAACGGTTAGACATATCAATTCCAAGAAAATTTTCAAAAGAATTATCTGAGTTTATAGGAATAATGTTGGGAGATGGACACTTGACTTCCACACAAGTCGCTGTAACACTTGGCAACAAGGAAGAGAGTTATGTTAACTATGTGTCGGAACTTGTAAATAAAATATTTAAAATTAAACCAAAGATTCTAAGATTAAAGAAAGGGTATTTTGTGGTTTACTTTGGTTCCACGGAAGTTGTTCGATGGTTGCTTTCGATGGGACTAGTATTTAATAAGGTTAGACAGCAAGTAGATGTACCAGTCTGGATTTTTTCCAATCACAATTGGATGGAAGGTTTTCTTAGAGGTTTTTTTGACACCGATGGTTCTGTGTATAAACTAAAATTCGGTATACAAATAGCATTCACAAATAGATCCTTGCCGATGTTAAAATCGATACATCGGTGTTTAACATTATTGGACTATAATCCATCCAAGATTAGTTTATTTCGTGTATATTTAACAAGAAAAGAAGATGTAAATAGGTTTTTTACAACAATTGGGTCAGCAAACTTGAAACATCAACAACGATTTGAGAAATTTTCATTGACAAACTAAAGCTGAGGTGGCGGAGCGGCAAACGCACATGACTGTAGATCATGCGTCCGAAAGGACTTCATAGGTTCGAGTCCTATCCTCAGCACAAAAGAAGAATTGAGAAATCACTGTACCCATTCAGGCTGTGCCCAATTTCTCATATAGATTGGTAACTTTTCCTCACTTACAATCTTGTTCTTGTTGAATGTAAGTTTGATTGCCAACCCTTGTCTTGTTTTCTCACTCCACATTTGGTCAAAAACAAAGTTCCCAAGCGAATAGTAAACTGGTTTTCCATCAATATATTCAATATCTTGTACCCAATGAGGGTGGCTCCCTGCAATTACATCAGCCCCACTCTCAATAAGTTTTTTAGCTGTAGTTCTTTGATGAATATTAGCAGTAGCCTGATATTCACTTCCCCAGTGAACTGCAACAATTAATACATCTACTTTCAAGTTCGCATCTCTTACTAACTTCATATCAGTCTCTGTAATATCACTATCAATAAACTCAAACCCCATAAAGCCAAATTTAGTTCCACCCACATTCTTTACAACTAGATTTTGATATCCAACTGAGCTAATGCCCGCATCAGTCAAAAAATTAGTAGTTTTACTTTTGCCATCAGCTCCATAATTTAGTGTGTGGTTATTTGCAAGGTTTGCTACATCGATTCCTGCATATGTAAGTCCTTCAATCATCCGAGGAAGTGCGCAAAAGATCATCCCATCAGTTCGTCTTGGACAATTATCAATAATAGGATTTTCAAGATTAACAAATACCAAATCAGCACTCTTTAATTCCTGAGAAACATTCTTGAATGGGTATGTGGGGTCGTTCAAATCAAGACTTTTTGTCATGACGCTTCGCCCAAGCATCACGTCTCCAGTGAGAAGTATGGTGACATTCTCACTATTAACACCTCTCACCCTGGTATAGGAGACCACAAGAAGACAGAGAGATACAACAATTAAAAGTCCAACTATCTTCTTCACAATATATTCAGTATAACTTTTTTGAAGATAAAAAAGACCCCGCCAAACGGTTTTGATAAATTTTGGTTTCCTTGTTGTGACAAGGTGGATGAGCTCGCTTTGAATCCTTTTATAAACTCAAATAATTTGCTCTTCCAATTAGATGATAATCAAGGAAAGCCATCTAACATCTATCAAAGACCTATACAGCAGGGTCAACTAATTGTAGCAAATTAAGTCAAGGGGTGTAAATTAAATTGTTCCTATCCCAGGCAAGAAAATATTCAGAAAAAACCTCATAATGGGGAAAATTATGATAGATATTGGTGAAGACCCTCCCCAAATAGGCATTATTAGGAAAATCAAAACAAAAAGACCATATCTTTGCATAAATAAATCAACTTGTCTTCCTTCACGGTTAGGCAGTAGTGCAATCAAAACCTTCCCTCCATCAAGTGGATGAATTGGGAGTAAATTAAAAGAGGCAAGTGCAACGCTTATAATTACAAAATTGGTCAAAAATGGAGAGATGATAACACTAGCTTCAGGCACTAAAAACCGTAAAACTAATGAAGCAATAGAGGCAGTAACTAAATTTGAAATCGGTCCAGCAATTGAAATCAAGGCTGAGTCTCTTTTGGGGTTACCAAGATTATATGGATCAAACTGTACTGGTTTCCCCCAACCAAATCGAAAACCAGTCAGTATCATGGCCAGAGTTCCAATGGGGTCAAGATGTTTAATAGGGTTAAGTGTTAACCTCCCCATAAGCCTCGCAGTTGGATCTCCAAGCTCATTTGCCATCCACGCATGAGCCGCCTCGTGAAAGGTGAGAGCTGCAAGAAGTGCGATAATTTCAAAAACAAAAAACTCAAACATTGAATATAAACCCTATTTGAATTATAATACAACACATGTCATTTATTTGCGACAATTGCCACAAAGTTACTGTAACTGGCCGTACCCACAGCCACAAGCGTGGTATTGCTGGAAAAAGATGGTTAAAAAGAGCCCCAGTAACCCTCAGAACTTTTAGTCCAAACATTCAAAAAGCAACAATCACACTAGATGGAAAAAGGATTCAATTAAAGCTCTGTACAAAATGCATAAAGAGATTTAAAAATGAAGGATTAATCAAAACTACTCGCCGAACCCAAACTCTGAGTGCCCTTGCCTGAATTGTTCCCAACTCACTTTGTCTTTTCCTTCCAATTGCACCTCATCTAATATTAGTTTTTCAAACTCAATATGAGCCTTCAAGATTTTAAATCTTAATTTTTCCTCTCCAATCACTACATATGTCCAGGCAATAGGCCAAGGATACATAGCACGAACTCTTCTTTCAACTTCTTCAATTCCTTTTCCTTCAAGTGCGCCAGCTAATGTTTTTGGTTCAATAAAGCCATCCTGTTTAGAAAGTATTTTAGTAATGGTTGCCTGTATCTCATCCTGTTTTTTAAGTCTAACTTTTCCTCCAACATAGCTTGGAATTAAATTAATCAAAAAGTCAGCAGATCTTTTAAATAGTCTCCTTCTTAAACTGTCATTAGTATCATCTGGGAGTATCTCATCTTTAAAGTAGCTCACAACCTGTCCATGGTCCATCTTTTCATCCATCTTAATAATACTAACTCCAATTTCAGTTTCACCTTCTAAAATTGCAGTCTGAATAGGGGATGCACCTCTATATTTAGGAAGTAGAGAAGGATGAATATTAAGTATTCCAAATTTAAACTTTTTGATAATAGCTGCAGGAATAATCCTTCCATATGCAGCAACAATTCCAAGATCAGCTTCAGGAAACTTTCTGAGGTCAAATTCTCGTATTGTGACCACTCCATGTCTGTCATGTGCCCAGCTATCAACTGCAGAGTAAGTCATGAATTTCTTGCGCCCAACAGGGCGTGGTGGCTGTGTAACTACAGCAATCAAATTCGTTTCATGCGGTGTGTCATATGCCTTGTGTAAAGCATTAAGTACTGGAAGTACATAATCAGGTGTTCCAAAAAAGATTATTTTCATAGGCTCAATTATACCATTTTTACATCTCTCAAGAGTAAATCTCTTGCCAACCCCTGTGTGTGTGATTTAATATTAAATAGAATAGAATATGTTCAAGAAGTTTTTGGTGTTGTTTTATGTCTTACTCATAATATCGTCATGTCTCAGTATCTTCGTATCAAGTGCCAAAGCTTACTACACCAATATGCCGGCCACTCAAGTATTGGGTCAAACAAATTTCACAGATAGCGCTGGAGGAGTAAGCAGTACTAAATTTTTTGATAATACCACACATCAAACCAACACCGGTCTGGCTGGTATTTTTGTCGATCCAAATGGGAGGCTAATAGTTTCAGATTTTAGTAATGCTAGAGTTTTAATTTGGAATAGAGTTCCAACAACTAATGGCGCACCCGCTGATTTAGTTCTAGGCCAGCCTGATTTTATAAGCAGTACCTCAAACAACGGAGGTAGATCAGCTAGCTCAATGAATGCAGGCGGTGTTGAAGGTGTTTACTCTACGGGGACAAAATTATTTGTAGCAGATACAGGTAATAATCGTATCCTAATCTGGAATACCTTCCCCACTACAAATGGTCAGGCAGCAGATGTCGTAGTTGGACAAACAGACTTTGCTTCAGCGGCCACTACATGTGACAATGTAACGCTTCGAATTCCAGATGTTGTGTTTGTGTACCAAGATAAACTAGTAGTTACCGATAGGAATCATGCAAGGGTGATGATATGGAATTCAATTCCAACCACAAATGGCCAGACTGCAGATCTGGTAATTGGCAAAACAAATTTTAGCGATTGTTCAACTGCTACAGTAGTTACCCAAAGCAATTTAAGTAATCCATTCGGCCTTTTTGTAGACAATGGAAAGCTATTTGTTACCGAAGCAAATGTTAACCGCGTCCTAATCTGGAATACCTTCCCCACTACAAATGGTCAGGCAGCAGATGTGGTGGTTGGACAAACAAATTTTGAAAATAGTACAACTGGAACAACTATATCGACATTGAATAACCCCAATTATGTATACATAAAAGACAGTCGGATGTTTGTTTCTGATGAAGTAAATCACCGTATACTAATTTTTAACTCAATTCCAACAACCAATGGAGCAAGCGCAGATCTAGTTTTAGGTCAACCCAGTTTTACCTCTGGGTCAGCTAATCAGGGAAGCTCAACAGCGGCAAACACTTTAAATAGACCAAGAGCAGTCTTCATTTACAACAACAAACTCTTTGTTGGTGACCCAATAAATGCCAGAGTCCTCATCTTTCCTAACATCATGGATACTCCAAGTATGAATATAACCACACCACCAGAAACTGTAAACAACACCACTCTCAGAGTCAGAGGTAGTATCCAACTGGGAAACAGACCAAATTACAGTATGCAGTGGGTCAAAGCAGACATCAATGGAGGAGGACTGGGATATGTAACTAGTTTGGGTGGAGGACGTGACAATGGAGACTCTCAAACTCTGTATGACTTCATGAATGAATTTAATCCCACAGTTAATGGAGGAACCACCACTAACTACACCATGAAGTTAGTAGCTAGTTCCTTCAATGCAGATACAACCTCTCTCTTTTACTTCCAACCTTTTAATTTTGAATATATACGTAGAACAAACCCAACCCTCTCAATTACCAAACAAAATTTAAACATCTCCTTCCTTGTCAACAAACTAAATATCCAGAGAATGAAAGACAATATTGATCATTTTGAAGTTCTCACCTCTACAGACAGTGGTAAACTCTGGAACAAACTCACTACCAATATATCTACAGACAAGATTAATGACCAAGGTAATATATATCTAACCATTCCAAATACCCTCACCCCTGGAACAAAATACCTAGTCAAAGTAGTATCAGTATCAAAGGACAGTAACTGGAGACAGGACTCTAACTCTCTCACTTACTTTGTACCAAAGAAAAAGACAAAGTAAGTTTTAACTTACTTAGATAAGCTCCACTTCCTCCCACCCATCATCACCAAACTGATATAAAGGTGCCTTCTGTTCAAGAATATGATCTATAAAAAGCTTCCCATTCAAGTGATCCATTTCATGCTGCATTATCTGTGCCTCAAACCCTTCAAAGCTCTCTGTCAATTCTTCACCCTTCTCATCTTTGTATTTAATTTTAACCATTTGATTTCGCTTTATTGGCCCATAATAATGGGGGAGAGATAAACATCCTTCAAGTATATCTTCTTTAAGTCTTTTTGCCTTTTGTTTTTTACCCCTCACAATTTTTTTTGTTTCAAGAATTGTAGGGTTAACAATAACCCTTTTTAATTTTTTGTAATCAACCACAAAAAGCCTCAAACTCTTTCCAATTTGAGGAGCAGCCAAACCAACCCCCTCAGGATCTTTTTGAGTTTCGAGAGTGTCCTGCATATCACGAACCAATTCACTAAGCTTCTTGTCGAACTTAGTAATCTCCTTAGCTTTAGCCCGCAAAATTGGGTTTTTCACTGTTACAACTTTCCTTACCATATGACTGTATTATAGCTTTTTATTGGCTTTCCCTCAAACATCACGTTGCTAAATTATTTTGGAAGTGTTTAAATATACTTCCGTGAGGGGTGAGAGAACATTATTAAAATTAGGAGTTGCTGCAGCATTTCTCGCCTTCGGCACCCATCAAATTCAATCTTCGGAAAGTAATAGCCAAGAAAACACTCCACATCAACACGACAACGGCATTGTATGCGAGCCCGGAACATCGCAAATTACAGCTCGTGGTGTAAGAGCAAGGGTAGGACCAGGAACAGAATACACAGTAGAAACATTCTTACACGAAGGACAGCAAGTTCAAGTTACCGGCCCAAGACTAGCAGCCAATAACACAAACGCTGGAGGAGTAATCTCAAACACTTGGTGCGAGATAACTCTCGATGGTAAAATATTAGATGTCTTTAGCGGGTATGTATCTCCCCTAGAACCATCAAACATATCGCAGTCGGCTCAGAATCAAGTAACACAAAATTCCACCACGACAGTAGTGGAGACAGGACAGTGTCCGCCAGGAAGTAACGGGCAGCTGGCAACAGTCACAGGAAACACTGGAGACCCTGAATTACCTATTGGCAGACAAGTTTCAATTATTACATTTGGAAGTGACGGTCAGGATTTAGTGCAAACCGCGCAATGCCATTCATTTAACATCTCATCAAATCTCATTAGTGGTGGGGAGCAAGCCCCAGTTACTCAAAACTCAAATCCACAAGAAGGTTGGTGGGGAGGTGTCGATAATCCAAATTATGTAAGTCCAGTATTACAAGGGTGCAAATATTCAAACTTAAATATTACTCAAATTACATATACCGATTATCGTCAAGGCAGGAATTATACAATACCCAACAATCCTTACGATGTGATTGCTTGGTTAGGGAATCAGCGAGGTCAAGACGCTTGGTTGGGGTATGCAGATCAAGTTGCTCCAGGTCAACATGCTGGTTTTGCAATGGATGCCGATGCTTCAATCATATCTGAGTTTAGATTCATTGCTAGTACAAATATTGTTAATGGAGAAACAGTTCAGAATGATCAAGTTGCAATCCAATTTCTACAAAGCCAATCAACTGGAAGACAATATATTTTACCTTATCAATCAATGACTACGTTCGCAAGATCAAACGGAGAAAACAGCGGTCAGCATTTATGTGGAATATATCAAATATCCCCAGACACGGTTACTCTTTTGGAGACTTCCGGTTTAATCCAATAATTTATAAACCCTTAATTTCTTCTTTCACTAACTCATCATCTGGAGACAGATATTTAAGTATATACTCAAATTGTTCTTTGGCATTCTTGTAATCCTTTTTGATTTTATACAAAACCCCAAGTGCAAACCGGGCATCCTGATAATTAGATTTTAATTCAACTGCCTTTTTGTAGTTTTCAATTGCCATATCAATTTGTCCCAATTTCACATATGTTTTTCCTTTTTCAACAAAGATAAATGGATCATTGCCATCCCGTGTCTGTGTCTCCTCAATAAAAGGTAGGGCTTCCAACAAATAATTTTTGTCGACATCAGATATTATGAGAAGTGTTCTAATTCTGCTTTTCCTCAAAGGAACATTGTAAAAAGATAGATCGATTGCCAATTTACTTTCCTCATCTGCTTTCTCTGCAAAGTCAGCTGAATCTGTTGCATTTTTGTCTTTGAGCCCAACTGCAATTCGAGATAACTGGCCTGCAAGTTCATCGTGGTATATGGGTTCATGGGCTGAGATATCAAATGCGGCAAGTATGGAATTTATTGATTCACTATATTTTTTCTCCTCAGCAAAATTCTTTGACTGTTGATACAAATAATCAGCTCGCCAATATTTACTAACTGCAAAAATCCCAAAAATAATTAAAAATATTGCAAACACAGTTGCAGACTTCTGACCACTAGTCAAAGGATTGCTGTAAATCTTTTTCTTCGCACTGTCAATTTGTGATATCACCGATATTGCAGGTATTAGAAAAAGAAAAAGTTGTGTAACGGTAACTGAAAACCCAAAAAAGTTTGTAACAAGAATTGAAACATATCCAGAAAGTAATGCAATGTTAAGTGTTTTCGACCTCCCCTTAATAATTAAAATTATTGAAAAAACAATAAAGATAAAATATGAAGTTATTCCAACAATTCCAGTATTAGCGAGGTTGTTAAGGTATTCATTGTGTGCCTTGTTGTATATAAAATCCCATTCACTAGTTAGATTGTGAGCAACAGGGCGAAATTGAGGGAATGTATATGCAAATGTTTCAAGACCACCTCCTAATATTGGATGGTGCTGCCAAACTCCAATAGCCCCTTGCCAAACAAGTTGACGAATCTCACCAGACTCAGTCCCAGCTCCTTCGGTATTGTCTGTGTTTGTATTCAGTAACTTCAATCCAACAATTCCTCCCACCAACAGTCCTGCGACGCAAAAGCCAACTGCAATTTTTCTAGATCGCTTCCAAATAAGTAGTACCAAAAATACAAAGATAGAAGCCCCAAGTCCAAGTAATCCAGACCTTGATTTAGTAAACCAAACAGCCAGAAGTAAGGTTATTGAAATTACAATCCAAATTAATTTGTTCTGTGTTTTTTGTTTTTCTTTCAAAGCGAAAAACCAAGTTAGTGGGATAACTGAGACTAGATATGCTGCCATCCAGTTTGGTTGTCCCATTGTTGCAAACACGCGGGCTTGAACATCTTGTACCCAGCAGCTATCATCGAAAACTTTTGTAAAAATTAAGCAGCTAAATGAATGACCAAAGTGTTCAAGTATCCCATACAGTGAAACAAATGTTGTCCCAAGAAGAATTGAATACAAAATATATTTAAGACTTTTCTTGCCTACATTTGATACAAATGCCCAGTAAAGAAGAGCATATGAGATAAGAGACAAAAATCCGCCATTAAATCTTCCATAATATCCAAAAATAGAAGTATGAACATCTATTGAGAAAAGAGTACAGAGAAGTGAGACACCTAAATAGATGAGAAGTGGAATATCAAGAAGTGTTCTTTTGAATATTAATTTTTTTTGTCTAATTGTTTCAATAATCCAGACTCCAGTAATTAATATCGTAAAAATGTAGACAACAATAAGTTTGTTAAATTCAAAAAGTTCAGAAGTACTAGGAAAGAAAACAAGTGGAACCAAGAAGAAAAGAAGACCAAAAAGATAGCTAATCATTTAGAAATTATATATCACTATTTATAGCTTGTGTTAAACTAAAAAGTATGAAGGAAAATACAAAAATAGCCATCTTCAAAGGAAAGGAAATCAGAAAAACAATCCATAAAAACGAATGGTGGTTTTCTATTACAGATGTTGTTGGGGTCTTAACAAATAGCAACGCACCCAGAAGATATTGGAGTGATTTAAAAATTAAGATCAAACAGGAAGGTTACACTGAGTTGTACGAAAAAATCGTACAACTAAAGCTACTCTCATCAGATGGAAAAATGTATGAGACGGATTGTGCCAATACAGAAACTTTGTTCCGTATTATTCAATCTATCCCTTCCCCCAAAGCAGAGCCATTCAAAAGATGGTTAGCAAAGGTTGGATATGAACGAGTGCGAGAAATTGAGGATCCAGAGCTCGCCACCAAAAGAACTAGAGCCCTGTATAAAGCCAAGGGATATGGTGACAATTGGATAGAAAAAAGAATGAGAGGCATTGCTATTCGCGAGGAGTTAACCGACGAATGGAAGAAGCGAAATGTCGGAATGGAAAGAGAATATGCAATTCTAACTGCAGAAATTTCCAAAGCAACTTTTGGCATGACTCCAAGTCAATACAAGAAGTTTAAGAACCTGGAAAGAGAAAATCTAAGAGATCACATGAATGACCTTGAGTTAATATTTTCAATGCTTGGCGAAGCTTCAACCACAGAAATTGCAAAACATAAAAATACACAAGGATTTAAAGAAAATAAAATTGCTGCACAAAAAGGTGGGAATATAGCCGGTAGTGCCAGAAAGAAGTTGGAAATAGAATCAGGTAAAAAAGTTTCGACAAAGAAGAATTATTTAACTTCAAAACAAAACCAAAAATTGATTTAAACCCACCCTTGCCAAGCAGTGTGTGTGTGATTTAATCTTAGGTAGGTATGTTTAAGAAATGTATATCTGTACTCTCTCTGTCTCTCTTCTTCATATCACTGTATCTTAGTATCCCAGCATCAGTAGCTAAAGCTTACTACACCAATATGCCAGCCTCTGTTGTTATTGGCCAGCCTGATTTTATATCTGGTACAGCAAATCAAGGAAGCACTGCTAACTCGAACACACTCAATCAAGCAAAAAATGTTTATTTTGATCCAAACTCCAAAAAATTATTTATTGCTGACTCTACTAACAATCGTGTCCTAATTTATAATTCGATTCCAACAACCAACAACGCTTCAG
>CAZPLB010000003.1:59350-148270 GCA_964587425.1 uncultured Gammaproteobacteria bacterium
CAGATATCGTAATAGGACAGGCAGATTTTACACACGGCTCTGCAAATCAGGGGGGAACCGTTGGTGCAAACACTCTAAGTAATCCAAGGGGAATGCTTGTCGTTGCAGGACATCTTTTATTAATCGACGCCGGAAATCATCGATCTCTAATTTATAATTCGATTCCAACAACCAACAACGCTTCAGCAGATATCGTAATAGGACAGGCAGATTTTACACACGGCTCTGCAAATCAGGGGGGCAGTGTTTCAGCAAATACGCTCAATACCCCTGCATCACTAGCCTTTGATGGTCAGGAGTTATTTATATCAGATCAAGGTAATAATCGTGTTCTCATTTATAATTCTATGCCAATATCCAACAACGTCTTAGCAAATGTAGTTTTAGGACAGAGTGCTTTTAATACTAACGTCTCTAATCAGGGAGGAATTGGTGCAAATACTCTTTCTACCCCGATTGGTTTACTGATAGTCGACCACAAACTACTTGTAGGAGATGTAACAAATAATCGAGTCCTTATTTGGAACTCTATCCCTATTACTAATAAAGCGCCAGCAGACGTAGTTATGGGTCAAACAAATTTCATCTCTAACGGAGATCCTGGAGTAGCCAGCGGTAGCCAAGTAAGACCTCAGGATTTGGTATACGATGGCAAACGATTAATTATATCTCACGATTTTAATGCGATAGTGTCTTTTCACAATGGTATTCCTACTACTAACGGTGCTTTGTTAGATTTGGTTATTGGGGAATATAACGTTAATTCTATTGATGCCAGCCATTTCCATGAGCCAAGAGGGCTAGCTGTTGCCGAGGATGAGTTAATGGTCGCAGACCTAGATAATAGTCGCATTCTCATCTTTCCCAACACAATTGATACCCCAAGTATGAACATCACCACACCACCAGAGAAAGTAAACAACACCACCCTCAGAGTAAAAGGAAGTATCCAACTAGGTAATAGACCAAACTACTCCATGCAGTGGGTAAAA
This sequence comes from uncultured Gammaproteobacteria bacterium, assembly GCA_964587425.1. Taxonomy (GTDB): domain Bacteria; phylum Patescibacteriota; class Microgenomatia; order UBA8517; family UBA8517; genus CAZPLB01. The sequence continues at coordinate 60,343 of CAZPLB010000003.1, forward strand.
ACTGAAATCAATGGTGGAGGACTGGGATATGTAACCAGTCTTGGTGGAGGAAGAGACAATGGAGACAGTCTTACTCTCTACGACTTCATGAATGAATTTAACCCCACAGTTAATGGAGGAACCACCACTAACTACACCATGAAGTTAGTAGCCTCTTCCTTCAATGCAGATACCACATCTCTTTTTTACTTTGAACCATTTAACTTTGATTACATTCGTAGAACAAATCCAACCCTCACCTTAAGTAAACAATCTCTCAATATCTCATTCCTTGTAAACAAACAAAATATCCAAAGAATGAAAGACAACATTGATCATTTTGAAGTTCTCACCTCTACCAACTCAGGTAGACTCTGGAAACCACTCACTACCAATATCTCTACAGACAAGATTGATACCACTACAGGACAAATATATTTAACCATTTCCAATACACTTCTACCCAAAGTTAAATATTTAATTAAAGTTGTAGCTGTAAGTAAAGACAGTAACTGGAGACAAGATTCAAATATACTCATATATTTTGTACCTCTGAAAAAATCCTCCAGATGATATACTAGCCTTGAATTATGTTCAATAGAATTCTTGGACTCCTGAGTGTTGATATAGGTATTGATCTTGGGACTGCAAACACATTAGTTTGGGTAAAAGGCAAAGGCATTGCCATTAGAGAACCTTCTGCCATTGCCCGCCACAAAAAAACAAAAGCAATACTAGCTGTTGGTGAGGGAGCAAAGAAAATGGTGGGTAGGACTCCCCAGCAAATTGAAGCAATACGTCCGTTAAAAGACGGAGTCATTGCAGACTTTGATGCAACTGCTGCAATGCTCACTCACTATATAAAAAGAGTGCACGAAAAGGGAGGCATAATTCCTGTAATTCCGCGTCCCAGAGTAGTTATTGGAATCCCATCAGGAGTCACCGAAGTTGAAAGAAGGGCAGTAGCTGACGCTGCCATAGTATCAGGTGCAAGAGAAGCATTTCTAGTTGAAGAGCCAATGGCAGCAGCAATCGGTATGGGACTTCCAGTTGAAGATCCTGGTGGAATTTTTGTTGTAGATATGGGGGGGGGAACAACTGAAATTGCACTAATTTCCTTGGGTGGTGTGGTTGTTGGAAGGTCAGTAAGAATAGCAGGGGATGAAATGGATGAGGCAATCATTAATTATGTGAAGTTAAAGTATTCACTCTTTTTAGGCCAACCTACTGCAGAGAGGGTAAAAATATCAATTGGTCAAGTGGGTGAGGGCAAAGATAAATTTGCAGTAGTAAGAGGGCGTGACTTGGAAACAGGTCTTCCAAAGTCCATCAAACTAACAAGTGGAGAAGTAAAAGAAGCACTCTCTCCAATAATACAAGAAATTGTAATGAGTATAAAAGACACTTTAGAGGAAGCACCCCCAGAATTAGTGTCAGATGTCTTGGAAAAAGGAATTTATCTGACAGGTGGAACTTCGCTTTTAGAGGGAGTTGGTCCAATGATTGAAGAAATCACAAAAATGAAAGTCATAATGTCTGAAGACCCCATGACATCGGTCGTTAGAGGCTGCGGCAAGCTTCTTGAGGACAGAGACCTTCTGAAAAGAATGAAAGTAACAAGTGGAATAAAGTAATACCCACTTACAAGATATACTTATATGTTAGTATTACTCAAATGTACACAGCGACAGTCACACAAAAGGGACAGGTGACACTCCCAAAAAAACTCAGAGATAAATTAAAAATAAAAGCTTACCACAAGGTAACAATTAAAGAGGGAAAAAATCACCTCAAAATCTATCCAAGTGCTGATATATTAGATTTTGCAGGAAAGTTCAAAGCACCTACTGGAATGACTGCATTAAAGGCTCGGGAGTATATGGAAAACCATTACGAAAGAGCGTAACATCTGTCTTGATAAGTGCCCGAACAACACAACAACAAAGACCTCAAAAAAATAATAGCTGCAGGCCTTGCCACCCCATTTTTACTTTCTTTCCTGGCAGCTGGTGCAATTGGTATAGGAAGAATATTTAATCAATCAGGGACTTTAGAAAAAGGTGATTTTTTACTAAATGAACCATTTCATCTTATTGACGGATGGGGACATGTTCTGACAACACCAGATGAACCATACACAATGGTAGTTGTGAGACTAAATCACATAATAGGATTTATATGCCCATATTATATTCCTGGAGCGGGAGCTAACCAGATTTTGGGAACAACAATCAATTGGCCAATGGATAATGGAAACAAAGCAGTTTATAAAATACCATTAGATACCGACGAAACATTGGTTATGGTAAATATTGTCAGCAGAATGCAAGACGACGACATTCACTGCTAGGGTGTAGAATAATTTGATATGGAAGGCAAGTTCACCCTATTCTTGAAAGGTATATTAATTCTAGTTTTTTTAATTTTAATTGGCCGTCTTGCTGAACTTCAAATAATAAAAGGGGAATACTATCAGAGTCTTGCCAACAACAACAGAATTAAAAGAGTATCAATCCCAGCCCCAAGAGGCAATATCAAAGCACGAGGAGGGGAAATTCTAGTGGGGACAGAAGATGGTAAAAGATTCTACCCACTTGGAAGTCTAGCTGCCCATTTAACAGGATATGTAGCAAAAGCCCAAGTAAGTGAGATAGGGAAGGTAGACCCAAGTTGTCCAAACAAAGGTCCAAGGAAAGGTGAGAGTTGGATGGGCAGAACTGGATTGGAGGAAGAATACGATTGCACTCTTCGAGGAATAGATGGAGAAGAACTTTTGGAAATTGATGCAACAGGTCAAGTAGTTAGAAAACTGGGGCAAGAAAATCCAGTTGCGGGAGCTGACATAATGACAACTATCGATTACAGTCTCCAGAAAAAAGTTGGAATGTCCATCAAAGCTGCAGGGGCAATTGTTGCAACCAATGGAGGTGGCCAAATCCTTGCATTCTATTCCTCCCCATCATTTAATCCAGAAAAAATAGAAAGTTCGCTAAATAACCCACAACTCCCACTTTTCAATCGCGTATTGGATGGTCTTTACCATCCTGGTTCCACTTTCAAAATAGTAACTTCAGTAGCCGGTCTTGAAGAAAAGAAAATTGACGAAAACTTTCTCTACAATGACCAGGGAGTAATTAAGATTAATGATTTTTCATATTCAAACTGGTACTTCTCACAATATGGAAGAGTAGAGGGAGAAGTAAACCTAACAAAGGCAATTGCCAGGTCAACCGATACGTTCTTTTACAAACTCGGTGAAATGGTTGGGATAGAGGACCTTGCTGGTTGGTCAGTAAAGTTTGGACTAAACAAAAAGACCGGTGTTGACCTTCCAAATGAAGCAGAAGGATTAATTCCAGACCCTGCATGGAAGAGAAAAGTAAAAGGGGAACTTTGGTTTCTTGGGGACACTTACAATGTATCAATCGGCCAAGGAGATGTTGCAATCACACCTCTAGCAGTAAATATGCTAGCCTCAGTCATCGCAAATGGCGGAAAGGTTTGCAAGCCATATATTAATCATAACGTAGAAGGCAGTTGTAAAGATCTAAATTTAAAACCAGACACATTAAACCTAATAAAAGAAGGAATGAAGGAAGCCTGTTCAACTGGGGGAACAGGAGTACCATTTTTTGGATTCCAACCCCAAGTAGCATGTAAAACAGGAACTGCAGAAACAAGTGAAAAAGATGTAACCCATGCATGGTTTGCAGTATTTGCCCCAATTGAGAATCCTGAGATAGTTCTTGATGTTTTGGTTGAAAAAGGGGGAGAAGGGTCAAAAGTAGCGGCTCCAATTGCAAAAGATATCCTCACTTACTATTTTGGAAGAAAATAATGCCGGTACTTGACAATATGTACATTATGTACTAATATAACTTTATTATGACAACAATAGTTTCTTTCACTGATTTTAGGAACGATCTCTCCAAATACATAGATTATTTGAAAAAAGGTAACGAAGTAATCATTAAAAACACAAAGAAGGACGAAGAATTGGTAACTTTGGTGGCAAAAAAGGATGAAGAATTTGATTGGGATGAATATATGAAATTTGTAAGAAATTTTAAGCCAGTTTTCACAGACAAGGATGTGGAAGCAATAACAAAAGCAAGAAAAGCAACAAATAAGAGACTAAGAGACTTAGATTGGTAACAAATGAAAATTATTGTTGATACTTCGGTTATTATTGAGTTTCTTCGTACAGGAAAAGGGGTGTATGTAGACCTCATGGAAAAAGCTAGTAAAAAATCAGCAGTGGTTTATGTACCTGCAGTGGTAGTTTTGGAACTTTGGAAAGGTCAAAGTATGAAAAATTCAGAGACCGAAAAAAGGGTTGAAAAAATCTTGTTGCCAATGAAAAGTGTAGATCTTACTAAACAGCTTGCAAAAAAAGCTGGAACAATTATAAGAGAGAATAATATGGATGATTTTTTAGACTCAGTAGTTGCAGCTGCTGCACTGTATTTAGATGCTAGTGTTGCAACACTTAATAAAAAACATTTCACAAAAATAAAGGGCTTGAAATTACTTTAACTCACTATTTTTGGAGGAATTCATATCTTCCTCAAACAGCTCAGAAAGTTTCAAAAACCCTTCTTTAATACCCTCCGACCATTTTGGCACATATTCCACACCTACTGAATCGAATAGTTGAAATATTACAGACACATCTTGCTTAACTTCGGGATAATTTCCATACATCACAACTATTTTTGTACCCGTCAGCGCAGCTTTTAATATACGATTACTCATTTCTCTAAGTGTTGAATCATCAGATGTGGAAACCATATGTATTAGAGCTCCATCAAATTCCTCCTCAGTCAAAGAGACATCAAGATGTTTAAAGCTTTGTTTTGAAAAAATTCTGATTCCAGCTCTTGCAATGTAGTCAGGAAGATTATTGGTAATCCACGGAGAATCAATAATTAGTACTTTTTTATCTCTAAGTGTCTCAAGCTTTGTTTCGGTTTTTAGTGCTTCAAGCCTCCTAAAAGTTAAGAAGAGTTGATCTAATCTTTTCTCACTGACATCTTTAGACATTCTTCTGTTAACTGATTCCATAGTGTGGTCGATTTTTTCAATTCTTTCATTTCCCAAAGCCATACCAAGTATTATAGTTAATTAATGACTAAAACAAAATTTGCAGTTGCAATTGTTGGTTCAAGACAAATGACCCCAAGAGGAGAAAAACTTGCACGGGAATATTCCACCTACTTAGCAAAAAATAAAGTAACAATAGTTTCAGGCCTTGCCCGTGGAATTGATACAGTGGCACATAAAGCTGCTCTTGATGCAGGAGGTAAAACAATTGCAGTACTGGGTTCGGGGATTGATATTATCTACCCTCCAGAAAATAAAGATCTAGCAGAAGAAATAAAAAAGCATGGTGAATTAATTTCTCCCTTTCCAAAAGGGACAAAACCTCTGGGAAGAAACTTTTTGGCAAGAAATAAAGTGATAGTAGATTTATCAGATGCAGTTTTAGTAATAGAGGGAAAAAGAAGGAGTGGAACCATTTCAACCGCTAATTGGGCAGCTGATGCAGGAAAAGAAGTATTTGCAATTCCAGGAAGTGAAGCTACAGATTATTTAATTGAAAACGGAGCAAATATTGCACACTCACCAGAGGATATTTTGAACTATCTTAAAACTATGGATATGTAACGACCCCAGAAGAAATTAAAAAATAATTCAAAATTATGACGATTCCCAAAACAACAACAACCGATGCCCAAAACCTTGCCCTTCTGCCTTTTGTGACAATAATCGGCCTTTTCCACCAATCAGGGAGGTATTTAGGAATATTTGATGAAATAATCTCACCTTTTAAGTAAGCATAAGTGCCATAAACGACACTAAGTACCCCAAGTAATAAAATAACAGTTTGCACACAGCTATCTTACAACAAAACCGTCCCCTTGACACCTCCTGTAAACTAAGTTCTACTTAGACCTATGCAATTAATTATTGTTGAGTCGCCAACCAAAGCAAAGACACTTGGTAAATTTCTTGGAAAAGATTACCAGGTAGAGGCAACCATGGGCCATATCAAAGATCTCCCCAAGTCAAAGCTTGGAATTGATATTGAAAATAATTTCAAACCAGATTATGTTGAAATGCCAAAGAAAGTTGATACCATCAAAAATCTCCAAAAGATAGCTAAAAATGCAGAAGTGATATTTATAGCTACAGACCCTGATCGTGAGGGGGAAGCCATAGCAAGTCATGTCAAAGAAATTGTAGGAAATGGTAAAACAAAACGTGTTACCTTCCATGAAATTACAAAGGAAGCTGTTGAAGATGCCATTGCCCACCCAAAGGAAATTGATGAAAACCTAGTTGATGCACAAATTGGAAGACGAGTGTTAGATCGCCTTGTTGGCTATGAACTCTCTCCCTTGCTATGGAGAAAAATAAGAAGAGGATTGTCAGCAGGCCGTGTTCAATCAGTTGCAGTAAGACTCATTGTTGAAAAAGAAAAAGAAATTGAAAAGTTTAAAGCAGAGGAATACTGGGAAATATTCTCTGTTGTGAAATCAAAAAAAGAATTCACAGTTCAGTTGATGAAGACAAAGGTCACAGATAAAAAGAAGGCAGATGAAGTAGTAGGAGACTTAAAAAAAGCAAAACACATCGTCTCAGGTGTTAAAAAAAGAGAAGTATCAAAAAATCCATATCCACCATTTACCACCTCCACCATGACCCAATCTGGAGCCAGAGTCTTTGGTTGGAGTGCAAAGAGAACAATGAGTGTAGCCCAGAAGCTATATGAAAAAGGTTTAATTACATATCACAGAACCGACTCAACAAATATTGCTGCTGTTGCCATTACAAAATCAAGAGATTTCATAAAAACAAATTATGGAGAAAAATATTTACCAGCCACTCCAAAGTTTTACAAAATAAAATCCAAAGTCGCACAGGAAGCCCATGAAGCAATTCGTCCAACAAATATAAATAAAGAATTAAGTGAAAAAATCCCAGCTGATTTCAAAAAATTATATGACCTCATTTGGAGAAGATTTATGGCCTGCCAAATGAACCCATCCATCTATGATGAAACGGCAATTGATGTCACTGCAAATGAATACAAATTAAGAGCCTCAGGCCAGATAATGAAATTTGATGGATGGAGAAAAGTAATTCCTTCAAAAATGACAGAAGAAGGCGGTATTGAATTGCCTGAAGTAAAAGCAGGTGAAGAACTCGAGCTTGTAAGAGTTGACTCATTTCAAAAGTTCACCCAACCGCCAGCTAGATTTAATGAGGCGTCCCTCATTAAAATGCTTGAAAAGTTAGGAATAGGGAGACCTTCAACATATGCCCCAATTATTACTACAATTCAAATAAGGCAGTATGTAGAAAAAAAGGAGAGACAGTTTTTTGCAACCTCAGTCGGAATTGCAGTAACAGAATTTCTTCTTGAAAATTTCCCAGAAGTTCTGGATTACAAATTCACGGCCGATATGGAAGATGATTTAGATAAAGTTGCAAATGGAGAAAGAGACTGGCAGAAAGAAATAAAAACTTTCTACAAGCCATTTCACAAAAAACTAACAAGTGTCACCAAAAACTCAAAGAGGGTAGCTATCCCCACAGAAAAATTGGGGAGAGAGTGTCCTGAATGTAAAACGGCAAGAGAGGCAGGGGATAAAAATAGAAATGGGGAATTGGTAATTAGAGTTGGAAGATTTGGAAAATTTATTTCCTGCTCACTCTTTCCAGAATGCAAATACACAGAGAAGTTCTTAGAAAAAATAGGGATGACATGCCCGGACTGTAAAGAGGGGGAAGTGATAGTTAAAAAAACTGGAAAAGGAAGACCATTCTTTGGCTGCAGCCGTTACCCAGATTGTAAATGGGCCAGTTGGAAAAATCCTAAGCTGGCCTCTCAGGATAATAAGTCTCCCAAAAAATCCGATAATGCAGTTTGAGTTGCTTGACTATTCCTTTGCCTTGCCTCTCTACTTTTAATTACAACCTCTTTCGACTGAGTGATGGCCAACTTAAGTAATTCTTGAATCTTATCAACTTTATCCAAATTTGTAGCCACCAATCTTGCAGGTTTATCTTCACATGGAATAAACAACCCACCAAAATGCAAATGTTCAACAGAATCATAAGGCCTTAACTCAACTCTTTTCCCGTTTGTGTATTCATCGCGATAAGTCTTTTTGAACACATCAAGAATTGTAGGATCAATAAAATGTATAGATGTTGATAACTCGTGATAATCTATTACCGCAAAAGCCTGTTGTCCACCTATCTCAAAAGGTATCATCCAACCTACAACTTCACCAAAATCCTCTTGTTCTTCTTTTTTTACTTTGTATTTGTCAGTATCTGAAGAAACATCCCCAGTATGTTCTACTGAAACTTTCTCAACTTGATCTCTTTTGGGATTCCATAATTCATTCAAAGCACCAGCCTCTTGAAGTACTTGGATTGCCTCTTTTGCATGTTTTAAAGTATCTGCGTTATTTATGCCCAGCAACATTTCAAGACCGTTAGCTCCACTATCTTTTTCTTTTGACCCCATAGTCATGGATTATATTGGAATTTGCAATTAAATGCAAACGTGTTAGTGGAAGATCGATGCCGCAAAGGATGTTAAATCCATTGAGGAAAAGTAACTGGTCTGCCGTAGCGTTCTGATGAGCCTATTTTGTATTCCGGTATCACAACTTGATCTTCATTTCCCCCCATTGCCATCTGTGTCAATTTAACGGCCAAGTTATAACTATTCCTTAATTCTGTTCTTCTTTGTGAAGTAAGTTCTCTCCCTCCCCTAATTCCACCTCTAAAGACTCTCTCAGACAACTCGTAAAGATTAAGAGAGGAGCTTGAGATAGCAAGTTCACGAATTGCGGCCAGCCCCAATGGCGTGGTGTCTGCGATAATCGAAGCGGTATCGGTCCAAATATTCAATATTGGTAGTATCTGACCATGTACATTCCTGGGAGCAAATAAACAAGGTATTTTGAGCCACAAAGGTTGAATATTATATGAATTAATTTTCATAATTTTTTCACGATGAACTCTAGTCGGATTTTCTCTGAGTACCTTTTTCATATATTTGGCTCGATGGATATACTCACCATTTAGAAAGTGACCTGGAACAAAGTGTCCATAATGTTTTATCACTAATTCTGGAATAGCTTCTTGTAACCGAGTAATGCAATTTGTAATTGCCCCATCTCTCCCTTTTGTAGAAAGTCCATGGTTTTGTAATACTACATTGTCAAAATAACCATCACATTTCAAAAAAATTCGAAGTACATCAAATTCTAATCGAGTCAAAGGTATTTCTTTTAAGACGGTCTCTGTCTCTAAAAAGACAGGATACAACGGAACCCTTTCAGATTTGCGACCCAAAAGTGAATAGGAACTAGAACTTTCACTAATTTCTACATTCATTCTCTCCATCGCGAGTATTATATCTAAAAATTAACTCCTTGACACACTACGTTAAAAAATATATTAAATATAGTGCATGGCAAGAGAGCATTTCTTCGAAACTGGTCCTACACAATCTCTTCTTTCCCGAGAAACAATTCTTTATGAGATGCGACAAGGCAGTGTTGTTATAGACCCTTTTAATGAAAGTCAATTAAATACTGTGAGCTATGATGTCACACTTGGGTCTCATTATTATCGTCCTAATCCAAATCACGGTCTCCGCGTCTACAATCCATGGAACGAGGATCATGTAAGAAGGTATTGGGGAGAGCCCTACGAAGCAAAAACTGCTTGGGAAGAATTTCGTGGAGATTGTCATGAGTTTGGCTTAAATGCTAACGACAGAGTAATCATTTTACAGCCCAAGGAAATGATACTAGGTCACACAAACGAGTTTATTGGTGGAAAAGGAACTGTGGCACCCATGATGAAGGCACGCTCTTCTATTGGTAGAAACGGCGACGTTGTATGTAAATGTGCAGGTTGGGGAGACATCGGCTACACAAATCGATGGACCATGGAAATTGAAAGTAGTTTGAGTATACCTAGTATCTTAATTATTGGTGAAAGTGTTGCACAAATTGTCTTTTTCAAAACTGATCCAATATTAGGTCAGGATTACACTTCAGGTGGTAAGTATCAGGATACAGATGATATGGATACTATTAAAAGCCAATGGTCACCAGAATCTATGTTGCCAAAATTGTGGAAGGATAGGATGAAAAGCAAATGAAATTAAAAACAAAAAGGATAGACAAATCTTTAGAGCTTCCAAAATATGAAAAAGGAGCAGCCTGTTTCGACTTTGTTTGTCGTGAAGACGCTACCATTAAACCAAAAGAAATAAAACTAGTTCCATCAAACTCAGTCATTAAGGTGCCTGTTGGATACTCAATTTTAATTTTTTCAAGAAGCAGCACCCCTTTGAGGAAAGGCTTGATGTTGGCTAATGGAGTTGGAGTGTTGGATTCTTTTTATTGTGGTGATAAAGATGAAATAATGCTCGAGTTTATGAATATTTCAAATAAAATTGTGGAAATAAAAAGGGGAGAAAAACTTGCTCAGGGAATGTTAATTAAGCATGAAACAGTAGAATGGGAAGAGGTTGAAAAAATGGAAGATAAAGGTCGCGGAGGATATATTACTGATTTAAACATAAAAAATAAAAAATGAACACAGAAAGAAACGAAACAAAACAGAGAGTAAATGCAGGAGCAGAAGAACACCTCGGTATACCAATTCCTGTTCTAGATCATGGCTTCGTAATTCTTGTAGGATACATGGGTGACGATCAATCAATAGAAGAAGCAGCGAGAATCTCATACGGTGGTGGTACTAGGTCTGTGAACGAGAGAACAGGTTTGATTAGGTATTTGAGACGAAACAAACATACAACTCCTTTTGAGATGGCAGAACTGAAGTTCCATATAAAGATCCCGTTATTTGTTCTTGCACAGATGATTAGACATAGAACAGCAAATATTAATCAATTATCGGCTCGTTATTCAGTTATGGACAACGAATTCTATATTCCCGAACCTGAAAATATTGGAATTCAATCGTCAACAAATAGGCAGGGTAGAGGCCAGGAAGTTGAAGCTAGTCGTGCAGACGAATTTAAGCGATGGTTGATAACGACAGCAATGTTAAGTTACGAAAAGTACGAAGATTTTCTAAACGATGACGGAAAAGGTAAACCCAAAAATCCAGATGAACCTATGATTGCGCGTGAATTATCTCGCATGGGTCTGCCACAGAATCTTTATACGCAATTAGTTTGGAAATGTGATTTACATAACATATTTCATTTTTTAGGGCTTCGTATGGAAAAACACGCACAATGGGAGATTAGAGAATATGCAAACGCGATGGCAACTGTTGTTAAGGACAGTTTCCCGATTGCATACAAAGCTTTTGAAGACTATGAATTAAATGCGACTCAACTTTCAGCACCAGAAAAAAATATACTAACGGAACTGATTATCTCGAAGGGAATTGCCATTACTTTAGAAGAAGTTTATAAACTTGCAGATCAAACGGGTTTAACAAACAAAAGAGAACGAGAAGAATTAATTAATAAATTTCGCACAATCGAACTGTTGAAAGAATAACCGATGAATATATACTTTGCAGGTTCGATGGCCGGTGGACAACAATATAAACCTGGAATGGACTTAATTGTTGAAGAATTAAGACATCAAGGACATCACATTATGACTGGATTTGTGGTTGGTGAAGAATACGAAGATGGGTACCCAACAAATAATGCGTGGGAAAGAGACATTCCTTTGTTGCAAGAATGCGATGCAGTTGTCGCCGAAGTTTCACAACTTTCAACAGGAGTTGGAATTGAACTTGGTGTCGCATCAGTAGCATTCGGAAAACAAATATTATGTCTAAGGGACAAGACACTGGAGCCAACACGTTTATCTCAACTGATAACAAAAGGTCCCTTTATCACCTCACATTACGACCCAAAGAATAGAGAAGATTTACGAAGTTTATTAAAATATTTTTGTGCACATGTAGGCAACGAAATAGAAAAACAGCAAACAAGAAGAGAGACGGAACTATAAAATTATGTTAATAACTTTTGAAGGGGGGGATGGTGGCGGTAAAACAACTCAAATTGTAGAATTATGTACAAAAATTCGCGCGTTAGGTATCACATGCTCCCTTTTCAGAGAACCAGGTAGTACAACTATTGGTGATCAAATTAGAGAAATTCTTCACAGCATGGACAACAAGGACAAAATGCAGCCAATGACAGAACTCTTACTCTTTGCAGCATCACGAGCACAACTCGTCAGAGAAAAATTACTGCCGGCATTAGAACACGGGGTTGTTGTCCTAGATCGTTTTACGGATAGCACCCTCGCATACCAAGGTGGAGGTCATGGTGTAGATGAAGAGATTTTAAGAAGTTTAAACTCTTACGCAACAGGCGGCCTTATTCCAGATTTGACCTTCTTGTTAGATATCGAGCCAGAAATTGGCTTACAAAGAAGACTTGCCGGTCTTGCATTTGGTGAAGAGTGGACAAGATTAGATGACATGGCTATGGATTTTCATCAAAAAGTGAGATCAAAATATCAAGAAATATCAGGACGCGATGGTGGCGGCAGGTGGGCCATCATTAATGCAAACAATGATCAAGAAACTATTGGCAATGTTATTTGGCACATAACTGAACAGAGACTAAAGACAAACGGAGTTATAGAAGGGCAGATTAGAAAGGAGAGGTAGTGGCGGAGAAATTAAGAGCAGTTGTGGGTTGTATGTTTTCAGGAAAATCAGACGAGCTCCTTCGACGTGTAACCAGAGCAGAGATTGCAGGACGAAGTGTTCTTGTCTTTAAACCAATAATAGATGACAGATGGAATAAATTGGAATCAGTTAGATCTCATGCAGGTGGCGAACATGAAGCAATAGCAATAAATAAGCCTTGTGAAATTTTAGAATATATTGGTAAAAATACAAAGATGGTAGCGGTTGATGAAATACAATTTCTTGATAATACAATAGTTCCAGTAATACTTGCCCTCTTGGAGAGAGATATTGAAGTTAACTTTGCAGGTTTACCGCTTGATTTCAAAGGTGAACCATTCGGCTCAATGCCAGAACTTTTGGTAAGAGCAGATGAGATATTAAGACTCACAGCAATTTGTACATTTAAAGATAACGGTGAAATCTGTGGAGAGGACGCTACAAGAACTCAGAGGCTGGTTAACAATGAACCAGCAAAATGGGATGATCCAGTTGTTTTGATTGGAGCCCAGGAATCGTATGCCCCTCGTTGTCCAACTCACCACATTATTCCTGGTAAACCGCCTATTATGTTAAAATAGCCTCACTGTGGACAAAATTACTTCTCTCATAAAACTGGAAGAAAAACGTCAGAAGGAAACTCTCATGATGATTCCTTCTGAAAATTATACTTACCCTGAAGTTCGTACCGCAGTTGGCTCAGTTCTAATGCATAAATATTCAGAAGGTTATCCAGGTAAAAGATACTACCAAGGAAATGAATTTATAGATGAAATTGAAAACATTGCAATTGAGGCAGCTATGAAACTTTTCAAAGTACCACATGCCAATGTCCAACCATATTCTGGTTCTCCAGCAAATGCAGCTGTATATATGGCACTAATGAACCCAGGTGAAACATTGATGGGAATGAGTTTGTCAGCGGGAGGTCATTTAACTCATGGACATCCAAAAATTACTTTCTCTGGAAAGTTTTTCAATAGTGTCCAATATGGAGTAACAAAAGATGGATGGATTGATTATGACGAAGTAAAAAAGTTAGCCAAACATGAAAAACCAAAAGTAATTGTAGCAGGGTTAACTGCATACCCCAGAAATATTGATTGGAAAAAGTTTGCAGAAATTGCCGATTCAGTTGGAGCATATCTAGTTGCAGACATTTCCCATATAGCTGGTCTTGTTGCAGCCAGTATCATTCCAAGCCCTATTCCTTTTGTTCACGTCGTGACAACGACAACACATAAAACATTAAGAGGTCCAAGAGGGGCAATCATTATGGTCACCAAAAAGGGGATAGAGAAAGACCTAGATCTCCCTAAAAAAATAGACAGAGCAGTTTTCCCTGGGATGCAGGGAGGACCGCACAACAATACAACAGCAGGAATTGCAATAGCTCTCGAAAAAGCACAGAAACAAGAATTTAAAAAATATGCAAAGAATATAGTTTCAAATGCAAAAAATTTGGCAGAAGAATTAAAGAAAAATAATTTTAATTTGGTAACAGATGGAACAGATAATCATCTTGTGCTAATCGATCTTCGCAACAAAAATATTGGAGGCAAAGATGCTGCCATACTTTTGGAGAAAGCGGGCATAGTAGTTAATTACAATGCAATTCCATTTGATCCAAACCCTCCGATGAATCCTTCCGGTATTCGTCTTGGGACACCTGCAATTTCAGTCCGGGGAATGGGGAAGACTGAAATGAAATTAATTGCAAAGTGGATGAGTGATGTAATTTCAAATCCTTCTTCTGCAAAAAAAGTAAAAAAAGAAGTCCAAAAACTGTGTTCTAAATTTCCATTACAGTAATTTTCCCCGTATCAAATTACCCAAAAAACAGGTATAATTACCCAAAGTTGGAGACAACTTTTTTTAATACCAAATGACAACTACAATATTTGACGGGAAGACTTTTGCAAAGGAAAGAGAGAAACTTCTTAAACTAAAAGTAAAAGAATTGAAGGCGACCAAAGGCGTACCAAAACTTGTAGCAATTCTAGTAGGCCGAGATAAAGCAAGTTTAATATATACAAACCTCAAGAAAAAAACTGCAGAGAGAGTTGGCATTAAGTTTCAAGTTGTGAAATTTCCATCAACTACTGACTACAAAGAAATCATCAAAAAAATCAAAGAATTGAATAAGGAAGATAGTGTCCATGGAGTTATGGTTCAATTGCCTCTCCCCATTGAACTAAAAAAGAAAACAAGAGTTATCTTGCAGTCCATAGACAAAAACAAAGATGTTGATGGATTAAGAGTCAAAAGCATTTATACCCCAGCAGCTGTCAAAGCAGTAAGTGAAATCATTCAATATGTAATTAAACCTTTGGCATATATAGGTAAAAAGGCAGCAGTAGTAGGAGCAGCAGGAACTGTAGGAAAAGGGGTAACCAAAGAATTAACTAGAATGGGATTCAAAGTATGTGAGTGTGAGAAAGGAACAAGAGATTTATATGCCAAACTTCATGAAGTTGATATTGTAGTTAGTGCAACTGGAGTACCAGGATTAATATCTAGCCAAATGTTGAAAGAAGGTGTTGTTGCAATTGATGTTGGAGCTCCAAAGGGAGACATTGATTACAAGGCAGTGTCAAAGATGGCCTCCTTTGTCACCCCAGTTCCAGGTGGAGTAGGACCCGTCACAATTATTTGTCTTCTTGAAAATTTAGTTGAAGCTTGTTATAAAAAGTAGATGCCCGTTGAACAATTCACAAGCCCCAGAGGAGAGAGTCTAATAAAAGTAGTCACAAAACATGGCAAATATAATTGGGTTAACTACTATGAAAACATAGATGCTGCCCTGAAAGGATACAAAGAATCGCGTAGTTATTTAAACTTCATGGTGATGCTGTCAGCAGGAATTTCCATTGGAACTATTGTTACAAGTCTAACAATGTTACTTAAAGATCCTAATGTTGGACCACTTCAAATTGCTGGCATTATCTCACCTATCGGACCTGGAATGATTGGAATTGCATCATTTTTTGACAGTAGAAGTAAACTAAATTCTGTCAAAAGTACAATACCGGAAATTGAGAACTTCAAAAATAGTTGAAAATTTAGTTGAAAGTGCTATAACAAATAAATGAGACAAGAATTTGAAGGTTGGAGCTTAGAGGATCTCCAATTCTTTCGTAAAGAAGCAAGTGAAACAAAGTTATGGCTAGGGGCCTTTGAATTCTTGGGTCTTATGGGTACATCTGTAGTATGTGCGGCTTCACGGGATCTTAAAACAGGAGTTATTTGCACGGTTTCACTTGCTACCGGTCTAATTGTTTCTGAAGGAGTACGTAAACTAGTAGGCAGAGAAATTGAAGCTGTTCAGGAAGCCATCCAAGAGACCATTGATAATTAGACTTCAACATAGTAAAATACCAAGCATCACATACTTAAGGGACAAGTTCCTGTAAGCGTAAGCTTCTCCTTAAGTAGCGGTTTAAGGAACTTTTTGTAAATCACATGGCAGCAAAGAAAAAATTAGATGTTAGTTTGGAAAGCCTACTTGAAGCAGGTGCTCATTTTGGTCACCAGATTAGGCGTTGGAACCCAAGAATGAAGCCATTTATATATGGTGAGGAAGATGGTGTTCATATTTTTGATTTAGTAAAAACCAAAGAGAAGTTAGAGGAAGCACTCAAAGTTCTAGATGCAGCTAAAAAAGAAGGTAAAGTAATTCTTTTTGTTGGTACCAAGAAACAAGCCCAAGCAAAAACACAAGAAGTTGCAGAAAAATTGGGAGAGCCATATATAATTCAAAGATTTTTAGGTGGAACGTTTACAAACTTCGACCAAATTAAAAAATCAACCAAGAAACTTGCTGACATGAAAAAAGACCTGGCATCAGGTGCATATAATACCTTCACTAAAAAAGAAAGACTTTTAATAGCTCGTGAAATTGAAAGACTTGAAAAGAATTTTGGTGGAATTGCCAAAATGGACAAACTTCCAGATTATGTTGTCATAATTGATACCCACAAAGAAAAATCTGCAATCAGGGAAGCAAAGAGAATGGGTGTTATAACTGTCGGACTAACAGACACCAATAGTGATCCAGATGATGTTGATTACGCTATTCCAATGAATGATGACGCTGAAAAATCTATAAATATATTTTTAGAAACAGTAGAGAATTATTTAAAGTAACTGCCATGTCCAAACTAGATTTAAAGTTAATATCAAAACTTCACGACGCTACAGGAGCCCCAGTTATTAGGGTCAAAAAAGTTTTGGATGAAGTAAAAGGAAATGAAAAGAAAGCATTTGAAATTCTTCAGAAAGAAGGTTTTGAAAAGGTTGCAAAAAGAGAAGGAAGAGAAACAGGACAAGGAATTATCTTTTCATATATCCACCACTCAGGAAAAATTGGCAGCATGGTCGAACTTCTTTGTGAGACAGACTTTGTTGCAAGAAATGAATTGTTTGTAGGCTTGGGAAAAAACGTAGCTCTTCAAATTGCATCCATGAATCCAAAAGATGTAAAAGATTTGGAGTCCCAGGATTTTATTAAAGAGCCTTCAAAAAAAGTGTTAGACTTAGTAAAGGAAGTCATAGCCAAAACTGGTGAGAATATTAAAATTGGTAAGTTCGAAAGAATGGAAATAGGTAAGTAATGGACGAATTAGCTACACGTAAAAAGATGCAGGGGGCGCTCGATGCACTGCAGAAAATAATTGGAACCATTAGAACAGGCCGAGCTACTCCTGCTCTTCTTGAAAATCTTGAAGTAGGAGTCTACGGCGGAGCACAAAGACTAAGAATATTAGAGCTCGCAAGTGTCACAACTTCAGACCCGCAAACCCTTGTTGTTGACCCATGGGACAAATCAGTTATCGGAGAAATAAAAAAAGGAATAGAAGCTGCAAATATTGGAATGAACCCGGTTATTGATGGAGAAATTATTAGAATCACTCTCCCAGCCCTAACTACAGAAGACAGAGAAAAGTATGTGAAACTTCTTTCGCAAAAACTTGAGGAATCAAAAATAGTAATTAGACAAATTAGAGGAGAGTTAATGAAAAATATAAAAAGAGAATTTGAAGAAAAGAAAATTAGAGAAGATGAAAAGTTTGCCTTTGAAAAAAACCTTCAAGTATTAACAGATGAATTCATTGGAAAGATAGAAGAAATCGGAGCACGCAAAAAACAAGAGTTACTTCAAATTTAGTTAGCAGGGAAGTTCAAATGTTCTTCAACTCTCTTGATTCTTTTTTCGTGATTTAAGTGTGCTTTATCAAAGAAATCAATTGTTCGCTTTAGATCTCTTCTTATGATTCGAATATCATTACGAATAGGAACAAGTTTCTTATCAAATAACTTTTCAATCGCCCCCAAATCCTGCTTTGTTAACATAATCCATCTTAATTTAGCTAGTTAAATTGTCAACTATATCTTCTAATATCTTTTCTGTTAGAATTACTTTATGGACTTAACAAATATAATTATTGCCCTCAAAGTCTTCTTGGGCTTCTCATTAATAATTATTATTCACGAACTAGGACACTTCCTGGTAGCCAAAAAGTCAGGTGTTTTAGTTGAAGAGTTTGGTCTTGGACTTCCCCCCAGGATCTTTGGCAAAAAGATAGGGGAGACACTCTATTCTTTAAACTGGCTCCCTATTGGTGGTTTTGTAAAACTTCATGGTGAAACTGCAGAAGACAAAGTAGTTTACCCAGAACGTGCTTTTTCAAATAAATCAAAGAAAGTAAAAATCGCAATAACACTGGCAGGGATAATTATGAACTTTGTTCTGGCAGTATTTGCATTTGCAATTGTTTACTCCTTTACTGGAATTGATACAGGAATAGTCGATGTAAAAATTCTTGCAGTATCAAATGATACCCCAGCAGCAGCGTCTGGTGTAGTAAGTGGAGACATTGTTAAAAAGGTAGGAGATACGGCAATCTCCTCTGTTAGTGAATTCAAGGCAGAACTTGATAAATATAAAGGGAAAGCTGTAGTAGTTGAGTTCCTGCGTGGTGAAAACCTTGTTAGCCTAAAACTTACCCCCCGTCTTAATCCTCCAGAGGGTCAAGGAGCAATAGGAGTTGAGATAGCAGATGTCCCAGAAATTTACTTTCCACCAATTTGGCAAAGGCCATTTGTAGGAGCATGGCATGGATTGAAGCAATCGCTTGCCCTAAGTAAAGCTGTAATATTGGGTCTCGGTGGAGCTGCAAAAAGCGTTGGCCAGGGTAAAGCACCAGAACATGTAGTTGGAGCCTTTGGACTTGTTTCGCTTCTGATTGAATTTGCAAAGATGGGGATAATACCTCTTCTTAACCTCATTGGAATAATTTCAATAAATCTTGCCATAATTAACGTTCTCCCAATTCCACCCCTTGATGGATCAAGAGTATTCATAACAATAGTGGAAGCGATAACCAGGAAAAAGATGACAGCAAACTTGGAGAGTAAAATCTACACAGCAGGTTTTATATTTATGATTGGCCTTATGCTTTTAGTAACTGCCCGTGAAATCCCGGCCTTCATTAAAGCAGGCTCCGTCTCAAAGTTTGTAGAAACCCTTATTCAAAAATAATCTCTTCTTTCTTTTCATCAAAAGTTATTTTAAATTTATCAAAAACATCGGCTCTTCCAAGTAATGTAGGGATCCCATCAATTTGTGCCCAGGCAACTCTGGCATCAAAGTCCTTTTCACCAATTTTCATTTTCAATTTTACATAAATAGCTTTAAGCCCACCTCCAACTCCACCCAAAGTTCTAGGCTTATACCTTTTCTCATCCATTCCAAGAGTTTTGCCAATTGAAAAGGGGATAACAGTTAAATCCGCTCCGGAATCAATTATTGATCGAAAGCTATACCAATCACCGTTATTTTTTGCCAAGGATATAGTTGCAGTTGGTCTTCCTTCTAAATACTTAAAAACAATCATTAATATATGACTAATCTTCTTGGAGGTACTTGAACCAATAATATGTCTGACTCTGGATATATTATCTTGGCTTTTTTATGTACAACATCGGCTCTTCGTCCGTGAGCAACAATCTTTTTGTGTGAAATTGCAACCCAATCATTTTCCTTAAACTCAGAAAGATCTGCTTTCAAAGAAAATGCATAGTCAGGATCTTTTTTTGCCCAACTAATAACTTTTTTCTTTGTCATAACCAATTGTAGCATTTTGGGTCAAGAGCGATTAAAATATGTGTGAAGTGTTACAATCTCAACTTTTTCCAAAAACCAGAAAAGACGAAATAAAAGATGCTGACTCCATCAATCACCAGCTGCTAGTTAAGGCTGGATTTGTGAGGCAATTGATGGCAGGAGTCTATACATATCTTCCACTTGGCTTGAGAGTATTAAATAACATAACTGAAGTAGTAAGAGAAGAAATGGACACTCTTGGAGGAAAAGAAGTACTAATGCCTCTTCTTCATCCATCAGCAGTTTGGAAGCAAACAGGGGGATGGGATCATATAGATGTTCTTTTCAAAGTAGAAAGTAGAACAAAAAAAGATTATGCCTTGGCCCAAAGCCATGAAGAAGTAGT
The DNA here is from genome assembly GCA_964587425.1 of uncultured Gammaproteobacteria bacterium. Classification (GTDB taxonomy): domain Bacteria; phylum Patescibacteriota; class Microgenomatia; order UBA8517; family UBA8517; genus CAZPLB01. The sequence goes on from CAZPLB010000003.1 coordinate 80,562, forward strand.
AACACCTCTTGTAAAAGAATTCCTGCACACAACTAAAGACCTTCCACTAAGTATCTACCACATCCAGTGGAAGTTTAGAGATGAGTTGAGAAGTAAATCTGGAATATTAAGGGGCAGAGAATTCCTAATGAAAGATTTATACAGTTGGCATGCAGATCAAGATGATTTCGATGCGTTCTATGAAAAAGCAAAGAAAGCATACTTAAACATCTTCAAAAGGCTTGGTCTTGAGGCAAGGGTAACAGAAGCAAGCGGAGGAGCATTCTCAGAAAAAATATCATATGAATTTGAAGTTCTAACCGATGCAGGAGAGGCCAACATCCTTTACTGTGACAATTGTGAATTCTGTGTAAATATTGATGATATTCAAAAATACAAGGAGGGCGAAACCTGTCCAAACTGTAAAAAAGGAAAATTAAAGCCATCCAAAGCTGCAGAAGTTGGAAATGTATTTGATTTGGGTCAAAAATACACCAAAGCATTTGATTTAACAATTACAAATGAAAGCCAAGAAAAAATACACCCAATTATGGGTTGCTATGGAATTGGAATAAGTCGCACAATGGGTGTAATAGTAGAAAAGTTCCACGATGAAAAAGGCATAATCTGGCCAAAGTCAGTTGCACCATTCCATGCTCACCTGATTGAACTAAAAGGAGCAAAAAATGCAAAAAAGATATACGAAGAACTCAAGGAAAAAGGAGTAGATGTTCTGTGGGATGACAGAGAATTAGGAGCAGGGGAGAAGTTTGCAGATGCAGACCTCATTGGAATTCCAGTCAGACTAGTAGTTTCAGAAAAGACAGGGGATAAAATTGAGTGGAAGGAAAGAAACGGAGACAAAGTAGAGCTACTGAGTTTGGATGAAGTGAGACAGAAGATAAAAGAATCCTAAATGGAGAATAGTCAAAGTAGAGAAATACTTATTCAAAGATCCAAACTTCGTCAAGAGATTCAAAAAGCTGTAATTGCTGAGGAGCAGGGTAATGTAGATCATTTCAATCAACTTCTTTCAAATATAAATACAAAGGAGGGTGGGGAATGCCTCACTCTGGTAAAAAGTTCAAAAGAGGCTGGCAGAAAAGACTGTAGGGCGTTTACTGCAGAAAAGCTTGGTTTAGATTTAGAAAATATCGCTCCAACAACATTGCAAAAAGTCGAAAACCCGAGGGTGAATAATATTGTAATGTATACAATTCCCGGAGAGCCACCTCACTGGGGAGTGGTCGTTGAAAAAGGAGAAAAACCAGAAGATATATGGGTTATGTCAAAATTTGGCAAGGCAGGTGGTGTTTATAAACACAAAATCTACGCAGGTATTCCAAGCCATGTTGGCGAAAACTATAAGTTTTTCAGTCCAAACATTGACACAGACCAATATTAAAGTAAAAATAGACAAATGGCAGACAAAACAACGGCTCGAACAGAAATAGATCCAAACGAAGCAACTAACGCATACTATGAATTTATGGACATCGGCGCAACTCTCGACAAAAAACAGCAACTTATTACCAAATACATGGATAATCTCCCAGGTTCTGATTTGGCAGGGTTAAAAAATAAGATGAAGTTAGTAACAGCCTCACAGGAATATAGAAATTTATTAGCCGAAGAAGAAAATTTAAAAAAACAAACTGATGAACACAGTAAAACAGGGAAACCAATTGAAGCTTTTTTGTCTGGCCCTCAAAAACTTACTTTAGAAAAGTTACATGGATTCGAGAATTGGGTACTTTGGGAAAAATACATCCACATAGCCAATAAAATGGGAGGAAGTAACGATGAGACTCTAGCCCAAAAACAAGAGAAGGCAAAGGAATATATTAAAAACAATAATATTTCAACAAAACAAGTCATTTCAGATTTAGTGAAACTTATGCAATCAGATGTATATGCATCAAGGTGTAGTGTCGACGAGGAAACCGGTGTCAGCCGTCTCGATCCAAGACAAATACCTTCAAATAGAAAAAGTATTGAAAACATCAATAACATCAGAAATCTTATAGCACTTTATAATATCAACAGCACTCAAATATCAGCATCATTGGGTCATCCAATGGCAGAAAGAAGAGGCTTAGCACCAACCTCCAGGAAGTTCACACCCCATTGATTAATCTAAATCGAAAAGAGAGAAGTTACTAAAAACGACAGACTTGTCGTTATCTTTAAAAATTTCCAATATTTTTAATTCAGGGTCATAGCAAAATCTAATCAGCCCTCCTTTGTGCGACATAAAAACATCATAATATCTCAAGTTTTCGGGCATTTGTCCATCCAAAGCTTTTGACCATATCTCTATATCGGCTAAATTTTCCACCTCTAAAGTATCAGGATCTATTCTATGACCCACAACATGTAGAATTCCGTTTTCTTCATATTTAACAACCCCATCATAACAATGTTTATCGAATCTTTCCTTAGCCATTGCCTATAATATCACACACCTCAGCTTTATCTCAGCTTTCACCCCATAGTACTTGACAAGCCACGCTTTATATGTGATACAATGCGGCATGGAAAACAAAGGTCAAAAACCACTTGGAAGCAGGCTTGAGACAGGCGCATGGGCTGCGGCTAAAGTTATCGACTTTGGAAAACCTAGGGTCAATGAAGATACTCGCAAGGCGGAAGATACTGCCGTAGAAGCCTATAAAGGCGAGGGGGGAAAGACCAGGTTTGTCCACTATCTAAATAGCCAAGTAAACGATTTACACATTCTACAAAGGCAAAAAGAAAGTGGCAAAGCCGAGGATATAATCTCTTATTTTATGGGTGTTGGTAGATTCTTGTGGAATCTGGAAAGTTGGCGTGATGCCGAGTTAATAGATCAAGATATCGTCAAGAGATTTGATCCAGGTCTAAAACGCCACGATATATCTTTAGCTGAAAAACCAACCGAGACAACTGAAATAAAATCCAGGAATAAAGAGCGGTCAAGTAATGGACGTTTCAAGATCTTTAAACGTCTTTAACTCCGTCTTTCCTTCATTGTTAGAATAGCTAAAAGTACATTCGGTATTCTCCCTATCCCTTGAGAAATAGACAGTCATAGCCTTATCAATATTGGCTTCTAACCAGTCTCTTAATTCGCCGTCTGGAGAAAACTTAACAAGGACATAACCAGGTGTAGGTCGGCCACTATCTATATTGGTTCCTACTAATGCAATATTTCCTTCATCATTTCTAACCAAAGAACCTCTATATTCACGAAAGTTATCAAACTCTGTCATATATAAATTATACCCCATGATATAATCATTTTGGAATATGGAAGAATGCATTTTCTGTAAAATTATCAAAAAAGAGCTCCCTGCAGAGTTCCTGTATGAAAGCCCTGAAATTGTTGCCTTCAAGGATATAAAACCATCAACCCCAATTCATATTCTAATTATTCCAACCAAACACATTACAAACCTAAATGAGGCAAGTGAGGAAGACAGTGGAATATTAGGTAAAATCCAACTTGTTGCCCAAAAAATAGCCAGAGAACAAAAGATAGAAGATGGTTTCAAATTAACTACCAACAATGGTACCAAGGCTGGCCAGATTGTTATGCATCTTCATTACCACTTAATGGGTGGATTTTGATATCTTTTAATATCTTGTAGATAATTCTTTCTCGTCATATACTTGCCGTACTACAATGCTAACCCAGAAAGTCCAGGAACTAATTACAGAGAACTTGAAGTCAGGTGATGAGACAAAGCTAACCACATATAGAATGCTTGCTACAGCCTTTAACTATGCAAGAACAGACAAAATGAGAGACTTAACTGAAGAAGAAGAGCTGGAAGTAGTATCAAAAGAAGCAAAAAAAAGAAAAGATGCAGTTGAGGCATATACCAAGGCAAACCTCACAGAAAAAGTAAATCAGGAAAAAGAAGAGTTGGCTATTCTTGAAGAATTTCTTCCAGCCCAAATGAGTGATGAAGAACTAGGTTCAATTGTTGATGAAGCAGTTAAAGAGCTGAAACCAACTGGAATGCAGGATATGGGTCGCGTGATTGGAGCTGTCATGGCCAAAGTCAAAGGCAAAGCTGATGGAGGAAGAGTATCAGCTCTCATAAAGGCAAAACTAGCATGATATCAATAACTATTTATAAACAAGGCAATTATCCAGTTAACACAAAAAAGGTTAAAGATGTAATTGAAAAAACCCTAGAGAGTAATGGCATAGTCTCAGACGCTGTTGTTGATGTTGCCATAGTAAATAAAACAAAAATGGATGAATTAAATGAAAAATACTACAAAGATGAAGTCTTTGAACACCCAGTATTCACTTTCCCAGCAGGAGAGGGGATGGATTTTGTAATGCCACCAGATGGCAAGCTTCATCTTGGCCAAATTGTAATTTCATACCCCTTTGTTCTCGAAGAATCAAAAGAAAAAGGAAAGTTGATTGATGATGTTGCCTGTCAGTTGGCAGAACACGCAGCCCTGCATCTAGTTGGCATTCACCACGATTAATTTGATATGACCCTATATCTAAAATACCGCCCGCAAATCATTGATGAACTCGACCTCGAGGGAGTAAGGGATGCCTTAACTGCAATTATTGGCTCAGATAATATTCCCCACGCTTTTCTTTTCAGCGGTCCCAAAGGAACTGGTAAAACTTCAGCTGCAAGAATACTTGCAAAGATAATTAATTGTGAAGAAAAAGACAGGCCATGCAACAAATGCATACAATGCATCTCCATTACAAATGGTACAAACATGGATGTAATTGAGTTAGACGCAGCCAGCAACCGTGGTATAGATGATATTCGAAGTCTCAAAGAAAACATAATGCTCGCTCCCGCCTCTGCAAATAAGAAAATTTATATCATAGATGAGGCTCATATGTTAACAACTGAAGCCTCCAACGCCTTTTTGAAAACACTTGAAGAGCCTCCTGCTCATGTTCTTTTCATTCTAGCTACCACTAATCCTGAGAAACTTCCAGATACAGTAATTTCAAGACTAACTAGAGTTGACTTCACAAAGGCAACTGCAAAAGATATTGCCCGTCAATTGGCAAGAGTGGTAACTGGTGAAAAGTTAAAAGTAGAAGAAAAAGTAATCAGTATTATTGCCAAAAAAGCTGATGGGTCATTTCGAGATGCTGTAAAAATTCTTGAAAGCATGACTTTGAATTCAAAGGAAATAAAAGAAAGCGATATTGAAAAGTTTTTGCATTCAAATGAAAAGGAAGTAATCAGCTTTTTTGAGGTGTTAAGAAACGGTGACACCCAAAAAGTTTTGGAGTTAGTAGAAAAAATTACAGCAGATGGAACCTCAATTAAATTGTTTACGACAGAGCTGATGGAAGTTATTCACCAAAGTTTGCTTGCAAAAGTTAAAGGCGAAGAAGACCTTCTGCAAAAGTACGAAATGGAGGAAATCATTCAGTTGTCAAAACTGATAACAGGGGCAATGGGAGAGAGCAGCTTCTCTTCAATCCCACAGCTCAGTCTTGAAATTGCGCTTGTTAAATTTACAAAAACTAATTCAAGGGTAGAGGAAAAAGTAGACAATGGAAATGAAAGTAAACCAGTTGAAAATGAAAAGGAGGAAGTAGAAAAAAGAGTAGAGCCAAAGGTTGAAGCAAAAAAAAGTGAAGCCAAAATTGTAGGCTCTCCAATATCAAATGAAAATTGGCTGCAAATTCTGCAGTTAGTCCGTGCCAAAAACACAAGTATCGAAGCCCTGCTTCGAGCAGCAGAACCAATTGGCGTCAATGAAAAAACTTTCACAATTGGTGTCTACTACCAATTCCACAAAGAGAAGCTGGAAGTATTAACCAACAAAAAGATTCTTGAAGATGTGGTATGTGAGATAGTTGCTGACAAAGACATGAAAGTAGATTTTCTTTTAACAGAAAGAAAATCTCAAAAGAGAGAGACACCAGCAGTAAACCAAACGCCAGAGTCCTTGACCACGAAGGTAGATGAAGATATAATTTCAGCAGCCAAGGAAATCTTTGGTTAAGGTAGTCAAAATACAATTATGTTAGATAAAATTGGACAACTAAATGATTTAAGGAAAATGAGGGGCCAGGCCATGGCAATGCAAAAGAAGTTAAAAGAAATTGTAGAATCTCTTGAAAAGGATGGCTGCAAGGTAAAGGTAACAGGGGATCAAAGAATTGAATATATTGAGATAGATGGCGTTCCACAGCCAAAACTAGTCAAAGTAATTAATGAAGCTCTTGAAAAGGTACAAAAAACAGCAGCCAAGAAAATGGTAGAAGAAGGCGGTCTCTCTTCACTTCTCAAAGGTTTTTGAGTTAGAATGAATATATGCGCAGACGCATACTATTCATATTAACAAGTCTTTTTGCAATTCCAGTGAGTGTTTACCTTGTTGGAAATGCAGTTGGTTTCTTTGGTCATGCAGGAGGGGTTCCAGCAAACTTATTAATTGATTTAAGTACTTCTTTTCCAGACTCCCATTTTAATTGGAGAAATCTAGCCCAAGGAAACGAAGAGAAAGGAAGAATGCTAAGCCCAGTTATAACTCAAACCCAAGCACTCCACCCAAATTACATTAGGATAGATACTGCAATTGAGGATAGAGCAAGTTTAGATGGAAACATTAGTGATATTCAGGCAATTGGAGCCAGGCCTTTTATAGCAATTACAGGGGCTATACCAACAGATTGGGGAAGGTGGGAATCAATGGTTCAGGAACTGGTAGAGCACGTTAGTGGTAAAACTGGGTTAAATATTCCAAATGTTTACTATGAAGTTTGGAATGAACCAGACTTGTTTGGAGGCTACAAACTATATGGAAGTAGGAATTATATTGAGCTATATGCCCACACGACAGCCGCAGCATCAAGGGCAAGAAACGTCAATTCCTTTAAAATTGGAGGCCCAGCAACAACTGCCCTCTATGAGAATTGGGTTACCCAATTCTTAACTGCAGCCATCCAGAGGCACTTAAGAGTAGATTTTTATTCCTGGCATAGTTATTCAAAAGATCTTGATAAATATGAAAGAGATTTAATTGACATCAAAAGCTGGCTCACAGAGCGTGTCCCAGGAATCAATCCAAACCTAGAGCTCGCAATTACAGAATTAGGTCCCAATAGCAACAATGACCCAGTCTATGACAATGGCTTTGGAGCAATTCATGCGCTAGCAACATCAACAGTGATGGAAGACACAGTAAATAAAGTCTTTAACTTTGAAATCAAAGATGGGCCTGGTGACAAACAACTCTGGGGCAGGTGGGGACTCCTAACCCATGAAAAGTTTGGAACTCCTGTCACAAAGCCTCGATATAGTGCCATTTCATTTCTCAATAGAATGACAGGGGACAGAGTAAATATTGCAGGAGAGGGAAGCTGGATAAAAGCATTTAGTAAAAAAGATGGAAAGACAATCCGTACCTTTGTAGTTAACTATGACACAGAAGGCAAACACGTTGAAGCAGTCCCCATGACTTTTCAAAATATCCCGGTAGGGACTGCATCAGCCCAAAGAAATTTCAGATTCAGAAGAATTAACTATGGAGGGGGTGTTGCAAAAGATATCAATGTGGCAACTTCTTCAGCTGTGTGGCAAACATTCGAGTTGATGAATCCCAATACTGCTGCTATATTTGAAGTCACCCTTCCATAATGAAATTACCAAAATCCCTGACGAATATTATTGAGTCCTTTGAAAAACTGCCAGGAATTGGTCCCAAAACTGCAGAACGTTTGGGTTTCTACCTCCTTAGAGTTCCTCAATCCCAACTCGAAGAGTTTGCAGAGAGTTTAACAAACCTTAAAAAACTAACAAAACTCTGCTCCATTTGTAAAAACACAGATGAAGTTGACCCATGCCACATCTGCAGTGATACCAAAAGAAACAGAGAAGCAATTATGGTGGTTGAAGAACCTCTTGATATTCTTTCTCTTGAAAAATCAGGAAAGTTTGATGGAACATATCATGTTCTCCATGGTGCCATTAACCCACTTGAGAATATCGGTCCAGATGAACTTTTCATTGAAGCCCTAATTAAAAGAGCTGGGACAGTGAATGGCCATACAGTAAAGGAAGTAATAATAGCTACAAATCCCACAATGGAAGGGGATGCTACAGCAATGTATATTTCAAAAAGGTTGAAAGAAAATGTAAAGCATGAATTAAAAGTAAGTAGACTTGGAATGGGAATTCCAACAGGAGCAGACTTAGGTTATGCTGATGAAACTACCCTTAGAGAAGCAATCCTGGGTAGACGTGAAATGTAAAAGAGATGGTACAACTCAAACAAACTGCAAAACAGGCAGCCATAGCTACAGCTAAAATTATTGCCCGTGAAAGTTCAGAAACTCTTAAATCAGCAAAAACACAATTTGGAATAGAGTCCACTCCCCAAAAAGCTGAAAAGAAAGAAGAACCAAAATCTCAAGAAGTTGAATTAAACAAAGCAAAATTAAGAAACCAAAGTGTTCGCCAAGTTCAAGCTTTAGAAAAAGAACTTGAAGATATACAAAGGATGAAGCTTCAGAGAAAACAAGAAGAACTACAGCAGGAAGAAATGAGAAAACAAGAAGAGGCAAGATCCAAAGAAACTGCAGCACCTGAAATACAAAGCAAAAAAGGAAGACGCATGATGGGGGCAATGAAAAAAGCAAAGACAACAGTTGTTAATCTTTTCAAGAGTAGAGCACAACAGCAAGTTGAAATGCGCCAACCCCCCTCAAGCTAAATTGAACAGCTATATTATGGAATATAATCTTCACGAAGATCGTTATGAATAGACAACACATATAGTTTAAGCTAAAATTCACTAGTGAAACTATATAACTCCCTCACAAAAAAAGTAGAAGTCTTTGAACCCATTAACCCTCCAAATGTTGGAATGTATACCTGCGGCATTACAGCATATGATTATGCCCATATAGGCCACGGTAGGAAATATACCATGGATGATATTTTACGACGCAGTCTGGTTTATCAAGGATATAAAGTTAATCACGTTCAAAATGTAACTGATGTAGGGCATTTGAGTTCAGATTCAGATGCAGGTGAAGACAAACTTGAAAAAGGAGCAGTAAAGCAGGGCAAAACAGTTTGGGAAGTTGCAGAATTCTTTACCGAAAACTTCTACGAGCAAATGGACAAACTTAACATTTTGCGACCAACTGTAATTTGCAAAGCTACAGATAATATCCCAGAACAAATTGAATTAATTAAAAAAATAATTGCAAATGGTTATGGGTATGACACTCCTGAAGCAGTTTACTTTGATACTCAGAAATTCAAAGGATATGGAGAATTGTTTGGGCAAAAGCTTGAAGAAAAACAAATTGGAGTTCGAGAGGAAGTTCAAACTGATGAAAACAAAAAGCACCCCGCAGACTTTGCACTATGGTTCAAGCGCGTTGGAAGATTTGCTGACCACACCATGCACTGGAATAGCCCATGGGGAGATGGGTTTCCGGGTTGGCATATAGAGTGTTCTGCAATGAGCATAAAATATTTAGGTGAACAGTTTGATATCCACACTGGTGGAGAAGACCATCTTCCCATTCATCACCCCAATGAAATAGCACAATCAGAGGCGGGAACGGGCAAGCATCCATTTGTGAAGTATTGGCTGCATTATGCATTTTTAACTGTAGATGGAGTAAAGATGAGTAAAAGCCTTGGAAATTTCTATACTGTTGATGATGTAATCAAAAAGGGCGTTAATCCACTAGCCCTCAGATACTTTTACCTTTCTGCCCACTACAAAAAACCTCTGAACTTTACTTTTGAAGCATTGGAAGGTGCCCAAAACGCTCTCGGAAGACTCAAAAGTACCCTCTCTGAATTAAAAAAAGAAAAAGAAAGAAACGTTCTCTCTCCAGAAAAAGAAAAAAAGATAGATTTATATAGACAGAAATTCACAGATGCCATTTCAAACGACTTAAATACTCCAGAAGCTCTCGCTGTAGTTTGGGAAGTAGTAAAAAGCAACATCCCAAGCCTAGATAAATACGACCTTATAATTAGTTTTGATGAAGTTTTGGGTTTAAAGTTAAACGAAGAAGAAACTAGCGAGAAACCTGTAGTTACAAAAGAAATGGAAGAGTTAATTAAACAAAGAGAAAACTTCAGAAAAGAAGGGAAGTATGAAGAAGCTGACAAGATTAGGGAAGAGTTAATGAATTTGGGATATACTGTAAAAGATGCCCCAGCCAAATAGCCAAAGACCAATCTACATCATTTTAATTCTCGCAATTATCATTTCCATTGGCGGATTAGTATTTTCCCAGATGCAGCTTTCCCAGTTAAAGGAAGAAGTGTTTGTATTAACAAATTCGCCGTATAACCAATATGTTTCACCAACTCCATATGAACCTCAAATATCCATAACTCCAACCCCAAATGCACTGCCAGCAACCCCAACACCAACTCCAAAACCAACCGCAACTCCATTAGCTGTATCTCAATTCCCAAAAACTGTTTACGTACCCTTAGGTGGAGGAGGAAATACCCAAGCAACAGACTGGGTAGATGTTCCAAATGATGAGGTATGGCTTGATTTTGGTTCAGAATTTGGAAGTAAGGCCAAAGCAGTTTTTGAAGGAATCTTGAGAGTAGACAATGCAAATGGAACTGCATATGCAAGACTCATAGATGCAACTCATGGCATTGCAGTTAATGGTTCAGAAATAAGTTTGGAGAATAATTCACAGTTTAGTTTGAGTGTTTCGGGAAACCTTACTTTCTGGGCTGGGAAGAATTTGTATAAAGTTCAAATCAAATCTCTAAATTCCTCAACAATATATCTTGATTCAGCAAGGATTAAAGTAAGCTATTGATTACGAATATCTAGTCTAGTAGAATACCTACACTTGATGGAACTCTATCCAATTAGGTATAAATCTCCGATTTTAGATGCCAATGGGCAAATACAGGACTTTCATGAAGTTGAAGTTTATCCAACCTCTCTAACTGATAGAGTGATAGCTTCGCAATCTCCAATAGAACAAGAAAGATTAGTAAGAAAACAGCTCACTTATCAAAGAGAATCAGTGGCAAATTTTGTGGGATTAGAAAAAGATGTAGAAATTACTTCGACAACACTCCATCTTGCCGAGTTAGCACTGGATCTAGAGGCAAGATCTTTCCACACAAACTATTTAAAAGCACGTTATGGAGAAGCACGAAGTATTTACGAAACTGACAAGAAAGTACTGAAAGGTAAGAGGAAATACAATAGGGTGGAACAATGGCAAAAAGAAAAAAATACATGGGAACAGATTATTGATGATGCCAAGATTTTGGAGGGCTGCATTGCCAATATTATTGTAAAAGATTTTTTTTTGACAGAAGGTGGCATAGGACAACTCGAAATAGCAATTGAAGAGATCAGAGAAAGTGCCCCTGAATCTATAGAGAATATAAGAAAACTGTTGGGTTTCGCATCAGAGTCTCTAGGAGAAACTAGAATAATAAAAGACCCATCTGGATTTAGATATAAAACTCAAGATGGACAAACAATTACATCCCAGACAGATGGTGTATTAAAATCGATTACGGAAAGAGCGTTTGACCCTCAAGAGAAGGATCCTGTATCTAATGGAATAAGTGAAATCTCACAAGAAATCTTAGAGTTCTACTGGAAAAACGCCACAAGTGTATTAGATAAGTCGGAATATCCTCTAATTTCAATCACATACGATATTCTTTACTCTGCAAGTGATACGTTTAACCCCGAACTTTTTACACTTTGCATGACTTGGTTAAACAGCAAAATTAATTCTCACAAAAATCGCTACTCCACCGAGTTCAATCTTTTCGTGGACCATTGTTTTCAGGATTTTTTGAAACAAACCAGGACTACCCTGCATTCAAATTTAAGATTCAGACCTGATATTTCCGAGGAACAAAAAATCCTAGAAGGTATACAAACTGTTCAAAGTTTTTGGGTATTTACTCAAAACAAAAAGGGTGTGTTTGTAGTCAGTGGAGACGAAAACAGATTTAAATCACTTAGCGACGACGAACAGAGAGTGCTTACTCAATTAATAGATCACTCTGCTTTTACTGCATATTTAATGGATTCCGTCACATCAAATGTCAGCTCATTCCTGCCAGAACATATGATAAATAATAGGTTGCTTGAATTAAATTTACTATCAGCCGCATTGAGGGATTATGAAGAAGCTGGATTATTGAGACACATTTTAAATAAAGACGAATTAATAGAAGAAGGCAACTTAACGAATCTTTTTGGAACTAAAACCAATAAGATGGAGCCCAAAAATTACATTGTTAGGCACAAAGAATTACAAGATCAATATAAAAATATTAGGGATAACTATCAATATTTTATTGCTCTTAATGGCGACCAGTTTATTGCACAGTATGACGAAGACCTAAGAATAAATGGTGTGCAAAGTATTACTTTTTTTTCAATTCACAGCAGACCACAGAGCCACAAGGTTATTATTCGCACAAACGAAGTATCTGCCACATTTTATATCAGTGAAAACGGTAATCTCATGCACCCTTCAGGAAAACAAACAAGATTACCACTTTATGTTGTAAACAAGATTACAAATATTATTTTCTCCAGACTCGAATACATAACGAGCGGGGAAGCATTTCGTGGACAAAATGAAAACGGAGACACAATAGAAAGAGAGGATAAACAGGCAAGATTAATACTCGCACGAAGATCTCATTGGAGGAAGTTGCCAGGAGATAGATACACACTTGAATCTAAAACCGCAAAAGAACATATACAAGAGGTGTTCGAAGATTACGGTATCAGTACCTGGCAGGAAATCCTAAGGAGAAGAGTAAAAGGAACTTTATCCCCTCAAGAAGTAATGACTTATGTCAAAACGGTCCTAAAACCAGGAGCCGAACCAAATATTATAAAATATGAACCAAATTCAAAAGTTGCAACTTCCCAGTCTAACTTGTAAAGTTAAAGCATGAGAAAGATATTCTTAATCCTAGTATTCACTTTTTTAACACTAGGTACCTTCAAAAGCGTAAAAGCCCAAACCTTTGACTATAATCGTGCATACCAGGATTATGTATATAACCTTAGTCTCTACCAGAAAGCACACACTGATTACCAACTGGCAAGAGCTGCGTACCTGCAGTCCCAAACTTCAGGAACAACAGGAGATGCAGTTAAAGCAACACGTACTATGCTTGAGGCCAGAGATAGTGTAGTAATCACATATCTTACAGCTATTCGTATGAAGCTTCTTGAAACAAAAGGAGTAAGTGATTCTGAAAAATCAGGTTACTTCACCCAAATTGATACAGAAGTATCATGGTGGGGAAGCCACAAAGCAAGGTTAGAGAGTGCCGGAAGCCTAGATGACTTAGTATCCGATTCAGATGAAGCAAAAGATCACTTTGGACCAGCAAAGATATTAATGTATCAAACATTAATTGAAATTGGAGTAAGTGAAACAACATATCAAAGAACTGCAATGAAATCAGTAATTGATCTTTTAAATCAAAAAATTGCAGAAATACGCTTGAATGGTGACAAAGACACCACCTCAATTGAAAGATTTTTAGTTGAAGTAAATAATAAACTAAGTAGAAGTGAAGTGAAAGAAGGAGAGGCTAAAAACATAGTTAGTTCCATAAAACCAACAACCCAGGACACATCAAGCGCTTTCCAAACTGCAGTATCAGATGTTGAAGATTCTCTTTTGTACCTGAAGGAAGCAAACAAGAATTTGAAAGAAATTGTAACTCAGATAAAAACAAACTAAAAATATGCCAGACATTTTAAACCAAAATACAACACCAGTTCCACCATCAGCGCCAATTGTGCCTCCTGTAAAGCCGAAATTGACACTTGCCTTACCTCAAGGCGTAAAAAACATAGCCTCAGACAAGTTAGTTGTAGTAAAACAGAAACTAAATGGATTAGATCCAAAAAGAAAAAAGATTGTTATAGGTATTGGAGTTCTTTTTGCAGTTATATTCCTTCTCCTTCTTTTAAATATAGTGGCAGCCATGTTCAGGCGTCCATCAGCCCCAGCACCATCTCCAACTCCGGTGAATACCAATCAAGGGAGTCCTAATCCAATCATAATCACAAATCCAAGCCGTTATGCAACAGATGAAGGAGTATTAAAAATTGAAAGTAATTTAAATGAGATAGAGAAGAGTCTTAATGCTATTAATCCTCAGCATCCAGAAATTGCTGTTCCAGACCTGGATTACAACATTAAATTTCAGTAAATATAAAGTCTCCAACGGGATCAAAAACTAATCTTCTTGAGGTTAAAAGCTGGTACTTCTTCCCTTGGCTCAGAATAGTTATTTGTAGGCGTAGTATGGTTCTTGATAATGAGCCCAATACTATCTATCTGAGGGAATGTTTTTCTAATTTCTTCCTGAAATTTCCCAGCCAAACCACCGGAATAGCTGCCATATCCATTGGCCTCGCTTCGTCCGCACAGTTTATCTTCCCAAGTTCGAATTACAGACTGTATCTTCTCACCAATTTTATTAAACTCAGTCTGAAGATTTTCAGGGTTCAGTGCATATTCATCGTGAATCTTTTTGAATTCATCAAAAAGATCTTTATTGTTTGTAAGCATTAACTCGTAATACTCTTTATATTTTGTCATAAAATCTCAAGCTATGCTTATACTTAGTCACTTGAAAATGATATTTGAAAATTCAAGATGTAGCAAGTAGTTTTTTAATTGCCCGAGCTATCTTGTCAGAATCATGGCGTGCCAAACTTCTTGTTAATTTATCACTTTTTGGTTTTTCGTAAATTACATCCGAAATTAAGTTGCGCCTGCTTATCTTCATTTTTTTATATTTACTGTCCAAATCATCAATAACAGGTTCCGATAATTCCTCTCTGTATTTTCTTAAAATCTTTGGAGGAATATTAATAGAATTGTTAATTAGACAGTAATTAACTCTATCTTTGCCAATATATTTCTCGACTTCAGAAATAAAATCACTTGCCTTAAATTTTCCAGTTTGTCCAAACTTGGTCATAAGATTCATTACATAGATAACCTTTGCTTTAGATTTCTGTATTGCTTGGGCAATTCCATCAACCACAACATTGGAAAGAGTACTAGTGTAAAGATCTCCAGGACCCAATATTATGAGATCAGCAACTTTTATCTCATTTAGTGCTTCCTTGTTTGCTTCAACCTGCGGAATCACCTCCAAATTCACAATTCTATACTTCCCCTGCTTCCTATTAATTTCATCTATAGCGTGCTCGCCAAGAATCTGTTTCCCATTCTCATAGCGTGCAACTAGGTTAGTTTTTTCAAATGTGACAGGAATAACTTTTCCTTTTACTTCAAAAATCTTGCATGTTTCCTCAATTGCCTTTTCCTGATCACCACCATAAATATCACTCAATGCTGCCATGAATAAGTTTCCAAAAGTCATCCCAGAGATTCCAGTTCCAGAACTATACCTGTATGTAAAAAGTTTCCTCAAAACCTCATCTGATTCATTCGAAGCAAGCGCCAGAATACATTGCCTAACATCAGAAGTGGGGAGTAATCCAAACTCATCTCGTATAACTCTGTTGCTCCCTCCATCATCCATCATGGAAACAATAACACTTAAATCAAATTCAGGATATTTTTTTAAACCACTCAAAACTGTGAAGGTTCCAGTTCCACCGCCAATTGTAACCACCTTCAACTTTCTCAAGGTAAATATAAGTATAGCAATCAAGTCAATATATCTGGTAAAATACAAGTCCATGTTTAAAAACAATAAAAACCTACTTGTGATCTCAATTATTGCTGTTGTTAACGCTCTTGGCTATGGAATTATTATTCCAATTCTGTATTCGTACTCTCAAAAGTTTGGTCTTTCTGACTTTCAAAATGGACTCCTCTTTGCCTCATTTTCCTTGTGTCAATTCATATCAACACCAGTTATTGGAAGACTATCTGATAAATATGGAAGAAGACCTCTCTTAATTATCTCACTCCTTGGAACAGTTGGTTCGTTTTTGATGATGGCCTTTGCACCGAGTGCTATATTTCTATTTTTAGCCCGTGCCCTTGATGGACTAACTGCAGGCAATATTCCTGTAGCTATGGCAGTAATCTCAGACACCACAAAACCGGAGGACAGAGCAAAAGGGTTCGGTTTAATTGGAGCTGCTTTCGGTTTTGGCTTCGTAGCAGGCCCTGCAATTTCAGCGCTGACAGTAGGGTTGGGTACAGCTGTGCCATTTCTTATAGCAGCTGCAATCACAATAATTGCTGTGATTTTAACAGCTGTGATACTGCCGGAGACTAATAAAAATATGGGTGAAGTAAAACACACCAAAATGTTTGATTTTCCAAAACTGGCAAAAGCAATTTTTGATGAAAATGTCGGTAAAACACTTCTTGTATCTCTTATTTTTTCAATTGCCTTCGGTTTGCTGATATACGCATATCAGCCATTCTCGGTGAAGATATTAGGTTTAGATGCAAGGCACATTGCTCTTAACTTTACAATCTTTGGCATTGTTGGATTAATTGCCCAAGCATTAATTATTCCCAAAACTGTTGGAAAAATAGAGGACAAAAAGATTCTAGTTGGCGCTTTGATGTTTTCAGTCCTTGCCTTCTTTGGTCTTTTTGTTGCCAGAAGTTATGCTGTTTTCATACTTTTTTCAATGTTCGTTTCTTTGTCTAACGCATTTGTAAATCCAATCATAGGAACACTTCTCTCAAAAGAAACTGACGAAAAGTCACAAGGGGAAATGATGGGAGTAAACGCAAGTTATGTAAGTATCGGTACAATTGTTGGACCAATCCTGGGTGGAGCACTGGCAACGCTTTCTATTCCAATGCCTTTTCTAGGAGGAAGTCTTTTTGCAGTATTGTGTGTAGTTTTTGCATACCAAATCTTCAAGAAGCCTGCAAAAGTAGTTAGTTTGGAGTAAACTGCACTTCACTTATGCCGTCTATAGAGAACTTAGGCCAAAGGTTGCTTGATGCCACCCAAGAGTCATTCAACAAAGGGAGTGTGGCTCCATTTGCCTTGAATAGATTCACCGCAGGAATGATTTATTACACCGATGCATCAGATATTTTCAAAGTTGACAGGAAAACAAGAATTGAAACAAAAAAAAGAATAGAAGAGTTGATGAGGGATTATTCTGAAAATATATATTGTCATAGAACACTGGTTGCAGACGGAATACATGTAGTAATCTTCTCTCAGGATTTATTACCAAGACGCATTAACGGTACTCCATTTATTTTGAACATAATTGCCGGAGGAAGTTTTTCAAGCCATGTAAGTGATGACCTCAACGGTTTTGCAAGAATTATTAGTTTTCCCATAGATGAGAATACAGCGAAGTCTGTTAAATATTTCCTGGATAGAAGTAGTTCACATACATCTGCCACAAAAAGACATTTTCCAGAAGATAAGTGGGAAGGAATGATTGAATCATTAATAGACCTTCGTCTAGAACTTGAAAAGGCAGGGCTACCGCTATTTCCAAGTCTAAGTAGATCTTCACTCAGAAGTTCGGCAGCCTATTTACCAATGCCATCTGAACAAAAGGCATATCGGAAATGGTTTTCCATGGAATCAAAGCGTTTGATGGAATGGTTTGATTCAAGATGATATTATGAATAGTAATGAAAAGATTTTTGCCAATTCTTTTTGTAATAGTTATTATTTCAATAATTGTCTTGAGCTCCAAATCCAATCTTGCCCCAACTCAAACATCTCAACCCCCCACGGCCACAAATTTAACTGCCAGTAAAATTCCACCAGTAACAGTAATTGCACAGAACCTGAAAATTCCCTGGAGCCTAGTCTTTTTACCAAATGGACAAGAACTTTTCACAACTAGAGGTGGTGAAGTGAGAAACTTCAAAGGACTAGTTGCAACCGTTCTTGATGTAAAAACTGTTGGAGAAGGGGGATTATTGGGAATTACAGTCCACCCAAACTTTAATTCAAACCATTTTATATATCTCTACTACACCTATTCTGAAAATGGTGGAAATGTTTTGAATAAAGTTGTCCGTTACAAATTTGAAAATAACCAACTAACTGACCCTAAAATAATATTAGATAAAATTCCAGGTTCCAGCAACCACGATGGAGGTAGAATTAAGTTTGGTCCAGATGGAAACCTTTACATTGGAACAGGAGATGCAGAAGACCCAAGCCAAGCTCAAAACACAAATACTTTGGGTGGAAAAATATTGAGACTAAAAGATGATGGTTCAATTCCCCCAGATAATCCATTTGGCAATGCAGTCTATTCATATGGCCACAGAAATGTCCAAGGGATAGCCTGGGATGAAAAAGGTCAGTTATGGGCAACCGAACACGGAAGATCTGGAGTCCAAACAGGTTTTGATGAAGTGAATAAAATATTGAAGGGAGGAAACTTTGGTTGGCCAACAATTCAAGGTGATGAAACCAAAGAAGGTATGATTACTCCAGTAATTAATTCAGGTGCAGCTACAACCTGGGCACCTTCTGGAATGGCTTACTTCAAGGGTTCATTATTCTTTGCAGGCCTCAGAGGAAGCACACTATATGAGGCAAAAATAGTAGGAGACAAACTAAATCTTTCAGAACACTTCAAAAATGAGTTTGGAAGATTAAGGGATGTTATCGTAGGACCAGACAACATGTTTTATGTTCTAACCAGTAACACAGATGGAAGAGGAACACCAAAATCTGGGGACGACAAAATACTGAAGATTGACCCACTGCAATTAAAATAGAATCATTTTGCCTGGTAGTAAACTCCGCGAGTACTTCCTAATTTTCGAATTAACCCGCCCTCCTGCAGCTTCTTTAGGTCATATCGAAGAGTTCTTTCATTCACTTTCATGAATCTTCTTTTCAACTGGTCAAAGTTGACTATCTTCTGATCCTTCACAATTCTTAAAAGTTCGGCCCTTCTTGGAAGGAGAAAGTCTGTTGCATCTGTATTTTGTTTCATCAATACTTGTTCCCGCGCCTCTTTTGCAGTTTCATCAATTGCAGTTAGCATAAATTCAATATAATCAGTCAAATCCTTTTCTGGTTCCTCAAGTGCCCTGTAGTATTCGCTTCTATGATTATCAAGATACTCTTCAAGTGAAAGAAGCCCTTTCATTCCATACCCGCCTTGTTTTAAAATTCTCTGCAACAGTAATCTTCCTGTTCTACCATTTCCTTCTTCAAATGGATGAATCTTTTCAAAACTGTAATGAAAAAGTACTGCCTTAATCGGCATTAATCTTTCACGCCCGGCATTTATATATTTAATGAGTTTTTTCAAAAATAGCGTTACTTGTTTCGGTGGGGGAGGCATATAGATTGCAATTCCAGCACTATTGAAAATTGCCTCCATATTGTTTCTCAACTTTCCGCCATCGGGGTGTAGTTCATCAAGTACAATTTTATGAATTTCAAGTATTTCATTTAAACTGACATCCTTCTTTTGATGCCTATTTATGAAATTTAATGCTTTCAAAATATTTTGTACTTCAAGTTTTTGCTGCCTTTTGGAAGTCGAATCAAAATCCAAGAGTGTTAGTTCATTTCCCTCAATCCTGGCTGAATACAAAGAGCTTCGAAGTGTTGATTGTCGGCGAATATTATTTTCGACTTCAGGTGGAATTGTAATGGAATCAATTACATGCTTTGATGCTTCAATTGAGGAGAGTAATTCAGAAATTTTGGGAGTGAGCCTATATTTGCCTGGAACCAGCATATCTAATCTTACCAGATGCTACCAAATTCTGCCAAATATTACCAGATACTGTCCTACAGTTGACTTCAGAGTACGAAACGAATATTATCTTCATAGTGAAAAGATATTGGTTTTTGATTATTCCAGTTTTAGTTGTTGCAGCCGTTTTGGTACTAGCCAGAAGCACCCAGAAAAAGGATAATCCAGAAAGTCAGGTAGAAGGGTTGGCAGTGGTTGCAACCAGTACACCTTCAGGAGAAATAAAAATGGACACACAAACACCATCAAACGAACTAAAAATAGAAGATATTACAGTTGGAACTGGAGATGAAGCAGTCTCAGGAAAGAAAATTACAGTTAATTACTCAGGAACGCTAACCGATGGAAAGAAATTTGACAGTTCATATGACAGAAATATTCCCTTTAGTTTCACTCTCGGAGCAGGGGAAGTAATCCAAGGATGGGATCAAGGATTTAATGGTATGAAAGTTGGAGGAAAAAGAAAGTTAACAATACCAGCAAGTTTAGGATATGGTTCAGCAGGAGCTCCTCCAGTTATTCCAGGAAACGCAACTTTAATATTTGAAGTAGAACTTCTAAAAGTAGAATAGTTATATGATCGAAGCTCTTTGGAGAATAAATGCCTGGACACCAAACGAAGTCTTTTGTGTTGAGGCAGCTGCTTTAGAAGAAGGGTACGAAGTTTACGAAGACGAGGGAGAAGTTCTTATATTAACTTCTGACGGTAAGGATGGCGCAACTTTTTTCTCTACTGTCTACAAAATGATTCAGGAATCTCTCTTAACTAAGACAAACATTGCAATAGACCCGGCCACTGCAAATATACTTCCAAAGATAAATACAGCCGGGTGGCCAATTTTGTCCCACACCTGACCTGCAATTATTGAAGCAAACAAACTCGTTAAACCAACGGTTGCAGAGTACCACCCTATCCCGCTTGCACGAAGACCAAAAGGAACCAAATCAGAAGCAAGTGCCTTTCCAACTCCTCTGAAGATTCCCTGATAAACTCCATACAAAATAAAAAGAAAGGCAATTACAAAATAACTACGTGTTAAGGCAAAACCCAAATAGCTAATGAAAAAGATAAGGAAAGAAAATATCAAAATATTCTTTCTACCAAATTTATCAGACAAAGCCCCAGATGGATATGAGACAAGTGCCGCAGCTAAATTAAAAAATGCATAAATAAATATTGTTGTTTGTAAACTTATTCCAATATCCCGGGTTGCAAGAATTAAAAAAGAACTGCTGGAAGCTCCAATTCCAAAGACAGCAGTAGCAAGTAAATATTTCCAATAACTTTTACCAAATGATCGAAACTTAACATTCAATTTTGTCTTTTCAATCTGTACACTTTTTCTTTCCCTCACTAAAATTATTGCAGCCACAGAAAGAAGACCTGGAATGAGTGCGATGTAAAAAATATTCCTAATCGGAATTTTCAAAGAAAAAAGAAGAAAAATCGCAAACAATGGTCCAAGAAACGCTCCCAAGTTATCTCCAATCCCTTCCAACCCAAATGCCTTTCCTTTATCTTTCTCATCAACTGAACCTGCAATCAAAGCATCGCGTGGAGCAGACCTTGTTCCAGTTCCTAGCCTATCTAGAAATCTAATTCCAAGTACCTGCTGCCAGATAGTTGAAAAACCAATTAAAGGTTTACTTAAAGCGCTAATCAGATACCCAACAATCGCCAGGTATTTCCTTCTTTGTATTTTGTCAGAAATATATCCGGCAAAACCCTGAACTATGTTTTGTGTAGCATTCGCTATTCCTTCAACTAATCCAACAATTGCTCCATTAGCCCGAAGTGTCTGGGTTAAAAAGATTGGGAGGATAGGGTAGAGCATCTCGGTCGCAATATCTGCAAACAAAGAAACCGATGCAAGAAGGAAAGTGTCGCGGGTAACTCCCGAGAAATATTTAGATAATTTTGTAGCCGGCTTTTTCAACAACATCATTAATTACTTTCTCATTTATATTAGCACCTTCAACTTCCAAAGTTTCCTTTGCATAATTGCATTTTGCCTTAATCCCGACATCCTCTAAATCGCTTTCAATCATCATCGCGCAGCTTGTGCAATCCATCCCCTGTATTTTATATGTTTTCATATTCATCTAATTAATAACAGTAAACTGGCCGTTGTACATTCCCATACCGCAAGTGTAGGGAAGTTGCCCGATTTCTTTTGGAGTAAATTCAATTTCAGTGCTGCCGTTTTGCGGAAGTATCTTTGAAACGTTTAATTTTGGAATTAAGAAACTTCTTGCACAGCTTTGTACGTTGTTTGAAATGAGGGTAAGTTTAACTGGAACGCCAACTTTAATAGCCCCGCTTGGCTTTGAATATCCGCTTGAAGCTACGTCTATTGTTACTTCCTGTTTACCCTCGGAATCTAATTGTGCAGCAGCACCTGCAACCGCAGGTCTGTTTGTATTCGAAAAAATGGTGCCGATAGCTGTACCGTAGTTTTGTAGAGTATGAGGAGAACCTCTTAATACCTGACCCGAATTCATTGAAAGAACCCCAAGAATAAATATCACAAAGGAGGCTGGATAGATGAAAGCCTTTTTCTTCAATAGAGTAAGTGCCGTCACGCCAAGAGTGAAAAATACTGGACTTGTACCCAAGGTAAAGGCAAACATAAGAAGCGCGCCGTTAAAAGCACTTCCACTTCCAACAGAAAGAACCATCATGGCTTGTGTCACTCCGCATGGAATTAAAACTGTCATCGTTCCCAAAATTCCCGGGGTAAAAAATTGAGCCCTTTTGGTTTTATTCTTCATTAATTTATACAGAAACTTTGGCGGTTGAATTACAAAATATCTAAAAATTGGATGGAGATTTAAAAGACGTCCTACAGTTCCAAGCATGAAAATACCCACAAAAATCTGAAACCATCCTTGCAGGGCGGGGGAGATAATAAACTTTGCTCCCAGGTACCCCAAGAGCCCTCCAAGAAGGGTGTAGGCGAGTATTTTAAAAAAGAGAAAAACACTAACGCCAATAAATCTGTCGTTTTTAGTTGCATTATTGGTGAGGGATGATGCCAACAACCCCCCCTGCACTGCCATGCAGGAAATCCCACCAGTAGTTAATCCAGTTAGAAAAGCTAGCCAAATTTGATTCATAATTTAAGCTCTTGACATTAGGATAAATGTTTATTATAGTGTTGTCAATCCCCCCCTCGGGGATAAACAAGTTAGTGATTACATTTAAAAATAAAATATGCCAAAAGGAATACCAAGAGACAAATCGTTGCAAAGAACCATAATCCATAGACTTAAGATTGCAGAAGGGCACTTGAAAAAAGTGACGAAAATGACCGAGAATGGTGAATACTGCATGGATGTAATTAATCAATCGCTTGCAGTACAAATGGCACTTAAAAAAGTGGATGAATTAATCTTGAAAAATCATTTGCAAACTTGTGTAAGAGATTCGGTTAAAAAGGGCGGAACTGAAGAAAGTATTGAAGAAATTATTGGAGTAATAGAAAGATGGTAATTGAAAAAATAATTGTATCGACTGGAGGGTTATTGCTAATAGGTTTTATATATTGGTTCTTTTTTGGAAAAAAAGAAAAAGCAGTTGAAGGAAACACTCAAATCATAGTTGAAGGCGGCTATAAGCCGTCAATAATAAAAATAAAGAAGGGTGTAAAAACAACCCTGACTTTTACTCGCCGCGACCCGAATTCGTGTTTGGAAGAAGTAGTAATACCGGCATTTAAAGTGAAAAAGTATCTGCCAATCAATACACCTGTCAATATAGAAATTATAGGTAAAGAAACTGGAGAGTTTGGGTTTAGATGCGGGATGGGGATGTTTAGCGGGAAAATAATCATTGATTAATTTAATGATTATTAACTTTTAAAAAAATATGGCAAAAAAATCTTTTCCAATCATAGGAATGCACTGCGCGAGCTGTGCAAGGTTAATTGAAAAAAAATTAACAAAGACAAACGGTGTAGTTTCTGCAAATGTTAACTATGGAAGTGAAACTGCAACAGTTGAATACGATGATTCAGTAATTGCTGAAGAGGAACTAGTAGAGGCAGTAAAAGAAACGGGATACCAGTTAATTCATTCAAGTGGAGAACACGACAAAAGTGCAGATGTGATTAAAGAGGAAGCAAAGAAAAAAGAACTTGAGGATTTGAGATTGAAAGTAGTAGTTTCAGGGATATTATCAGTAATAATTTTTATTGGAAGTTTCCCTGAATGGTTCACTTTTGTTCCCAGTCTCTTAAGTGATCCATTAACGCTTCTTGTCCTATCTATTCCTGTTCAGTTTTGGGCAGGGCTCTCATTTTTTAAAGCAACAATTTCAGGACTAAAAAACAGAACTGCTAGTATGGATACCCTCATAGCGATAGGTACTTCAGCTGCATTTTTCTATTCAGTGCTTTCTATTTTTGGTTTCACCAAAGGAACATATTTTGACACAGCTGCAGTAATTATCGCTCTCATTCTTCTGGGAAGGTACTTAGAAGCGAGAGCGAAACTTCATACATCTGATGCCATTAAAAAATTGATTGGACTTCAAGCAAAAACTGCACGCGTGATTCGAAACGGGCAAGATTTAGATATACCAATTGAAGAAGTAAGAGAAGGAGATGAAATTAGAGTAAGGCCAGGAGAAAAAATAGCAGTAGATGGGGTAATCATTGAAGGAAATACTTCAATAGATGAATCTATGGTAACAGGTGAATCAATCCCAGTCGAAAAAATGAAAGGAGACACAGTAATTGGCAGCACCATGAATAAAAATGGAACATTAATTTTCAAAGCAACAAAAGTAGGAGCTGACACAATGCTCTCCCAAATTGTGAAGCTTGTTGAGTCTGCTCAATCGTCCCGTGCTCCCATACAGCGCCTTGCTGATGCTGTTTCTTCCTACTTTGTTCCAGTTGTCCTGATGCTTGCAGTTGCAACTTTTGTAATTTGGTTTGACTTCAATACTCCAATAAATGCATTCGTTAACATGGTTGCAGTTCTAATAATAGCTTGCCCATGTGCCATGGGACTGGCCACTCCTACTGCAATAATGGTTGGGACGGGAAAAGGAGCAGAGAAAGGAATACTGGTTAAAGATGCACAAAGTTTGGAAGTTGCAAGTAGAGTCAAATCTATTATTTTTGACAAAACAGGAACTCTCACAGAAGGAAAGCCAAAAGTAACAGACATTACAAATTTGGAGGTATTGAAAATTGCAGCCAGTTTGGAAGTTGGATCAGAACACCCGCTTGCTGAAGCTATCGTTAATTATGCAAAAGAAAAAGGTGTAAATATGGAAAAGGTTGATGAATTTCAATCAATTACAGGTCAAGGGGTTGAAGGAAAAATAAACGGCAAAAAGTATTTCTTCGGGAAGCACACTGAAAAAAGTGAAGACGTGAAGGAGATGGAAAAAAAGGGGAAAACAGTAATAACGCTTCTTGAAGAAAATCAGATGTTAGGAACAATAGCTGTAGCTGATACACCAAAGGATGGAGTAGGCGAGGTTATACAAAAACTTCAGGAAAGTAAAATCAATGTTTGGATGATAACTGGGGATAATAGGGCAACTGCAGAAGGAATTGCCAAAACAATTGGAATTAAAAATATAATGGCAGAGGTTCTTCCAGGTGAAAAGGCAGAGAAGGTAAATGAATTAAAGTCGATGGGAATTAAAGTAGCGTTCGTTGGGGACGGCGTCAATGATGCACCGGCATTGGCAGCTGCAGATGTTGGAATAGCAATGGGAACTGGCACTGATGTAGCAATAGAGGCAGCAGGCATTACACTTCTAAATAAAGATATTAGATCGGTTCTTTCAGCATTTAAATTAAGTAAAAGCACCTTAGCAGTTATAAGGCAAAATCTCTTTTGGGCATTTGGCTACAACATTATTTTAATCCCAGTTGCAGCAGGTATTCTTTACCCTTTCACAGGATGGCTACTAAATCCTGCTATAGCAGCCGGAGCCATGGCACTGTCATCATTATCAGTAGTTACAAATTCATTAAGGCTAAAAAGTTTGAAGATATAGACTTGACATTCAATAAGCAAAGCTTCAATATTCAAATATGTCAGGAGAATTTCTAGTTTTCTCAAAGGACGGAAAAGATCTTCATATAACTGCACATCATGCAAACGGCGTCACAAATAAGAGGTTCATGCATGAAGAAGAAAAAGAAGCAATAAGAAGAACCTTAGGATTACCAGAGAAGGATGGGGTCTTCATGAGTATTCCAGATAGAGATTACCTCAAAGTAATGACCACTCAAGAAGAGAGGGACGGATGGCTAGAAGCCTGGGGAGGATTAACTCCAACAGAAAAATTAGTTTACGCCACCAATCACTACAGAATTAATTCATATCGTGAGGTAGCAGAAAGTCTTGGCTTCACTGACATAGAAGAAATACGAATTGGAATATGCGGTTCAGAGAACGTGGTGATAACTCACCGTTCGGAACAATTTCAAGGAATACTCAAGGAAGTCGAGGCAAAGATGACTATTGAATTGATTGAAAAAGGAATTTTTCCGGAATTAGATCTACCTTGGAAATTGAGAAAGAGGATGGTTAATATAGAAAGCGCTGTTATGGATTCAGTCATAGAAAACCTAGATGAACCGTCAGTTAACTCGGCCGAATGGAGCGAATGGTACAATAAAACACAGGAAACGTTTTATAACTACCTTCTCAGCCAATAATTTATGAAAACAAAGGGTCTAATTCAAGCACTAGGAGTGGCACTATACTGCACAATAGTAGGCACATTTATGTTTAATGTAGGAAAAATCCTAGGAAATGATAATAACCAAAATTTTTTTGGACCAATTGCATTCCTTCTTCTTTTTAGCACCTCAGCCTTAATTTGTTCACTTATAGTTTTCTACAAGCCTTACTTGTTATTCTTTTCAAACAAGAAAAAAGAAGCAATTAATTTAGTAGTTTCAACAGCTTCTTGGCTCTTCATCTTTTTTCTAGTGTTCATCTCGCTTGCAATTATCCTCAGATAAAGTGGTATATTAAAACCATGTCAGATACTACAATGCTTCAATCAATAGTAAGTTCAATTGCTTTAATGCGCCAAGAGATGAAAGATGGATTCAAAAAGGTGAATGAAAAGATAGATAAAGTCGATAAAAGAGTGGACAACCTAGGAAAATCACTCGCATATCTTGAAGATGATGCACCAACTCGTGGTGAGCACACAAAACTTGAAAAACGGGTTACCAAGTTAGAACAAATCACAGCTCCAGTATAAGATTACTTCCAGTTTCAAAAATAATCTTTATTTATCTTCTTTGTTTTCTTCAGTAGGTTCGTTACATGCTTTTATGAGTGAATATCCCAAAGAAGTTAATTGCACTGAATTCTCGGATAGACTTCTACTTCGTCGTTCTGTCTCTAAATAACGGGAAACTTCTCTTAAAATTCTATTTTCACCATCGTAAGTAGTAGTTACCACAGAAGTTCCACCAGTACCGAAATTCAAGAGTCCAGTACCAAAACCGATAGACGTCGCTGTTGCATAATGTATAGGTGGATTTGTTATGAGTCTCAAACGATATAAATTGTCTACAACAGTCTGATAGTCACTGTTGTTTTCCTTAAGTTTGCTTATCACAATTCGAAGAGAAATTGAATAATGAGCCGGATCTGCTCGTCCTTTCTCTTTCATACCGGAATGTATCATGTCTAGAACCAATGCTTCAGAGGGGGTGAGTTCTTTCAATATGGAAACATAAATTGTTTTCGCGCTAGAATTGTTAGCTGCTGCATTAGCCAAGAGATTAGCCCACATCTTTTGCATTGTTTCATTTTCTTGTAGTGAAGCTTGTTCGATAAATGGAACTTCAAAAGCAATTGGTAATTTAGCCGAAAGTTCTGGTAAATTATATTTTTCTGAAATTTCATTTGCCTCTTTTGTTATCTTGATAAAGTTTTTCCAACGGGCAAATTTTGCATTATCACTTAGTATGCCCATTGTTTCCTTAACAAAACCTGGAACTACTGAATTAAAAAATTTACCAACCATACGCATCTCTGATTGTTCTATTTCCATTTCACCGCTACCCAGATTGTTGGGAAGAGATAGCTTTGTTCTCATGTATACGATTATATACTTTTTGGAACATCTTATAGAGCAACTCTGATTGACCTGTAATCTTTTCTGTCCTAAAATACAATCATGATTAAGTCCATTTCATCACTTTTATTCTTTTCAAAAAATCTAAAGAGAACTTCTGAATTTTACAAGGCACTTGGCTTCAAGCCAGAGATAAAAGATAGTATGGTGAGTTTTTATGTGAACTGGTTTTCGGTCAACTTCATTGACAAGAAACACTCTGAATTTAAATCGGGATTTGAGGGTGATCTTGGCCGAGGCATGTTTATTTACATGAAAGTTGATGATGTAGACAAATTCTACAAATTCGTTCTCAAAAAGGGGATTAAGCCAGCGAGTATTCCGCGCGATTGGCCATGGAGAAACAGAGAATTTGTAGTCAAAGACCCAGATGGCTACAGACTTGTATTTTTTAACAAAATCAAATAACATATTCCCATGACCAAAAACCCAGTAGTACATTTTGAAATGCCGGCAAAAGACAAGAAAAGAGCTTCAAAGTTTTACACAAATGCATTTAGTTGGAATATGGTAATGACTGGCCCCGAAATGGGGAACTATTTAATTGCCCAAACTGCAGAAACTGATGAAAACAATATGGTTAAAACTCCAGGAACTATTAACGGTGGATTTTTTGAATATCAAGACAAACCAGGATTTACCCAGCCACACATAGTTATATCAGTAGACAATCTTGAAGAAAGCATGAAAAAAGTTGTTGATGAAGGTGGAACAATAGATGGTAAGCCAATGGATATTCAAACCATAGGCAAGTATGTAACTGCTATTGATCCAGAAGGAAATAGAGTAGGGTTGCTTCAGCCAGGAAAATAATATGTTAAATTTTAATTCAGTATTGCTGTCTTCAGAAAACTACAAAGTTCTCGCTGACTTCTACAAAAAAGTATTCCAAAAGGAACCAGAAATGGCAGAAGAAGGCTATACAGGTTTTTTAGTTGGCAGTTGTTTCTTAAGTATTGGTGCTCATGACAAAATTCATGGCAAAAACACCAACCCAGACAGAATCCTCCTTAATTTTGAAACAGATGATGTCAAAGGAGAATTTGAAAGAATCAAAGCTTTGGGAGCAGAAGTTGTAAAAGAACCTTATTCAATGGGGGAGAACAATGATTTTTGGATAGCAACATTCGCTGATCCAGACAAAAACTACTTCCAGTTAATAACTCCTTGGAAGGCAGAGAAATAATTTCCAAATGAGAGAAGATTGTCGTAAATCGTCCACAGAACCCCTAAGCTCGGAAGACAGATTAGTACAACTTGTAACTGAACTAGGACTCAAAGAGACTGAAGCAATGCGAGATTTAAGATCAAGGATTGAAGCCTCAGATATCAAAGCTAGTCTGGGAACATATCAAGATTTGGCAGGTGTGGAGATTGATAAATACAGTGAAATACCCCAAAGGGAGAATGCACAAATTGGATTAATTGTTATGTCTGCAGTGATTTGCCGTAAACTTGGAGCAGAGGAAGGATACATTGATGCCCTAGATGCAGCTATTAATTATGCAGAAGGTATTGGAAGCGAAGACATTGCAAAAGAGTTAAGAGACTTAATCTCCAAAACAAGATAAGCAAAAATACTCTAATTAGTGTCAGCACAAGCTCCCGTGGAGTTGGAAGGTCGACTTGCCTTCATCGTAATGCTTGCGCATCCCGCAGTAGAGCCTTTCTGCATTTCAACCCCACAGCAACTTGCAACTCTGAAGATATTATATATCACTGATGTCAAGGATATGATTCTCCGTTTTTATTTAGGTTAGAAAATGAAGAGAGAGACTTGTTAGATACTACCCACAATTTTCTCCAAGAACTCGCGATCTTCAGTCACTGCCATTTGTTCGATTGCACCATCAATCTCAAACCAATCATATAGTTCGTCTGCTTTTTGGTGGAAATCTGGCTTGTCTGAAGTCATTAAAAACATGTGAATATCTTTCAAAACAGGTGTACCATCTCTTTCTGTTGCTTGTTTGGTATATACACCAAGTTTCTTGACAATTTTTAATTCTGTTAGTCCAGTTTCTTCAGTTACTTCCCTCATTGCAGCTTGTTCAAAAGTTTCACCGTCTTCTACATGGCCTTTTGGAAACCCCAAACCTTTTATGTGTGTGTAAATAGTCAACAATATTTTTTTGTTTGGATTAGTCTTAACTACTATTCCTCCTGCTGATATTACCTTTTTCATTTGTTTGTAATTATAATACACTAAAGCGAAATGACTAACCCAACACAAACAATTGACTGGAAAGGGGATAAGTTTGTAGTTGAATGGATAAAAACTAATTCTCTTAAAGGTATGACTCCAATTAATCAGGTGTATGGTGTTTGCTTTAATGACAAAGACGAGATCTTGATTGCCAGAAAAGAAGGCAGAGGATACTGGATAGTTCCAGGAGGACATCCAGAGAAGAATGAAACTACAGAGGAAACTTTAGAACGTGAAATGATTGAGGAAGCTGATGTAAAGATTAAAAACATCAAAGTTCTTGGAGCACAAAAAGTATATCCAGAAGGAAAACCAAAAGAATATTTTTACCAAGTAAGATGTATTTGTGAAGTTGATAAAATTCTACCTCAAACCCCAGACCCAGATGATAATAAAAACTGGGAGAGAAAGTTTGTACCAACAGATAAAATAACTAAATTTGTTAAATGGGGGGTAATTGGAAATGCAATGTTCAAAGATGCAATTAAACTTCATGATTTATCTCTGGAAGTGTTAAAATAGCTTCATGGATGTTTTTGAATACAAAATAAAATTGGCAGAAGAAATAATAGAGGAACGAGAGTTTGTGAATAATAAATATCTATCTTTAAAGGTGGAAACTATAAAACAGTTTCGTGATCTAATTATTCAATTCGTTATAATATCTTCAGGTATAATTGGCTTTACCTTACCGGTTTTTGACAAAACACAACTAGTAAAAAATAAAACATTTTTAATTGGTGGTCTAGCGGAATTATTAATCATTGTTTTATTTGGATTTTACTATTTAAAAAATATTCTTGAAAAGGAAAATGATTCGCTAGAAAAAGACAGTAAAGCATTTAACGAATATCTCGATAAAAAAAGAGATGCTAAAATAGAATTTATAAAAAGTTTAAATGGCCACACCAAATCTGATGCATTTAAAATTTACGAGGAAGAAAACCACCAAGCACTTATCGTATTAAATAACAAAGTAAAAACCCGACCTTCACAAAAAGATTATGTTCTAGACTTGGTATTTATTGCTTTCTTTCTCGGCCTCGCTTTAATTGTTTTATCTCTAACAGATTTTAATTTTTATTTTCTATTAAAAATATTTAATCTATGAATCTGAAAGTAGGTATAGTAGGTCTCCCAAATGTAGGAAAGTCCACTCTCTTTAATGCACTTCTAAAAAGACAAGTTGCATATGTAGCAAACTTTCCATTTGCTACAGTTGAACCAAATGTTGGCATTGTTCCAGTTCCTGACAATCGTCTTCAAAAACTATCTGAAGCAGTTAAAACTTCTGAAAATACACCGGATCTTCCTCCAGAAGTTCCAGCTACTGTAGAGTTTGTAGATATTGCAGGAATAATTAAAGGAGCAAGTAAGGGTGAAGGATTGGGAAATAAATTTCTGAGCCACATTAGAGAAGTTGATGCCATCTGCTATGTTCTTCGTGGTTTTAGTGACCCAGACATTATTAAAGAGGGAAGTACTGACCCAAAGTCTGATTTTGAAATATTAAAAACAGAACTTGACCTAGCTGACTTTGAAACAGTTGAAAAACACAAAACAAAAAAGAACCAAACACAAGAAGAACTACCATTATTTAGTAAAAAACCATTCCTTGTTGTAATTAATGTTGATGAAAATGATTTAAAAGATGCAACCAAAATCGAAGTAGAGTATGCTTCAAAACTTGGAATTCACACCCACCAGGTTATAGCAATCTCTGCCAAAATTGAATCCGAACTCTCAGATCTCACCGAAGGTGATGGAAAAAAATATCTTGAAGACCTTGGGGTAAAAGAATCAGGGTTAGAGCGGCTCATCAAAAAAGCATTTGAAACTCTTGGATTAATTACATTTCTAACAGCGGGCGTTAAAGAAGTACGTGCATGGACCATTCCTGTAGGAATAGATGCTCAAAATGCAGCTGGTGTTATTCACACTGACTTCATTAAAAAATTCATAAAAGCAGATGTTGTTGACTATAAAGATTTTGTTGAACTGGAAGGGTGGAAAAATTGTCGTGAAAAAGGCAAAGTAAGAAGTGAAGGTCGTGACTATATTATGAAAGACGGAGATGTTGTAGAGTTCAAGATTGGGAGCTGAAGAAAGACATAATTTGTTTTTCTTGATCTGCAGTTAAATTAGTTGAAACACCTTCTTTCTCATAAAAACCCAACCCACCTTCCTTCCTTGTCAAATCTCCTTTTATACTAATCTTTTCTACACCCTCGTCCTTAAGCAGAAGTCTACCTAGATTGTATAAAAATTTACCAACACCTCTTCCTCTAAATTTAGACCCAACAGAAAACCCATCAACATCTCCCTTAAATGAGTTACTAATCATAGCAATATGTTCTGGTAATTCTTTGTCAGAATTATCCTCAATGGAAGTTAGAAGATTAATATAAAGAAAAGCAGTTTCCGGTTTTTGTTCAGTCACTCTAAAATCAATATGGCCAATTGGTATCATGGCATTATTTTCCTTTGTATAAACCACAAAGAAATGATCTTTTCCTACAATTCTGCCACTTGAGAGAGCGGGGGTTTCTATGCGACAAAGGAACATGTTCCCATTTAAGGGAACCAGGGGAGAATATCTAACCTTACCATTTTGTTCTTTAAGGCTAATTTGCTCAATAATTCCAGAATCGACAATATTCTCCATAGCTAGAAAAAAGTATAACACCATGCTATACTTTCCGTACTTATGAATAAATACGAACTAACCATAGTCCTAGATGGCAAGGCAACTGCTGCCAAAAAGAAGTCAGTTACTGAAAAGCTTGAAAAGATGATTAAAGCCCTGAAGGGGAATGTTGTTAAGGTTAAAGACTGGGGAATAAAAGACTTGTACTATGAAATCAAAAAGTCTGAAACTGGCGCATTTTTAATTTTTGAACTAGAATTGGAAGGCCAAGGAGCCAAAACAATTAATGATAAATTGAGGCTAGAAGAAGAAGTAATCAGATATTTATTAATTAGAAAGTAATGGCAAGAAGTTTAAATAAAGTTATGCTAATTGGGAACCTGACTCGGGATCCTGAGTTAAGGTACACCCCCCAGGGAACTGGTGTAATTACTTTTAGTATTGCAACCAATAGACAGTGGAAGACAGAGAGTGGAGATCAGAAAGACGAAGCAGAATTTCATAGAATTGTAGCTTGGGACAAGTTAGCTGAAATTTGTGCAAAGATGCTTTTCAAGGGGACAAGATGTTACGTTGAAGGAAGACTGCAAACAAGAAGTTGGCAGGCACAGGATGGAGCACAGAAGCAGACAACTGAGATAGTAATTTCAGATATGATTGTCCTTGACTCAAAAAGACAAGGCGGAGATGAAATTAATGTTCCAGAGGATATGGGTGAAGAGAAAGTAGAGTCAAAAACAAAGGAAGAGAAACCAGAAGTAAAAGAAACCAAAAAGCCAGTTAAGGAGAAAAAAGAGGAAGAACCAAAAGATTTAAACGTTGAAGAGGATATTCCTTTCTAAATCTAAATATATGATGAAAAAGAAAATAGTTAAAAAAGAAGTAAAGCTAAATGCCCATTGCCCATTCTGTATTAACAGAACAGATCCAAATTATTTGGAAGTAGATGAATTAAAGAAATTAGTCTCAGACAGAGGCAGAATCTTGTCTCGCGGCCGTTCTGGACTTTGTTCAAAACACCAGAAAAAGTTAGCAATAGCAGTTAAAAGAGCAAGACATTTGGGACTTCTGCCTTTCAAGGGCGGGTTCTAAAGCTCTTGAGAATTTATTCATGAAATTTAAACTTGCCACAGTCAGGAAGATTTTTTTTGTTGCAATTTTTGCCTCATTGGTTTTTCTCTCCGGTTACTCAGTTGGTAAGGCAGGTTTCGTAGCTGAGCTCGCAAACTTCCCAAGAGTCCATATAACAAGAATTACTCCAGTTAAAGATTTAGACTTCGCCTTGTTTTGGAAAGTATGGGACACTATCAATAATTCCTACTACGACAAATCAAAAGTGAAAAAGGGAGATATGGTGTACGGTGCCATTAGAGGAATGGTGGCATCCTTAGGTGATCCATACACTCTTTTCCTAACCCCATCAGACAACAAAGTCTCAAATGAAGACTTACAAGGGAATTTTAGTGGAGTAGGGATTCAAATTGGGTTCAAAGGAACACAGTTAGTGGTAATTGCCCCTCTTCCAGAGTCCCCAGCAGAGAAAGCAGGAGTAAAGGCAGGAGACCTAATAATGGGAATAAAAGACACATCAAAAGGTGTTGATATTGGTACAGCAAATATTAATCTTCAGGAAGCAGTCCAACATATCAGAGGCCAAAAGGGTACAAAGGTAACACTTACTCTCATGCGCGAAGGAAGCGACAAGCCAATAGTTGTAGATTTAGTAAGAGAACAGATAAATGTTCCCAGCGTCACATTAAAATACACCGGAAAAAATAATGAAATTGCCCACCTTTCAATTTTGAAGTTTGGTGCAGAAACCCCAGGTGAATGGCAAAAAAGCGTCAACGAGATAGCAGCAAAAGGAGATAGTATTAAAGGGATAGTTCTTGATTTGAGAAATAACCCAGGAGGATACCTCCAAGATGCAGTTGATATTGCAGGAGAATTTCTAGAAGCAAATTCAGTTGCAGTAATCCAGGCAACAGTAGACACGCAAATTCCATTGAAAACAGACCGTGAGGGAAGATTCATTAATGCAAAAGTAGTAGTTCTTGTAAACGGTGGATCTGCTTCAGCTAGTGAAATTTTGGCAGGAGCGCTTCGTGACAACAAAAAAATAAAACTAATTGGTGAAAAAACATTTGGCAAAGGAACTATTCAGGAACCCCAGGAATTAGATGGTGGGGCAGGACTCCACATTACTATTGCCAAATGGCTAACCCCAAATGGAACCTGGGTCCACGACAAAGGCCTAGAGCCCGATGACAAAGTAGAAGACAAAGCAGATACAGAAGAAGATGAGCAGCTTCTTGAAGCAGTTAAAGTACTCTCAGGAAGTTTTTGAGAGAGACAAAGAATAATGGCAGATCCTCGACAGACAGACGAATTTAAAATGTACGAAGAGCACCTTGGCCAACCAGAAAAAGTTGCAAATTTTCTCGAAAGCACTGGGATCAAGAAATACCCTTCTGCCAAAGATATTTTATCTTGGCTATCAACTTCAAAGACAAACCCTTTAATTACAAAAAATGTTCTTAAATTTATCTGGAGTGAAGTAGAGGAAAGAAGAATTGTAACTATTTCGCAAGAGGATGAGAACACTCTGTTGCATGTTGAAATCACTGGACCAAAAGGTAACGATCCAAACGCAACATGGCAAAAAACATTAGATGAAAAAGAACCAATAGGGGAAATAACTTACGACAAGGAAGAAAATAAATTATTAGTCCAAGGAAAAAAACGATTATTTACAATTGCTCCAGATGGACAGATAGGAACAACTTGGGAACAGCAACCCAAGAATTAAATAATTAAATTCTTTGTCGCAGCCAGGATTTTATCTATCTCTCCATCAATAATTTTTTCCAAGTTTCCAAAACTCTTTCCAATTCTGTGATCTGTCACCCTATCCTGTGCAAAATTATATGTTCTAATCTTCTCACTTCTCATCCCTCGTCCTATTGAACTTCTGTACCCAGCAACTGTTCTCATTTTTTCTTCCTCTTGGCGTTCAAAAAGTTTGGCTCTTAAAATGTCCATTGCAATGTTCCTGTTTTGTTCCTGAAACCGCTCTGTCTGTGCTGTCACTACTATCCCACTAGGACGGTGGGTGAGCCTTACTGCAGTCGAAACTTTATTTACGTTTTGTCCTCCATGCCCTCCGGACCTGAAAAACTGTATATCAAGATCGTCAGGTCGAATTACAACATCGCTTTCTTTCACCTCGGGAAGAACCGCAACGGTTGCAGTCGAAGTGTGAACCCTACCCCTTTTTTCAGTTTTTGGAACTCTCTGAACCCGGTGTACTCCGCTTTCATTTTTCAGTAAATCAAAGACTCCAACACCAGTTATCCTCAGAACATTTTCATCAACGACCTCAGTTTTGAGGTTTTGCTTTACAAAATATCTGCTGTACATTCGGAAAAGATCATTGGCCCAAATTTTTGCTTCATCGCCTCCAGTTGCTCCTCTTACTTCCAAGTATGCAGTTTGGTTAGTGGGGAATTGATTGTCCATAGTGTTGCAGAGTGAAAGGATTACCCGCGAAGTTGGGAAAGCGTTTCTGGTCTTGCAAGCTCTTCTTGTAGTTTCTTTTCGCGCTTTAACTTCCTCTTTTCAGTCTTTGAAACAGTTTTTTTGACATTAGACATACGAGCTTTGAATGCGTCAACCCGTCCTGCTGTATCAATGAACTTCATCTGACCAGTATAGAAAGGATGACAGTTGGAGCATATTTCAACCTTGATCTCAGGCACAGTTGCACCTATTGTAAATGCATTACCACAGGCACAAGTTACCTTTGCCTGATACCATTTTGGATGTGTTGCAGTTTTCATGTGTGAGCCTATTTTACCACACGCCTCTTGTATTCGGCAATGGCTATGCCAATAACCACAATTATTGAGCCAATTATGAAAGAGGTCGTCATCTTTTCACCAAGTAGGACTACAGCAAAAGGAATAGTGAAAACTGTCTGCAAATAGGTGAATAGTGCAGCCTCCGATACTTCAATTGTTTTCTGCCCCTTTTGGTAAAGGAAGTACCCAAGTGCCCCAGAGAAAACTGCCATGTAAACTACTCCTAAATGAGATATAAGTGAAGCATTTGAAATCATACTAAAAATTTTTCCAAATGACCCTGTTTCAACCAAAGCCATCGGAATCATTGTTACAAATCCAACCACAAATCCGGCTGTTGTCAAAAGTATTGGGTCAGCGTTTTTTCTCAACGATTTCTTAGACAAAACAACAAATCCAATCCAGGCAAAGTTTGCAAGAACAATTAAAAAATTACCCAGAATATTCGAATACCCATCTCCTTTGGTTTCAAAAAAGGGAATGACAGTTAGGACAAAGGTGCCAATAATAGTAACTAATATTCCAACCTTTTCTTGTTTTGTAATGTGTTCCTTCAAGAAAATTACTCCTGCCAAAACTACAAGCATTGGGCCTGTTCCTGTAATTATTGCCTGGTCAATAACTGTAGTTAGTTTTGTTCCATAAAAAAGAAGACTCAAGTTTAATGTGGTTCCAAAAAATGAAAGAAGAATTAAATTAAATATCTCACTCCTATTTCTGGGCAGCCGAACTTTTTTATAGATAGCAAAAGGCACAAGTAAGATGACTATTAGGAAAAATCTATACAAAAGAAACACAAAAGGGGAGAGTTCATTAAGAGTAACCTTAACCACAACCCCCGCAAATCCCCAGATCAAAGCAGCAAGGGTTAAATAAATGTAGGCAGTAAGTCTTCGCGACATTAAATTAATTCAACAAGTCTATCAATTCCAAAAGAGAAGCCGACAGCAGGGATATCTCGTCCGGCAAACATGCCAATCAGTTTGTCATATCTGCCTCCTCCTCCAATAGATTGCTCCTCTGGCTTCCCAGTTGGTTTCAATTCAAGAATTGTAGAGGTGTAGTAGTCAAGACCTCGGGCCAGTGTTGGATCAAAGAAAAAGTCATTTCCTTCTTTCAGACCATACTCTTTTTCAAGAACTTCGAATATATCTTTCAAATTTTCGGTTGGCTTCAATCCCTCAACAAAGTCAATTAATTTTTTCTCAGTATTTTCCTTTCCAATTTTATATATCTTATCTATTATTCGAATATCAGCTACTGACAGTCCTTCAAAATTTTCCCTGTCATTAATAGCCATTTGAGCTTTCTCTAAACCAATTTT
This sequence comes from uncultured Gammaproteobacteria bacterium, assembly GCA_964587425.1. Lineage (GTDB taxonomy): Bacteria > Patescibacteriota > Microgenomatia > UBA8517 > UBA8517 > CAZPLB01. Next base: position 118,410 of record CAZPLB010000003.1, read on the forward strand.
TCTGGCAGATTTCAAGGCAGCTGCAATTACTTTTGCATCCATCTTCAAATCCTTTGATCCAACTATATCTGCATCAAATTGTGTAAATTCACGATATCTTCCTTTCTGTGTATTTTCACCCCTAAAGACTTGTCCTATTTGATAGCGTGCAAAGGAACCCTTTGCAATCAACTCTAAATTATTGGCAATGTACCGAGCCAGCGGCACAGTCAAGTCGTATCGAAGTGCCAAATCTCGTCCACCTCGATCAGTGAATTCATATATAAGTTTCTCCTCTTCACCATATTTCCCTTTTAAAGTTTCTGCAAACTCAATTGTAGGAGTCTCAAGAGGGGAGAAATCAAACTCTTCCAATACATCAGCAATCAAGCTTATTGTCTCACGCCTTTTCTTGGCAAGCGATGAATCAATGTCTCTAAATCCTTTTGGTGTAACTGGACCCTTTTGCATATCTAGTGTGAATAATAACAGGAATGTGAAGTTTTTAGAAGGTTCTTTACAAACCAGCAAACAATATCTCTAAACCGTGAGAACCAATTCTTCCTCACCCACTCGAAGCACTGGCATATCGTCTACAGTTGGTTTGTCTAAGTTTATTATGAAATACAATCTTCCATCCATATCAAGAACCTGAAAAAAATAATTGGGGTAATCATTATTCTTAAAAAACCACTGTCCCTTCACCTTGGGGTACCATTTAATATCTTGAACACTGAATTGTCGCTTCATCCTTTCAAGCTCTTTGGTTTGGGTAATGCGTTCAAAATTTCCCGCCCCATTAACACCTCGAACTACTACATCTGATTTTATCCTTTTTCTTAACGGTAGTGATTCCTCCATTGTAAAACGATGTGCCCCGGCACCATATTCGTGACCCTTTTCGACACATGAAAGAATTTTCTCATCATTCAATGACTCGCGAATTACATGCACCACTTCACGAACGTAAATTTTGTCGGTTTCCTTACTCATATATTCCTATCTTATACTTATTTATTTTGAAGTAACTATCCAAATATTTCTAGCAGTTAATTTATTCTCTGTTACTTCCCCAGCTACTATCACCAAACTATCATTTGTTAAATTAACAAACTTAGAAAGTACTGTCTTGCCGTTCTGTAGTTTGAAAACTGACACTCCGTCAGTAGAAAGAGAAGCTGCAAAAGTTTGTCCAGATTTCGTTTTCAAGTTAAATGTATTTTTGGTTAAGTCACTAACTTTGCCAATTAATATTTTTCTCTTTGAGGCAGTTAAAGTGTCAGTAACTAATACCCTAGAGGATTCCAGTACGCCATTTGCATTCTTTGTTCCCATAGCAACAACAAAGTCTCCAATAGCAAGATCATTCTTTTTAATTACTTTTGAAGTAGTAGCTGTTGATTTAATGAAAACAGTGGTTGTTGGATTAATGGAAATTTGCTGTATCTCTCCTTTTAAGTTTTTAATTTGAATAGTATCATCTGGCAAATCTGTAACTATTCCAAGGTAACTTGTTCCTCTCTGTGTCACTTTGTCTAATTTCTCCTGCACCTTCTTCCTCACCGCATCTTCAGTTGCCGTACTTATTGAAGCGTCAGTAGTTGTTTCTTTTTGAAACTCAGTTGAAAAAACAAGAAGTAAATCTGTTTCAATTGAATTTTCGCTCATATCAAATGAAGCAAGTTTGACTTGGTTTGCCCCACCACTCAGTTCCAATGGAACTTCAAAAGTTCCAGAGTCTGTTGCAACTTGAAGTTCATCATCTTCTTCCCCTGAAACCACCACAAACGATTGCGGTTTAACTAGCCCCGAAATATTAGTAGGGGATGAGGTTATCACTTCAAAATTGTCTGGTTTTGCAATAGCAATCTTTAGCTGTGTTGTTTTGTCTTGTACTGTTTGTTTTGAAGGTTCGCTGTTTGGAGTCTTACTGTTCAAGTAGCTATTTGCCCTCCAAACTCCAAAAGCAACAAGAAGACCAAACAAACTTCCCGCCAAAATTGCCAAGAAAACTTCCTTGTTCATATATTAGGTACCAAATACTATATGAAATTGGCCTTGAAAGTCAAGGCAAACCATGTTAATTTGAGAGACAAATGGAAATAACATATCTGGGTCAGTCCTCCTTTAAGATTAAAACAAAGAATTCTATAGTCATTACTGATCCATTTGATCCAAAGATGGTAGGACTAAAGTTTGAAAAGCAGGAAGCAAACATTGTGACTGTCTCCCACCACCATAATGACCACGACAATCTTGGAGCGATCGATGGAACCATGAAAGTTATAGATGGCCCTGGGGAATATGACATTGCAGACGTTGCAGTACGAGGTTTTAAAACATATCACGATAATTCAGAAGGCAAAGAAAGAGGAAAAAACACAATTTATGTTATCGAAGCAGACGGAGTAAAGGTATTGCATCTTGGAGACTTGGGTCACAAATTATCAGAAGGTCTGCTTAAGGAATTGGGGAGTATTGATGTCGTCATAGTTCCAGTTGGGGGAGTGTACACACTAAATGGGAAAGAGGCAGTTGAGGTAGTAAGGCAAATCGAACCAACCATCACTATTCCAATGCATTTTAAAGTAGATGGTATGGCTCCAGACCTTGCCAAAGATATGGAAACTGTAGATCCATTCTTAAGTGAATTAGGAGGAAGAGTTGAAAGAATGCAAAAATTATCACTCAAAGCTGCTGATTTAACGAGCGAGGAGGCACATGTCGTCGTCCTTGAAAAGAAGTAGTTCTCCAAAAGTCCCGCCCCATTCAACAGAAGCTGAAATTTCAGTTTTAGGTGCACTTCTTTTGGACAAAGACGCAATAGTAAATGTAGCAGAATTCCTGGAGGGAAGGCATTTCTATGATGAAAGGCACCAAGAAATATATGAAACCATTCTTGTGCTTTACGAAGAAAGATCTCCGATTGATATCTTAACTGTCTCAGATAGACTCAAGAAAAGAAAAACCTTGAAGAAAGTAGGAGGATCTTCATATCTCTCGGATTTAGTAAATAAAGTTCCAACCTCAGCCCACATTGAGCATTATGGAAAAATAGTGAAAGATGCCAGTACAAAAAGATCTCTTTTAAACGCAGCCATGCAGCTAGTTGATTTTTCCTTTGATGAAGGGCTTGGTGCAAACGAACTGCTGGACAAAGCAGAAGCAGAAATTTTCTCCCTCACCCAAAAACATCTCTCCCAAAGTTTTACTCCAGTCAGAGCCGCTCTTGCTGATTCATTTGATAGGCTAGATGAACTACATAAACTAGATTCCAACCTTAGAGGGGTTCCAACTGGTTTTGCAGATCTAGACAATCTTCTTGCAGGACTCCAAAAATCAAACCTCATAATCCTTGCAGCAAGGCCAGGTGTTGGGAAAACTTCGCTTGCCTTGAATATTGGCCAGCACTTGGCAGTCACCCATAAACGCCCTGTCGGTTTCTTCTCACTTGAAATGAGCAAGGAGGAATTGGTGGACAGACTTCTTGTGGCCCAAGCAGATATTGATGCTTGGAAATTAAAAACTGGAAAGTTAAACAACGACGATTTCACAGCCCTTAGTAACGCAATGGGGGAGTTGGCAGAAGCACCTTTTTACATAGACGACACCCCAGCCCTTTCCATTCTTGAAATGAGAACAAAGGCAAGAAGACTGCAGGTGGAGTATGGAATTGATCTTCTCATAGTTGATTACCTACAGCTTGCAAGAAGTAGAAACCTTGAGAATAGAGTTCAAGAGGTTTCAGAAATCTCACAAGGCTTAAAAAACTTAGCCAGGGAACTAAAGATTCCAGTCCTAACTCTTTCCCAGCTTTCAAGAGCTGTAGAACAAAGAGGAACCAAAAAACCTCAGCTTGCAGATCTTCGTGAATCAGGATGTTTGCTGGGGGAAACTTTGATACTCAACGCAGAAACTGGTGAGCGTAAAACAATTGAATCTCTAGTAGGGGAAGAAAACATCAAAATACTTGCAATGGACGAAAATCTGAAAATTATACCAGCTGAAGTAAGTAAGATTTTTAAAAGTGGAAAGAAAATGGTCTACAAAATGACGCTAAAAAGCGGCAGAGTAATAAACGCCTCTGGAAATCATCCATTCCTAAAGGTTCAGGATTGGGAAAGACTTGATAATTTGAATATTGGCGACAGAATCGCTGCCCCTAGATTAATCAATAATGAAACCAAGAATGCGGTTGAACTATCCGACAACAAATTAATTCTCTTAGCTCATTTAATAGGGGATGGATGCTATGTTAAAAGGCAACCCCTGCACTACACAAATTCTGAAATAAAGCTGATTGAAATAGTTAAAGACACAGCCCTTTCTGAATTCAAAATAAAACCTCGAATAGTAAAACAAGAAAATTGGTATCACCTATATCTTCCATCAATTGAAAAATTGGCTCGTGGAAAAAGAAACCCAATTGTTAGGTGGTTGGATGAAGAATTGAGTATTTATGGCCAACATTCCAGACAAAAAGAAATCCCATCAATTGTTATGACACAACCAAAGGAAAAACTAGCTGTATTCCTCAAAAATTTATGGGCAACAGATGGTTGTATCCACCTAAATTCAAATCTCCAAGGACCAAAAGTAAGAATTTACTACGCTTCAGGCAGTTGGAAGCTTGCAGAGGGAGTTGCCCATCTTCTTCTTAGATTTGGAATAATATCAACAATTAGAGCAGGCCACAAGGCAGGCTATGAGGTTGTTTGGCAGGTTCATGTACAAGGAAAAGTTGATCAATTAAATTTCCTGCAAAAAATTGGCTGTGTTGGGAAGAAAGAAGATTTTTGCAAGAAAGCGATCACTATTCTTCAAAATATCAAAGAAAATCCAAACAATGATGTAATTCCAAAAGAAATATGGAATTACATTGAAAAACTAAGAATAGAAAGAGGGCTATCTACTCGTCAGTTCCATCATGAAATGGGTTGGGCATATAGTGGAACACAAAGATTAAAAAATGGAGTAAGCAGAAAAAGACTAGTGGAAATTTTAAAAGTACTTGAAAACAAAGAACTCGAGTCTTTTGCACAGTCAGATATCTATTGGGATGAGGTTAAAAGTGTCGAAAAGATAGGAATCAAAGATGTATATGACATGACTGTTCCCATATATGCAAATTTCATCGCCAATGATATTGTAGTTCACAACAGTATAGAGCAAGATGCCGACGTAGTAATGTTTTTGTGGAGAGAGGATGAAGAGAAATTGGAAGACATGATTCTTGAAATTTCAAAACATAGAAATGGACCCCTTGGACAAGTGAAGCTTCACTTCAAGGGTGATAGAATAAGGTTCTATGGACGTGAAACAAAACACCAGCAAAGCCCGCAAGGAAAGTAGATTATGATAGAAAGACCAAACGAAATACAGAAAAAAAGTAGAGAAGAGCCCAAAACTTTAAGAGATGAAGTAGATTTTTATTCACATCGGCGTGGAGGTGTAAAAGCTTATGGAACTAGTGATTTTGGAATAATCTATGAAATTACTGAATTAAGAATAAAACCAACTCCAGAATTGAAACAGCGACCCGAAAGTAATAATATTAATGAATGATTGGTCTTACTCCACTTGCTCTCCTTTTTACTCTAGGAGCTATTGGCATCTCAGAAACTGTTTACTTGATCAAGAAAAGACATGCTGAAGCAGCTCCAGTATGTTTTATTGGTGCAGATTGCCACACAGTTCTTGAAAGCAAATACAATACAATTCTTGGAATCCATAATGATATTTTAGGGTTATTATTCTATATTTTTATTTCCATCATGAGTGCCCTAATCCTTATTGAAGCTTTCCCTGTTGAACTTCTAAAACTAATTGATGTAATTGCAATAATATTGGGAGCAGTCATGTCAGTTTACTTCACATACCTTCAAAAATTTGTAATCAAAGCTTGGTGTTTTTGGTGCTTGATGAGTGCCTTAACAGTTTTTACAATGACAGTAATAGTAATTCTTGCAGGATTCACAATATGAATAAAACTAGTTTTCATATATTAAGAGTTGGAATAGCAATAACTTTTCTTTGGATTGGAGTTCTAATCCTCAAAAACCCAGTTGCATGGAGCGGTTACATTCAAGGTTGGGTGGTAAACCTACTCTCTGTACCCCCAGAACAGGTGATGATAATGATTGCAATCCAAGACCTTGCAATTGGAGCATTCCTGCTTATAGATATGTTTACCTGGTTTTTTGCAGCTGCTGCGGTACTTCACCTTGCAACTGTGTTAATTGTTTCTGGAATAAACGATGTAACAATTCGTGATGTTGGACTGCTTTCAGCAAGCCTTGCGTTGTTTGCTCAAACCCTTCCTCAATGGGTTATCTCAAAATTCAAACATTAAGCATTTGTGCCGAGGGAGAGAATCGAACTCTCAAGAGGAATTACCCTCACACGATTTTGAGTCGTGCGTGTTTTCCGTTTCACCACCCCGGCAATGAGTATATTTTACCCCAGAAAGATGCAATTGACAAAGTTGGTGTCAAAATTTACCATAATCCATGGTAAACGTACAAAAAGACAAAGTTGCAACCCAAAACTTTGTGCTGAGAGCAACTACAGCTTCTGAAGAAAGAATCGAAGAAAAAATAGAAAACTTAGAAAAAAAGATGGACAATAGGTTTGACAAAGTAATGAACCATTTAGATAAAGTTATCAGTTATTTTACAAAATTTGACGAAGAACACACTATTTTGACAGAAACAAACTCAAGAAATACTAACAGAATTGAAAAACTAGAGAAGGCAGTTTTCAAAACTATATAACTTCGGGTATAATACCCATGTATGATTAATTCCACAGACCTTAAAAATGGTGTTACATTCCTCAGAAATGATGCTCCATACAAAGTAGTGAAGTATTCCCTAATCAAAATGGGGCGTGGTGGAGCAACAGTCAAACTAACTGTCAGAAACTTAGAAACTGGTGCCACAGAGCCTCTTTCAATGAGCTCAAATGTAAAGGTAGATGAAGTAAATACTTCAAAGAGGCGTATGCAGTATCTGTTTACTGATAGTGTAACAGCTACTTTCATGGATCCAAGCAACTATGAACAAGTAGAGATTCCTGTAGCTGTAGTTAAAGATGAACTTCCATATGTCAAAGAGGGAAGTCAGGCAGATATTCTTTTCTGGGAAGACAAACCTCTTTCAATTGATATAGCTCCAAAGATAACTCTTGAAGTAACTGAAACAGATCCTGGAGTGAAGGGAAACTCAGTCAGCAATATGTATAAGCCTGCAACCCTTGAAAATGGTCTTCAAATTAGAGTTCCTCTTTTCATTGAAAAAGGGGACAAGATTAGAGTAGATACAAGAGACGGGGCATACATTGAAAGAGCAAAGTAAGTGCTTTAGGAGAATATCCACCACAAAGAAAGAGCAATGGTTAGAGCTTGTGTTGAAAGTCCAATTATAGGTGGAGCATCCCATTGAATGGATTTCTGCCAGGTAATCCATTTTTCAATAAATTTATCCTTCTTCCTTAAAAAATAGTATGGTGCCTCAACAACATCGGGGATAACCCCCACAAAACTGCAGGCCATAATATTTAAAAACTGATTTGTATTAGAGAGCGAGTGAACTGCAATGGCGGTTCCAAAGACAAGGGCTATAGCTGAATCAACCCTAATAATGTTGACGCTTTTTCGTGCCGGCTTTCCAAACTTCTTAATCTCTCGATTTATGTGTGGGTTCCAGTGGGGGACCATATCTAAAATAAAATGGCTGGCAAGAGCCAAGGGAATTGATATAAATGGATTTGGAATTTTACTTGCAATGGCGACAGCCACTGCAACGTGTGGAGTTTCAAGCACTGTAGCTACTATGTTATACTCCCACTATTGATGCTGTCAATCCTTCTTAAGTTGATACTAATTTTACTGTCCACTCTGGTATTCCTTTTTCTTGTTTGGCAGCGCCTCAAGGAAGACTATACAAGAAATCAAATTTTCACTCTAGCAATATCAAGTTTACTAGCCCTTTACGTTGGTGGCGGCATAGGACTACTTGCCTCAAAATTAACTCCTTCTCCAATTTTCAACCCCACGGGATTGTGGTTCTGGTTTGGACTTTTACTAAGTGCAGCAACTACACTTCTTCTCATTTTTAAATTCCATATGCGCATCTACGAAGTAGTGGAGGGGTATGTTTTAGGGCTAATCTCACTTGGTTTTTTGTGGAGCATTATCTTTTTCCTACCTGGAATAATTGTGTTCCTGCTTCTTTATGTTGTATTTTTCATAATTGATTTGAAATACAAAGAGTTCAGTTGGTACAAATCAGGGAAGATGGGACTCGCTGGGTTGACATGCCTAGCTTTGTTTTTTATACTAAGAGCTGTCGTTGCCATAGTGAATCCCAATATGGTATCGTTTATAGGTAGGGTAGATGCACTAGTTTCAGCAGTTGTAGCATTCACACTATTCTTAAGCGTTTACAATTTATCAGAAAAAGTATGAAAGATCCAATACGTTTCCCAAGCAATTTACTAAATCCAGTAGGGGATTTCTTACGTGGACAATTAAAGAAACTAGAGAAGAATAAAAGAGATATTGACAAAGAAGATCCATTCAAAGATCCAGCACGTGGGGGAGATAACGCAGCTGCAGACACAGAAGCAGACGAACAGTTTGGCCACGCTAGAATTTCAGCCATAAAAAACGAAATAGACAAAAGAATAATTCAAACAAGGAAAGCCCTCACCAGAGTTAAACTGGGAAAGTATGGAATATGCGAAAATTGCGGCAAGATGATAGATACAGATAGATTAATGATTTACCCTGAGGCAACTCTCTGTGTAGACTGTGAACGAAAAAAATAACGTGAACGTTAGTTCGAAGGACCGATCAACTTCCCCAAAAGTAATTTTTGAAGATAACTCAATTCTTGTTTTAGATAAACCATCTGGCATGGATGTAGAAGCCCTCCAGGCCTGGGTCTCAGAGAATTTCGATTTCCCACTCGCCAAAATCAGAGATGAATTTAGAAATGGGTTGGTTCATAGACTTGATAAGCCAACAAGTGGAGTAATCCTATTTGCCAAAGACAAAGAAAGCTTCAACGCATTACAGAAACAATTTGCCGATAGAACTATTCAAAAGGAATATATCGCGCTCGTTCATGGTAAAGTTAAATACTCAAAAGGAACCATAAACGCTCCAGTTGGAAGGCTTCCTTGGAATAGAATGAGGTTTGGAGTGTTTAAAAAGGGCAGGCCAGCAGTAACAAAATATGAAGTTGAAAAATATTACGAAAAAGACGGTTCACATTTCACATTATTAAAATTAATCCCAAAGACAGGCAGAACTCACCAATTAAGAGTCCACTTGAAGCATCTTGGCCATAGTGTTGTAGGGGATCATCTCTATGCAGGAAGGAAAACATTTAAATTAGATTTAAAAAATTGGCCACATCTTTGGCTTCACGCAAAATCAATTGATTTTAGCCATCCAGCTACAAAGGAAGAAATGCATGTTGAAGCCTCTCTCCCAGAAGACCTGACTCTTCCTGATGATAGTTTACAATAATTAGTTATTTTGATACACTCACACACGATGTTAAATTATATAGAGCGACGTCGATCAACAACAGAAGAAGATGATTTAAATCTTTCTAACCAGATGTATGCCATAGTAATGTCTTTGAGAAAAAAATATATAAACGAATCCAAACTTCCAACCGATCCAAATGAAGCGAAATTAGACGCCTTAAGCTACGCAATCGCAGTTACAAACGTGCATGGCCTTGTAGATCCTCAAAGGGGGAGTGAGTCGCTGGAACCTATTTGTAAGGCAGTTGAAGGGGATTTTTCAGGTATAAAAAAATGGCTAGAATATCACGCCAGGCCAGACCCAAACACAATTCACCAAAGTGAATTAAATCTAGCAAAATTGCTTTAATTCTTCTATGTTAAAAAGAATGCTCCTATAAGGTCTCTTCTTTATATTCTAAGTTAAAAAGTTTTTAGAATAACCTATTGCCAAGTAATGTGTATATGCTTTAATATTAAGTAGCATGCTAAAGAAATTCTATAGTATCTTGTTTGTACTTCTATTCCTAATATCTCCATATCTTACCTTCCCAGCATCTGTTTCTGCATATTCCACCAATATGAGCGCAGAAGTTGTTGTTGGCCAGACTAACTTTACAAACAATTCAACTAATGCAGGCATCGGAAGTGTAAATGCTGCTGGGTTTGCTCTCAACAACACAGTTGCCTCACAGATCTTTGTTGATCCAAACGGTAGGCTAATTGTGTCAGACGAAGGCAATAACCGCATCCTCATCTGGAACAGAATTCCGACAACAAACGGAAAGGCGGCAGATCTTGTTCTTGGACAGCCAGATCTTAATAGCTCTACTGCAAATAATGGTGGTCTTTCCGGGAGCACATTACAAAAACCAGGAGGAGCCTGGTCAGACGGAAATAAACTTATTGTTGCCGATAGACTCAACAACAGAACACTTATCTGGAACACTTTCCCAACCACAAATGGCCAAAGCGCAGATGTTGTAATTGGCCAGACTTCAATGACTGGTACAGATGGAACCAATTGTACCGCAAGTGCCATGCCAAGACCTACAAATGTGTATGTATACAATGGAAAACTCTTGATTACTTTTCAACGCAACGGCAGCGTTAATGGCAACAGGGTTGTTATCTTCAATTCAATTCCCACAACAAACGGAGCCTCAGCCGACTTAGTCTTGGGACAAGATAATTTGACAACTTGCACAGTACAAACTACTTCAGCGAGCAGTATATTATCTGCTCGAGCAAATCCGTATGTTGACCCAGCAGGCAGACTATACATATTCGATCCTGAATCAAATAGAATTTTAGTTTGGAACACATTTCCTACTGTAAACAACAAGGCTGCAGATGTAGTGCTCGGCCAATCTAGTTTCACAACATCCTCGTCAGGAACCACTGCAAGCTCATTAAACACTTCAACCGATATAATTGGTGGTATTAGTGGGTCTGGGAATAGATTATTTGTCTCAGACACAGACAACCACCGTGTTCTTGTTTTCAATTCACTATCAGGACAAAACGGTCAACCTGCAGATTTAGTTTTGGGTCAATCAAACTTCACTTCAGGTTCGGCTAATGCCGGAGGTACTACATCAATAAACACTTTCAGCAAGTCGATTGACGCAGTTGAATACAACAACAAACTTTTAGTTTACGATACCGGCAATGCTCGTATATTAATTTTCAACAACACCATAGACACACCATCCATGGATATCACCACACCACTTGAAAAACTAAATGAAACCACGCTTCGTGTAAGAGGGAATGTCCAACTGGGAGACAGAAGCAGTACATATGCCTTGCAATGGGTTAAAAGTGAGATTAATGGTAATGGATTAGGTAATGTAACATCTTTAGGTGGAGGAAGAGATAATGGAGACAATCTTACTTTGTATGATTTCTTCAATGAATTTAATCCCACAGTTAATGGAGGAAGTATGAATAACTACACCATGAAGTTGGTAGCTTCTTCCTTCAACGCAGACAGTACCAGCCTTTTCTACTTCCAACCATTCACATTTGAATACATAAGGAGAACAAATCCAACTCTCACACTCAGTAAACAAAATTTAAACATCTCATTCCTTGTCAATAAACTCAGTATACAAAGGATGAAAGACAATATAGATCACTTTGAGGTTCTCACATCAACAGATTCAGGTAAGTTATGGAAACCTCTCACCTCAAACATATCCATAGACAAACTGAGTGATCAAGGACAGATATATCTAACAATTCCAAACACCCTCACCCCAGGAACTAAAAACTTAATCAAAGTAGTATCGGTCTCAAAAAATAGTAACTGGAGACAGGACTCTCCCTCTCTTACCTACTTTGTACCCGTGAAAAAAACTGCTAGACTAAAGTAATGCTACTTCAAGGTTTATTCTTGATTTTACTTTTAAGTTTAATTGGCGGTTTTGTTGCCAAAGCCTTGAAAACCCCTTCGATTGTAGGATATCTCCTCGGCGGCTTTGTTGGAAGTTTGATTTTGCCCAAAGGAGTTTTTGTAGGGGACGAAGTGGCGGAAATTGGAGTGGCACTTCTGATGTTCTCATTAGGCCTTGAATTTTCACTTTCAAGACTTGTTAAAGTGGGTAAAGTTGCAACCTTTGGCGCGCCGCTGCAGGTCTTAGTCACTTCAATTATCTTTTTTTTAATTTTAATTCCATTTTTTAGGTTTTCACCCACAAGCTCACTCATTTTAGGTATCGCATTTTCGCTTTCCTCAACTGCTGTCATTGTGAAGCTTCTTGGAGAAAGAGGAGAGTTGGGGACAATTCATGGAGACATCGCAACGAGCTGGTCTTTGGTTCAGGATTTAATGGTAATCCCCATTGTGGCTTTTCTTGAGCCCTCGTCAACCCTTCTTTCAAGCATTGTTCTGTTGATCTTAGTATTTTTGATAACCAAGCTCGCAGTCCCATACCTCATTAAAATAAGTGCCGCAGTGGGTAGAGAGCTTCTTCTCGTTTTTGCAGTAACGCTAGCTACAGGCATTACATTTTTGGCTGCAAAGCTTGGAATATCTCCAGCCCTTGGAGCATTTTTAGCAGGTGTTGCAATAGCAGGAACCCAGGAAAGTCATGCAATTTTTGCAGAAACGAGGCCCATCAGGGATATTTTTTCAGTTCTATTTTTTGTATCTCTTGGATATTTTGCTGATCCGCAAATTATTTTCTCACATCTTCCAACAATTTTAGTTCTTGTAGCAATATTGATATTTGTAAAAATCATAATCTCATTTCTCGTTTCCTTTGTCTTCAACTACAAAGGGAGAACTGGCGTCTCAGTAGCCTTTTCTTTGGCAAATGCAGGGGAGTTTGCCTTTGTCCTCCTTGTAATGTCCAAAAAATTGGGAATAATAGATGCAGAAGTAGTATCAATAGGCACTGGTGTTGCAATCTTGAGCCTTTTTGTTTCTCCATATCTATTCAAAAAAGCACCATTTGTATTTAGAAAGTTAAGAGACGCTACATTTGGAAATTCCTTGGGCAAAAAATTATTTAGTCAGCGGGAGGAGAACCAGAAAGTAGTGACTCCATTAACCAACCATGTAATAATCTGTGGTTTTGGCAGAATGGGGAAGTGGATTGGCAAAGCTCTTTTTGAAATCAAAATACCGTTCATTGTAATTGACTACAATGAAAAAGTAGTAAAGGAAGCCAAAGCTGTTGGTATTGAAGTTATCTATGGGGACCCTGCAAGGTTTGAAGTTTTGGAGACAGCGGGAATTAAAAATGCCAAAGCAATAGTATTAAGCATGCCGGACAATATGGCGCAGCAGGAAATTATTGCCTACTGCCAAAATAAAGTTCCAGACATCAAAATAATTGCACGAGCCCATCTTGATGAAGATGTTAGGAAGCTCGCTGGTCTAAAAATACGAAAAGTAGTCCAGCCGGAATTTGAAGGAGCCCTTGCGATAGTAAAGGACATTCTAAACGAAAGAGGATATACAAGAGACCAAATTAATGAAAAAATGAAATCATTAAGAACCTCTCACACCTTACATATATGAAGAGAAGACTTGCCCAAAGAAAACTGCCAAAGAGGGAGAAGAAATCTTACAAAAAAATATTTCTTCTTTCCATCCTCCTAGTATTCGCCTTTAGCATCATCAGTCTCCTAATGAATAGACACTGGAATGGAAAATCAATACTAAGTATTGCAGTCTCAAGAAGTGATGGCAGTGCATCTGTTCTAGTAATTGATCCTCAATCGCAAACAATGACAACAATTAATATTCCAGGAGACACAATGGTCAAAGCCTCCCATGGGTTAGGGGACTGGAAACTTTCAAGCATTTGGAAGTTAGGCATTAACGAGAAGTTGACACCGGACTTTTTTAGAACTACTATTATCAAATCTTTCAGGTTACCTGTTGAATATTGGGGAAATGATGACTTCATGAGCCTTGTGGATGGAATTCCTGGTGAAAAAGTCAGCGCATTGTTTTCCCGCGGTTCCTCAAACTTAGGATTAATGGATAAATTTCAAATAATGTGGTTCACTCTTTTTGTCAAAAATAACTCAAGAACACAAATTGCCCTTGATGAAACACCCTACATCAAAAAAACAAGACTAACAGACGGAAGTACTGGGTGGAGAATTTCAGAAAATGTCCCGCTTTCCCTGGCCTCACTTTTTGTAAATCATAACCTTGAAAATCTCAATGTAGAAATAATTGACGGAGGGGATAGAAGTGGGCGAGAAATGGTAAACGATGTTCTCGATACCCTCGGCATTAAAGTAGCCGTAATCACAAAGAATGAAAACCCAGTCGATTTAGGTAAAGGATGCACAATTGTAACGAAGAATAATGAAGCAGGGTGGGAGCTCTCAAAAATTTTTAACTGTACATTTAAAAATACAGAAACGAATGATAATTTCGACGTCCAGATAATTATTGATCAAAAGTTTAAAGAGGTTTTCTAAAAGTTAACTTGTGCGTCTTATGAATACCTTCACATCACGGGGATCTACTGACCTAATGCAAACCTGGAATCTGCCATCGCTCTTTTGATTGAACATTTTTGCAACAATATTGTCGGGCAATGCCCCGATATACTTGCCATCAAGAGTACAAACACACGTTTTATGTTGGTGAATCTCAAGCTGTACAAGCTCCCCGTTATCTAGTTTTGCAATTAACCCTCCCTCTCCCAATTTAACAAGACTCACAACTTTCGTTTTCCCTGGTTCCTCTATGAAAAAATCCTGAACCATTGTCTTCTTTTCACCGCGTTCCATTGTTTCAAGGTGCTCCCAACGCCGCAAAGAGTTTTTGGCAATTCTGTTGTCAGGATCAATAGTCAAAACCTTTTTGGCATATTGTTTGGCCTTTGCAAGGTCGCCATTTTCAACATGTGCTCTTGCAGTTCTATTGAGGGTACTAATGTCCCCAGGGTTTAATTTAAGAAGCTTCAAATTTATAGAGATGGCCTTCTCCCAATCGCCAACTAAGGCAGAAGTTATAGCCTCCTGTGTTAAATCGTCGTACATGGGCAGTTAGTAATAAAACTTAAGTTTATTATAGTAAAGTATAGGTTTCTTCACGGAAGTGTCAAGGTGTATAATTAAGCCTATGTCAGGGCATTCACACTTTGCAACAATTAAGCGTCAGAAGGAGCTAAAGGATAAAAGTAAAGGTAAAATATTTTCAAAGCTAGGGCGGGCCATATCAATGGCAGTCAAAGAAGGTGGAGGCCCAGATCCTGACTCCAATTTCAAATTAAGAATCGCGATTGAAACGGCGAGAGGTGCCAATATGCCAAAAGATAATATTGCTCGTGCCATTGCAAACGCTTCAAAAGAAGGGGATTTAGAAGAAATAGTCTACGAGGGATTTGGTCCCAGCGGAGTTGGATTTCTAGTTGTAGCTGCAACAGACAATAGAAATAGAACCGGTCAGGAAATGAAAAATATTTTTGATAAAAGTGGGGGAAGTCTGGGAGGACCTGGGTCTGTCTCGTTTAATTTCAAACCCCAAGGCGCCCTCTTTGTAAAAAGTGAGGGAAACATTGATGATTTAATGTTAAAAATTATTGACCTTGGAGTAGAGGATTTAGAGGCTGAAGAGGATGGAATTGGAGTCTATACTGACCCAGCTAAACTTTTTGAAACAAAAAAGGTTTTAGAAGATAATGGCTTCATAGTAGAGGCAGCTCATTTAATAAGACGTCCCATTAATTTTGTTCCAGTGGATAAGTTAACCGAAGAGAAAATAATTAAGTTGATGGATGGTCTTGAAGACAGCGAAGACGTACAGGAAGTTTTCAGCAACTACACATCAAATTAAAATGTTTTTGATTAGTAAAGACAAGCGCCTCTTAATAACATCAGGAGTACTTGCCCTTGGTTTCATTGCAGTAAATCTACTTGATAATTCTTACCGATTCTTGGCAATTGGCGTCCTTGCTGTAATATCTGCAATGCTTGTGGCTTGGGTATCATGGGAAGGGTTGGGGATAGACTCTACCCTAATTACCCTCATCTTGCCATTTCTCTATACATTGGGAGTTGGATTATTCTGGTTTCTCATCCCTACAACTCTAATTGCAAGAATTCCAATCATTCTTCTTTTTGCAGGGGGAATTTATGTATTAAGCGCCTCTGAAAACATTTTTGCAGTGTCAGCAATCAGAAAAATTCCATTGGCCCGCGGTGCCCATGGCGCAGGCTTTGTTTTAACCCTCCTGGTCTCATTCCTTCTCTTTGATGCAATCCTTTCAGTAAAGCTAAATATACTCTTCACGAATCTAGCAATCGGTCTAGTAAGCCTCCCACTTTTCCTGCAAGGGTTTTGGATGAGCGACCACAAGAAGCAAGCTTTAAAAAGTCTCATCAAAAGCGACATTTTACTTCTCACCTTCATTTCAACGATTGGCACAGTTGAAATGGGACTGCTTCTATATTTCTGGCCAGTGACAGTTGTGGTGGGCTCAATCTTTCTGACTGTGGCTGTTTATACTTTTCTTGGCCTCGGCCAGGCACGAATTGAGGGTAGACTCTTCAAAGACACAATCAGAGACTACCTAATTGTGGCTGCAGTCGTCTTGGTAGTCATGTATTTCTTTACGCACTGGGGTGCGTAATTTTTACTCACATATTAATATTTTTTTAAGGCAGCTAGGTAGAGAAGAGGGGAGGACAGGCCTACAACCCATAGTTATAGGATATGTTTTCACAAATTGCGACGTATAGTTTTCACGAAATGATATAGTTTGATACATGTAAGCAATACGCAGGATTTAGCTTCATAGAGCTCTCAGAGGATAGTGGTAGATATAGCAGTACTCGTTTTAGTTTTTGTTACTGCCTTCTTTAATGATTGGTGCTCCATCTTTTATGAGGTAGTAAACCCGAAGTAGGTTGAATTAAATAGTCGTACAATAATACTTTTGCGACGTAACCAAAAAATGTGAGAGTAGTGCCCTATCTGAATTATATACGTGGTTTATATGGTAAAGGCTCAAAAATCCACATATATGTGTTTATTGTTTCTCTTGTGTACAGCTAAGTGTCATATTTATTGTTTCCGAAACTTAGCCAAACAAATATTTAGTTCTGTATTGAAATGGCCTATTATATGGGACTTTATATAAATGCTTGTTTTGGAAAGATGATACTAATATGCTCTTAATATCGATACAGGCCTTAAAAACGATTATGTGAGGGCATATATAAGGCTGTATTTACTTGTTCTATATAAAATATTAATTCCTTCTTAGAACGAAAAATCAAAGCTAAATTTTCGTTAATTGATAAATTATCTAAAATAATTCAATTAGATAAACAATTCATATAAAAAATAATTATTTATAAAGAATCAAAACAACAAAAATAAGACAGAAGTGAAAAATATTAAATTTATGTAATTACAAATTTCAAAATATTTCTTAGTAATTCTTGAAATTTGACATGTGTCGCACAATTACTGTAGACTTTTCACAATGCCTGCCGATCGTCTTTTAACCAAAGAAAACCTGTCTCGAAAAATCTCAGACTTCCTTGATTATTTGGCTATTGAAAAGTCCTCCTCTCCCCTAACGATCAGGAACTATAAACATTATTTAACAAGATTTGCGAATTGGTTTGCAGATAAAAAAGCTGAAGAGTTGACTCAAGATGTAATTAGGGACTATCGCCTCTACCTCTCCAAATTCGTTGATGTTCACAATCACCCACTCACAAAACGAACCCAAAGTTACCATGTAATTGCAATGCGGTCATTCCTAAAATATCTAACCAGGCACGACTATGTAGTCCTTTCTCCAGAAAAAATAGATCTTCCAAAGTCAGAAGATAGAGAGGTAAAGTTTCTAAATGGCGAGCAAGTAGATAGACTCCTAAACGCTCCAACCCTTTCAACAATACAGGGAAAGCGTGACAAAGCAATTCTTGAAGTTTTATTTTCAACGGGCCTCAGAATTTCAGAACTTGTAAAATTAGACAGAGACAAAGTGGATCTCGAAAGAAGAGAGTTTGGAGTTATCGGTAAAGGTGGTAGAGCCAGAGTAGTTTTTCTTTCAACAAGAGCTGCAGACTGGGTAAAGATATATCTAAAGGCAAGAGACGATAGTTTCACTCCCATCTTCATTAGACACAAGGGTCATATTGATCCAACTACAGAAGACAAAAAAATGAGGCTGACCCCTCGTTCAATTCAAAGAATGTTGAAAAAATATGTGAGAAAAATTAAATTGCCCGTTGATGCAACACCACACGTTTTGAGGCATTCCTTTGCCACAGATTTACTAATGGCTGGAGCAGACTTGAGAAGTGTACAGGAGATGTTAGGACACAAAAACGTATCAACAACACAAATATACACCCATGTAACCAATAAACAATTAAAAGATATTCATGGAGCCTTTCATGGCAAGGGCGGAAAAGATTAGCTACATCTTCTCTGGAACTTCAATTCCAAGAAGGCCAAGTGAGTTGGTTAAAACTGTCGAAACAGCTGCAGAAAGCTTCAACCTTGCAATTTTCTGATTTTCATCCTCTGCCTTTAGTACAGATACTTTTTCATAAAAAGTACTAAACAAGCGTGCCAACCTGTAGGTATAGTTTGCAATTACAAGTGGGCTATATTTAGATTGTGCCATGTCCAAAGCATCAGGAAATTCTGCAAGTGCTTTCACCAAATTTCTTTCCTCTTCTGTCGCAAAGTATTCAGCTTCCTCATCAAGCTGTGCCTTAGATAACTCATCCTTTGTCACACCCGCCATATTCAAAAGACTAGCTGCCCTTACCGCTTGATATTGGACATAGGGAGAGGAATTACCTTCAAATTTTAAGGCTTCATCCCAATCAAACACAATAGATCTTCTAGGGTCCTGTGCCAACAAGTTCCATTTAAGCGCGCCTGAAGCAACCTGTCTCACAGTATTACTTCTTATATCCTCATTTTTGTAAAGTTCAGGATTCTTTTCTTTCAAGAGCTCATCTGCTCTGACAAGCCCTTCATTTATCACATCCTGCAAAAGTATCACTCTACCTTTTCGTGTAGACATCTTCCCCTCCTTTAAGCTAACCATTCCAAAATAAATATGGGTACAGTTTTCCCCTATTGGGTGTCCCATTCTTTTCAAAATCTCAAACAACTGCTGGAAATATAATTTTTGCTCTCCTCCAACAACATACACAACTTTTCCAGCCTTTAGTTCCTCTTCCCTATTAATAAGTGTTGCAATGTCACGCGTTACATATAAACTCGCACCATCTGCCTTTACAATTACAGCTACACCCAACTTCTCCTTTTCCATATCAACTACAAGTGCGCCATCGCTCATCTCACCAACACCTTTGTCTTTTACTTCTTTGACAACATCCTGAAGCATATTTTCATAAAAACTTTCCCCTCTCACCAAATCGAATTTTACACCCAGAAAATCATATATCTTTTCAAATTCCTTTAATGATAAATCAACGCACAATTTCCAAAGTCTCTTTGCCTCAGGGTCACCTTGCTCTAATTTAAGAAACCACTCTCTGGCCTCATTCTCAAGTTGACTATCTGAAAGCCGATCTAAAGCATCATTTAGAACCTTTTCATGATCAACAGCATCTTTGTCAATCTTTTTTCTCTTCATTACATCCTCTGTTATCTTATTAACCATTTGTTGAAGACCGGCAACCGAGCTGGTGTCACCTTCCTTAATTTTTGACTCAAGTTGTTCTCTTTTTGAAGCCTTTTCTTTATCTGCCTCATCGTGAAATTTAACATATAGATCCTGAAGTGCTCCGACTGGATCATCAGACTCCAAAATTTTCTTCTCATCGCCCCATCTTCTAATGGCGACAATAAGTTTTCCAAATTGCGTTCCCCAATCACCAATATGATTGTCTTTTATAACTTCGTGCCCAGTAGTCGCAAGAATTCTCGCTATAGAATCCCCTAGCACAGTAGATATCATATGTGGATAATTCATTCTTTTTGCAATATTCGGCGATGACATATCGATGGCGACAACCTCACCTTTACCGATATTCTCTTTGCCATATTCATCACTCATCGCAAGAACCTGGTCAACTACATAAAGGCCAAATGGTGACATTTTCAATTTCAGATTAAGATATGGACCTTTGCTCTGGTACCCTTCGATAAAGGTATCCCCATCTGCCGAAAGTTCTATAGCAACTCTTTTGGCAAAATCATGTGGAAGTTCGCCCGTCATCTTTGCTATTTCTGCCATCTGTGCGCCGTAATCACCATCCTCACTGTGAGGAGCAGCCATTACAACGACACGCGCATTTTCAGAACCAATAACTTTTTGAATGCGTTGGACAAAATCGTCCTCTATCTTTTTTAAGGGATATAAAACATCATTTTTACCCATATCTTGTTCGTATTCTACCTCTTTGAATGCCATAATTTCTAGTTACCTCTTTCTATTGGCGCCATTGAACAATGTAAGCCTCCATAACCCTTTGTTATCTCACTCATATCTGCAGTCAAAACAGTATAACCCTTCGCAGTTAATTGTTGAGCCAAATCTACATTATTCAAGCTTAGTACTATCCTTCTTTCACCTAAATTTACAAAATTTGGAGCAAAGTGAATTTGATCCTCTTTTGATATTTCAATCATGCCGACACCAGATTCTACCAGAAAATCAACAAATCCTCCTAATTCAGATTTAACTAACACACCGTCATCCATTGTGTATTCAAAAACTATTCTTCTTTCTGCCTCATCTTTGCATAAAACCATTGTGTTTTGATCAACTGGCATCGCAAAAGTATCCAAATGCATTGTGTCCATCTCTCCATCGATGTGCTGATCCCTCGCTTTATCATAGACAGCAATTACTCGGAGACCATTTGCGAGAAGAGACGGTGCTATCTGCCCAACTCCTTCAATGTTTGTTCTTCCACCCACCCCAATATAGGCAATACCATTTGAAACTATGGCATCCCCTCCTTCAAACTTACCACCACCATTAACTGCCACAATATTAAACTTTTCCGGAGTTGCGACACACATCTTCCCAAGTACTTCTTTATACATGGCAACTTCAGGCTGGCGAATAGTATGCCTCATTGAAGACCAAATCCACACATCACCAATAACATTTGATTGATCCCTGGCATAGATAGAATTCGCAAGAGGAAGCCCCTCTCCATTCACAAGCACTTGATTAAGAATAAGTGCAGTATTAAGGCCATATTTTTTCTCATCTTCTTCAAATATTGTATCTATCCAGGAATTGACTTGTTCAAGTTTAATACCACGATTACCATACTCTTCATAATAATTTTTTGCCTTACTCTTAAATAAATTTAAAGTTTGTTCCCGGTCAAGTTGAGACCCCAAACCGCTTGCAGTTATTTGGCGTGCATATTCATCACGAACCAACAATACTTTTGTTTCCGGCGATTCATTTTGCATGAGCTCCAATATCTGTGAAAATTCCGATCGTGCTTTAAGAACATCAAATTGTGTTTGAAAACAACTCATGTCAACCGGAAGAAGCTGCGCTATTGCTGCCTCAATTCCAGCAGGTCCCCACATGACAGTTTGTCTTAGTTTAGAAGTCTCCTCAAAAACGCCTAGACTCCCTTCAAAAATTTGTAAACGTTCCTTTGTTATTCCTGACATTTCTAAAAAATCTCCGCCATCGTACACCTTGCGCTTCCCCCACCAACTTTTTCAATAGTATCTATTTTGACAGTCAATATCTCCCCGTTCTTTTCAAGTTTCTTTATATTCGTTTTTGTAAATGAACTTTGTGCCCTTTCAGACATGACAATTAATTTCTCCCCGTTGTCGTTTGTAACTTGTAAAATATTTCCACACATATTTTGCATCTCTTGAATTGATATATCAACCAAAGTTTTATTTGTATCCTGCACTGCCTTTAATACATTCCTCTTACCCCCTTGCAAAACAGCGTCCATACAGACAACGGCAAAGTTTTCGCCAACACTCATCAACACATTTGTATGATATACAGGCATCCCATTCAAATTAATACAGCCAAAAAACACTGGTTTGTAACCCATCAACTCACACCATTTGAAAAACTCATCTTCTTCAGTCCTCTGTGAATTAAGTGCATATGCAATTTTATTTTCTCTATCTAGAACTAGGCTTCCTGTACCTTCCAGGAATCCTCCCATTTCTTCGTCGTGAGTTAGATCTAGTATTTTTGAATAAGTCACACCAATCTCACCTAATTTATTAATTAGATTTTTGGGTTGTCTTTCACGTCTTCTATTCTGAGTTTTCATTGGATAAAGAACCAAAAGATCTGGGTGTGTACTAAACCAATTATTTGGGAAAACTGCATCTGGGGTAATTTCTCCTCTTGCGCCAAGTGGACTCTCAAGGACAACAACAGTCACCCCTTTTCCATCTAATGTTTCAACCATTTTGTCAAATTCACTTAATGCACCCTCGCGAGCTTCAATTTCGGATTGAGGGCGATTCTGAAAACCATTATCTATGGCTGTTTCTTTGTTAAATCCAAAACAGTCAGGCCTAACCATGACAATTTTATTTGTAATTTGTCTTTCAATCTCAATCATACTATAAGTTTTAACCTCCTAACTTCTCCAGTTCTAGCAGAAATTGCATTCGTTCGGTATTCACTTGTGTTTGGAAATTCACCGTCATGGTCGGGTTTATCATGTCTCACCGCTCTCTCAAAAAGATCGATAGCATCTTCCAATAAATTTGGCTCATCGCTATTTTCAGAATAATTATGTCCTGGATGAATAGATAATATTTTTTCACCTCTTAGTTTACGAAGACTCTTCAAATATTGATTTACATTGCTTTCCGATTCAAAGGCATAGAGTGGACCTTCATATAAAAGATCAGAAGTGAATAAATCACCACTTGACCTATCAATCAAAGAAACTCCTCCTGGAGTATGCCCTGGAGTTTCAATTATTGTCACAACTCGATCACCCAAATCTATTTCGTAACCATCTTCAAGGACTGGCAAGAATCTATCATATGGAGGCACTGAATATGATTCAGTGTTAAATCCCTCAGGAGTTTTTTTGAAACCCTGACTTACACCATATTTTTCCATTTCCGCCAAAGTCCACCCAGATATTAAATGTAGTGTTTCCCACCAATTTGGAGTTATCAATGCATAATCAAATTCGCCATTTCCTCCAATATGATCAAAGTGTGCATGTGTATTCACAACAACTATTTCTTTTTCTCCACCCCGAGCATTAGTCAGTGCATTACTTATTGGAACAATTCCCATACCGGTATCTATCAATAAATCTCTCTTGCTCCCAGTAACCAAGTAGGATATTACATCCTCGAAATGATGGGGTTCCCTGATCGCAGTTATTCCCATTCCTACGTTTTCAAGTTCATACCAATTTTTCGGTGATATTGTGTCCGTACTATTTATTGTTTCCAACATATTCTTACGAATGAAAAAAAATATTATTCCCGTGAACCTCGGTTTTCATTAGAATTATTGGTCTACCAGCAGTGTATGAAAACTTTATATCAACTACACCATTTTCTGGCACAACTGGTCTTGGCAACTTAACAACATAACTCTCCCCTAGAAACATGGCACTGTCATCCTCTATTATAGGTCCACCAACTTCATCATTTACAGCAAACCTTGTAGCGATGAGTAAATTATTTATGTCTCTTGTAGTGCTAGGGTTTACTTCAACCTTTACCACGCTGTCAATATTTGGTACCTGCATTCCAACAGTCGACACTACTTCAACAAAAGGCACTGTCTCAGAGACTTTTTCCAAATCATGGAGCTTTCTGTAGCCTGTTATTCCAACACTTTGATCTTGCCAAGTCGAGGTACCAAGACTAACGACATTAGTCGCAGCAAAAGGAATAATTTTGGCTTCAGGAGTGAGATATTGAGACAAATGTCGTATTATGTGAAATTGGGCTTCGTCAAAAAGCCCTGCAGCCAAATTTTCTGAGACTAAAATATCTGCTTTGAGTCCAGATAGTTCTACTTTTGTAGCATCACAATTTACAACTTGAATATTGTTAGATAAACCCATTCCATTAACAAACTCTTGAGTTACTTCCGCGGTACCTGGGTTAATCTCGAGTGCATAAACTTGTCCACAACCCGCAGCAACAAGAGACATCGCAAGTATTCCAGTCCCAGTCCCAGCATCTATTGCCGTGATATTTTCCTTTCCAGAAAGCCTAAGCCCTTCAATAGTTTGGAAGATACCCTCAACAAGTTGACCCGTTCTGTAAATGTCTACCAAACATCGTATTGCATCCATAGTAGACATGCCCCACTCGTTTCCATTTGGATCAGCATATTCAGCAGACCAGAAATCTGGGTTACCTAATCTTGAAAAGACAACACTAATCTCATGTTGAGACATTCCAGCAACTCTCAAATAATCTCTTGCAAGATCATGATAAAGATAACTTCGATCTTGTTCTGTTCCGCCTCTTAGTTCACGTATATCAACCATATTTTTAAGCCATAAAAAAACCCGCCACGTGGCGGGTACTTCCCGTTTGATTTAAATTTCTAATAATCCTGTTTTGCATTTCTATAGGACTTGAATAACATCAACATACTCGCATGGATTAATTTTGTCAAGTGGTATCTATTCAGAGAATAAATTTAATATCTACCTAGTAGTTCCATCTATGGGTAAAAAATCATTATCTTTCAAAAACTTTCCAACAAGATCTTCATCCAGTTCCTCTAATATAAAAATGTTTTCATAATCCTTTTCAATGTGGGTAATAATCTCTGTATCAAGTTTCGAATATCTTTCTAAAGCCAAAACAGAAAGACCATATTCAAGTAGGCAATCTATATTATCAAACCAAGCCGCCTCAACATCATCAGGTAAAGAAACAGCCACCAATACTCCCCTTTTAAATTTAGGTTCAAGTAAAACCATGCAGTCGTAAGCAAGTGAGGAGTCAGCATTTGAAAAAACGTTATCTTTGTATTCAACTGGCATAGGCAAAACCTTATTTTGCCCACTCTAGCACAATATTTTTATATATATCAACTGCATCTTTAATTTGTTCTGGGTGACAATATTCATTAGGCATGTGCGCCTGAAGTTTTTCTCCAGGGCCAAGTATTATTGCCTTAACCCCGATTTCTGTTAGAAAACCAAGGTCTGCAGCTCCCTGCGACACTGTTAATTTTGGTTTCTTCAATGATTTCATTGCTACTTTTACGATTTTTTCACTTGGGTCTGTGTACCCTGCTGGTGCCTCGGGAAAGGCATAACTAACCTTCACATTCAAGAAATTTCCAATTTTAACAATCTTCTCAAAAGCAAGTTTGTGAAAATCAGGTGTTGTTCTTATGTCAAAAGTTGCTTTACAGGTGGATGGAAACTTATTGGGGGAATCTGGATCCCCTGCATAAATCGATGTCAATTCTCCAACTGTCGGAAAACCAAAATCTTTATCTCGATACTCCGTTCTCCACTTCTCTACGTCTGCCTTAAGCTCGTCAGCAAATTTAATCATTTTGCGAACTGCATGCACCTTAATTGTTTGCGGTCTTGAGCCGTGTCCAGAATCTCCTTTAGACGTTGCAGTTAAAAATATATTCCCCCTGTGGCCATGTTCAATCTCTACCAACCCCGTTGGCTCGGTAAAAATAGCAGCCACATCACTATATTTATTTTCATTTGTAAACCACTTTACAAAACTTTTTGTTCCTCTCCCATCAAGTTCTTCTCCGACAACATACGTAAACCACATATCAACAGGTGGATTTAGTTTGAGTTCGTTGCAGAGAATCATGGACGAAGCGACACCGGACTTCATATCGCTTGCTCCAAGTCCAATTAATTTATCTTTAACTTCATATGCTCTCCAAGGATCTTTGTTCCACGAAGTTGCATCTCCCGCAGACACTGTATCCAGATGTGAATTAAATATCAAAGCCCGAGAATTATCCTTGCCTTTAATATGTACGATTAAGTTTTTGTCTTGAATAAAACTTTCAATCCCCTTTTCTTTGAACCACTGCGATATAAAAGTAGTTATCTCCGCCTCCTGATTGGAATACGATTTTATGTGGATTAGATCTTTAAGTAATTTAATGTGATCCATATAAATATTATTTGAGTCCAGTTAAATCATATGGTGTATCACAACAAACAAATGGCTTACCAGCTTGTTGTTTCGGTATTCTTGGACAATTTTGGCATGGTTCCCAAACTTCCAAACAAAGTCCTGAAGTTGAAATTTTAATACCGCCAATCTTCTCAAAAAGTGGTGAACTCGACTCATTTGCCAAAGCAAATATTGTCTGACCAGGGTATTTTGAATCAGCAAGAACAAGCACCTGCTTTACTGCACAAGTTGCCGCTCCATTGTTTCTCTTTTCTTTGTCAGTTATAACGCATCCTACCTCAACAGTACCGTCCGAATATTTATATGTAATAGCAGCATGGCTCACAAGTTCGTCTTCTTCATCAAAAATCAACACAGAATCTCCATTTTCAAAAAGTTTCAAAAGATCTTCAGATGATTTTGGAAGCATAGTGCCCGACTCACGAGTCCACTTTGAAATTAGTGTTGCAGACTCCACATCGGATACCGTTGCTACTTTTGCAGTTAAACAATGTTCTGTACTCATTTTAGATATAAAAAAACCTCTCTTTGTGAGAGGTTGCTAACTAAGACTCCTCCCACGACGAAATCAAATCCTCCTGCGGGAAGACTCAATAACTGACGTGGTGAGATTCGTATTCATTTCTTTGAGTATTGTATTACTAAAACATTTTCGTTGTCAAGCAAAGCTACAGTACAATGCCTTGGTGAGTGTACGCGGTATAAGGTTGGCAAGTGAACAATTAGCTTGTTAAAAACTCCACAAACTTCTCAGTATATGGATACTCATGTGTCTCACTTGGCTTCTCTATAATTTTAAATTTCAAATCAATTGTTATCAAAAACTTTTTAACCTGTTCAAAATTTCCATGCGGATCATTTGCATTTTGAAAGCATATTATTTTCTTTGGACTTATTTTTGCATAAGACACATATTCTTTCTTTTCATCATCGCTAATGTCATTTATTGGTATTCCACACAATACTATTTTATTGACCTTTGAAGTACCCCCAGAAAGAAGTTTTGCCAGAACAAGTGTTCCAACTGATTTTGCAATAATATTAAATTCTTCATTACCAATTTCCTGTAAAACTCTTTCAACCTCAGCCCCAATGCTAAATTCTATTTCACCTCCCCAATGCAGCCACTCATGCACCAAAACATGGAGATCAGCGTCTTTTACACTATTCATTTCCTGGGCAACATCAATTCCCCAATCTCTATTTCTCAGAGAATATCCAGATAAAATTATCGTTTTCACATCCAAATTCTAGCATCTCCAGAAGGTATTTGATAGAATGCTTTCGATGGTCGAAAGACTAAAACGAGACCATCTCCAAATTCTCCACTTTCTGGATATTCCAAATCAATATTTTATATTAAGATGGTTTGTTTTATTTCTAATCCCCCCGAGCAGTAATAGTGTAGCGAGTGTAGCGAGAATCTTTATTGATTGATATCAAATACTTTTCGTATAATCCATTATTAAGCCTAGTGTAATTCAGATTGCATGTATACAAAATGCAGCCGCTACCCGACCCTTTTCCCGATGACCAACCCTCTGTCTGCCCTTGATCATGGGGCATTAGATAGAATGAAAATACATCATTTACAGAATCTGTGGTTATAAATTCTAAAACTAAATCTTGGCCACTTGGAATATAATTACTGTCGCTTACTTTAACCAATATTGCCCCTGGATAGAAACGTACAAACGAAGGAACTCCGGAAGGCATTGGAATCTCTTCTGTTGGTAAATCGTAGTTTTGTTGGCCGCTGTAATATGTATATGGCGGTGGAAGATTTAGACTTCTCAATATTACACCAATCACTGCAATAACTAACACCAGCAAAACCAAAATTAAATAAAATTTGATTTTGCTAGAGGATTGTTTTTCAGTACGAGCCACTCTTCTTGCCATTCTCTTATTATTAACTATAAAAGTTACAATAATATTTTGCAACTTTTTTTGGATATTGACAAGTAAGGAGCACATATAGTTATACTGAAAAAATGTTGAAGAAATTAAAACCTCACAGTTCTTCAGGATTTGCACTTCTTCCAATTCTCATTATAGTTTTTAGTGTAGTCGTATTAGTTCTTGTTATTAAAGGTGCACAGCAAGCGCAAACAACCAAAAGCGATGCCTCATCATTCGCTATTAACTGTAGTGCAACTTGTAATGATGGTAGGACATATTCTGACTCGTGCCCTGGAAATACTGGTTACGGTGGAACATTCCCATCATGTTCTACTTGGGCTAACGAGGCATGTGGAAGTAATGGCGTACATTCTTATGGTGGAAGCACTGGGGGGAGTTGTCCCGGTAGCGGCAGCGGTGGAGGCGGTGGTGGTGGAACAACAACAAGTTCTATCTGTTCAAGCTATTATCCCACAGCATCTGCCTGTAGAAACGTAGCCGTTAATCATTTGTGTAATGGTTATAGTTCTAGATATTTCTGCAAGAAAAGTGGCACCACAAACTCAAACGACAACAAGCCAAATTGTGGTTGCGTCCTAAGCAGCACACCAGCCCCCACACCCACCCATGCAAGTGCCCCCACACCTGTCCCAACTCCAGGAACTCAGACGTCGTGTAGTATGAGCACGGGTACGTCATGCTCAAGTGCAATTTCGGGACAATTTAATGCAAGTTCAAAATGTATTGGTCACAAAGTAGGTGATTTAATTGCAGACAGCAATAATTTTACGTATAAATGTTTTGCGTACTACTGTGGAAGTAACGGCCTTCCCATCTGTGGAGAAACCATAATACATTATTCTTGTACGAATACGACTATTCCATGTGCAAGTCACGTAACAAACGAAAAATGTCAACCTGGAGGTAGCACAATAGTATCTGGATATGCATGCAAACCCTCTGCACCATACACTAACACCTCTTGTACATGTGTTGCTTTGTAGTTATCTATCCATAAAACGCAAATTTTCAATCGACGGTGAAAATTATTACTAAAATATGGTAGAAAATCCACAACCAGACAGGGAGAAAATAAATAAAGAAGACCACATCAAAGCACGTCTCTACCAAACACTATTGCCAATAAAAACATATTTCAGAGACATCGATAATTTAGCAAAAATGATGCAGGAGGGAATGGATCACCTAGGAACACACACGTATCGACCGCGCCATGGTCAATCTTGACCACTAGTAAACAAAGGAATATTTGGGTTGTGAATTTGAGATAGTTTGGTATAATAACTCCATGGCAGAATATGTCCTAGGTGATAAACTACTTGAGGCTCGAAAGACACTCACAAAAGAAAGTCAGAATGGTGAGGCACTCAACGCTTTCTGTGGCGCATTTCTTGAATGCTTGAATTTCGCCTGCGAAGGACAACTTTTCAAAAGAGAAGGTTATTATATCGAGGCTGAATTGCACGAAGGTTTGACATTAAGCTTAACAACTATTGCTGGCCCACAGGGATCTGGAGCACCTGACACCTCTATATTTAATATTATAAATACAGAAAGAGTTGCTACCAATCAGCCCACAGTTTCAGGAGCAATGATAATCAATAGCGTTCGTACATTAGGTGGAATACAGGTCCAAAATGTGCAAGGACGCATATGCGACGGATCCAAACTAAAATCAACCGACGAGATTTTTAGAAGAGCAACAGAATTGGCACTATATTCATACGGCAAAAAACTCGGCCTAGCGGGTCTTAATAAATAAATTATTCTTCTTCCCCAGTCTTCTCAATCTTGGCTACAGCTGCAACAGTATCAGCTTTCT
>CAZPLB010000004.1:0-80287 GCA_964587425.1 uncultured Gammaproteobacteria bacterium
TGATGCCAGTTGAAGATGTTTTCTCTATAAAGGGACGAGGAACAGTTGTTACAGGCAGAGTTGAAAGAGGAGCTTTGAAAGTAAACGAAGAGATTGAGATTATTGGACTAAAGGACACAAAGAAAACAGTTGTAACTGGTCTTGAGATGTTTAGAAAGACTCTTGATGAGACTCAAGCTGGGGACAATGTTGGAGTTTTGCTTAGAGGTGTTGAGAAAGATGACGTAGAACGTGGTCAGATTTTGGCAAAACCAGGATCTATTACACCTCACACTCAATTTGAAGCTGAAGTCTACATTCTTTCAAAAGAAGAGGGTGGAAGACATACACCATTTTTCACTGGCTACAAGCCACAATTCTTTATTCGAACAGCTGATGTAACAGGTGAAGCTACACTTCCAGAGGGAGTTGAGATGGTTATTCCAGGAGACAATGCAAAGATGACAGTTAAATTGATAGTTCCAGTAGCTATGGAAGAAGGACAGAGATTTGCAATTCGAGAAGGTGGAAGAACAGTTGGAGCAGGAGTTATTACAAAAATAATAGCTTAACGCTTGCCTAGATACTGATACGCACATTAATAACGATTATTTATGCCAGTTGGAAGACTAAGAGTTAAACTCAAGGCCTATGATTACCGCTTAATAGACGAAGCGGCGCAGAAGATATTGGAAACTGCAATTGCAACTGGAGCTAAAATCGTTGGACCCATCCCCTTACCTACAAAAAAGACTAGATTTGCTGTTGTTCCTTCAACATCTAGAGGAATCAAGAACGCACAAGAGCATTGGGAAATGCTTACACACAAGAGACTTATTGATATAGTTGATCCATCAGACCGAACAATTGATTCACTTTCCAACCTTGATCTTCCTGCTGGAGTTAGTGTTGAGATCAAGATGTAATCTTGAGATTTTCAGAACTAATTTGTCTTTGATAGAGACAGCTAGAGCTTCATCTACCATTCTGTTCACTTCTTTTTTAGTTACGATTTTTGAAAACAGGTAATCGTGTTCCATGCTCATGGTTAATATTAGCATTTTGTGAGATATAATAGCGAAATGGAGTATGTTTCAAGGGCAGGGGAAAAGCTTCAATTTGCGTTTGATAATTTCAAAATTAGTGTGAAAGACTTGATTGCAGCTGATTTTGGGAGTTCGACGGGCGGGTTTGTGGATTGTTTACTTCAGAACGGAGTGAGAAAAGTATATTCGGTTGATACTGCATATGGGGAGTTGGCATGGAAGTTGAGGAATGACCCCAAAGTATTTGTGATGGAGAGAACCAACGCCATGCATGTTAAATTATCTGAAAAAGTTGATTTGATTACGGTTGATGTTGGGTGGACAAAACAGAGATTAGTACTTCCTAATGTTTTTTCGAATTTGAAGGAAGATGGAAAGGTAATTAGCTTGATTAAACCTCATTATGAGGCTAAAAAGGCAAGGTTAACTGATTTGGAGGTTGATGAAGTACTTGCTAAGGTGAGGGAGGATATTCAAAATGTTGGTGGAAAGATATTGGATATAGTGGAATCTCCAATTTTAGGTGAAAAGGGTAAGAACAGGGAATTTTTGGCTTTAGTCGAGTGCGCTTGATAACTGAGCTCCATTTTGTTATAATTTTCACTAATTCATGGAGGTGATTAGTTTTTAACTAGTCTCGGGAGAGTCGCCGGCACTATCTTTTGTATGGGTGTCTTAGCGACACCTTTTTTATTGGGTTAAAGAATTATGATCAATACACTGTTAGGGACAAAAATGAAAATGGAACAGACCTTCGTAGAGGGGGTTAGATTCCCTGTTACAAAGATAGCTTTGGGACCATGTGTTGTAACCCAGGTTAAAAAATTTGAGAAGGATGGGTATTGGGCAGTTCAGCTTGGATTTGGAGAGAAGAAACTCAAAAATACTACTAAGCAGATGAAGGGGCATTTGAAAGCAGTACTTACTGAGAAGTTTTCACCAAGGTACATTAGAGAAATAAGAGTAGATGAGGAACCAAATTATAGTATCGGAGACAAGATAAAGGCCTCCGATATTTTTGTTGTTGGGGATATCATTTCTGTTACTGGAGTCAGTAAAGGTAAGGGTTTTGCTGGAGGAGTAAAAAAGTGGCACTTTAGAGGAGGACCTAAGACTCATGGACAATCTGATAGATGGAGAGCACCAGGATCTATTGGACAAGGTACTACCCCAGGACGCGTTTTTAAAGGAAAGCATATGGCAGGAAGAATGGGAAATGAAACCAAGACAATTAAAAATCTTAAAGTGTTGGCAATAGATACTGAGAAAGATCAAGTTAATTTGTCTGGACCAGTTCCTGGAAAAGGTGGAAGCTTACTTATTATAAAGAGGTTAAATGAAAGAGTGGAGGCAAATGCTTAAGATAGATTCATATTCAGCAAAGGGTACTAAATTAAGTACGGTCAGTTTGCCTAAGGAATTTGAGGCAAAGCCAAATTTGGCAATACTTGCCCAGGCAATTAGGGTTTATGGAGATAGAAAACATCCTGGTCTTGCAAAGACCAAAACACGTTCTGAAGTAAACCGCACCAAAAAGAAATTTTACAAACAGAAAGGAACTGGAGGAGCCCGTCACGGAGCTCGAAGTGCTCATATCTTTGTTGGAGGAGGAGTAGTTCATGGACCTCGTGGGATAAAAAGAGTGATTACAATGCCAACTAAGATGAGAAGGCGTGCACTTGCTGTTTCTTTGCAATTGGCCATTAAACAAGAAAGAGTTGTTGCTTTTGATTTTTCAAATGTGAAGAATGCAAAGGATGTTCAGAAACTTTTGTCAAAGAAAACAACCTTTGTTCTTTCTGAAAAGAATATTGGTGTGAAAAGGTTTTTGAAAAATATCAAGGACTCAAGGGTAGTTAATTTCAAAGACTTAAATGCACACGATGTTTTCTTTGGAGGGAAAGTAATATTTGATACAAACAGTTTTGCTAAGGAGAAGACAGTCGAGAAAGGAAAGAAATGACATTATCAAGAAAATTAGTTCCAGTTATGACTGAAAAGAGTTTGGCGATGGTTAAAAATGGTAGCTTTACATTTTGGATGGAGAGAATGGTTACAAAGTTTGAGGCAAAACGCATTATTGAGGAAGCCTTTGGAGTACATGTTACAAACGTTAAAACTGCAAATTATAAAGTTCTCGAGAAAAGAACAATAAGAGGGCAGATTAGAAAAATTAAAGCAGTAAAGAAAGTGATAGTTAGGTTGAAAGGTGACGAGAAAATTGATTTGTTTATCGAAGAGAAGAAAAAGACTAAAAAGAAAGGAAGCAAATGAATAGATTAAAAAGAATATTATCTAAAAAATCAGGACGATCAATGGGGCGAGTTACTGTTCGTCATCAAGGAGGACGTAACAAAAGGTACTTCCGTATTATTGATTTCAAAAGAGACAAGAAAGGTATCTCTGCTCGGGTTGAGGCAATTGAAGTTGATCCAAATCGAAATGCAAGAATTGCACTTGTAGTCTACACAGATGGTGAAAGAAGATATATTTTGGCTCCACTTGGTTTGAAGGTTGGTGCAAAAGTTATTTCAGGAGATGAAGCTCCTTTGGAATTGGGGAACAGCTTACCACTTTCAAAAATTGCAATTGGAACACAGATTCACAATATTGAAATTAGGCCGGGAAGCGGAGGACGAATGGTTCGAGGGGCTGGGACTGCAGCTACAGTACAAGGAAGAGAAGAAAAGCATGTTTTGGTGAAGTTGACATCAGGTGAGGTTCGCAGATTTGATCCAGCTGCTATGGCAACAATTGGACAAGTGGGAAATTTCGAATTTTCAAGCATTCGTTTAAGGACTGCAGGACAAAGGCGCAGAATGGGAATACGACCAACGGTTCGAGGGGTAGCACAAAACCCACATTCACATCCACATGGAGGAGGAGAAGGAAGAAGCTCAGTTGGACTTAAATATCCAAAAACTCCTTGGGGAAAGCCAGCTGTAGGGAAAACCAGGAAACATAAGAAATATTCTGATAAACTTGTGGTTTCCGGAAGGAAGAAAGGAAAGCATGTCTAGATCAAGTAAAAAAGGACCATTTGTAGATGAACGCCTAGTAAAGAAGGTAAATGCTGGTATGGGTACAAAGGCAAATCCAGTTAAAACCTGGAGCAGAGCATGCCAAATTCCACCTGAGTTTGTAGGGAAATATTTCCAGGTTCACAATGGAAGAATTTTTGTTGAGGTTTTCGTTTCTGAGGATATGGTAGGGCACAGGCTTGGAGAATTTTCTCCAACCCGCACATTTAGGGGACACGGACAGATAGTCAAGAGAACAATGGATAAGACCTAAACGGAAGGATTGTATGGAATATATTTCAACACAAAAATATGTAAAGGTTAGCCCAAGAAAGGCTAGGGTTGTTGTTGCTGCACTTAAAGGACTTAGTCCTGAAAAGGCAGTTGAAGTTTTGCCATATGTGGCACAGAAATCTGCGGGGCCAATTATGAATGTTATAAAAACTGCAATGGCAAATGCTCGAATGCAGGGAGAGAAAGTTGAAGATCTTGTATTTAAAGAAATTCAGATTACTGAGGGACCAAGATTAAAAAGAGGTATTGCAGTTTCAAGGGGACAATACCACGCTATCAAGAAAAGAATGAGTCATATACGAATAGTTTTGACTACAAAAAATGAAACCGCAAAAGTTAAAAAGGTAGAACAGACTGAAGTGATTGAGGCAAAACCAGTTGTTGAGGTAAAAAAGAAAAAGACTGTGTCTAAAAAGAAAGGAACTAAATAAAATGGGACAAAAAGTTAACCCGGTTGGGTTTAGGACTGGAAGCTTTTTTGGATGGAAATCCAGATGGTTTGCAGATGACAAAGTATACAAAGAGTTTTTACTTGAGGACGTTAAAATTCGAAGAGTTTTGATGGAAAAATTGAAGCTTGCTGGAATCAATGAAATTGAGATTGAAAGATCTCCAAAGAGTATTGTTATTAATTTGAATGTATCAAGGCCTGGAGTTGTTATCGGACGTGGTGGAAGCGGAATAGAGGACGTGAAGAAAGAAGTGGTAGCAGTTATTAAGGAAGTTCGAGGAATAGTTCCAAATGTAAAAATTGATATACATGTAATTGAACTTAAAAATCCGGAAATATCAGCACTCTTGGTTTTGAATAGAATTATTTCTGACATTGAAAGAAGGATGCCGCATAGACGCGTTATTGCAAAGACAATTGAGCGGGTGATGCAATCTGGAGCAAAAGGGATTAAAATCACGCTCGCGGGGCGTATTAATGGAGCTGATATTGCAAGAGTTGAGAATTATCATGAAGGATCTGTTCCTACACAGACATTGCGTGGAAATGTTGATTATGCGCAAAAGCCAGCACTCACAAAAAGAGGATATGTGGGAATTAAGGTCTGGATATATAAGGAGAATGAGTAATGTTGCAGCCAAAACGACGCAAATACAGAAAAGATTTTAGAGGCAGAAGAAAAGGTCTTTCTTTCCGAGGGGCTGAAGTATCTTTTGGAGAATTTGGATTGAAGGCACTAGGAAGAGGATGGATGTCGGCCGCACAGTTGGAGGCAGCAAGACGGGCCGTTACAAATGATTTGAAGAGAAAAGGAAGAGTTTGGTTGAGGGTCTTTCCAGACAAGCCAGTGACGAGCCGTCCAGCGGGGCAGAGAATGGGAAGCGGTAAGGGAGACATTGATAGATATGTGGTAGTCGTGACGCCAGGACGCATAATTTTGGAGATAGCTGGAGTAGATAAAATTATGGCACTTGATGCGATGAGGAAGGCCTCGGCAAAATTGCCTTTCAAGACAAGAGTTGTAGTTAAAGGAGAATAAGCAGAGCTTGTGATTTGAAGATCTAAATTAAAAATATATGTCAGATTTATTGGAATTACAAAAAAAGTTAGCAACAGTTAAGGCTCAAATAATTTTGGGCAAGGAAAAGGATTTGACTGCTGCAAGAAAGATTAGACGCGAGATTGCAAGGTTGAAGGGAGGGAAAACACAATGAAGATTTTTACAGGACAAGTAGTTTCTACAAAAATGGCTAAAACAGCAACGGTTTCTGTTGAAAGAATTGTTACCCACAAGCTTTACAAAAAAAGATTGAAGAGGGTGAGACTATATCATGTTCATGATGAGGCTGGAGCGAAAGTTGGCGACACGGTGAAGTTTGCTGCAAGCAAACCATACAGCAAGACAGTAAAATGGGCAATGGTTGAAGCGAAGAAAGGAAAAACTAGCAAATGATACAACTAAGAAGTGTTTTGAAACCAGCTGATAATTCAGGAGCAAAACTTTTGATGGTGATGGGGATATCAACGAGAATTGGAGTAAAGGCAGGACTTGGAAAAGTTGTGAAGTGTGTTGTTCATGGAGCTAGTCCAACAGGCGGAGTAGCTGACAAGGAAAAAGTTGATGTAGTTATAGTTCGAACACGAAAAGAGACAAGAAGGAAGGACGGAACATATGTTAGGTTTGATGATAATGCTGGGGTAGTTATTGACAAGCAAGGGTTGCCTCGCGGAACGAGAGTTTTGGGACCAGTTGCCCGTGAAGTCAAAGAAGCTGGATTTACAAAGATTACATCACTAGCAGGAGAGGTTATTTAATATGCTGAAATTTAAAATTGGAGATACAGTAAAAGTAACACTTGGGAAAGATAAAACTCGCGAGGGAAAAATTGAAAAGATTTTTCCAAAAGAGGGAACCGTCTTTATTCCTGGAATTAATGTTTACAAAAAACATGTGAAGCCAGCATACACAGTTGATGGTAAGGGTGGAATTTTTGAACTATCAAGACCTATCGCATATTCGAAAATTGCACTGATTTGTCCAAACTGTAAAAAACAAACCAGGGTTGGATTTAAAATTGATGAGAAGGGTAAAAAGATTAGGGTGTGCCGCAAATGTGGAAAAGAAATTGGAAAAGTTAAATTGAGTTTGCCCAAGAAAGAGAGTAAAAAATGAGTTTATTTGAAAAGTACAAAAAAGAAGTAGCACCGGCACTTGCCGAAGAATTTGG
This sequence comes from uncultured Gammaproteobacteria bacterium, assembly GCA_964587425.1. Lineage (GTDB taxonomy): Bacteria > Patescibacteriota > Microgenomatia > UBA8517 > UBA8517 > CAZPLB01. Next base: position 7,019 of record CAZPLB010000004.1, read on the forward strand.
TATTAAGAATGTTATGGCCATTCCTAGGATAACAAAGATTGTTGTTAATACTGGAACTGGAGAGGCTTTGAAGAATAAAGAATTGTCTGGTAAAATTGCGGACGACCTTGCGCAAATTACTGGACAGAAGGCTAAGATTACAAAAGCAAAACTATCTATAGCTGGATTTAACATAAGGTCTGGAATGAATGTTGGAATGGTAGTTACTTTGAGAGGCGTACGAATGTATGACTTTTTGAATAAGCTAACTGCCATTACTCTTCCTCGATTGAGGGACTTTAGAGGAGTACCTGTCGGGAGTTTTGATAAGAGCGGAAATTATACTTTGGGAATTGTTGAACACACAGTATTTACTGAGATTGATTTATCAAAGGTAGATAAGCCAAGAGGAATGCAGATTACAATTGTTATGAATACAGGAAACCCTGAGATATCAAAACGATTACTAACTTTACTTGGTATGCCTTTTGAAAAGACAGAAGAGAAAGGAAGCAAATGAGTACAACAGCAAAAGAAGTAAGAGAGAGCAAAAAGTTAGCATATGAAGCAAGGTATCGAAATCGATGCAAGCTTTGCGGTAGGTCAAGAAGCTACATGGGAAGATTTGGGATTTGCAGATTATGCTTTAGGGAGCTAGCCAATAAAGGCGAGATTCCTGGAGTAAGAAAGGCAAGCTGGTAAATAAATATATGACAAACTATTCAATTGGAGACTTTTTAACAAGAATTAAAAACGCAGCTATGGCAAAACGCGTGGAGGTTGTTGTGAAAAAAACAAAACTTGCCTATGCAGTTTCATTGGTTTTGAAAAAGGAAGGATTTTTGAGGGATGTTGAAGTAGTTGAAGGTGATTTAAAAGTAAGTTTGGCATATTCTCACAAAGAACCAGTTCTAATGGGACTTAAACTTGTTTCAAAACCAGGTTTGAGAGTGTACAAAGGAGTCGATCAAATGGGAAAGAGAAGAATATTGTCGTCAATATTGATCGTTTCTACTCCAAAGGGAGTGGTTTCATCTAAAGAAGCAATTAAATTGGGTACAGGGGGAGAAGTTATAGTGGAGGTTTGGTAAAAAGGAATTTATTATGAGCAGATTTGGAAAATTACCAGTAACAGTTTTAGAGGGAGTAACAGTAGGCATTTCAGACAATGTTTTGAAAGTGTCTGGGCCAAAGGGTGCGATTGAAAAGAACATGCCACGTGAGGTTAGCATTAAAGTTGCTGACGGCATTGCCAATGTTGAATCAAAGTCTGAGACCATGAGAGGAACTTTTAGATCTCATTTGGTTAACATGATTAAAGGAGTGAAAGAAGGATGGACAAAAAGTTTGGAATTAGTTGGGACTGGATACAGGGCAGAAGTCAGGGGCACTGATTTAGTTTTGACAGTTGGATATTCACATCCAGTAATTGTGAAGGCACCGGCTGGGATAACCTTTAGTGTAGAGAAATCTATCGTAAAAGTTGAAGGGGCTGATAAAGAAGAAGTAGGACAGACGTCAGCTTATATAATGTCAGTTCGAAGGCCAGATGCATACAAAGGAAAAGGGATTAGACTTGAGGGTCAAGTCTTGAAATTAAAGCCAGGAAAGCAGGCAGCAAAGACAACAGTATGATGAAAAGCGGAATTTTGAGAAGAAAGAAAAGAATTAGGGCAAAGGTTTCTGGAACTACAGCGAGGCCTAGGATTTCTGTGTATAAATCAAATAAATTTATATATGCACAAGTTATTGATGACACCAAGAGTCAGACATTGGTTGCGGGATATGGAAAGAAAGCTGCAGAAGTTGGGAAAAAAGTTGGAGAGACGATGATTAAGGCAAAAATTAAATTGGGAGTTTTTGATAGAGGTGGATATAAATATCATGGAAACATTAAGATATTAGCTGATGCTATCCGAAAAGAAGGGGTTGAATTCTAATGAGACAAAATTTTGAAGTTCAAAAAGAGTTTAGTGAGAAGGTTGTTCAAATCAACAGAATTTCGAAGAAGACAAAAGGTGGAAATCAAATGAGATTTGCTGCTCTTGTAGTTGTTGGTAATCAGAAAGGGAAAGTTGGAGTTGGAACAGCCAAGGCAAAAGATGTGAGGCGTGCAATTCAAAAAGCAATTTCTGCTGCAAAGCGAAAGATGATTGTAGTTCCTCTTCGAGGTACAACAATTCCAACTGGAGTAAAGCAAAAATATGGGGCTGCAAGAGTTATGTTGAAGCCAGCAACAGCTGGAACTGGAATTATTGCAGGAGGAGCTCTTCGAGTAGTATTGGAGGCAGCTGGAGTACGAGACGTTGTTGGAAAGATTATGGGAACAAAGAATAAAATCTCAAATGTTTATGCGACAATTGAGGCTTTATCGACAATTAGTGCAAAGGAAGGAAAAGTACAAAAATGAGTGAATTACCAAAAGTAGTTGCCAAAAGAATGAAGAGATTAGGACGCGGTCCTGGAAGCGGCAAAGGAAGACATACTGTTGGGCGCGGTCAGAAGGGACAAAAAACAAGAAGAAGTATTGGAGTTTTGTTTGAAGGATACAAAGTCAAAAAATCTCTTTTCAAAAGACTTCCTATGCAAAGGGGAAGAAGTAAATTCAAGGCATATGGCAAGCCAGTTACAGTAAGACTTGATGCATTGAACGTCTTGAAGGATGGGACAATTGTTGATTTGGAAGTCTTAATTAAAAATGGATTAGTTGGTGAGCGGGAAGCTCGAAAATACGGCGTAAAAATTTTATCTGGCGGGAAGCTTACCAAAAAGCTTGAGATTAAAGTACCCGTTTCTGGTAAAATCAGTGTCTAATGCTAAATAGCACAATCAGGAAGAAGATATTGATTACAGCTCTCGTTCTTGTAGTCTTCAGGCTTATTTCCCATATTCCAGTTGCAGGAGTTGACCGCGGCGCCTTGCAGGCTTTGTTTTCGGGGAGTCCGATTCTTTCTATTCTCGACTTTTTTTCTGGAGGAACTCTTGCCAATTTTTCAATACTAGCACTTGGACTTAACCCTTACATTAATGCTTCCATAGTTTTACAACTCTTGGGGTTTGTCATTCCAGCCTTGGAGGAATTGCAGGAGGAGGGGGAATTGGGACAGGAAAAGATTAACCAGTACACAAGATTTTTGACTGTACCTCTAGCCGCATTTCAGGCCATCGGAATATATTTCTTGCTAAGAAGCCGTGGGCTTGTTGGCGACTTTACCCCCTTTCATTTGGTTGCATTTATCATAACCATGGTAACTGGAACAATGATTGCTCTTTGGCTTGGGGAACTTATAACTGAGTTTGGAGTGACAAATGGAATTTCATTCCTTATTTTTGCTGGAATAGTATCAAGGATTCCAGTTTCTTTGGGGAAAATTGGCGACACATTAGGATCACAGGATTTGACTAAAATTGGCGCATTTCTTGCAGTATCTCTTGCCATCATTGTACTTGTTGTTTTCATTAGCGAAGCGGTACGCAAGATTCCAATTAAATATGCAAGACGCGGAGGAGGAGCAAGCCCTATTGCAACGTATCTTCCACTTCAACTTAATCAAGCTGGAGTAATCCCGATTATATTTGCGGTATCTCTTGTTCTTTTTCCATCTTTAGTTGCACAGTTTGCAGGGAGTGCGGCGGGTGGTGAAGTTGCCCGAATTGCCGGGCAAATTGTTGCTGTCATGAATCCTCAGACATTTGTATACAATGCGACATACTTTCTTTTAGTTGTTGGGTTCACGTATTTCTATACTACAGTTGTAGCTAACCCTGAAAAAATATCAGAGCGCTTACAGAAAAAGGGAGCTTTTATTCCAGGGAAGCGACCCGGTGTTGAAACCAAAAAATACCTTTCATATGTTTTGACTCGCGTTACTTTGGTTGGAGCAGTGTTTTTGGGAATGATTGCGGTACTTCCCTCTATAATTCAAAACTTAATTGGTGTTCAGAATTTAGTTATTGGAGGAACCGGGGTTTTAATTGTGGTTTCAGTTGTTCTCGAAATGACAAGAGGACTTCAAGCACAGGTATCTACAAAGCAGTATGGAAAATTTGTGGAGGCAACCAGATGATTATTTTAATGTTGGGGCCACAGGGAAGCGGCAAGGGAACACAAGCAAGGCTTCTTTCTACAAAGTTTAACCTTTTTTATTTTGAGAATGGGGCATTCTTAAGGGATTTGGCAAAAACAAATGAGACTGTAAAAAAGACCATGGCTGAGGGGAAATTGGTTCCAAACGAGGAAATGTCGTCATATATCCAGGCATTTTTTGATGAGAAAGGAATATGGAATGACATTATATTTGATGGGTTTCCTAGGACTCTGGAACAATATCAATTTTTTAAAGGTTGGCTTAAAGAAAAGCAGGTAAGTTTGGATTTGGCAATTGTACTTACAATTAGTGAGGAGACTACAGTTAGTAGGCTTTCAGCAAGGAGGCAAGACCCTGAAACTGGAAAAATATACAACTTGATTACTGATTTACCGCCTGCGGATATTGATAAAGATAAATTGATTCAGAGGGAGGATGACAAACCTGAAGCAATTAGGAAAAGGTTAGATATATACAAAAGCATGACTCTTCCTTTGGTTAATGCGTTGAAGGATGAGACTATGGTTGTTGAAATTGATGGAGAGAAGTCTATCGATGAAATTCAGGATGAGATTGTAGTAGCAGTGGAGGGCATTAAAAATGGCAAGAGATAGCATGAAGGATGATGTATCCATTAAGACTGAAGCCGAAATGGAGATCATGGGTGAGGGTGGCAAGAAACTGGCAAGAGTTAAAAAGGCGTTAGGGAAGGCAGTAAAGGTTGGGGTTAGTGCAATTGAGATTGAGAAATTGGCAGTCAAACTTATCGAAGAGGAGGGAGCTGAGGCTTCTTTTAAAAAAGTTCCAGGATATAGTTGGGCAACCTGCGTTAATGTAAATGATGGAGTGGTTCATGGAATTCCCAAAAAAGAGACTATTTTCAAGGAGGGTGATGTCATTAGCGTTGACGTTGGTGTTTTTTACAAGGGATACCACACTGATACAGCGTTGACGGTATATCTTGGGGAAGATCAGGAGGTTAAGGATTTTGTTGAAGCTGGGAGAAAGGCAATGTGGGATGGAGTACATGCAGTAAAAAGAGGGGCTACTATAGCTGATATTTCAAAATCTATTGAAAAAAGGCTTATAATGAATGAGATCACACCTGTTTGGTCTTTGACCGGGCATGGGGTGGGGAAGGAACTGCACGAGGCTCCCTATATCCCCTGTTTTGTGTCTGATGATCCGTCCCAAAAGATACGAATTAAGGAGGGTTTTGTCTTGGCGGTTGAGGTTATGTTTACAAGAGGAAACGGGCAGATACGACTCGAAAAAGACGGTTGGACAATACGCACGAAAGATGGTAAAATATCAGCACTTTTCGAAGAGACTGTTATGGTCACTAAAAGTGGCCCTAAAGTTATAACTGCTTGAAGGATATGAAGGTAAGTAAGAATCAATTTTTTGAAGGGGAAGTGAGAGAGAGTCTGCCAAATACTATGTTTCGTGTTAGTCTGGCGGATGGGAGGCTCATTTTAACAACATTGACTGGGAAGATGAGAAGGAATTTTTCAAGAGTTTTCCCTGGCGACAGGGTTAGGGTTGAGATGACGCCGTATGACACAAATCGTGGAAGAATTGTTGCCAAGTTTTAATTAAATTATATGAAAGTACAATCGTCAGTTAAAAAGGTGTGTAGAGATTGCAAAGTGGTTCGCAGGAAGGGAGTTTTGTATGTCGTGTGCAAGAACCCTAAGCACAAACAAAGACAAGGATAAAATATGGCAAGATTATCAGGAGTTGAATTATCAGACAATTGGAAAGTAGATTATGCCTTAACCCGCATCAAGGGGATTGGGTGGAAAAAGGCTATGGCAATACTTTCTGAACTTAAGATGGAAAGCAGTAAGCGTGTGAAGGATTTGACTGGTGAGGAGTTGGCTAAAATTACTGCCAAGGCTGAAGAATCGCCAATTGAAGGGGAACTTGTACGCAAGGTCAGGGGAGACATACAGAGATTAAGAAACATCGGGTCGTATAGAGGGGTCAGACACGGTAGAGGGCTTCCTGTAAGGGGACAGAGGACTAGAACTAACGCCCGCACTAAGCGTGGTAAGAGAAAGACAGTTGGAGCCTTTAAGAAAGAAGTTTTGACAAAGATGACACAGACTGAGACTAAATAAATATAAAATGGCAAATAAAAGTACAGGCTACGGAAAAATTTATGTTTTGGCAAGCTTTAACAATACGCTTGTTACTGTCACAAACGAAAATGGCGATGTGGTGGGTTGGGGAAGCGCTGGAAAAAGCGGATTTAAAGGAACTCGAAAGTCTACTCCATATGCAGCTACAACTGCAGTTGAAACTGTTGTAAAAGATGCAAAAGAAAAATCAGGAATTAATGAGGCTGAAGTATATATCAAAGGACCAGGACCAGGCCGAGATGCGGCACTTCGCGCTGTGAGGGCAGCTGGAGTTAAGATTTCTTTGATTAGCGATATTACACCTATGCCACATGATGGACCAAGACCAAAGAAAAGGAGAAGGGTTTAATTATGAGTGGAATTGAACGGACTATAGAGTTACCTTTGGGTGCCTTGTGTCGAGTTATGGGACGGGATGGAAATTCTGATCTAGCTTTTTCAGCCTTCCTTCCTCGATATGAAGGTAAACTTGTTGATACCCCAAAAGGATTTGTGTTCAAAGATGGGTATTGTGTCGATGACGGTAGAGATGCTCAAATGGTTTTACCTGGATTTGAGCCGGCAATGTTGGGTGTAGGATTAGGACCTTTCGTAACTGATTTATTTTGGGAGAGAGTTACTCGAGCATTTGAAAATATGGGGAAAACTATATGAGATACACAGGACCAAAAGATAGATTAAGTAGGCGCGAAGGTTTTGACTTGTTTGGTGCTGGAGCAAAACTCAGGCGTTTGAATGTAACACCTGGAATGCATGGACCAAAAGGGAATATGCGTCAGCCTTCAGAGTATGGGAAGCAGCTTCGAGAGAAACAAAAAGTAAAAAGAATGTATGGACTTGCTGAGAAGCAGTTCAGAAATTATATGACAAAAGCTTTGAAAACAAAGGCAAACACTGGAAATATTTTGATTGGACTTCTGGAAATGAGACTTGATAATGTTATCTTTAGGCTTGGGTTTGCTGAAAGCCGTCCACAGGCTCGTCAATTGGTTTCCCACAGACACGTAATGGTCAATGGGAAGCGCGTGAATATTCCTTCCTACCAAGTGAAGGCTGGGGATACAGTAAGTTTATCTACTAAGGCTATGGAAATGCCTGTTGTGAAGGCACTTCTTGCCAAAGAAGATCCTGTGGTTCCTTCCTGGCTTGCTCGAAAAGCAGCTGTAGGGAAGGTCAATGAATTCAAAAGAGAAGATGTACTGGAACCTATCTCAGAACATGATATAATCGAGTTCTACTCGCGTTAGCGAGTTTTTGCGTCGGGAGGTGATTAACGATGGATCCAATTTTTGAAATAAAGACAGATAAACAAGAAGGAAATAAAGGTACCTTTATTCTAACCCCTTTACAGGGTGGTTATGGACATACTTTGGGGGTCGCCCTAAGGCGCGTTATGTTAACGTCCTTGCCTGGAACTGCAGTAACTTCCGTTACTATTAATGGAGTTAAACATCAATTTACAACTCTAACTGGTATGAAAGAAGATATCTTGGAGTTTATTTTAAACCTCAAGAAAGTAAGATTTTCTCAAACAGGACAGGGTGTAGTTAAAGCTACATTGGTTGCAAGTAAACCAGGAGAAGTAAAAGCATCTGATATTAAGACAAGTTCTTCTTTGAAGGTGGTCAATCCTGATTTAGTTTTGGCTAATTTGGCAAAGGGAGCAAAGCTTGATGTTGAAATGGAAGTTTCAAACGGAGTTGGATATTCGCCAGCTGATGAGCGAGTAAAAGAATCTGTTGGAGTAATTCCAGTTGATGCAATTTTTTCACCAGTAGTTCGTGTTAACTACAAAGTCGAAGAGACTCGTGTAGGAAGAGTAACCAATTACGATCAATTAGTTTTGGAAGTAACAACTGATGGTACTATTTCTCCTCTTTCAGCCTTGACCGAAGCTGCAAAGATATTGGTTTCATATTTTAGCCAAATAGTTACACCGCAGGCAGTCGTTAAAGAAGAGAAAGCAGTAAAGGTTGAAGATGGACTAGGGAATACTGGTAAACTTTCAGTCGAAGAGATTGGTTTGCCAACACGCGTATCTAATGCACTAGTTAATGCTGGATATGAAAATGTATCTAAATTGGTTGCAGCAGATAGAGCTGATTTGGCAAAAGTAAGAAACCTTGGAGAGAAATCTTTCAAGATTATTAAAGTAGCCTTGGCTGAAAAAGGAGTAGAGTTCAATGCGTAAGAAAGTATTTGGCCGACATCTTTCGCGTGAAACTAATACAAGAAGAGCGCTTATGCGTTCTCTTGTACGTGGTTTTTTTGAAAGCGGAAAAATCGTTACAACCTATGCCAAGGCAAAGACCTTTGCGCCTGAGATTGACAAAATTTTCAAAGGAGTGAAGAAAGGTACCCTTAATGGGCGAAGAATGGTTTTGGCACAGCTTGGGAATGACCGTGAGACCACCGACTTAATTTTTAGTAAGTATGCATACGTACCTACCAAAAGGACGTCTGGATTTACAAGAATAATCTCCATTCCTGCAAGACGTGGGGATAATGCAAGAATGGCAAGAATTGAGTTAGTTGATATTCTCGAAGAGAAGGCAGTTGCAAAGAAGGAAGTTGAGACGAAAAAGAAGGCAAGCAAATGATGAAAACATATCATCCAACAGCTAAGGAAGTGAAGAGGAATTGGCATCTGATTGATGCCAAGGGCAAAATATTGGGAAGATTGTCTACTGATATTGCAATGAAGTTGATGGGAAAGCAGAAGGCAGAATACAGCCCACACATGGACAATGGAGATATTGTTGTTGTTTACAATGCAGCAGAGATTAAGGTTACTGGAAAGAAAGCAGAACAAAAGATGTACTACGGACACTCCGGATACCCAGGAGGGTTCAAAGAGATTACCTACAAGAAAATGAAGGCAGAGCATCCAGAGAGAATTTTGGAACTTGCTGTTCGACGCATGCTTCCAGTAAACAGATTAAGAGACAAGAGAATGGCAAGGTTTTTTATTTACAAAGGGGCAGAATATGGATACAAGGATAAATTCAAGGAAAGTGCAGCAGCATAATTTAAATGGCAAAAACAATTAAGAAGAATTACACACAAGCAATTGGAAGACGCAAGACTGCGTCTGTTCGAGTTAGAGTTTTGAAAGGAACTGAGGAAAGTACTGTTAATGAAATTTTAATTGGAAAATACTTTCCACAATTTGCAAAGTTTTCTCCATGGAATAGGCCTTTCAATTTGACAGATACTGAAGGCAAATATTATTTCACAGCCAAAGTTACAGGAGGTGGAAAGAATGCTCAACTTGAAGCTTTGATTTTTGGAATATCAAGAGCACTATCTGTATTGAAGCCAGAAAAGCACAGAGCAATATTAAAAAAAGCAGGGCTATTAAAGAGGGATCCAAGAGAGAGGGAAAGACGCAAGGTTGGAATGGGTGGAAAAGCAAGACGCAAGAAGCAATCTCCAAAGAGGTAATACAGACCTCAAATCTTTTGATACAATGTTCCAACGTGTCACAAAGTGAAAGATTTTCTATTCAAGAAAAGTCTGGTGTTGAAGATTTCGTTGAGACAAACGGAATTAGGATTATTCTTACCGACCTTGATGGTACTCTAATTGACACACATAAAGTATTTGAAACTCAAGTTGGTTTGTTTCTTGAATTTTGTCACAGCTTTATTCCAGAAGTTAGCTTTGATACTCTAAAATCCCAATTTAAATTATTTGAGAGCGAATCATTTGATGTTTTGGGTGTTTCCAGACAGAGATGGAAGTATATTATTGGTAAATTGTCTAAGGTTTATGGTGTAGATGATTTTGAAGACGGCTACAACTTTTTAAACGATATTTTCTATTCTGTTCCTAATGCTTTTGATGGAGTTCGTGAAACGTTGGAAGTTTTCCAAGGGCTGGATTTAAGGTTGGGTTTGGTGACACATGCAGCTCGGACATGGACAACTATTAAGATGGATGGCAATGATCTGTGGCCTTATTTTGAAAATATAGAGATAATTGATCCTGAGGTACATAAATATAAAGAGTCAAGACATTGGAAAAAGGCTGCTAATTTTTTTGATGTAGAATCTAATCAAATAATGATGATTGGCGATAATCTCATGGGTGATGTGGTTGCGGCAAGCCGGCTTAGGTTTGGTAAACTTGTGTGGATTCCAAGTGCTTTTCGTTTTTTTAATAATTGCGAGGTACCGAAGGGAACTATAGAAGTTGATAAAATTGGGAATTTGATTTCTGCTCTTTCAAGCGAAAGTATTACTACTATCTAGTTGGTGCATATTCCCAAACTCTGTAGTTTACTTTTCCATTATATATAAATTCCTTTATAATTTTTGCCTTTTCGTGGACTCTATTGAAATCTGTGAAACAGGCACCATTATCGATAACCATTATTTTATTTAGTGATGGATTATTTAATGCTTCGTCAAAGGCTGCAGCAGCAGGACACCTCGTGACATCCCAAACTATGTTTTCATATTGCCATTTGCCGCCTACGTTCTTCGCTTGGGCTGCATTAAATTTTACTGGATCGATATTATTAAAAAAACCATACCATGGATATGGACTGTCCGGGTCGTTTGTTATATATACCCTGTCATAGTTTTTGATTGCATCGGGAAGATATATTCCTAATGCTCTTGTTTGTGGATTTCTAAATTGAAATGCATAATTTGTGTTTCTGTCTAAATAGTTGGCTGCAAATGTTATGAAAGTAAAGAATATTGAGAAAATGAAAAGCTTGAAAATGGTTTTGTGTTTTTCATGAAGCCAATTCAGACCAATTCCGGCTATTATCACAAGGAATGGAAGCATGAAGAAAGCTCTATGGAGATTAGGGCTGTCTTCTAGGGTCATGCTTGCTGGAATGGGGCCAAGTGCTAAAAGAAGGAGTAGGACTCTGCCCTCATTTTTTTTAATTATCAAGTAAACTCCAATCAGAAATGAAACGAAAATTGGAATTGAGACAATACCAACGTTTGCTGTTGTGTAACGGAATGGTTTTGCAACGTCGTCCAAAAAGAAGTTTGGACTAAAGTACGATGTATATTGAAGAATTATATTCCTAATATTGGGGGATACTAGCTTTACTTGATTGTAGCGGGCACGGCCTGCGGGACTAAGGAGAAGTATTGTAGCTAGAACTGAAGTGAAGAGGAAACCTTTTAATACAGTTTTCTTTAATCCCAGTTTGGTGATTTCTTTATGGAAGTAAATTATCCAACTTAGGATTAGCACGGGACCAACTACTCTTGCTGAGTGGTAAAAAAGAAAGCTTAGGGCGAGACATGAAAAGGATACGATTGGCTTTTTGGTAAGAATGACCATGGCAGTTAATATTAAAAAGCAGGACATTACTACTTCGCTTGTTGCCCTACTTGTAGCGACGTGCCATGGGATTATTGCCAAAATGAAACTTGTAAAGAAGGCAAGCGTTTGAGGATGTGAAGTCAAGGATTTATTCTTTTTTAAGATTTCAAGAGTAAGAAAATAAATTGGGAAAACGGTGAGGGCACCAAGTAAGGATGAGGGGAATCTCACTGCAAATATATTTTTGCCCAAAATAAGTAATGATGGAATTGTTGCATAAAAAATACCAGTTGGACGATAGTCTCCGAAAGTGCTGTAGTGAAGAGCTAAGAGGTTTCCATGATCATCCTTCCCAGTTTTTAAAATTGAAAGAGATTCCCATGCAACTCTTGCTTCATCAGCGTGGAAGCCAAAGGGAAATGTACCGAGCCTGTATGTTCTAATGAGGAGTGCAAAAATGAAGATTAAAAATAATACCTTCGGAATTTTTTTAAAGAAATGCATTTAACGGTTGATGAGTTCTCCGACTGCAATTCCAACGGCGATTGCGGCAGCACCCATAAGAAGCATTTGGAGAGAATGTTTGATTACACTAATTTTATAAAACTTAGCACTTATTGCTCCAAGCAGGAAGAGAGCAATGAAGGATGCAATTATTGATATCACTGAAGTGGAATTTGCAAATATGGTATATGGAAGAAGAGGAATTAGACCTGCAATAAAATACGAAAAGAACATAATAATTGCTGCAAGAATTGAATGCAATGGTTTTACTTTTTTTCTTTCCATGTATTCTTCTGTTTCATCTTCTGAAATGAAACAGCCAACTGCCATTGAGAATGCTTCAACAAAAATCAAAACTGTTCCTGTCAAGAAGATGGTTGAACGGTCTACATTTGCAACTGCAATTCCAGAAAGAAGTCCTACTGTTGAAACAATTCCATCTTCTGCTCCAAATATGAAGTTTCTACCATAAATTGCTGATATTTTTCTTGATAGTGCCATACGTTGTCTTCAAGTAGATTTAAGCACAGATTGATACAAAATACAATTGAAGATTATTTGAGAAGATTATTTTTTTTCAAAAAATCACTTTGTATTTTTATGGTATTACTTGGAATTTTTTTGAAAAATTTTATTTCTTTTCCTTGGGTACTTCCTCTCAGTATTCCACTTACTGGGGTAACCAGGAATCCAATACTGATGGTATGTCTGATGGGACTTTTTATGAATTGCATTGTCCCAATTAGCCTCCCTACTTTAACGGTAAGTCCTGTTTCCTCTTTTGCGATTCTTTGGATTGTGTTTTCTAATTTTTCGTTGAAAAGTACTGTTCCGCCTGGAAAATGCCACATTCCTTTATATGGAACAATGTCTCTTTTGGAGAGAACTACACCATCTTTGGTTTTGATAATGAGTTCTATACAAAGCCTCGGTACTTTACTGTATATTTCTAAAAATTTTTTATATGGAAGCCGTTTGGGTTTCATGACAAGAATTTAGTTTTAGCATGGGGAATGGTAAAATACAAGCGATCGGGGTGTAGCGCAGATTAGTCAGCGCACTCGCATGGGGTGCGAGAGGTCGCCGGGGCGGGACCGGCCACCCCGACTGGAAAACTAGTATTGACTTCGTTTTTTATTTGGTACATCATTAATTATGCTTCAGTCTGTTCATTGTGCATACTGTGACTTGATCTTTTTAAGACCAATTCAAAGATTTAATGAAGCAATGAAGTTCGGGTGGAAACAGTACTGCTCAAAAAAGTGCCAGTATGAAGCCAAAGAGAAGCAGGTTACCTTTGTTTGTGGTAGATCTGGTTGTAATAAATCTTACAAAAGAACTGAGTATGATTTTTTGAGATATGGGGTTACATATTGTTCACATAGGTGTTTTGCATTAGTTAGTAATAAAAAGCATCCTAGATGGTCTTGGAAAGTTAAGATATGTGCTTACTGCGGAAAAGATTTTAGGAGAAATAGGAAATATTGTTCTCCAACTTGTCAGAGTAAAAGTCAGATAATTAGTACAGATTTACTTATCAATCAGTTGAAAGAGTTTGTTAGAACAGAAGGAAGGATTCCATTTAAAAAGGAGCTTCACCATTATTCTGCAGTGAGACGTGCTTTTGGTACATGGAATAATTTTATGAGAATTGCTGGTTTTGAACCAAACCCTGTACTTTTTGCCAAGAAACACATAGCTAATGATGGGCATAGGTGTGATTCTCTTGCAGAAAGAATAATTGATGATTGGCTATTTAGGAGAAAAATTCCCCATGAAAGAAGTTTTCCATACCCCGGAAATAAAAGTTTTACAGTTGATTTTAAAGTGGAAAACTATTGGATTGAGTTTTTTGGTTTACGGGGGGAATTGAAAAAATACAATGAATCAATGGACAAAAAGTTTAAAATGGCTAGAAAATATAAATTAGAATTAATATCACTTTATCCTGTGGATTTATTTCCTGTTGGAAAGCTAAATGAGAAATTAAAATTTCTTTTATAGTTTTTCCTCTTGCAATTGACTCCTGGTATTGATATACCAAACACGAAATGGCTAAGAGTAAAAAAGATCTTCCAGAAACTAAACAACAAGAAAATTCTACACAAAGGTTAGCTGCTATAAAGCTTGCAATGGATCAAATTGAGAAACAATATGGACGTGGTTCCATTATGAGACTTGGCGGGTCGGGAGAGAAAATAAAAATTGATGTTATATCAACAGGTGTACTAGCACTTGATCTTGCTCTTGGAGTTGGAGGATTTCCAAGAGGACGCATTATTGAGATTTATGGACCTGAGGCTTCTGGAAAAACAACATTAGCACTTGCGACCATTGCTGAAGCTCAGAAGAAAGGTGGACAGTGTGCTTTTATTGATGCAGAACATGCACTGGATCCAACACGTGCTGAAATATTGGGGGTTAACCTTGATGACTTACTTATGAGTCAACCTGATACTGGAGAACAAGCATTGGAGATTACTGAAACACTAGTGAGGTCTGGAGCTTTGGATGTTATAGTTGTGGACTCTGTAGCTGCTTTGGTTCCGCGTGCTGAACTTGAAGGAGAGATGGGAGATGCTCAGATGGGACTTCAGGCAAGATTAATGAGCCAAGCTCTTCGAAAACTAACGGGTGCCATTTCAAAAAGCAAAACAGTCCTAATTTTTACAAATCAATTGAGACAAAAAATTGGGGTGATGTTTGGAAACCCTGAAACAACCACAGGGGGACTTGCTTTGAAGTTTTATTCATCTGTCAGAATTGATGTACGTAGAATCGAACCAATTAAAGATGGAGATATGGTTATTGGCAGTAGGGCTCGGGCAAGGGTTGTTAAAAATAAAGTTGCGCCACCACTTCGGGTTGCTGAGTTTGACATTATGAATGATGGGATTTCAAGAGAGGGAGGACTCTTGGATGTTGGAATAGAACTTGGGATTATCGAGAAGAAGGGCTCTTTTATGAGTTATGAGGATAAAGTGATTGCACAAGGGAAAGAGGCAGCAAAGGCATATTTGAAAGAAAAGCCAGAAGTGGCAAATGCAATTGAGAAAAAGATTCGTGAGATGGCAACTTCAGGTAAAAAACTTCCAACAGAATTGGGAGAAGAGAAAGAAGAGTAAAATTATATTTTGGTGAATTGAATTGCTGAAATCCTCTGACCTTGTTTAGTTATTCGATCCACTATTTTGGCTGACGTATCTACTCCGTATTTATATTTAATTATGGGTGTTAGTTCGGTCATTGTGATGTAAGCCACGCCATGGGTCCACGAGTCTCCTTCTCCAAGTATATCAACTTCATACGGAACATGAGGTCTTCTTTCTCTTTCTAGAGCTAGTGAAACTATTTGTGCTAGATCATTGTTGAGTTGTTCTCGATTTTGCCTCATGGCCGTTATTTTAGGTTTGTGATGGTAAAATGTCAATGTGTCTATTATTACTTCTATAAAACAACAAAAGAAAAAAGATAGAGTTAATGTTTACCTTGATGGAAAGTTTGGTTTTGGTATTGACCTTGAAAACTTTGTGAAGTTAAAGTTAAAAGTAGAACAAGAATTAGATGAAAATGAAATTGGTGAGATAGTTAAAAAAGCTGAGTTTCAAAAAACTTTAGAAAAACTTTTGAGGTTTGCAATGGTTCGTCCACGAAGCAGGAAAGAAATTAAGGATTGGATGAGACGAAAAGAAGTGTCAACTTCTCTTCACACTGATCTTTTTGAAAAACTCAAACATTTTGAATTAATTGATGATAATAAATTTGCAAAATGGTGGGTGGAACAGAGGCAGACATTTCGACCCAAATCTAAAAGGGTCTTAGTGCAGGAATTGAAGATTAAAGGGATTGGTGAGGATGTGATCTCTGATACCTTTTCAGAGGTTAGTATGGATGAGGATGGAACTGCTTTTAAGTTACTTAGTAAAAAGATATACAGGTGGGAGAAATTGGATAGAGTAAGTCAAAAACAGAAAATGTATGAGTATTTGGGAAGGTTAGGGTTTAACTTTGATACTATTAAATCTGTAGTGGCAAAAACTCTCGAAAAAGGGTAAAATAGGACTTCAACATGGCAAAAAGTGATGATTATGTGAAGAAATTAGAGAAGGTTTCTGGGATGACACAAGAGGAGGCAAAGAAGGCTCTTCTTGATGAAGTACAGAAAGATTTAACTTCTGAAATTGCAAAAAAGATTAGACAAGCAGAAGAGAGAATAAAGCTTGAAGCTAATGAAAAAGCAAGGGAAATATTAATCGATGCAATGAAACACGGCGCTACTACATACAGTGCTGAATTTACTATTTCTACAGTTGCTGTTCCATCTGAGGAGGTTAAGGGAAGAATCATAGGTCGAGAAGGACGTAACATTCGAACATTCGAAAAAGAGACTGGAGTTGAAATTGAAATTGATGAAGCAAACATAATTCGCTTGTCTTCTTTTGATTCAATTAGGCGAGAAATTGCAAGGCGTGCACTTGAAATGTTGATTAAAGATACGAGGATTCAGCCATCTCGAATTGAGGAAGTGGTGAAGCAAGTTAGAAGCAGCATGGAGGATGTTCTAATTGAAGAAGGTAAAAAGATCTGTGCAGAATGTGGTGTATTTAACCTTCCACTTGAACTAGTTAAACTTATAGGACGCTATAGATTTAGAACTTCTTATGGACAAAATCTCGGAATTCATACAATTGAAGAGACTAAGATTGGTGTTTCTATTGCTCAGGAACTTGGAGCTGATGTTGAGGTTGTTCGAATGGGATGTTTACTACACGATATTGGAAAGGTTGTTACTGAAGAGGAAGGAACACACGTACAAGTTGGAGTATCTGTTTTAAAGCGACTTGGCATGCCAAAGGGAGTAGTTAATGCTGTAGCTGAGCATCATGAAGACAAACCATTTTCAGCGATTGAATCAGTAATTGTTTGGACGGCTGATGCGATTTCAGGGTCACGACCTGGAGCACGTTACGAACCACATGAAGAATATGTAAAAAGAATGACTAAGATTGAGGAAGTTGCAGGGAGATTCCCTGGAGTTACTTCAGCAATTGCATTCCAAGCAGGTCGGGATGTTCGAGTTGTAGTTAATCCAGAAGAAGTGGATGATGATAGATTAACAATAATTGCTCATGATATTGCAAAGGAACTTGAAAAAGAAGCCAGTTATGCAGGACAGATCAAAGTAACTGTGATTCGTGAAACCAGAGCAACGGACACAACGGCGGCTCATTGACTTTAGGTTCATTTTAATTTAATCTAAACCCAATTTACAACATGACACAAAAAGATTTAGTTGATTTGGTTAGTCGGAAGGCACATATTACAAAAAAAGGTGCAAACGAGGCAGTCGAAGTTTTTTTGGATGAGATTGGACGCATATTGGCTAAGGGGGAGAAAGTGGTTCTTAGCGGGTTTGGAACTTTCAGAGTTATATCAATGAAAGGTAAAACTGTAAAGATTCCAAAGACTGAAAAGTTTGTAACAATTAAATCACACAGGTCTCCAAGATTTACTCCAGGAAAGAGATTAAAGAAACAAGTAAGTAGATAAGGTTTTTTTTTGCTATACTTAAATAGATTATGAAACGGCTTTGTTTTTTGCTATTTTTGCTTGTGTTTTCAGTGTTTTTTTACCTTGCTATCCCAGTAGCTAACATCCAAGCATATTACACCAATATGCCAGCAAGTGTGGTTATTGGCCAGCCCGATTTTGTTTCCGGTTTAGCCAATCAAGGTGGAAGTGTAGGATCTAATACACTTAATACACCTGGTTATTTCGCAAATGTACTGAATGGGAAACTTATAATTCCAGATCAGCTCAATAATCGTATTCTAATTTGGAATTCTATTCCTACAAGAAATAATTCGTCTGCAAACATTGTCATTGGTCAACCAGATTTCGTAAGTAGCAGTGCTAACCAAGGTGGTGGAACAACTGCTGCAGCAAACACAATGAATACTCCTGTAGGAGTATTTTCTGATGGAAATAAACTTTTTGTTGCTGACAATACAAATAATAGAATATTGATTTACAATTCCACTCCGACCACAAACAATGCCTCTGCAGATGTTGTTATAGGACAGTCTAATTTTTCTGCAAGTACTGCTAATCAGGGAGGGACTCGCGCGGCCAATACTCTTAATCGCCCAGAGGAAATAATAGAAGTTGGAAACAAATTGATAATTTCCGACTTCTCAAATAACCGTGTTCTCATTTGGAACTCCATCCCTACGACAAACAATGCTTCTGCAGATGTTGTTATTGGGCAAACAGACTTTTCTGGTGGGTCAATTAACCAAGGTGGTAATGCTGGAGCTAACACACTTAATAGGCCGAGTGGTTTAGCTAGTGATGGTACAAGACTCTTTATTGTTGATACACAAAACAACCGTGTACTTATCTATAATTCCATACCTACAACAAACAATGCCTCTGCAGATGTGGTAATAGGTCAACCAAACTTTACAAGCAATAGCGCCAATCAGGGCGGATCTGCTTCTGCAAACACTTTTAATGTTCCAGCATCAATTTTTTTAGATAATAAAAATCGTATATATATTAGTGACTATGTCAACAATCGTCTTATGATTTACAACTCCATTCCAAGTAACAATAATATACCTGCAGATATAGTTTTAGGTCAACCAGACTTTATAACTACCTCATCAGGAACAACAACCAATAAAATGAATCCGCCTTTTGGAGTGGCAATTGATTCATCAACAGGTAAACTGATTGTTTCCGACAGAACAAACCACCGCATCCTCATATTCCCTAACACCATAGACACACCTCAATTAAGTATTACCACTCCTCTTGAAACTGTAAACAACACAACTCTCAGAGTAAAAGGAAGTGTCCAGTTGGGAGATAGACCAAACTACTCTATGCAGTGGGTAAAGTCAGAGATTAACGGTAATGGTCTTGGTAATGTAACCAGTTTGGGTGGAGGAAGAGACAATGGAACCAATCAAACTCTGTATGACTTCGAGAATGTTTTTAATCCCACAGTAA
Organism: uncultured Gammaproteobacteria bacterium; assembly: GCA_964587425.1. Taxonomy (GTDB): domain Bacteria; phylum Patescibacteriota; class Microgenomatia; order UBA8517; family UBA8517; genus CAZPLB01. The sequence goes on from CAZPLB010000004.1 coordinate 26,040, forward strand.
ATGGAGGAACCACCACTAACTACACAATGAAGCTAGTAGCCAGTAGTTTCAATGCAGATACCACATCTCTTTTCTACTTTCAACCATTTACCTTTGAATATATAAGAAGAACCAATCCAACCCTACCAATAACAAAACAATCCCTCAACATCTCATTCCTTGTCAACAAACTAAATATCCAGAGAATGAAAGACAATGTTGATCATTTTGAAGTTCTCACCTCTACTGATTCAGGTAAACTCTGGAGACCTCTCACAACAAACATATCTACAGACAAAATCAGTGAGCAGGGACAGATATATTTCACAATCTCAAACACATTACTTCCAGGTACAAAATATCAAATTAAAGTAGTATCCATAAGTAAGGACAGTAACTGGAGGCAGGACAGTAATATACTTACTTACTTTGTTCCTCAGAAGAAGGTGGGAATAAGTCGTTAATTTGTAACTTCGTGATAAAATGGTTCAATGGAAAGTAAAAGAGGTAGAGAAGTTCATGCACAAGTAGAGCATACCAGAGAAGCTGGCGACTTTTGGGAATCTATAAAAATTGCTCAGGATGCAATTCGAATTTATGAGGAAGAGAAAGATTATTTAGGTCTTTCTGAAATACACGGTTCAATCTCACTCGCCTATAGGCATTTATACAGGAAGACTTCAGAGAAAAATTTTTTAGTTTTGGCTGAGGGCGCGGCAACTGTTGGAATTGAAATTGCAAAGATAAATGGATTACTTGAAGCGGTTGCTTTACCGACTTTTAATTTGGCAAAAGTTCAAGAAGAGTTGGGACAACTTGGTGAAGCAAGTGTAACCTATCAGGGTGCAGTAGATGCGTTTATTAAGAACCCACCAGAATCTCACAATAGGCCTGGAGTTATTGCTGATATGAAAGTTCATCTTTATACATGTAAATATAAAGCTGGAGACAAAAGTGCTCTTGATGAAGCATTAGTTTCTTTAAAAGAACTTGAAGAATCTGATGAGAAGACCGTTTCAAAATATAATTATGATGTTTGGCTATCTGGAGGACACATGAGAATTGCTGAAATGTTGGAAAAAGATGATCTGGGAAAAGCAAAGGAACATTTGGAAGAAGCTAAAGTGATAATTTTTTCTAACCCAGAACTCAAAATTAGAAAAGAACAGTGGGAAGAATTGGCTAAGACTTTCAATGCGTAAACTTCTTGTAATCTGTGGGCCTACTGCTACAGGGAAAACAACACTTGCTCTTCACTTGGCTAAAAAATTTGACGGCGAAGTAATTTCTGCTGATAGTAGGCAAGTGTATAAACATATGAGAATTGGGACGGGGAGAGGTAATGAAAAAATCCTAGGATATGATTTAGTAAATCCAAATGAAGAATTTAGTGTTAGCCAATACTTGGATTTTGCAAACAAAGCAGTTCAAGAAATTTACCTAGAGGGTAAGTTGCCTATTCTGGTTGGAGGGACAGGACTTTATATAAAGGCAGTTGTTGATGGAATTGATACAGCTCTTATTCCACAAAACAAAGGATTAAGGGAAAAATTGTTCCAGAAAAATGTTAATGAACTTTTTCAAATTTTAAAGAAAATTGATTCTGGGAAAGTGGACTCAATGAATGAGTCTGACAAAAAAAACCCAAGAAGATTAATAAGGGCGATTGAAATTGCAAATGATAGATCTCTTATTTTTGATAAACATCCCCAATCACAATATGACACACTTTTTATTGGACTTAGTGCACCAAAAGAAACTTTGAAAGAAAGAATTGAAAAAAATGTTGATGAAAGAATCAAAAATGATTTTGAAAAAGAAATTGAGTATTTGAAAAAGAATGGTTTTTGGGAAGGTGTGCCAAGAGTTACTTTGGGGTATAAAGATTGGCCTGATATTGAAAGATGGAAACTTGAGGAATTTCAGTATGCAAAGCGGCAGATAACATGGTTTAAAGCGAATAAGCGCATTAATTGGTTTGATATAACAAAGTTGGGATACCAAGAAAAGGTGGAGAAATTGGTAAAAAAATGGTACATTAAGGCAAATGCCAAGAAAAATTGAGATATCACACCGGACTATTGTTTTTACTTTCTTTTTGTTTGGATTGGTTTGGTTTTTGTATCAAATCAGGGATTTAATTCTTATTCTTTTTGTTGCTCTTCTTTTGGTTACAATTTTAAACCCTTTAATTAAAAAGCTTTCCAGATTAAAAATTCCAAGAGGGGTTTCTATTTTGATTGTTTATCTTCTTTTTATTGTTTTGACGGTTTTGACAATTGCAAGCATTGTTCCAGTTCTTGTTGTTCAGACTTCAAATTTTGCAACAGGACTCCCAGCGTACTTCGAAAGCTTAAATGTTGGTTCTGTTTTGGGGCCTAATGTTTCAAATCAAATTGTTTCACAGTTGGGTAGTATCCCAGGAGAGATAGTGCAACTTATTGTTTCAATTTTTTCAAATTTACTGTCAATTTTAACTGTTCTTACTTTTGCTTTTTACCTACTCTTGGTTCGCAATAAATTGGATACTCAGTTATCAACTTTCTTGGGAGATGAAAAAGCAGGTCGGGTTGTTAAGTTTGTTGATGAACTCGAGGTAAAACTTGGTGGATGGGCAAGAGGACAACTTTTTTTGATGTTAACCGTTGGAGTATTGGATTACCTTGGAATGAAACTTTTGGGTGTTCCTTATGCCCTGCCTCTTGGAATTTTGGCAGGACTTCTTGAGGTTGTTCCATATATTGGGCCAGTTTTGGCTGCTATTCCAGCTATTATTATTGGATTTGGAGTAATGCCTGTGGTTGGTATTGCTACAGCTGTGGTTGCGTTTTTGATTCAACAGATTGAAAACTACATTCTTGTTCCAAAAATAATGGAGAGATCTGTTGGTGTTTCCCCGATTATTGTTTTACTTGCATTAAGTATTGGTTTTCGTATGGCTGGAATTGCTGGAATTTTAATTTCGATTCCTGTTGTTATTACTCTTCGAGTATTGGCCGGACAGAAATTCCTAAAGCTATCCAAAATATAATTTCTTCAGCTGACGAGATGATATTGGTCTGTGAGTGCATTATAAATAAAAGGAATACCAGAAAGAAGTATTTGTCTTTTTTGTAAAGAAGTTTGCCCCCACGAATAATAACTGCGAGATATAGGATTAATCCAAATATTCCAGTTGTTGTCGCAATTTCTATAATTGTTGAATGGGGTTTGTCCACATATACATCATTTCCAAGCTTTATCGGCCAGTCAATTGATGTGAAGAGGTAGTCAAAATTTGCCCATCCCCAACCAAGGAGTGGCTTTTCTCGAAAACCAATGAGTGCTTTGGCGAAGATTCTTGTTCTGCCTTCAGCTGTAATTCTATCCGGTACTATATGACTTTTAAATTGCTGGAGGAAGAATACAGTACCTACTGCGAAGGTAATTAAGGAGACAGCTATTATGATTTTTTTGTACCTATTTTTTTGGAGAATGGCAAAAGCTATGAAAAAAATAGGTATTCCCAGGATTGATGCTCTAGAGTTAGTCAGTAATATTGATAAAATTTGGAGGATCAGGGAGACTATCCAGGCAAGCTTTAGTTTATTTCTTGAGTTTACTATTTGAAAAAGGGTTAGCGGCATTGCGACAAGAAGGTACCCTCCTAGGAAGTTTGGTTGGCCAAAGGTTCCACCTATGGCACCCTCAAAATTTATGATGTTTTGGTGAAGTACGAAGAATCTTAATGCGTCTGTTAGTGCCCAAATTGCTGCAAGCGTACTTCCCAGGGCAATTGAGGCTGAGAGTACTTTTTTCCAGCTATTTTGACCAAGAAGGGCGATTAGGTAAAAAAGGAGGAGAAAGTGACCAAAAGTTATGAGGCCATCACTCCTATAGTAGTTGCCTGTGAGACTTTTAACAAAGTTACTGCCTGTGAGGGCGGTTATAATTGCTACTACAAAAAGGAGGTTAACTGAGATTAGCAGTTTTGTATCAATTTTTCCTTTTTTTATTTTAAGAAGATTTATAATCCCAATGACTGCAAGTACTTCAATTAGGCGCATTATGAACCAAACTCTTGGTACTTCGTAGGGAACTGGTGCAGTAGGCCAAAAGATTAGCGGAGACAAGATAAGTCCCAACGAAAGAATTGTCAGAAAAGCCCCTGTTTTCTTGATTATTTTGATATAGTCTGATACAATACCGGTCACAGTTTAATTGTATATGATTAATGACTTTGTGACAAAATTTAAGATAGTGAGTTTTAGCCAGAAGCTGTTTTTGGCTTCATTTGTGGCTGTTTTTGGCTTAGTGACAACTACATTGGTTTTGGGACTTCCAGTTTTTTCATCTTTTTATCCTGTAACTGCTCCTATTACACCACCTGTAACATCACCAGTTACGCCACCTAACCCAACTATTACTCCTACAACTAAACCTACTTTTCAGGCTACACCTACACCTGTTGCGACTCCAACGTCTACACCTATAGTTCCTACACCAACTTCTACACCAGTACCTACTATTCAGCCTACATTGACGCCAGCGCCTACCAATGTACCCACAGCAACACCGACACCTACATCTACTCCCTCAGCTACTCCAACACCATTTGTGCCTACACCTACACCTGTTGTGCCTACGGCTACACCAATAGCTACTTCTACACCAACTGCAACTCCTACACCAACACCACCTGTTGTCTCAAATTATTTGATTAACGGTTCATTTGAGGCTGATTTGGATAGGAATTCAATGCCTGATTCATGGAGGAGAACATTGGGAACAAATTATATGCTTGATGTACGCACAAATGCATATGCATTTGGTGGGGCATTTTCATTTAAGTTTGTTGGTGACGTGACTACTAGCAAATATGTTTACCAGAAGGTTGGGCAATCTTTTGGCGCTGGCCAAACCTTCTACCTTTCAAGCTGGGTGAAAGCTGTTAGTACAAATACAACTGGACTTATTCAGACTAAAGCAGTGGTTACATATAAAGATGGGACAATTGGGACTTTTGTAAGCAATTTCCCAAGAGGTGGAAGCTATAACTGGACTAATAGAACTATATCTTTTACTTTGCCAAAGAGCTCTGCCTACATTACAGTTTATTCAGGGATTGTGAAGCAGTCTGGAAGGGTCTATTTTGATAGCATAGTACTTGCAAGTACGCTTCCAACACCTACTCCTTCTCTACCTTAATTTAGCATCTAAAAGTGAGCCTGAAGTTGGCTAATTATGGTATAATGGTCTTGCTCTGGAGGAAGGATGATTACTGCGTTTGGGGCAACTTAGGCGTAGAGGAAAGTCCAGGCAGCAGAAAGCAGGGTGTCCCAGTTAAAGTGGGAACACGAGCCCGAAAGGGCGAGTGCTAGTTTAGAGCCACAGAGACGAGTCTTTTGTTTCTCTAAAGGAAACAAAGGGGTGAAACGAAGCAATCCTTCCCGCTGCAACCTCCGAATGGTCCGTTTGAGGCGCTTTCCCGAGGACCGAAGATTGAGGGCTAAGACAGATGATCATCTGAAACAGAACCTGGCTTACTACCCTTCAGAGCATTTATAGATTGGGCTCACGCAAAACGTGAGCCCTTCTTCTTGGTATAATACCCTCATGCGTTTAGTCATTCAGAGAGTAAATAGGGCAAAAGTAACAGTTCATGGAACACGTCGGGTAGTGGGTGAAATTGGGAAAGGGCTGTTTGTTTTGGTAGGGATTAAAAAAGGAGACAGTGTAAAGCAAGCTGAAACTCTGGCTCACAAATTAGTGAAACTTAGAGTAATGGCTGACTCCGATGACAAAATGAATTTATCTGTTCTTGATGCAAAAGCTTCCATTTTGGCAGTTTCTCAATTTACTTTATATGCAGATACAACTGGTGGAAATAGACCGAGCTTTATTGATGCAGAACTTCCAGAAAAAGCTAGGGAAATTTACAATTTTTTTGTAGAAAAAGTAAGAGAATTGGGTGTGAAAACTGAGATGGGAAGTTTTGGCAGCTATATGAAAATTGAAGCAGAGTTGGATGGTCCAGTTACAATCACTCTTGAATATTAAACAGCTTTTTAATTGACCCCAAATAGTTGTTGTAAAAGATTGGATTAATTTGCTATTTTATTTCTATTTCTTTTAATGTAAGACCTTCGTCTAGGCTAATGTGGCCTAATTTTTGTATGGAAATTCTGTATTTGCCTTTTTTGGGGAAGAATTTGTAGTTGCCATCTTTATTGCTTCTTGAAATTTCAACTGTTTCTCCGCTCCCTGGTTCGATGAGACGTACTATTGCGTCTGGGACAGGTTTGCCATATTTGTCTTTCACAATACCTGTAAAGCTTGGGAAGGATATGTGAGTAGCTAGTCTTTTGATTCCGATAATAATATAAATTCCCAAAAATATACCATTTATAATCGAAGGATTGGTGAAAAAAAGAATTATGGAAAGAACAGTTAATGGATAGAAAAGGATGGAGCTTACTCTTGAAATGATAGACAGAAATCTTACAGATGCTGTTATAGCTTTTGTTCTTGTTTTTTTAAGGACTTTTACAATGGCATCAACTGGGATTGTGAAAAATAGTGATTTAGTTTGTGATGAAACAGAGAATACTTCCCCTTTATAAAAGTCTTGAGATTGAAGGATCGTCGGTCGTGGTTTTGTGGTTGGAAAATTATATTCGTAGTGTTTGGTCAATATTCGATAACTACCTGCTGGCAGCTTCATTCCCCCGTAGACACCATGAACGTCTGTTACCACTGTATCTACTATTGATCCGCTCTGGTCATAAATACTTAATGTTGCGAATGCAACCGGTGCGAGAGTCGAAGTGTCGTAAACAATGCCTTGTGGTTTAGTTTTTGGTAGTAGTCCAAGACTTCTGAGTAAACTTAAGATTAAACCCCAGGAGAGGTTTGCACTAGTTAAACTTACCAAGACTATTGCGGCGTCGGCTAATGGTATCAGTCCTATAAGTATGATTGGGGTTATTATAGTGTGAACTAATGGGGCAATTTCCTTTAATGCGGGAGCTAAAAATGTAGATATTACTGTCGAAAGAGGTGTTCCGTTTAAGAGTTGTGAAAGTGCTTCGGAAATAGAAGAAGGTTCTGATGAATTCTCGGGTTGGGGTGTTTCTTCTGTTGTTGCGGGAACTGCAGCGGCTCCAGGGTTTGGGGTGGGAGTCGGAGTTGGCGTGGGGGTTGCTGATGAGACAGAAGCGGATGGTGTGTCGATGAGAAGTACCGTATCTGCGCCAAGTACATTTGTTGAGGAGAGTCCGTTTGCTGTTACGGTTACAGTCATTGAGTTACTGGCGTCGTTTATGAGAAGTGTTTTTTCATCTGAGGAAAGTACGAAAAAGTGATCGGCTGCTTGGGAAAAGGTACTGTTGTATAGTTCTGTTCCATCTGCGAAGTAGTTGCGAAAGTAAGAATAGACAGTGTAGTTGGTGTAAGGTTGCCCTCCGCCTGATACTGTTGTGCTGCTGTAAAGATTTTGTTTATTTCCCTGTAGAGTGCCTATTGAACTGACTTGTTCTTCTGGTCCCCATCTTAAAGATACTGATGTACCAGAAGTTGCATGGCGGTAAAGCATTGTTGCCAATGCAGCTGGTTGGAGACTCTCTGGTGTAATTAGTACTGGATCACCGTTCACTTTTCCAACGTAATCTTCAGACCACCAAATGGGGAGGGTGGTTCCTAAAACTGCCTGCATCTCACTGTTTAGCCAATTGTTAAGATCTGTATATAACTTTGTTGCGGCGAAAATGTCTGAAGGGAAAGTGCCGTCGGTTATGTCTTTTGTTGTTATGTTTGAGTCAATTGCAATGAAGTCTGCTTTGTAGCTTCCGTCGGTGTTCTTATTGGCTACGAGCCAGTTTAGCCAGTCATCAACGGCATTTAAATCTCTTTTGTCGACGGTGCCGTAACTTGCATCTGTTACTGTTGATCTTTTGATACTGCTTGGGTAGAGATATTTTGAGAAACGCACGTATGGACCACCTATCTTTGCTTCTGGTCTAATTGCTTTTATGGCGTCATATATTGATCCATACATCCTATTGTATTTGGTTGTATTCCAACTATTGGTACTTGTGTTCCATAACCCCTTAAACTCGTTCCATACTTGGAAGTATTCGACTTTGGGAAATACTTTGTTATCTGAACCAACAGTTGATCCGTTGTATCTATTTACGATGTCTACTATCATGTCTGTAAAATTTTGTTCGTAGGCATCTAGGGGTGCTTTGTTAATTTGACCCCAATCTGTGTTGCTTCCGTTGTAGAGTCCGGGGGTCCAGAGTGAATCTACCATCCAAGTTGGGGCGCAGCAGAGAGTTATTATTGGTATGGAGCCGGTGTCTCTGATGTTTTGCATACGCCCATCTAGGGCTGACCAATTCCAGGTGGTTGTGTCGGTGTTTGATGGGTCGTCCCAGAGGTTGTTTGCACCAAAACCAATTATGTGTTGGTTTTGGTAGATTGCCAATGAGGTTAGTAAACTTCTGGCATTTGATATTGCTGTCTGGTCTCCACTTGAGTTTAGACTGTCTTGTGTGTGGGTAACTCCAACTTTTAATTTGCTTGTAGTAAGAATTGAGTTTGGGTCGAGAGTTACGGTAAGGGTTGATGGGTTGGTGATTGTAGCTGTTCCAGAAGAAGTGAGTGAGGGATCAAAAATATCAAGGTCATCAGTTGTTATGTTTAGATTGTCGAAGGTAAAAACGTATGGTTGGTTGGTGACTGAGGCGGAGAAATTTGTACGTAGTCCGACTGAGCCGCCGGCTTGAAAAACTGAATCATTGTAGTCGGTATATGTGTACTGCCAAGTAATCGGTTCAGAGGTGGCTGGATCCCAGACTTTGATGTTTATTTGGGTAGGATTTGTTCCAAGAATTTGGGCTCTTACCCAGACGTAGTTTCCTGCGCTAAAAGTTATTCCTGTTGAAGTGAGAGTCCCAAGGGCTGTTTCTGTACCTCCTATTAAACTGAATGCTTGAACGCTGATAGTGTTTGAAGTGGTGAAGCGAATTTTGCCGCGATACATGTCATTTGGGTCGATATAGCGTGCGACCCAAAATGCTTCTGCTGCTGCTCCGGTTGGAGTTTTATCTATCTTTACTTGGAATTTAGTGTCAATGTCTTGCTGTTTTGTGTCATGGAGGACGACTGTTCTAGATGCAGCGGTGGAAGTAGTCATTGAGCCGGTTGAGCCATCTGTGGTGAAGTTTGCTGATGCCCCAGTGATTACTGAGTATGCTCCACCTGTATCTGCACTTCCCCAACCACTCGAAGAAGTTCTTGTGAAAGTGTCGGTTGCTATGGCTGTTCCGGTTTGGGCCGGTGCTGAAACTGTATTGACTGTTGCATCTGCGGTTGTTGCATTGAGTGAGTCAAAAGTGACAAGAATTGGAGGATTTGTGACTGTTGAATTCATTAAGGTTCTTAGTCCAAATGATCCGACTGTTTGTAAGGTTGCCTCCGAATCGGTTGCTGTGTAATTCCAAGAAACGGGTTCAGTGTCTCCACTTGCCCACACTTTCATGTTGATTGTTGTTGGACTTGTGCCAGTTACTTGGCTTCTAACCCAAATGTAGGAGTCGGCCGAAAGTGTTATGCCCGTTGATGCCTGTGCGCCTAAGAATGTTTCAACTCCTCCTACTAATTTTTCACCCTGAAGGGTTACAGTATTGCTTGAAGTGAGACGAATTTTACCTCGATACATATTGTCGGTATTAATTTGCCGCCCTATCCAGAACACTTCGATAGTATTTCCAATGGGTATTTGGCTGATTTTAACTTTGAACTGTACGTCTATGTCTTGTTGAGAGGTACTTTTCAACATTATTTCTCTGACTTTTCCAGCTGATGGTAAATTCATGGTTCCTTCTGTTCCATTGACATTGAAATCTGTACTTGTTCCACTTGATATTGTGTAATCTCCACCTGTGTCGGCTGTTCCCCATGTGGCAGTTTTTGATCTGGTGAAATTGTCTGCGACAAAAACACTACCTGTTTGTGGAACTGCAGTCGGACTGGGGGTTGGAGTGGATAGGACGTCTGTGGTTGTGACGCTAAAATCATCGAAAGTGAAAAGGACGGGTGCGTTTGATGTGGCTGAGGGAAGATTTGTGCGGAGTCCTACAGATCCACTGGTTTGCAGACCTGCTTGGGAATCTGTGGTCGTATATGTCCATGCACCAGGTTCTGCTGATCCATCTGCCCATACTTTCATGTTGATTGTTGTTGGGCTTGTGCCGGTTACTTGACCGTGTACGTCTAAGTAAGTGTCTGCTGAGTAGCTGAGGCCGACAACAGTAGTTTGGGACCCAAGAAATGTTTCCACTCCTGCCACTACTTTTGATGCTTGGACAGTTACCGTCCCGCTTGGGGTGAGGCGGATTTTTCCTCGGTATAGGTTGCTCGAGTCAATTTGACGGACTGTAAAGAAGACTTCTTGTGAGATTCCCGTCGCGAGTTTGCTCGTTTTTATTTTGAAGGTTAAGTCTGCCTCCGTTACAGAGAAACTGTCTATTATGGCTGCACGTGATGTTGATAGGGTTGGATTATTCATTGTCCCCTCGGTTCCATTTACATTAAAATCTGAGGGACTCCCTGTCAGTGTGTATGTGTAGCCAGAGTCTGAAGTTCCCCAACTTGAAGAGCTTGAGCGGGTAAAGGTGTCAGTTATAGTAGTTGATGCGTAGACATTGCTGATATTGTTTTTCAGGTTTTTTACTATATTAAGACATAGCAACAAGACAACCGAAATGATTGCCAAGCGCGACATGTTTATTTTTAGTTTTATTTTTCTTTTTGGCAGTTAGTTTTATTATAACAATTGGAGACTAAATTGTTTTTACTGAATTTCTTTCAAGAACTCTTTCAATTTTTTTTCACTTCTGTACTGTTGACCGATTGATACAAATAATCTATTTGTATCTGGCCAGTATTTTTTGGGGAGAATCTTTGTCAATTCTTTTTCGGTTTCTGAAGGTTTTTTTGTTTTTACCCAACCTAGTAAATTCGTAATTCTATGAACATGGGTATCTACTGCAATTGCAGGAATACTGAAGGCTCTATTTAAGACTAAATTTGCAGTTTTCCTACCAACTCCTGGGAGGCTTTCTAGTTCTTCTCTTGAAGATGGGACTTTGGTAATCGTTGAAGCGAGTTCTTTTAAGTGTTTCGCTTTTGTTTTATAGAAGCCAACTGGGTGAACTAACTTTTCTATTTCTTTTTGACTCAACTTACTTAATGAATTTAGGTTTGGAGCAACCTTAAATAATTCTTTTGAAACTTTGAGAGTGGTTTCATCACGAGTTCTTGCCGAGAGAACTGTTGAGATTAGAGTTTTGTATGGATTTCTTCCAAAGACCTCAAGAGGCACTAACTTGTAATGCCTCTCAAAGGTTTTAAACACTTTGTTAAAGTTGTAGGTTTTTATTTTCCTCCAATCTTAAACATCGTTGTGCCACAAACTTCGCAAATAGCTTTTGTAGCTTTTTTGCCGTTTTTCATTGTGACTTCTTGGTGATCTTTTCCTTCTCTTTTAGTTCTACATTTTACGCAGTACATCATAATTAATCACCTCCTTTTTGAGTCGAGCTCAGTATAGCACTGACCCCACGCACGATTAGGCATGGCGTACCTTAAACATATGATTTAGTCCGAAATATTGGCTTACCTAGCCTCGAGGGTTGCCTATTGACACCCATGATTTTTTTCTTGACATAGCGCTTGAAAAGAAATATTCTCTAAGGTAGACTCATCTGAGTTTATATGGTACTCAATGCAGTCATAGTAATCTGGTTAGTTGTCTTAACAGTTTCGATATTGTTGTTTTTCTTGCCATATAGAAAGTTAACAAAGACAACTGGTGAGAAAGAGTTGGTAGGCGTTTTAAGGAAAGTACTTGAACAGGGGGATACAAACAAAAAAGATATAGCATCGGTTTTGTCCGAGCTAAGGGGTTTTGAGAAAGAAGGACTTACTCACTTGCAGAAAGTTGGATTTGTAAGATTTAATCCTTATACTGAAATGGGTGGAGACAATAGTTTTGCGCTTTGCATGTTGAATGGAAAGCTCGATGGGATTTTGATTATGGGATTGCATACTCGCGAAAGTACGAGGCTTTACTCAAAAGAAGTGGAGAATGGGAAAACAAAGTATAGACTTTCCAAGGAAGAACAGTTAGCCTTAAAGAAAGCAACAAATGAATAAATTAGATCAATTTTTAAAATCAGGAAATAGAAATATAGTAGTTTCATTGGTTGGGCTATTTTTGGTTGTAGCAGGAATTACTTGGGGTGCTTTTACACTTCTTGGTAAGCAAGGAGTTGGCACTACATCAAAGTCAAATGGAACAGATAACATTGCTACAAGGCCAGGGATTGATTTAAATTTACCAAAAACAGAAGTTTGTCCTATTAATGGACTAAAGTTTACTTCAGCAGAGCGAAAAGTTTGGGAAGCGAGAAGACCGGCTGCAATAATGGTTGAGAACCATGCAGATTCAAGACCACTTGAGGGATTATCAAGGGCTGACTTTTTATATGAGGCTGTAGCGGAAGGCGGGATAACTAGATTTTTAACAATATTTTATTGTGGAGCTGCAGCAAATGATGTAAAGATCGCTCCTGTTCGAAGTGCACGCGTCTACTTTATTAATTGGGCAAGCGAATATGGGGACAGGCCACTTTATGTTCACGTTGGAGGCGCCAACGATTTTTGTCCAACATGTTATGGAGGAGTGAAGCCGGCTGGAACAATTAATCCTAAAGTTGATGCTTTGGGTCTTCTTGAAAAAATTGGTTGGAGAGTACCAAGTGGAAATGATTTTGATGCTGCATATGATTCTGGATATCCAGTATTTTTCAGAAATCCTGAGAGATTGGGGCATGCTATTGCAACTGAGCACACAATGACCGTTTCAACGGATGCAATGTATGAGAATGCAGAGAGCAGAGGACTAGCTGCAAAAGCCAAGAATGGAGTTACTTGGAATAATTCATTTACAGCTTATAAATTTGTAGACGATGCAAAGCTTGGAAGCCCTAAAGCAACGGACATTTCATTCAAGTTCTGGTCAAATAAACCAGATTATAACGTGGAGTGGAAATATGACTCAGTTAACAACCAATACATGAGGTTTAATGGAGGAGAAGCCATGGTTGATTTGGCTTACAAGAATGTTCAACTGACTGCAAAGAATGTTATTGTGATGCAGATTGATGAGCAGGGGCCGGTTGATAGCGAGGGGCACATGTTCTACCAGAATATTGGCAAGGGTGACATCTTGGTATTCCAAAATGGGAATGTAATTAAGGGGACTTGGAGCAAGGCAACAAGAACAGATAGAACGAAATTCATGGATGAAAATGGTAAAGAGATATCGCTTGTTCGAGGTGTTACCTGGGTGGAAGGAATTCCAACTGGAAATACTGTAGACTATCATTGATGCGCTGCCCGCCTAAAGAATAAACAATGGCGGATTTGAATGACATAATTACTTCTAAAGTAAGGATTAAGATCCTAGAGCTTTTCTTTCGTGATCCAAATGAAATGTACCACGTTCGTGGAGTAGTCAGGGAAACTGGGGAAGAGATTAATGCAGTAAGACGGGAATTAATGAAGTTGGAAGAGGGTGGGCTTGTCAGGAAAGAGGCGAGGGGAAATAGAATTTACTATTGGGTGAGGGATGACTATTTGATGTTTGGGGATGTTATCTCAATGGTATCAAAGACTACTGGACTTGGAGCAACACTGATTGCAAACAAAGCAAAGATTGGGAAACCCTTATACATCATGTTTTCAGGGAGGTTTGCAAAACACAAGAAAAGAAGAAAAGATGATGATGTTGATGTCTTGGTGGTTGGGGATATTACTATGCCGGAGTTGGCATCTTTGATTCGGGCGGAAGAGTCAAGGCGAAAAACTGAAATTAATTATACTGTGATGACAAGAGATGAACTGCAGTTTAGAAAACAAAGGCGTGATCCATTTTTACAGGCAATACTAGCCAATAGCCGTGTTATGATTATTGGTGATGAAGATGATTTGGTTGGTTAAATATTATGTCTGAAGTTAGTTCTGATCTACAAAATGAAATTAGTCGAGAGTCTGCTTTGGTTTACGAGCAGCTGCATAATATTTCGCGCATTTCAGAAAGAACAAATCGTTCATTGGCAGATGTTATTGGTACCACTATTGTCGAAGTGAAAGATTGTGCGGGGATTTCTGATCTTCAAATTAGACTTAAGGTCGATAATATATTATATGAAGATAAGAATGACCCTTTATTATTTGCGGAATCAGTGTATACGTGGGATGGAAAGGATCATCAAGTTACTTTAGATAAAGGATATATAAGGGGTGTTATTACAGCAATTTCGGAAGCCCCCGCATCTTTGACGAGTGAACTGCTTCTAGACAATGTTAGAGAAAGAGTTGCGCATGAATATTATCACGCTAGGCAGCAAGAAAAATATCCTAAAAGTGCAGCTAGATCTCACGAAGCGGCTCAAAAAGGTGGTGGTCAATATTTCCGTGACAGAGGTGAGTTGGCAGCCAACATTTTTGCTCTCAATTATGTAAAGAATAGAAAAGATAAAAATCTATTGGGAAGGGTAGCAACTTTAATAAATAATTTCCATAGGGTTCCTGAAATTCGCAAGAGATTAGCGAAATCTATTTAGTGTATTGTTTTATTTCTTTTAGTAAAACTTCTTTTTTGTTTTCAATTTTCTTTTCTTCAACTTCTTTAAATAATTTTTCAAGTATTTCACCTACTTTTGGTCCTGGCTTTATCTCTAGTTCTCTTATTACATCATTACCGTTTATTTTTAGATCTTTAATTGAGAATGGTTCTTTTTGAACTTCTATTAATCTAGTTTTAAATTCTTCTAGTCTCCATGAAGTTTCTGTTGCTCCTCCACCAAGTCTATCTCCAACACGTAGCGCTAACATATCCTCAACATTTTCTTGTCCTACATTTTTGATGAATCTTCTGATTGATGAATCTGTTTGATTTTCATTTACTGTGAACTGGTGCCATCTAACAAGTTTAATTAGTTTATCTGTTTCTTTTTTTGAAAATCTAAGTCTATCTGCAATGCGCCGCGCAATTCCCGTTCCCACTACTTCATGGTTATAGAAGGTTATTGTTTTTGTTGGGAGGATTTTAAATGTAGCTGGCTTTCCAATATCGTGAATTAGTGTTGCAAAACGAGTTATGGGATCTTTTGATTTACAAAATTTTAATGCATAAAGACAGTGTGTTCCAACATCATATATATGATGTCTTCCTGGGGATTTTTGCTCTACTCCAAACATTTTCATTACTTCTGGCAAGATTTCTTGCATGAGTCCGGAATCTTTTAACATAACTATTCCTTCATATGGGTTTGGTGAGGCAAGTGTTTTCATTAGTTCATCCTTTATTCTTTCCCTTGCTATGTTTGTGATTAGACTTGCGTTTGTCTTAATTGCCTCAAAGGTATCATCGTCAATGGTGAAGCCAAGTTGGGAGGCAATTCTTACTGCTCTCATCATCCTGAGGGCATCTTCTGAAAAGCGCTCTGATGGGTTTCCCACTGCTTTAATTATTTTTCTTTTTAGGTCTTTTTGACCATTATATGGATCAATTATTTTTTCATCGTGACTCAATGCCATGGCGTTAATAGTGAAGTCACGTCTTTGCAGGTCTTCTTCTAAGGACTTGCCCCATTTGACTATACTTGGGTGGCGGCTATCTTTATAACCGCCTTCAGTTCTAAAGGTTGTTATTTCAAATGGATCAAGGTCTGACTTACTTGGGAGTCCTACTGTTCCAAACTTATTGTCGTAGAAGGCATCTTCTCCCAATACTTTTAATATTTCATCGGGTGTTGCATTGGTTGTAAAGTCCCAGTCGTCTGGAGTTTTTCCCATGACTAGGTCTCGAACTGCTCCACCTACAACATAAATTTCAAAATTTTTCTTTTCAAACTTCTTTATGATATCTTGTACTTCTGGTGGTATATTGAATTGCATATATGGTAAACGGTTAACCGTTTACAAAATTATACGACATACGCGAAGCTTGCGATACTGAGAAGCCGATACTTGAATTATGAAAACAAAAAGGTGGGAAATAATCTCAAAGGAAACAAAAAAGCCCGTAATTGACGTGCTACTTCAAAATAGAGGATTAAAAAGTGAGAAGGAAAGAAATGATTTTTTTAATCCTAAAAAACCAGATGAGTTAACACTCAGTGAACTTGGCATTTCAAAAGTTGAAATTGGTAAGGTTTTGAAAAGATTGGTTGAAGCAAAAAAGAAAAAAGAGAAAATAATTATTTATGGAGATTATGATGCAGATGGAATTTCTGCAACTGCGATTTTATGGGAATGTCTTTATGGACTTGGGTTTGATGTTATGCCATATATCCCAGATAGATTTGAAGAAGGGTATGGAATTAATGCAGGTGCGATTGCAAAACTTAATGAGGGTGAAAATAAAATTGGTTTAGTAATAACAGTTGATAATGGGATTGTTGCAAGCTCTGAAATTAAAAAAATTACAAAATTTGGAATTGATGTTATTGTTACAGATCACCATGAGCCGGGAAAAGTAAAACCAAAGGCTACTGCGATAGTTCACACACAAAAAATATGCGGCAGTGCAGTTGCTTGGATTTTTGCAAGAGAAATTCAAGCAAAGATTAAAAACAAAGATGGGAGAAAACCAAAAAATTCTTTGGAACTAGCTGGTATTGGAACAGTTGCCGACCAGATGCCGCTTCTTCATGCTAACCGATCGTTTGCATTGTGGGGACTTAGTGAACTAAATAAAACAAAGAGGGCAGGACTTTTAGCATTAATCAAAGAGTCAGGACTTAAGCCAGGGGAAATTGAAATGTATGGCATTAATTATGTTATTGCTCCAAGAATTAACTCCATGGGGAGGCTAACACACGGAATAGATTCACTTCGGCTTCTTTGCACAAATAAATTGGATAGTGCAGAAAGTTTAGCCCACCTGGTTGCAAAAACTAATTTGGACAGACAAAGGATTGTTGATGAAGTTTTGTTGAGAGTTAAAAGTGAAGGGAAGAAGTTTTCGAAAGGAATAATATTTTTATCTCATGAAGATTATCACGAGGGGGTTATTGGGCTTGCTGCAGGACGCTTAGTTGAGGAATTTTATAGACCTGCAATAGTTATATCAAAGGGAAAGAAGTTTAGTAAGGGGTCTGCACGAAGTATTAGCGGATTAAATATTATTGAAGTAATACGAGCACACGAAGATATGATTGTTGCAGGGGGAGGGCATCCAATGGCAGCAGGGTTTACTATTGAAACCGCCAAACTTCTTGAATTTGAAAAGGCACTAAATAAAACTGCAGAGGAATATTTGACAGATGAAACCTTAACACGCAGGTTAAAGATTGATTTGGAAATTTCCTTTGATGTAATTGATTGGGATCTGGTAAAGAAGATCAAGAAGTTTGAACCGACAGGGTTGGGAAATCCTGCCCCTAGTTTTGTAACTTTTGGAACTGAAGTGGTGGATTCAAGAATTTTAGGGAATGGGAAGAAACATTTGAAATTGAAATTGAAAGAGGGTGGAAAGTTTTTTGATGCGATTGGATTTGGGATGGGAGAAATTTATTCAAAAATGCAGAAAGGCGTAAAAGTAGATGTTGTCTACAATATTGAAGAGAATGTTTGGAATGGGACGAGGAGTATACAACTTAAATTAAGAGACTTGAGAATCTCTTAATACTGTTTTACGAACTTTATTGTCAGAACTTTTGACTACTACCACTTCACCGTAATTATCGGAATACGCACGAATTTCTGTTGTATCACGTTTAATCCCAGACCGTTTTAGTCTTAACTCTTCTTCTATTATTTCGATTGCTTCTTTAGATACTCCTTTGTTTTCATTTTCTGCCATAAAAAATCCCCCTTTAGGAGACCCGTGTATTATAATACAATACAGGTAACATGGCAAAACATATGCTACGCACACTAGTTTTAGATTCAACTCGAAAAGTTGGCGAGGAAGTACTTTTAAAGGGGTGGGTTGAAAACGTGCGTGATCATGGGAAGATTACCTTCATTGACTTGAAGGATAGAACAGGACTTATTCAATGTGTTGGACAGAATCTTCCAAAGGTTAGTCCACAGTCTGCAGTTGAGGTTAGTGGGACAATCTCCAAAAGACCAGAGAAACTTATTAATAAAAAGCTTGAGACTGGGGAAATTGAACTGCAGGTTGAAGAATTGAAAGTTCTTTCAATGGCACAAGAACTGCCTTTTGATATGGGAAAGGAAGAACTAGATTTGGAACTTCCTACTCTTCTTGATTGGAGAACTCTAACTTTGAGGCATTCTGCAGTTACTCCAATTTTCAAAGTGCAGGCTAAACTTGCTGAAGGATTTAGGAATGCAGCTCAAAAGTTGGGCTGTACTGAGATATTTATTCCAACAATTGCAGCTTCTGCAACTGAGGGTGGAGCAGAAGTCTTTAAAGTTAAATATTATGAGCATGATGCATTTATGACACAAAGTCCTCAGTTATATAAACAAATGCTTGTTCCAACTCTTGAGAGAGTTTTCACCATAGCAAAGGCGTATAGAGCAGAACCATCGGTCACAACTCGACACCTTTCTGAGTCCACACAGATGGATTGCGAAATTGGGTTTATCGAGGGCTTCGAAGAACTTTTGGATGCACTGGAATTTGTTGGGGGCAATACTCTGAAGTATGCATATGAAGCGTGTAAGAATGAATTCAAAATGTTTGAGATTGGTAAATTAAAAATTCCAACTAAGATTCCTCGATTGAAAATGAGGGAGGCCCAGGAAATTATTTTTAAACGAACTGGTGTTGATCATCGAAATGAGAAAGATTTGGAACCTGAGGATGAGAGAGAGATATGTAAATGGGCTCTTGAGGAACATGACTCCGATTTAGTAACCATTACCCATTACCCAACCAAGAAACGCGCTTTTTATACGATGCCGGATCCTGAGGAGCCAGAGTTTTCCCTCTCTTACGATTTACTATTTCGTGGACTTGAAATATTGAGTGGAAGTCAAAGAATTAACGACCACGATGAGTTGGTCAGAGAAATAAATGAGCGAGGAATGAACACTAAGAATTTTGAGATGTATTTGCAAGCTTTCAAATTTGGAATGCCACCTGAGGGAGGATTTTCCTTTGGGCTTGAAAGACTGACTATGCAGTTACTTGGATTGCAAAATGTTCGAGAAGCATCTTTATTCCCACGCGACATGGAGCGGGTAGATGTTAGGCTTTCAACTTTAACTCCCAAGAAATGAAATTATTATATCTTTCCATCCTTAGCTTTGTTTTTGTTGCATCTTGTGCTTTGGTTTTGATTCCTGGGAAGACAATCTTTACTAGTCCTAAAAGATATAATCTTCAGATTAACGAGATGCCAGTTTTAAACAAAGAATCTTCGTTCCCAATTTTTTCAGGGCAAGGTGTGATTGCAGTTGATATTGATTCTGGGACTAGTTTATATGAGAAGGATGCTGACAATAAACTGTATCCGGCCTCCACTACTAAAATCTTAACTGCGCTTGTTGCGATTGATTTTTACAAACCTGGAGATATTTTGGTAGTTGGAGAAACCAAGACTCACTCCGATGAACAGCGTATGGGACTAATGAAGGGTGAAGAAATCTCTTTTGATAACCTAATGAATGGACTTCTCATATATAGCGCCAATGATGCGGCATGGGTTTTAGCTGATAATTATCCAGGAGGAAGTGATGCATTTATTGTTGCCATGAATGAGAAAGCAAGAAGTCTTCACTTGAATAATTCTACTTTCACAAACCCGGTTGGACTGGATGACGTCAACCAAGTTGCAACTGCTCGAGATATGGTACGTCTGGCTGAGGTTGCAATGAGAGACAGATATTTTTCATCTATTGTTGGTACAAAGGAAAAAATAGTAACAAGTGCTGATGGAAAGATAATTCATAACTTGAAGAGTACAAATCAACTTCTTGGAAAAGTTGAAGGAGTTTCTGGAATTAAAACTGGATGGACTGATGCGGCGAGGGAAAACTTGATTACATCGGTCACTCGCAACGGCCACAGAGTTATTATTGCAGTTCTTGGAAGTCAGGATAGGTTTGGAGAGACAAAGGAATTAATTGATTGGGTATATGGAAACTATAAATGGCAATCGGTTATTGCTCTTGATAGTCACCAGTAATTGCTGGAATATACGCAAAGAAGTTCTTGTCTCCTTCAAAAACAATAATGGGAGCGTAAAAGTCTGACTGAACGTTGGGGTCGAAGTAAGCAAGGTAGATTTTCCTTATAGTTATCTGTCCTCCTTGATTGTCTCCAAGATTTGCAACATATGCTTTGCCTGCCTTTAGTTCTTCTACTGCAACTGCCGTAGTTTTCAGTGGGTAGGTTGAACTTTGATCAACACTAACTGGAAAATAGTGGAATTCTCCACCTATTATCCTTTTGTCTCTGGAGGTATCACCGCTTACCAAAAACCAAACATTTGCTTCTGTTGGATTTGCTGTAAGACTTGGTATTTTATCAAAATCTTTTCTAAATAAATTTACCTTTACAAAATTTGCTTCAGAAAGAGAAATTGCATTTACAAGACTTTTACCTTGGACTTTGAGGAAGCTGTGGGTAACTGGACCAGTTAAATCTTCAGGTAGTGTTTGGCCTGAAGTGAGGAAGCTTTTTACTGACGTTGCTGCGACATCTGGGGTTGGGGGAAGTTTTGTTAAGGGACTTGGGTCTTGTCCGAGGTCGTAGCTGACTGAAAATGTTTGGTTTGCAATATTAATAGTAAGGGTAGCTGGGGCTTGGGGACTTTTGAATTGATATATTGTTTGGTTTGTTTGGTTAACTTGAGTTGAATAGCCCAGGCTTGCTGCTTTTGTTTTTGTTTGAGTTAGGGAAAGAAGGCTAGCGTTAAGTTTAGGCATAATATATACCTTTGCTTGAGTATCAAGCTTGGGGAGTTCGCCTGATGGCGTTTGAACAACATAGGTTAGATTTTGCGGATTATCTGTTTTTGGAAAGGGAAGCTTTGGGAGCTTACTGAATGCAACAGTTGGAGGCGGGGCTTTCTTGGGGAAAACTTTATTAAATACACCAATACCAATTCCAAGAACCATTCTTCCAATAACGAGAAAGATGATTCCATATATGGTGTAGCGGATTGTTTTTCTTGCGGTCACTGAAACTTGAGTGAGGGTTGCCATACTTTGAGTATAACGACTCGGGGTGTTAGAATTCAATCATGGTACGAACCAGATTTGCTCCGAGTCCAACTGGAAATCTTCACATAGGAGGTTTGAGGACTGCCGTCTATGCATATGCCTTGGCGAAACATGAAAAGGGAGATTTCGTCTTAAGAATTGAAGATACAGACAAAAAGAGAGAAGTTGAGGGAGGAGTTGACTCCATTAAATCAATTTTGGAAAAGTTTAATCTCAAGTGGGATGAATTTTATATTCAATCTGAGAGACTGGCATTATATAAAAAGGCAGCTGAGAAATTAGTTTCAGATGGATTTGCTTTTTACTGCCAGTGCGAGGCGAGAAACGCCAAAAAGGAAGGTTTTTCAGGAGAGCTTCGTGATCCATGCAGGGACAAGGGCTACACGACTGGTGCAGTTAAACTTAGAGTTCCAGACAATGAAAAGATTTTCTTTCAGGATTTTGTTTTGGGGAAGAAAGTATCGTGGACAACTTCAGTAGTAGGCGACGCAACACTGCTTAAGTCTGATGGATTTCCAACATATCATTTGGCATCAGTTGTTGATGATCATGATATGAAGATATCTCATGTATTGCGCGGCCATGATTGGATGCCCTCTACTCCTATTCATCTACTTGTCTATAAATATTTAGGGTATGAAGTTCCAGAGATTGGACATTTAACTGATATTTTAGACCCTGAGGGAGGGAAACTGTCGAAAAGAAAAGGGAGTACTTCAGTTAATGGTTTACTTGGTGAAGGGTATTTGCCTGAAGCCATATTTAACTTTGTAATTTTACTAGGGTGGGCACCTAAGGATAATGAGGAATTTTTTACGCTTAATGAGTTTGTGAAAGCATTTGATGTTAAAGGACTTCAAAGGGCAAATCCAATTTTGAATAGAGAGAAACTGGATTGGTTTAATGGAGAATATATAAGACGCAAAACTGATGAGGAATTAATCGAACTCTTGAAACCATTCCATTCGGGTGGGGACAAGGAGAAAATGAAAAAAATTATTCCTTTGGTTAAAGAAAGAATAAAAAAGCTGTCTGAGTTTAGTAGTTTTGCAGGATTTTTCTTTGAGAGACCAAAACCTGGGGAAGTGAAAAAAATACTTGGAGAGGGAGGGAGTCACAAGGAACATCTGAGAGCTGCAATTGAAGCAATTCATGAAGGTGGGGACTTGATGGAAACTGTTAAAAAGAATAATTTTAAGACAGGGGAGTTTTTCATGTCGCTTAGAATTGCAGTGACTGGGAGTAGATTTACTCCACCAATTAATGAATCTATGCAAGTTCTTGGAAAAGAGGAAAGTATTGTGAGAATTAAAGAAGCTTTAAAATAGATGAAAAGACAACCTGCCAAAACATATCTTGAGATTGCTCCAGATTATTTAAGAAACAAGCTCAAACTGAAACACTTCCAAGAAAGTTTGAAATTAAGTAAAGCACACCCTAATGCACTTGCGTATTTAAAAAGCAAAGGAGTTGATTTAGGAAACATTCGCGAGCACTCTGCAAAAGTTATTGGTATGGGGGCATTGACTGGGGCATTTTTACTTAGCTCTCCAAAGTATGCAACACTTCCTACAACTCAGGATACAATTGCTGATTTGAGTAGTGCCAAAGAGGAAAGAAAGGTAACACTTGAGACAAAACAAGAAAGTTTACTTTCGAGATTGAAAGAAGTTCTTCCAACTAAAACAAGGCCTCTAACTACTGATGAAGAAAAAAAGGTTGAGGTAATTTTAAAGGAAACAACTGGAGTTTCTGCAAAGGGAACACTTGAAGGGGAACACCTTAACACAACATATGGCTTGATTGGCGCTGAGCAGCATTTGAGGAGGTATCCAGGGGATACAATGGCAACACATCCAAAAGTTTCTGTGGGGGACGAAGGAATGGCACCAGGACTTGGAGGTTTTGGATATTTTGCAAAAAGTAAGGCAGCATTAACACCAGAGGCTATTGAGCAGGAGAAATGGTATGTTGTAGCCCAATTAATGTATTTAAAAGATTGGAAGCAAAGGGTGAAGTATCTTGTTCCTTGGTACAAACACAGAAAAATATTAGTAGTTAATACACAGAATGGAAATGCGGTTGTTGGAGATATTGGGGATGCTGGACCAGCCGCTTTTACAGGAAAAAGTTTTGGGGGAAGTCCTGAGGTTATGAATGCACTAGGTGGAGCTCGATACAAAAAGGGGGCTGTAATTTTCTTCTTTGTTGATGATCCTGAGAACAAAGTTCCTCTTGGGCCAGTTGATTATAATACAATGGATTTATCTCAGGTAACACTGCACCAACTATGAGTAAAATTTTTTACGATCATTTAATTGTTTTTGAAGAACTTGAAGGAGTGGTTAAAAAAACTGCCAAAAGTTCTGAAGAAAAGGAAGAACTATGGAAATTGGTTGATGATATTGTTCACCAGAGGATTTTTGCTTTGATTTTGGATAATTTAAGTAAGGAACATCATGAGGAGTTTCTGGATGAATTTCATGCGAGACCATATGACCGAGAACTTTTGAGTTATCTGAAGGGTAAAAGTGAGAGAGATATTGTCAAGCTCATACAAGATGAGCTTGACAAATTGGAAAAAGAAATACTAAGAGAACTTACTTAGCAAACATTCTCCAGACTGAATATAATCCACTTGCTCCAACTAATATGTAGGTTACCTGAACAAGCATAGGCCAAGACCCAAGAAGGGCTTCAACCAAATTTACATTTGCAAGTCCAACAAGTCCCCAATTAAGAGCACCTACTGTAATTAGAACCCAAGAAACCATATCCATAGAAGTCATTTTCATTGCTGCTTTTGCCATTTATATCACCCCCTACCTGATTTAAGTATTTGCTGAAAGCGTTTGGAATGTCAAGCCTTTGAGGCTAAGGTATTTCTCAGGAACGTTTTTTATTTTTGTGAACTTTATTAAGAAGAAGATATACAAGAGGAAGGATACCAAGGGAATTAATAATGAGAAGGCAGATAAACCACACTTTCTGGCCTTTTCTGGCAGAGAGCCAGAGGGTGTAACCCTTTAAAAATAGATCTAGAACTGCAAGGGCAGCAATAATGGGGAAAAAGGGGAAGAGATTAAATTTTGACCAGTTCGCTGTTCCAATTGAACTAATCATGTTATTTCCCCACATATTTAAAGTATTCTATTTTATGTGGGTTTTGTCAATTTTAGGGTTGGTTTATGGTAAAATATGGCCACATTGCCAGATCATCTAATGGTAGGATAGAGGACTCTGAATCCTCTCATCTAGGTTCGAATCCTAGTCTGGCAGCCAATCGATACACCCAGGTGACCGTAATGCCTGGAAAAGCCCATGAACACCTCCAAAATCGCTAGATTTTCCTTCAAACATTCGTACGGCACGCTCAACATTCGGAAAACATTCTCAACATTGAAGGATTAAGCCTTTTTCTTATTGAGGCTTGCCACATAGAATGAAGCCAGAAATGTAGTTAATGGAACTGCGGCTACAAGCCCTATACTTCCTGCCAAAGTACGTATTATCTCTTCGACTATTAGGCCATCATTAAGGATAAACCAGAACGGATATCGATTTACATTCAGGATTATCATCAAAAATATTGGTAAGGCTGATCCTGCGTATGCAAGAACCAAGGTATTAACCAATGAGGCAATATGTTCTTTTCCAATTGAAAGGCCAGATGCAAATAATTGGCTAAATTTTAGCTTAGAATTAGCCTTAGCAAGCTCAAAGATAGACGCTGAAAGGCCTGTTGTGACGTCATCAAGCACACCAAGGGCACCAATTAAAATTCCTCCCAGAAGAAGTCCTTTAAAATCTATGTTTCCAGTTGCTCCAAACCTGAGAGAGGCTGCATCTTCGCTTCCTAAACCCGTAAGAAATGTTAGTTTTACAAACAGTGCAGAAAATAGACCAATACCTACAAGGGTTATAAATGTAGATACTACAGCAATGGTAATTTTTGCCGAGAAACCATGGGCAAGATAAATTGTTGTAACCATTATCACCAGACAGCCAACAATACTAACAAACAGAGGATCTTTTCCTGCAAGTATTTCAGGCACGATGTATTTCAAGATAACTCCAAGGCTTATTACCATTCCGACGATTGATCCCAATCCTTTCCATTGACTTAAAAGAATTACCAATAGAAAAAAGAAGATAATTATTGGTATAAGTGAACCCAATCTGTATTTATCCGAGATCTGATAGATAATTTTATTTTCAGGTCCAATCGTTTTTACAACCACAACTGTCTCCCCAACGTTTAATAACTGATTTTTTGTTAAATTTGAATCTTTTCCATATTCAATAGTTAGTTCTTTTTCTTTCAAATCACCGTCAAGAACTTTTAATTTAACCACCTGAAATGGATACGATACAGAATCTACTATTGTCTCTCCCTGATTGGTGATGGATACAACCTTTGCACGATAGAAACTATCCGAAGGTATGCTTAAGTCCTGAGCTTTAACTATGCTAGTCGAAAATAGAACAAATAAAATAAAGCTTAGAAATATAACAAGAAATCTTTTTATCATTTTTCAATAATAACTTGAGAAACTATAAAGATCAAAATACTCATGAGAACAATTGTCCCTCCTGGGGCAAGATTAAAGTAAAAGGATAAAATAATTCCAGAGATTACTGAAAAAGTTGAAATAGCTTGGGCAATCAAGATTGTTGGGAAAAAGGATTTTTTGAATTGCAAGGCGGCGATTGTCGGAATAACTAGAAGTGCAGAAATAAGCAAAATTCCTACAACTGGAATGGCAAGGGAAATTGTGACTGCCGCAAGAATTATAAAGATTGTATTTATTGTATTAACAGGGATTCCAGAAACCCTTGCTGAATCTTCATCAAAAGTTATAAACAGAAGTTCATTATAAATAACTGCAAGGATTGATAAAACAATTACTCCTAAAATTGAAACTGTGTAAATATCACTTGTTGTAACTGTGGCGATGCTCCCGAATAAATAATTAAAGAGTGTGGTATTAAATCCATGGGAGAGACCGATTAAAATTACAGCTATGGCAAGACTTCCCGACAGAAAAAGCGCTAAGGCACTTTCTCCATAAACCTTTCTCGAAAGCCTTAGTTTATCGATTAAGACAGATGAAACAGTTGTTGCGCCAATGGCTGTAAAAAGTGGATTTATTCCGAGGAGAAGTCCTAATGCAATTCCTGCCAAAGAAACATGAGATAACGTATCGGCAATTAGGGAATATCTCCTTAAAACCAAGAATACTCCAATAGCTGGTGCGACAACGGCAATTACAAGTCCTGCAATAAGACCCCTAACAACAAAATCATATTGAAATAGATTAATCATGTTTATGATGAGAGATAAATTTTATACCTCGTTCTTCTTTAATAAATTCTTGTGATGGTCCGTAAAAGACAAGTTCTCTATTGATAGCTACAATTTCGGTAACCTCTTTAGTGATTACATCGACATCGTGAGAAATTAAAACAAGAGTGATTTCTAAATCTTGATTTAATTTTTTAAGGATTTTATAAAATTGTTCCTGAGAATCCTGATCCACCCCACTTGTCGGTTCATCCAAAAAAATAATTTCTGGCTCTTGAGCGAGGGCTCTTGCAATAAAAACTTTCTGTTGTTGTCCGCCAGATAAATCTCCAATTAATCTGTCTTTAAACTCAGACATACCAACCTTTTCAATTACATCAGAAATTAAAGTTTTATCTTCTTTTGTAAGTCCTTTGAAGAGCCCTGTTGCAGAATATCTTCCCATTGAAACAACGTCCCAGACGGTTGCCGGAAACTTTTGGTCAAAGTCAGTCGCCTTTTGCCCAACATAAGCAATTCGCTTACTAAAAACATTAATTGATCCCTCTTGCGGTTTAATAAGACCAAGGATCAATTTGATAAGCGTACTTTTACCCCCTCCGTTTGGCCCAACAACTCCTAAATAGTCACCTTTATGTATGTTTAGATTTATATTCTTAAGTACTGGTGTTTCCGAAAAATAGGAGTAAGAAAGATCTTTAATCTCAATTATATTTTTTGTATGGTCCGTATTTACTGCCATAATCATTTACACTCTAGTGCAATTCGTAAATTTTGAAGATTATTATTCATGACAGTCAAATAGTTTTTGCCAGAGGTAATTTCTTCAGGTGTTAATCCTTCAATAGGGTTTAATTCTATTGCTTGTGCTCCAGTTTCTTTGGCTAAAGTTTGAGCAAGTTTAGGGCTTACAAGGCTTTCAAAGAAAATGTATTTAATTCCATTTTTCTTTACGTAGTCCGCCAATTCACCAAGTCGTTTTAAAGAAGGTTCCTCGTCAGGCGAAAGACCAGTTATGGTTAATTGATTAAACCCGTAGTCTTTTGCTAAGTATCCAAAAGCTGCATGAGAAGTGACAATATCTTTTCTTCCGCAGACATCCAGACCTTTCTTGTAGCTCCCATCTAGACCATCAAGATCTTTGAGTAGTTTATCAGTATTTTTAGAATAGTAATCTTTATTTGAAGGATCTATCTGAATCAACTCTTTAAGAATTGCATTGACTTGAACTTTTGCTCGTGTTGGGCTTAACCAGATATGAGGATCGGTTGCGGTTTGACCTTCCTCATCTGTAACCTTTTGTGTAAACAGTCCTGTGCCTGCAATTAATATTTTTATATCTTTATCTTTCAAATCTGTTTGAATTTTCGCCCCCCAAGGTTCTACTTCTCCATTCAGAATCAACAGTTTACTTGAATTAATTAACACCAAATCTCCAGAGGTTAGTTCATAATCATGAGGTTCTGCCCCAGCAGGAGTGATGTTTGTTACATGAACTTTATCTTTACCGATTTCTGATGCAAAAAAGTAGTGGGGATAAAACGATGCTGTTATTTGTAACCTCTCACTTGTTGGAGTCTTTGTGTTATTTTTAATCCCAAAATACAGTCCTATCCCAATAAGTAACGATATAAATAGTAAAGTTGATGTTTTTTTCATTGACAATTATGACAATATCCAAAAAATTCTAGGTTATGTTTCAATATTTTGAATTTATTGACACTCGAAATAAATTTCTCCTCATTTAAAAGAGCTTCTTTTAAAACCACATCTTCAACCTCATGGCAATTGACACAAACCAAGTGATGATGATGCCCCAAACTTGAAAGTTCATATCTTTTATTTCTGTCACCGAAATTAACTTCATTAAGATACCCTGCATTTAAAAGAGTATCTATTTCTCGATATATAGTTGTTTTGTTTGCTTTTATTTTTGAAAGAAATTCAGTAGGGGTTAAAGGTTTGGTAGAGGACTGCAACATTCCAATAATTTGTTTTCGAACTGAAGTTATCTTTAACCCAGATTTTTTTAGATCATCAACTATTTTATCTTGCATGACGCTATCATAACGCAACTTAGTTGCAGTTGTCAATACGACGATCTAATAATCAATCATTCTTAGCATCAACTATGAAGCTTGCTCTATTAAATAATTCATCGAATGTTAAGATATCGATTCCATGTAATGATTTTCGAAATCTTTGAAAAGTTTCTCTTTTACTTCTGGTATCGAGTTGAGATAACTGGCCAATTACCACAACTCCTTTAGGCTGTATTGTAAATACATTATCTTTTTCTAATTTATCAATGTTCTCTGGAAATCTTGATCCTTGTTTATCCCAAGTATCAACATTAACTTGTATTTGAGTTAGGGCATCCGTTAGTTGTTTTGAAAGACTCCACGCCCCTGATCTAATCTCCTTTTCACCTTGGAGTAGTTGAGTATCTGGAGTTTTTATTTCGACTAAAACTGTAAAACTTAAATCTCCAACAGTGGATGTTAGATAATCTCCTTTTTGTCCTCCTCTTCCGTCAACTTTTGTGCCTCCATAATTTGGTTGATTTTGTTCTTGTCGCAAAATTTGATAATTTAGTCCGTAACCAAATATCCATTTATTTGACTCAAAAAAATCTTGCCACCATTTTTCATCTGTTGACTGTGTTTTAATTGATGTGTCAAACAATGTAAGCTTTTCTTTTCTCTTTAAGATTTGATTTATGTCGTCTTCTGATAGTGAAATACCATTTATTAAAGATAGTTGTTTGATAATACTCAGCACACTCTCAATACCACGCCCTCTAATGGCTTTGACTATCTCGCTCTCGGCTTGGGTTACCAAAGAAAAACTTTCTCTAGGAATTTCAATTTGTGTTAGGGAGGTTAAAAATGAGATAAGTTTCCAAAAGTTATCGTGGCATTCTTCTAGGTTGACACTCGCTTTAATCATGCGGTCCTTCGCCTCGGTCATGTTTACCGATTCTTCAATAATTTTCCCGGTCACGTTTCTAACTGATACAGAGATTCGAGGCGTAAATTTTTCATCTTTTTTTATTAATACAACCTTACAAATGTAATCAACTTTGTCTTTCTTATTTAAAATAAACTGTTTAATCAATTTATTATCTTTTTTGCTGAAAAAATAATGGAAATTGTTTTCGGGAGTGGGATGGATTTCTAAATCGTCAAATGAGTCTTTGCCAACTATAAAGCTGTCATTGTTTACCTGAATCCATTTGTCATAATCAACAGTCTTTAACATATATTTTACTGCTTGTATTATCCTCCAAGCCTAAATCAAAAACAATCTGCTTGAAGTTTAATGAGCTCTGAGAGAAGTAATATTTCGGTTCTTGATAAATAGTGGGAAATTAAAAATGTTAAATAGCTCACGTTTTTCCTCTGTGTTTTTGTTTGTTAAAACATATCTCGCATAATCTCTTATGTCCCACAGTTTCGAATTTGGATTAACATCTTGCTGAAGAAAGATTGCTTCTCTCATATTCTTAAACTCCTCGAGTCCTTTTTGAATTTTATCTGTCAGTACTAACTCATGAGAATGAGCTATATACATAAAGTTTATGAGTTTTAGTAAACTTCTTTCTAATTCTTCTTCCGACACATAAGGTTCTCTGCAATCGTAATCAATTTGGCGGGAACAGTGATAATAAACATGGTATCTCGGCTCTTTTCTTAATCTTTCTCTGTATCTGTCTTCTCCAACAATGCTTGCCTTGCAATTAGCACATTTCAGAAGTCCTTTATAAGTGAATGTTTTTGATCCCCATTTAGCTTTTGTTGGTACTATTAATTTTTCTTGAACTTTATCAAACATTTCTTTTGTGATTAACGGAGGATATGAACCCTTATACCAATTGCCACTTTTTATCGGATATTCAAATTCACCATAATAAAATGGATTTTTTAGCATTAAATAAACCTGACTCAAGGTAATTAGTTGCCCAGATTTATTTGTAAGGCTCACTTCATCTAGCCATTTTTTAATCTTTCTTCCGCTAGATTTTTCCTTAATAAATTTTGTGAACATTTGCGTAATAATAGGTCCTCTTTCCGAATCAAGAATCACGTCTTTTATCCCATTAAAAGATCTATTCATATATCCAATTGGAGTAGGACCAGGTCTAAATCCCATTTCGCATTTTGCTCTAATTCCTCGTTTTACATTTATACCTTTTTGGTCATTTTCTAGTTTTGCTTGGGAGCAGAGAATCATAAGTAAAAACTTCTCGTTGGGGTTATTGGAAAACATTTGTGAAAATGTCCTTATTTGCAAGAGTTTCCCCTGATCCATCAGATCCACTAAATTCCCCAAATCTCCAGCGTTACGTGATAACCTGTCAGGTGCCCAAGTTAAGATCCCATTAAACCTTTTTTCTCTAATATCACTAAGGAGTTTCATAAACATTGGCCTCTGTCCTGAATCTTTTGCAGAATGGCTCTCCTGAAGTACCTCAACAACATTTAAGCCCTCTTTTGTTGCGAGAGCTCCCATTTCCTTTATCTGACTATCAATGCTCATGGTTTGGCGTTCATCGCTCTCTGAAGATTTCCTAGCATATAAACAGTAATTAATTTGAGGCTCCATACAGGTACAAGGTACCGCAACGGTTTGTGAAGTCCAGACGTAAAAACAGGAAGGTGTTTTATTCCTTCCTGTTTCTAACTTTAGCAACTTTATTTAACAATCTCACAGTCGC
The DNA here is from genome assembly GCA_964587425.1 of uncultured Gammaproteobacteria bacterium. Lineage (GTDB taxonomy): Bacteria > Patescibacteriota > Microgenomatia > UBA8517 > UBA8517 > CAZPLB01. The sequence goes on from CAZPLB010000004.1 coordinate 57,299, forward strand.
TGACGTCAATTACTCCGATTGTTTGTTTACCTACAATTCCTTGTACAGTAACTGTTTGACCGTTCTTTATCGTCAATAGCTGTTGTTTGTCTTTAATCCTACAGCTTATCTGCACTAAGGAAAAATCCTTTGATCCAATATTGGCAAAGGAAATACCTGAGTCGGTAATATTTGTAACCTTTGCAGAAAACTCAACAAGTTTACCTTTCCATGTTGCCTCAGCCGCCACTTGATTGGCGTCAAAATCATCTGCTAGTTTATCCACGCTTATTTTTTCAGCTACAGGAGCCGGAGTAGGTGAGGATGATGAAGAAGTCTTGCTTCCTCCCTTACCGCTTCCACCAACTATTCCAATTACTATTAGCCCTAAAATGATAAACCCAACAATTTTTAAAAATTTTTTCAATTTACTTCACCCCCTTTCCCTTCATTAACTGAATGATGCGCGAAATATGGCATAAAGTCAAGCGTATTCTGAGGCTATTTGCTCGCTTCTAGCTAGTAGATTGATAACTCTTGGCTATCAATAATATCAGTATGATAAGAAGCACTAAACAAACCAAAGAGAGGCTGGGAAGCAAAATTCAGAAACTTAGAAAATCTTTTGACTTATCGCAAGAAGCGTTGGCATCAAAATTGGGTATCAGTAGAACTCATATGGGTCATATTGAGCAAGGAAGAAAATCGCCTTCTCTTAAACTTCTTACCAAAATTTCAAAAGAACTTAAAAAGGACATTTCGGATCTCTTCTAAAACTTTGTATCCATTGTTATTGGTCCATGGTTGAATTCACGATCATTGTATAAACCACCCGTTACAGGTGATCCACCAAAGATAAACATTTCAAACTCCGGTCTGCTGTCTTCCTCGATAATTTTTAAGAGCAGTAATGAAAAAGCATCTGCCAAATCATCATGCCTTTCGATGCCAAATCCAGTTAGTTGATTAATAAGTGTTTCTGCACCGTGCCTTGGGAACCAAACCTTACCCTGTTTAATTATGTGGGTAACAATTGCAAGTCTTGTTCTTTTGTCTTGGCCTTTTGGACTCACACCTTCGACAGGGATATATTTAGAAGAAAGATGATCAATAAATGATTGTTGGTAACCGACATTTTCAACAAATAACTTTGTCTGTTCGCCATGAACCACAGTTTTTGATAACGAAATTGCTGTCTCAACAGTTGTTGGAAAATCCATCCTTTTATTTATTGGGTTAGGTAAAATATACACCGCCAAATCTTCACCTCGACCAAACATATATGCAGTGACCATTGCAGTACAGTCTGCTGATTCTCTTAAGGAAATTGCCAAATCAATTCCAATTCCAGCAAATTCGAAATTATCCGAATCTGGAGACGGAAGGTCGTCGTAATATTGTATCCATTCAGATTTAACTAATCTATCTTCATCAGAAATAATTTTAAGTAAATATTCTCTATAAAAGGCTGACTCTTGGGAGAAATTCTTTTTCAATTTTTCAACATCTTCAATTGTTGGGTATTTGGCAGGCCATAAAATATCATTTTTATCGTCAATCAGAGGGTAAGCCAAAAACTTACCATTCAACTTTTGGTCTTCTATCAATTTTCTAAACCTCATAATTAAACTGTCTTCGTGAAGTAAATTGCCGACAACCAAAATTTTTGTATTTTTATCTCCGACTGGAATAATTTCGGCATTAAACCAAGTGAAAGTTTTATCTCTACCTTCCTTTGTCTTAACACTATTAATGTCTTCTATGTCATCGCAAATAATTAAATCCGGCCTATACTGCCCATGTCTAACTCCGCGTATGCTTTGTTCGGTTGAAACGGCTGCAATTCGGGTACCAAATTTTGGAATAACTATTGAATTCGACCCCCATTCATCATTTGGCGATTCGAATGGGCCAATATCAGCTTTGAGTAAATCATTATTTTCAAGCTCCTGTTTAATATTTTCCAAATGCAATTTGGCTTGAGCTTGAGTTTGACAAACAATAAGAATAAATTTTTTCTGCTGGATTCCTATTATTGACCAGATCACATATGAAAGTGTTACCAATGTTGATTTTGCTGATCCACGAAAAGCGACAAGGACTGCAAACGCTATATCCTCTTCAGTAAGTTCAAATATTTCATGATGAAAAGGAGCAAACTCGCAGGAAATATAATGCGAAAGATAAAGTGTAAAAAACCAATAATGATTTTTTCTAGCCAAAGCCCGTCTTATTTTTCTATCCTTTCTGATTTTTTCTAATTCTTCTGGGCCTAGTTGGGGATAATAAATCATTTTTGTTCCTCCATTTCTTCTTTTTGCATTGCTGGTATCAGTGAAGCTAATTGCAGAGCTTTTGTCACCAATGCTTCTTGTTCCGGAGTTAAGGTTTCATTTTGATTTTTCAGATTGGCTGTAACCTCAACTTTAGTAGCATATGCAGAATGATGATGTTTTAACCAAAAAATAATTGCAGTCATATTTTGATCTTTGATTGCAGAAAGGAGCTGGCTCTCTGCCATGTCATTAACCAAAGCTGCACCTTCATTCAGGGCAATATCCGTTTCCTTAGAAAACTTTTCATCATTTATTCTCCACCTGTAATATGTAGCTCTTGCGATTCCAATTTTTCTGCAAACAACCTCCACAACTGGTGTCTCTTTTAATTTATCCAACAATTCTTTCTTTAATGCAGTTTGCCTTTTAGTAATTAAGTTTTTCATTGTATTTTTATAGCTTTTTGCCCCGTCAAGTTCTCCCATCTCTTCTTGATAACTTCCGCGTAAACTGGTGACTTTTCCATTAAGTAGCATCGCCTTTTCATTTTCGTTGCAGCAATTAAAGTGGATCCACTTCCTCCGAAAGGTTCAATTATTAAATCATTTCTCTTAGTCAAAACTTTTATATAGGGGATAAGTATTTCTATTGGTTTGGTTCCAAAAATTATTCCCTGACCTGAAGACTTTTCATCAGAAGCCTTATATTCAATAAAATCAGTCGGGCAATACTTATTACCTTTCTTATAACTTTCCCAAGTCGGTTTACCAGAAGTTGCAAAAAGTGCGGTTTCATATTCTTCTTGGAGAAGTGGTTCGTTCTCGTGATTAACATTTAGAGTTACTTCACCTGATGTCCCAACCATTGCAAAATCATATTTATTAAAAAACTTATATTTTGCCGCAAAGCCCTGCATCCTGTTTGGTAAGTGCCAAATAACTGTGTTTCTGTATTTCCAATGCTTCTCCAGTTCGTTCCAAATAGTTCTTAGATTTTTGGGATTTTCATAAACGATAATTGAAAAATCTGGTTTTTGAATCTTGGAAACACTGGCCATCCATTTTTCTGTGAAATCTGGTGGTAAAACATCTGTTTCTAAATATCTGCGGTCTCTCTTTGCTCCAAAACCTGTGATAGCTCCTTTATGTTTCTTCTTTCCTCGAAGGTAATCTAAAATGTAAGGCGGGTCTGTAAAACACATGTCCGCTTTTTCTCCACTCATGAGTTTTAACACATCTTCTTCAATCGTTGAATCTCCACACATTAATCGACTATTTCCTAATAGATAGATGTCTCCTTTTTGAGTTTCAACGTTTGTGATGTTCATCCTCTGAAGTTCCTTTTGAAGATCAAAAGTTTCTGGGTTTACATCAATATCAAAAATATTATCTATCTCTTCAGAAGAAAAGCCTGCGCTTGAAAGGAAAATCTCATCCAAATCTGCCAATAAATCCATATCCCAATCTCCTACGTTTTTGTTCGATCGAATATTGTATTCCGCAAATTCATCTTTTGTAAGTTTCCTGTTTGGAATTCTTATGTCTATTTCTTCTTCGCCTCTGCCTAAGAGAATCATTACCTTCACCCTCTGATGCCCGGCCACAATCTTATTGTCAGTATCGATAGCTGGGATTTCGGCTAAATTAAATTTAATCAAGCTGTCCTTTAACTTGTTAGCCTGGTCCTCTGACAATTTGCGTGGATTTAATTCATACGGAATCAAATCTTTTACCTTACGTTTTTCTGTATGCCAAGATAAATTAGTCATAAGGGGATTGTCTACTATTGCTCAAGATTTGTATAAGGCGCCAATTCAGCTCAATTGATGCCAATTTTTTGTTTATGACGTTTTATGAAGCTAGCAACGTCAACGTATGTATAATTTTTGTCATATTTTTCAGATAAGATGTCAGATATTTCATCATTCGATTTGTTTGAAACACTGAGCTCATATGCTTCTTTATCTCTATCAAAGTTTTTTATTGGTTGAAATTTCTTTTTGGTATAAGACGCAAGTCTTTTTTGGTGAAACTTGATTCTTGACCATGCCTTCTTTATATCTTCAAGTCTAGTAGAATCATCTATCCCAATAGAAAGTTGTACTAGATCTGTGTCTAAGTCAAAATCCTCTCGAACTGTTACGTTTCCCACTATCCACATCGAGTCAAGATTGTTAAATAAAATATACCTTTGAATACTATGATGCCAACCTAAAGGCAACCTATGTTTTTCCAAGATTTTCTTTATACAGATATCCAATGCATTTATGGGAGCATCCTTGTTAAACTGACGTCGAAGATTGAAAGCTTCTTTAAACTTCTTTCCTTTTTCCAGCTCCAATTCTTCGATCTTTATCCTTGATATATTTTTTTCAAAATATTCGTCGTTGCTTAAATAAAAATTATGATGCCATTTTTCGCTTTGATCGTTATCTTTAATCCCTTCTTGAGGAATACTAAATCTTTCCCTGATTTCTGCCACATTTTTTTGAAAATCAGGGTTGGCAAGAGTCAGCCTTGCTCTTTGTTTTATCCTATTTGTTGGTTTCTTAACTTGTTTAGTTTTCATTTTCTTAAACTGATTATACCTACTTTCTTGTTATAGGCGAGCCTGAGTTATATACTTCTGATGAAATGAAATACAGAGTCTATGCCTTAATTCATGGTCAAACCCTTATGGAAGGGAAATTATTTGAGTGTGAAATTAAGAAGATGGAATTTGATGAACAAGCAAAAAGAAAGTTTGCCCCAATTCAAAGCGTTTTCTCCGAAGGAGAAGATTATGATTATTACAAAACTTATGTCACCTCTCTTCGATATATTGACCCTATAAAAATAAGGTCTGAACATGTAATTATTTGTGATATCGAGGAAGACAAACCTGGAGATGCACTAGGTGGAGCAATCAAAACAATCGAAAGAATAACCAGATTTTTGTCTTTAACTTCTTTGGAAGATGTAAAGAGAAAATATGGAAGGAATAGAGGTAGTTTTGAACCATACGTTTATCAGGTAAATAAAATTTATTCTCTAAATAAAAATGGTAAAGAATCAGATGTTGGCTATAAGCTTGAAAGTGGACATATATATTTGCCAAATAGACCAGAACAGGAAAAATGGAGGGATCCCGGCACAAGTCAATTTTTAGATGAAATTTACAATTTCCACGACGAAACATTTGAGAGATCTCTCAAATATCTCTATCGATCTTCTATAGGACGTTTTGTTTTAGATAGTCAGGAGAAGATAGCATTGGATCATTTCAAATCAATTGAAATTATAATCAACTCATTATCAAAAGAACATGAGTTTAAGGATAGGTTGGCGGATGTCGCAGTAAAGATAGGAATTACACCAAGAGAGCAAAAGAGAATTGAAGATTTTTGGGATGATAGGTCGAAGTATGGTGACATTGCTCATCCATCAAAATTTGACCAGGTTGAAAGATATCCAAACCAGTTTCCAGTACCCAGCAATACTAGATATTCCGGGAGTGGTTTTGATTCAATTGCTCCAAATATTCTCTTTAAATATTATCAGTACATTAAAGGAGTTTTTATAATCGACATTGACGAACCATCTGGTGCGAATGGGTCAAACTCTAAAGAGGGTCGATTTGATAAAGTTTATGAAATCTCACAATATGGCCCAAGTCACCACAACCATTTAGTTTTCTACACTTCAGAGAAAAACAAGCACAAATTAGTTAATAATTTAAAGAAGGCATTTTCCAAAAAATACAAAATATCAGAGACTTCAATAACGGAAATAAAAATTCTCCCAAAGAAGAGTGGAAACTATAGCGAAAGGAGGGTTAGATTAAGAGTATGTACGACAATATAAAAATTGCTTTTGAAAGTTTAATTAAACATCCTCACTTCCAAATTCTAGTAAGAGAATATCGCCACAGGTTCGGTATTCCGGAATCTGGTTTTAGTGATTCATCTTCTGAGGCATATAAAAATTGGGTAAATGAAGGTTTAAGAAAGTCAGATTATTTAAAAGATCAATTTCTATTTATAGCCAAAAGGTGTAAAAACCTTATTCCAAACAGAGATCCAATCCCTAGCACCTTACTTGCATATTATTTTCTATTCGGACAAATTCCAAACGAATCATCTAGCCAAAATAGTTTTATCTTTTCTGTTAATCCAAGCGGAATTCTTGGCAGTTTCGATATAACTTTTACGACTCCATTAGTTTTCAGTTTGGATGAATTTTTGCAGGAGGTTGAAAAACATAATCTGGAAATTAAACAAACAAGTGAAAACACAAGATTAGCTCTTTTTAATCTATCTAGTTCAAAAAAACCAAGGACATCGGAGTTTGACTCAACTCGCGACTTATTAGCAACAACCCCTGGCAATGGTTCAGATATTGTAGATCGAGTTCATAGAGATATGGCCTATTTAGTTGAGTTTGGTCGAATTGCATTAGAAGAACATCTCCAAAATATGAAAGATGAAGATTTTGTTATTAATAGTTACGATGACAAAAATAAGCCCATGTTTCAACCAATACAACATATGGGATCCATTCTTTTGAATCGCGGACTATTTCCTATCGCTGAGGAATACTGGAAACAAATAGATGATGAGATTCAGATGTTTAATCGGCAAACTGGAAAAAGAGTTAATAGAGGCATTCCATTAGCAAATACGGGTGTATCCCAAATTGCACAAGGGAAAGTTATAGAAGGTCTATTTAATATTTATAGAGGATATAACGACGATAAAGAATGTCTTCAGCATTTACCCGGAATTGTAATTGATCCTGAAAGGGACATGTCGAGAAGCGTTCTCTTTACTCAATTTGAAGAGAAACAAACTGCTGAACTTTTTAATTTGATTGTTTCCAAATACAGCAATGTTTTTAATCCAGCACTGTCAAAAGAAGACCTTGCAGACTTTATTAAAAGTTTGGGTTCAGATAAAAAATTGCTTTTCTACATGATCCTTTATCGTTTATCTTTTGCTCTGAATTTAAACAATCAATTATCAACCGTCATTTCTAGAAGCGAGATTCTTAGGTCATTGGCGGAACTAGCTTTATGGTTTGAAGATGAGTTAAAAAGAAAAGATCCGGTTTTGATTGGTCGAACTTTGGTTCCGATATTGGATCAAAAAGTTGGTCAGTTAAATCCAACCAGTGATCAATACACGAGGGCAGCAGACTTGGATGAGCTATCTAATAAAATATCCAGCGCACTACAAGCAACTGCTAATTTGGAAATTACAAACGCACGAATTATTGGATGTTTAAGAAATTTTGCTGGCCACAATCTCGAAGTCCAAGACCACACATTTTTCCAAACTTGCGATGAAATTTTTGCACGGATGCTTTCTTTTATAATTTATTCAAGAGGTCAAAATTGGATTTAAAACTTATGGACAAACTATTTTGTAATATTTGCAAAGAAGAAAAAGGTGTCACTAAATCCGGTAAAGAAGGGGTTGCTGATTTCTATATTCTTTCTTGTGGTCATCGGTTTCTAGCAGGATCCCTTTTTGAAAAAATTAAAATGAATGAACTGTTTAATTTTAGAGGAAAGGGCAAGACAAATATTAAATACACTAAGGGTGATCCTCAGCACAGTGCAAACTATGCTAAGAAATTCATTGAGTACGGAGATATTGATTATGAAGCTGCGACTGTTCTATTTAATATCCAAAACAGGGACTACGATTTCATGAACCAAGCAGCTTTTTTGTCGGCACAATCAATTGAAAAATATCTTAAAGCATTTCTTTTTTGGAATTCAAAAACGCATTATCCAGGTTCAGGTGGTAAAGAAGTTTTAGAAAAATTCAAAGCGCTGAGCCATAACTTAGAAAATATTCTTGGCGAATGTGCAAAAGACAACAAAGATTTCTTAAAGTTTAAGAGTCAAATTAAGGAAGTTAACAAATATTCTCTACTTAAATATCCCGACGTTGAGGATGAAATGGTTTATTCTGATTTGGGATTAACGATTAGTAGCGATATTTTGAAACATGTAAAATTGGTGGGAGACTTTATAAAAAAGTTATTACTGTAAAAATGTTGTCTGATAAATTAATCAAAGAATATAAAGATATTTTTGAAGTAAAATACAAACGAAAAATATCTGACGAGGAAGCGCGAGAAGGCGCGCAAAATTTAACTAATTTATTTGAGATCTTCTACCAGCAATTCCAAACAGAACAGCGAAGAAAAGCAAAATTAAAAGATAACCCAGATGGTTTTCTTTTAGATGACCACGAAGGCGCTTATAACTGCCGGGTTTGCAACTATCCTGTTTCTGGAAAAGAAGCTTGGTGGGATTTAAACGGTGTTAAGTGCCTAGATTGTCAGAGAAATATCAAAGAGGGAGTTATTCCCGGAGAGATTTGTCAAAACGATGACCTTTGTATAAAAGAATGGCAATTACAATCTGATTACAGTCTTCACCCCTCTACAAGAAGAAAACTTATAAGAGAAGGTGTCCTTAAAGCACGAGATTTAAAGAGAGAGGATGGGTCAACCTACTATTCTGTTTATCTTGTGAGTGAAAACAAAGAGTTTTTCAAGAAATATCCTCAAAAACCAAAAATGAAGTTTGAATGGAAAACTGTTGATAGTAAAGGTAATGAAGTAAGGCCATAAGTATATCAAACTACATCATTACTCCAATATCCTTTTTATACTGTCTCAAATGTCTCATTTAGCCTCGATTGTGATACACTCTTAGGTGAGTTATAAGGTCTAAACGGGTTCAGACCGGTATGCTCAGCATGGATAATCTTCAACAGAAACAATGGACTATTCCGAAAGCTAAGAAAAATCTTCATGCTTGTAGATATCATTTGGTAAATATGTGGCGTTCTGTACACCCAGAAGAACTTCAGTACAATTTCGCAGCATTTTTGAGTGAAGCGTTGAGGGTAACTTGGGTATTACAAAATGAATATTGTAGAGATAAGAAATTTATAAAGTGGTGGGGTAATATTGAAAAAGATAGTCGTACTGGAGGTAATAAGTCTAAACTTGAAAAAGGAACAAAAAGATACGAGATGAGGAATGACCAGCTGTGTAGTTTTTTTTACGATCTGAGAACTAAAATTTTGAAAGAAGGAGTATCGGGATTTGCAGTTCAATCAACAAAGATTCTGAAATTAGATACAAGGTTTGACATTAAGGATAAGCCAGAAGGTGCAAGTAGTTTTATATTTTCTGGAAATGGTGCTTACTGGTTGATTTACCCTAGTTCTTCTAAAGTAGATATGATTCCAGCAAAATTCCAAACTACTGCCAATATTCAATATTCAATTACAAGTACTGATCTTCCAAATTCGCACCTTAATAAGTTAATTAAAAACAATAATTTACTGAAGAGTTGTGAACTTTATTGTCAGTATTTGAGTAGTTTACTTGAAGAGTGGACAGAGATATTAAATAAACATGATTGAAACACACCCCTTCGGTAATTATGTTCCTAAGAGTGTCAAGTACTTAATGTTAGGAAGTTTTGTAACTAAGCCCTCCAATCCTTATGAATGGTTTTATGCAAATGGTCGAAATCAGTTTTGGCCGATTATGCAAGAAGTTTATGGTTTAGAGCTCAAAACTAAAGGGCAACAACAAAAACTTTTTATAGATTTGGAAATGGCGCTTACAGATATAATTTTTTCTTGTGAGAGGAAAAACAATAGTAATCTGGATACTAACCTCTCTAATATTGTTTATAACATCGAGGGAGTACGAGATATTTTAAATGGAGATAAGATAGAAAAAATATTTTTTACAAGTCGATATGTCGAAAATTTGTTTAATAAATTATTTAAAGATATTAGTATTGAATTAATTTGTTTACCATCACCATCTCCAAGGTATGCTGCAATGAGTAAGTCTGAGAAAATTATTAGATATAAGAAACTTCTACCGGCTTTATAATTACTGATGATTTATTCTGTATATATTCTTCGGACTTCGGGAAATACTCTTTATATTGGACAGACGAATAATCTGCAGAAAAGATTGAAAGAACACAAAAATAAATCTGGTAGATCTGCAAAATATGTTCGATATTTTGATTCTGTAGAGTTAGTTTATTTCGAAAAATATTTGACTCGAAGTGAGGCAATGCAGAGAGAAGCAGAACTTAAAAGATGGCCAAAAAAGAAGAAAGAGGATATTATAAAGAAAGGGGGTGAATAATATGATTATGGGACACAAACATGCAGGCGGAAGTGCTGTCTACGGTCTAGGTTTAATTGGGGCACTTTTTTATTTTTTGCAGCATGCTACAACACTTACTCTAGTTTTATTAGGTATTTTAAAGGCAATTGTTTGGCCTGCCTTTTTAGTATTTAACTTATTTGGATTTTTGAAAGTCTAAGCTACTCTTAAGTTAATTTTCAGAAAGCTAGGTATATAATTCCCTCATGAGACTTCTAGTTATTGAGGATGAGCATAAGATTGCCAATTCTATTAAAAAGGGGTTGGAGATGGAAAAGTATGCGGTTGATGTAGCATATGATGGAGATACCGGCTTTGATTTGGCTGAGAGCGGGGAACATGATTTAATTGTTTTGGATAGATTACTTCCAGGATTGGATGGAATTGAGATTTTAAAAAGGTTAAGAGGGCAAAATGTTCATACTCCTGTAATTTTACTTACTGCAAAGGGACAAGTATCTGAAAAGATAGAGGGTTTAAATGCTGGGGCTGATGATTATCTTGCCAAACCATTTGCTTTTGAAGAGTTGGTTGCAAGAGTTAGGGCTTTAATTAGACGGCCAAAGGTTAGTGTTGGTGAAAAACTTAAAGTAGAAGATCTGGCGTTAGACGCAGTTACATATGAAGTAAAAAGAGGTGGAAAAAACATTAAACTTTCAAGTAAGGAATTTTCTCTTCTGGAATACTTGATGAGGCACCCTGGACAAATACTCAGTAAGAATCAAATTATTGATCATGTTTGGAACTATGAGGCAGAAATTCTCCCAAATACGATTGAGGTATATATTGGATATTTGAGGAAAAAGATTGATGTGGGGTCAAGTAAAAAATTAATTCATACTGTCCGTGGGTTTGGCTATAAAATTGGAGGGGAAAGTGTTTCATAGAGCGCGAGTCAGGTTAACTGTACTGTATTTAATTATCATAGTTCTTGTAAGTCTTTTTTTTAGTGTCGTAATTTATTTCGGTGTAAATCGTGAATTGATGCATATTGAAGCGGTACAGAGGGTTCGTGATGAAAGATATGCGAGAGTGGGTATTCAGATTGTCGATTCAGAGCCGATTTCGGAAGTTCGAAGAAGAATTTTACTTACACTTGGTACACTTGATGCCTTTATTTTGGTGGCATCTGGTATTTCTGGGTATTTTTTGGCTGGGAAAACTTTGTACCCAATTGAAGAGATGTTGGAGACTCAAAAAAATTTTGTGTCGAATGCTAGTCATGAACTTCGTACACCTCTGACTTCTTTGAAGACTGAAATTGAGGTGGAACTTAGAAATAAATCTTTGACACTTCCTGGAGCTAGGGCATTACTAAAAAGCAATTTGGAGGAGGTTAATAAAATGCAAAAACTTTCAAATTACCTACTTAATCTAAATAGATATCAAAAAGGTGAGAATAATTTAATTCTAGAGAAGGTTGATTTGAAAGATGTTGTCTTGATGGCTCTCAAGAATGTTGATCTTTTAGCAAAGCGAAAACACTTGAAAATTGCTGCAGAACTTCAGCCCGCGAAGGTGAAAGGAGAAGAAGATTCACTTTTGGAACTTGTGACTATTCTTTTAGATAACGCTATTAAATACAGTAAGAAAAATGGGAAAATAATTGTTAAGGCATCTGAAACTAGTTTGTCTATTCAAGATTTTGGAATGGGAATAGCAGAAGAGGATCTACCCCATATTTTTGAAAGATTTTATAGGGCTGATGTGTCTCGAAGTAAAGAAAAAAAGGACGGCTATGGATTGGGATTATCTATTGCTCAAAATATTGTTGAAATGTATGAGGCTAAAATTGAGGTTAAATCAAAAGTGGGAAAGGGGACTACCTTTATAGTTAAATTTTCATAGGTTTCAGCTTTTCTTAAGCTCTGGTGTATAATATTGCTTCTAGTATGAGTCAGATTGTTGCTAAAATTAAGTCCGTTGTTTCCTGGTTTAAGAAGGACAAAAAAAGGTTGGTTCTCTTGGTTGTCGTTCTAGTGGGTGTTTTTCTTTTTTTGAGGGGGAGAAATACAAATACAAAAATACAATATCAGACTGAGAAAGCGACAAAAGGCACAATTGTCTCTTCTGTTTCGGCCTCTGGTCAGATTTTGAGTTCAAATCTTTTTTATGTTAGCAGTGGGGCAACTGGAACTGTTGCAAATGTGTATGTAAAAAATGGAGATAAGGTTTACGCCGGTCAGGCGATTGCTAAAATTACTTTAGATAGTGATGGAGCGCTTGCCAATACTAAAGCTTGGGCAAGTTTGGTTTCTTCCCAGGTTAGTTATAATGCGGCCAACAATAGTTATCGTTCAACACAGGCGACTTTACAAAATGTTTACGATCAAATTAAAGGGCATGATAGTGATGAGACATTTGAACAGAAAGAAATGAGAACTAAGGCTGAAGTGGCAAATGATAATGCCTATGATAATCTTAAAACTGCTAAGGCAAACTTGGCAGCTTCTGGTCTTTCCTACAGATTAACTTCCCCAACAATTGTTGCTGCCAATTCTGGAATTATTGATAATCTAACTATCGCACCTGGAATGGTTTTGTCTCAATCTTCAACTTCTTCTTCAAATCGTGTTGCAGTCATTAGGTTAAAAGGAAACCCTATTGCTACATTTAATGTGAGTGAGATTGATGTGAACAGAGTAAAACCTGGGCAAAAGGCAACTATTACTCTTGATTCTATTCCTGAAAAAACTTTCACAGGGAATGTTTTGACTGTTGATAAAGTTGGGACTATAAGTTCTGGTGTTACAAACTATCCTGTAACTATTTCTTTTGATACTGACTCTTCTGACATTTTACCCAATATGGCGGCTTCTGCAAATATTATTATTGAGACGAGGTCTGATGTTTTGATTGTTCCATCTTCATCTATACAGACTCAAAATGGGGAGACAGTTGCACGAGTATTGAGGGAGGGTGCTGAGGTTGATGTTCCTGTTGAAACGGGACTTACATCGGATACTCAAACTGAGATTGTTTCAGGACTTACTGGGGGAGATGAAGTCATTACAGGAATAATTAATCCAACTGTGACGAGAGCCACTTCTGTTTTTAGCGGAGGATTTGGCGGAGTGAGAGGTGGGGCGGGGGCAGCAGGGGTAAACGTTAGAAGGGGGAACTAATGATTCAGGTTTCCTACATTTCAAAAGTCTACAAAAATGATGAGGTTGAGACAGTGGCACTTTCCGATATCACTTTCAATATCAAAAAAGGTGAGTTTGTTGCCATAATGGGGCCATCAGGAAGCGGTAAAAGTACATTGATGCATATTTTAGGGGCTTTAGATCTACCAACTTCTGGGAGTTATATTTTGGATGGCGAGGATGTGAGTAAATTAAAAGACGATGAACTCGCAAGTATCAGGAACCGTAAAATTGGATTTGTTTTTCAAGCTTTTAATTTACTTCCTCGTACTTCGGCTATTAAAAATGTAACCCTTCCAATGATTTATGGAGGGATTAAAAAAGATGAGAGAGAAATTCGAGCTCGAAAATTTCTTACAATGGTAGGATTGGGAGAGCGATTAGATCACACCCCAAGTCAGCTTTCTGGAGGCCAGCAACAACGGGTTGCGATAGCACGTGCGTTGGTTATGAATCCTGCAATAATACTTGCTGATGAACCAACTGGAAATATTGCAAGTTCTCAGGCTGAGGAAATAATGGATTTGTTTCATAACTTAAACAAAAAAGGACATACAATTGTGATGATTACACATGAGCCTGATATTGCCAGTCACGCAAAAAGAACAATTTTTATTCGTGATGGAAAGTTAGTTAAAAAATAATTGTATGGAATTTATTGAATTAATTAATGAGGCAGTTCACACCTTGGTTGTTAATAAATTGAGAACTGGTTTGGCTGCTCTTGGAATTGTTATTGGGATAGGAAGTGTTATAGCTTTAATTTCTTTGGGACAGGCATCTCAAACCGCAGTTACATCTCAGATCCAGTCATTAGGTTCAAACTTATTAACAGTTATTCCTGGAGCTGCGCCTCGAGGCTTTGTAAGAGAACCTAGTGGAGGGGTTACAACTTTAAGTTATGATGATGCAAAAGCAATTCTTCAGTCACCTTCTATAGTTGATGTAAAGAATGTGTCTCCAGAATTGGCAAGACGTGCTCAAGTAGTTTCTGGACGCAATAATACAAACACGCAAGTAATTGGAGTAATTGGAAGTTACAGTGAGATTCATAAAGTTACAAGTTCTCTTGGAACTTTTATTAGCGATGCAGATGTTTCTTCGCTTTCCAAAGTTGCAGTACTTGGTCCGCAAGTAGTTGCTAATTTATTTGGCGAAGGAGTAAATCCAGTTGGGCAAAGTGTGCGAATAAGCGGTATTTCCTTTCGGGTAATTGGAACAACTGTATCAAAAGGAGGAAGTGGGTTTCAAAACCAGGATGATATTATCTTTGTTCCGTTAACAACGGCACAGAAAATTTTATTTGGTAGTGATTCCTTGAGTTCTATTTCAATTGAGGCAAAAAGTGAGGATTCGATGACTGCTGCCCAAGATGAAGTTGGGTATTTACTGTTAAATCGTCACAAACTGTCTGATCCCACCCTTGCTGATTTTACAATTTTTTCTCAAAACGATATCTTGGGAGCAGCAAGTCAGATTACTGGAACATTTACCGCCCTTTTATCTGGGATTGCGGCAATTTCCTTGCTTGTTGGAGGGATTGGAATAATGAATATAATGTTGGTCACAGTAACTGAAAGAACAAGAGAAATCGGATTAAGGAAAGCATTGGGAGCTAAAAAGAGTGTAATTGTTACTCAGTTTTTAATTGAGTCAATTTTTTTAACATTTGTCGGTGGAATTATTGGAATGGCGCTTGGGATAGCTGCGTCGTACTTTATATCTCGTGCTATTAACTTACCATTCACACTTTCAATTAATGCTGTAGTTTTGGCAATTGGAGTGTCTGGGGGTATTGGAATTTTATTTGGGTGGTATCCGGCTCGGAAAGCTTCGAACCTGCAACCGATTGAAGCTTTGAGATATGAGTAAACTTTCAGTGAAATTTCAGGAGTTATCTTTAAACTAGCTTATTAATTGATTGGTGGTGATAAATATGAAAATAAACAAAAATATTGTAATTATGGTGGTGGTAGTTTTGGTTGCTGGTGGTATTGGATTTTTTGGCGGGACTAAATATCAACAATCAAAAGTTTCAGCTAATTTTGCAAATAGACAGGGAGTGATGAGATTTGGAATGGGGCAAGGAGGACGCATGATGGGAGGAAATAATTTTAGACCTGTGATGGGTGAAATTATAAGTCAGGATGATAAAAGTATTACAGTTAAACTTTCGGATGGCAGTAGTAAGATAGTGCTACTTTCTGATAACACAACATTTAATAAAACCACTGATGCTACAAAAACTGATTTGAAAGTGGGAGACACTATTGCAGCATTTGGTACAGCAAGTTCAGATGGAAGCATTGTTGCAACTAGTATTCAACTAAACCCTGTATTTGGTAGGATGGTTAACCCTAGTCCTACAACTTCCAAGTAGTTTATATTTGGTGTAAAGTTTTAGTAGTCATGGCGAAGCGTTTGATTGTGTGGATTTTACTTCTTGGAGTCGTTGTTGGGGGTTATTTTTATGCAAAAAATACATATTACTCTCCTTGTGATACACCTATTACATATAAACTTGGGAGTTTGGACTCCAGATTTAATATATCTCAAGATGAACTGAAGAAAGATATTGATATGGCTCTCATCATTTGGGAAAAACCCCAGGGGCAAGATTTATTTAAATATGACGCCAATGGACTAATTACTGTAAATTTAGTTTTTGATGAGAGACAAGCCTTGAACAATCAAATACAAGAGCAGGAGGGAGCTTTAAAGGGAGACAAGAGTGCACTTTCATCGCAGATTGCACAATATGAAACTCAAGTAGCGGACTTTAACAAGAGAGTTAAAGCATTAAATGACAGCATTAATTACTGGAACAGCAAGGGCGGTGCTCCAGAGGATGAATACAATAAATTACTTGCTGAACAAAACAGTTTGAGGGTTGAGGCGGATCGTTTAAATTCTCTTGCTGCAAGTTTGAATTTAAAAACTGTTAACTATAATGCAAAGATTGGAAAACTAAATGGAACTATTGATACATTTAATACTGGACTAACAGCGAAACCCGAGGAGGGGATTTATGATTCAAGTAAAAATACAATTGATATCTTTTTCATGACAAACAAACAAGAACTAATTCACACTTTGGCTCATGAATTTGGGCATGCATTGGGACTCGAGCATATAGATGATGCGAAGGCCATAATGTATGCACAAGCATCAAGCACTGTTAAGCCGACAAGCTTGGAACTCTCGAACCTGAAAAAGATTTGTGAGAAGCGAAGCATACTTGAAATGTTTAGCCATAAACTGAGGTCATTTTCAAGCTTACGTCTAGCCAGTAGTATGGGTGTACTTGCAAATTAATCATTAAGTAAGTAATATTTTGTTAGTAAATAAGCGAAGCTTGTAATAAATTATGAAGAACCTAATTGTTATTGTACTTCTTCTTTTGGTTGGAGCCGGTGTTATATTTGTTGGATACAAACTATACAAAAGGCAGGGGATGATGGCCTACAACAATAGTGTTAATTATAAAGATAATCTTCAGGGCTACACAACCAAGACAACTGGAAGTAGTAATTCTCAAGCAGACAAAAATGGTTTGGCTTTAGATGTTACAACACCTAAAGATGGCGACACAGTTAACACAGCAAAGATAACTATCAAGGGAAGGACTATAGCTTATGCAGATGTTTCAATAGATGATGTTGATATAATAGCTGACAAAGAAGGGAATTTTTCTGGGACTGTAGATCTTGAAGAAGGAGAAAATACAATTACTGTTGTTACAAATGATGCGAATGGAAACTATTTGGAGAAAGAGTTGACTGTCATACTTGACAGTGGTGTATAATTGCATTTCATGAGTAAGAATAATACAGTCCTAGTTTTTACACTCGCCTCTTTAGCTATTCTTCTTGTTCCATCACGTGTTCTTGCTATTGATGCAACTGGTGCTGGCAGCAGACCTGGACTTCAGAGAACATTTGAAAGTAGAAAAGGAAAGGCTGCGATTGGGAGCGGGATATTGAAATCTAAAACTGGTACTACACTTGTTGTCACAAGTAAGGACGGTGTTGACTATACAGTGAATACTGACAGTAATACACATTTTGAAAGAAGATTTTGGGGGAAAGGAACTCTTGATGAAATGCAGGTTGGAGACACACTAAATGTTATTGGCAGATGGACTGATGATACACACACTGCAATTAATGCAGTTTTGGTTCGAGACCTTTCCATTATGAAGCGATTTGGAGTTTTCTTTGGAACTGTATCTTCTTTAACTGCAGATGGTTGGGTGATGAAAACTCAAAGAGGAGATGAGACTGTGACAGTAGACTCTACTACTAAGTTTGTAAATAGACGCGGGGAAACTATAACTAAGGCTGGTGTGAAAGTTGGAGACAGAGTGAGAGTAAGGGGACTTTGGGACAAGACAAATAGTACTCTTACTGAAGTGAAAGAAGTGAAAGATTTTAGTTTGCCTGTTGCACCAACTGCAACACCTTAATTTAATAATGTTTACACTTCCTGATTTGCCGTATGGCTATGACGCTCTTGAGCCGTTTATTGACTCTGAGACAATGCACCTCCATCATGACAAGCACCACCAAGCGTATGTAGACAAACTGAATGCAGCCCTGGATGGCAAGAAAGATTTACAGGTAAGTATCGAGGAATTGCTTCGTGACATAAAGAAAGTACCTGAGGATATTAGACAAGCTGTGATTAATCATGGAGGAGGACATTTTAATCACTCTTTTTGGTGGGAAAGTTTGGGAAAGGAAGGTTCAAGGGAGCCAGTAGGAAAAGTGAAGGCGGGAATTGAAAAAGTGTGGGGTAGTTTTGAGAAATTTCAGGAAGAATTTAATAGTAGCGCGACTTCTCTTTTTGGTAGCGGTTGGACATGGCTTGCAGCTGATGAAAAAGGTGAAGGCTTTCATATTCACAACCATCCACTACAAGAGAACCCGCTTCTTCATGGACACATACCAGTGTTAGGACTTGATGTATGGGAACATGCGTACTATCTCAAATATAAAAATGTGAGAGCTGATTATATTAAAGCGTGGTGGAATGTAGTTAATTGGGAAATGGTTGAGAAACGCTTCGGGTAAAACTCGTTTTTGACATATTAAAGTAGTGGAACGATATCTTGACTTCGGATTGAGTTTGGGTTAGGGTTAATTATGGATGATCTTCAAACAAGGATTGCTGTATTTAAAAGTAAAGAGATACGTAAAGTTATCTACAAAAATGAGTGGTGGTTTGTTGTAAACGATATTATTGTATCTCTTACTGACTCTGTAGATCCTGCACAGTATTTCAAAAAGATGAAGAAGAGAGACGCGGAGCTTGCTATGTTGATTGATAAAGGGGGGGTACAATTTGTACCACCCCTCATGCTTCAAATTGAAACTATTGGTGGTAAACAAAAAGCTTATTGTTGGAATACTGAAGGTATTTTTAGATTAATTCAATCCATTCCATCTCCTAAGGCAGAACCATTTAAACGTTGGTTGGCAAAAGTTGGTTACGAAAGAGTAAAGGAAATAGAGGATCCTGAGCTGGCAATAAAAAGAACAAGGGCTTTGTATAAAGCTAAAGGGTACCCAGAGTCTTGGATTGAGATGAGGATGCGTGGGATTGAAATACGAGAGACTTTAACTGATGAATGGAAGAAGAGAGATGTTGGAGGAGAGAAGGAATATGCAATATTAACTGCTGAAATTTCAAAAGCTACTTTTGGAATGACTCCCTCAAGATACAAAAAATTCAAGAATCTCAAAAGGCAGAATTTGCGTGACCATATGAACCATCTTGAACTTATTTTCTCCATGCTTGGGGAGGCTTCAACAACTGAGATAGCGAAAAACAAAAACGCCATTGGATTTGAAGAAAATGAGGTTGCTGCTAAAGAAGGCGGAAGTGTTGCAGGAAGTGCAAGAAAAGATCTTGAAAGGAAAAGTGGTAAAAAAGTTTCAACAAAGGAAAGCTACCTCAAAGCAGTACAACAAAAGAACTTCGAAGAAAATTAATTGACTAATAGTGGGAGAATTTTGGGAAGAAAAAGGACAATTCCAATAACTATTGAGGCAAGGGCTGAGATTAATACGATGCCTGCTGAGAGATCCTTAACTATTCTTGCCCTTTTTGACTTTCTTGGGCTTACAATGTCCACTAATTTTTCAATTACAGTGTTTATTAATTCCAAGGTTATAACTGTAGCTATTGTTATAACTAAGATTGCAAACTCTATTTTTGTGAATTTCAAGAAAAATGAGGCGATTATTGTGATTACTCCAACAGTAATATGCACTTTGAAATTGGGTTCGTTTTTAAAAGCCTCTTTAATGCCATCGCTCGCATAGCCGAAACTTTTAAGTGGACTATTTCTTTTACTCATCTTACGTAAAAGTATACACTTAAGTAAGATTTCTTTGTATGGGATTTGAAAATTCGATAATATTATTTTTGGCAAGCTTTTTAATTTGGGGAATGTTTGTTGGACTCATTGTTTTGTGGTTTATAGATGGAAAAATTAAAAAGGAGCAAGTTGTGCATGCACTATTATCTAGTTTTACTGCTTGGACAGTTTCTGAAGCGCTGAAATATGTATTTAGAACAACACGGCCATTTCAATTAAATAATTTACATGTTTTTACTTTGACAACACCCTTGGATCCTGCTTTTCCATCTGCCCACACTGCAGTTGTTTTTGCTCTTGCCATTACTATTTGGCTCCATGACAGAAAAGTAGGATTTCTATTTTTAATACTAGCTTCCCTTGTTGCCTGGGCGAGAGTTGCTGCCAATGTTCACTATCCTATTGATGTTTTAGTTGGTGCCATAATAGGCTCAATAACTGCTTTTTTAATGGAGCGCGTTCACTTGAAGTTGAGGGGTTGACACCTAGCACTTCGGATGGTAGACTGCTAGAGATTTAGGTTTTTGAATTTAATTATTCATGAAAAATAATATTGTCAGAACCGTTCCAATAGTTGCAATTCGCGGAAGCGTAGTTTTTCCCCACACTGATTCAGTACTCTCCTTTGAAAGAGCAAAATCAGTTGCTGCAATGAATGCAGCATTTCAAGATGACAAAGTTGTTGCCATCTTTGGACAAAAAGATTTGACGGTTGAAGAACCTGAAATTAGCGATTTGGCTGAAGTAGGGACAATTGCAACCATAACGCAAATGATGACAACTGGGGGAGAAGTGCATGTAATGATCAAAGGGCAAGCCCGCGTACGCCTCGATGAAGTATTAACTGATGAACCATATTTAATTGGTAAGGTGACTGAAATTGATGAAGTAGATCTTCGAGAGGATGAAACAATTGCTCTTTCAGGGCAGCTTCTTGAATTATTTAAAAGATTAGTTAACCTCGGAAAGGGAGTTGAAGTAACTACAGTTATGAGAATACTTTCAGGACAGATTGAACCTGTTGAGGTGGTTGATTCTGTTGCATCTCTCTTGGACGTTAAACAAGATGAAAAACAAAAACTTCTAGATACAATTTCAGTTAAAGAGAGAATGAAATCTGTAATTGAAACAATAACCCACGAAATAAATATATTAGATTTGGAGAGGACAATTTCTGTGAAGACTCAAAAGAAACTTGAAGATCAAATGAAGAAAGCGATGCTTCGGGAGAAGAAGAGGGTTATTGAGGAGGAACTTGAAGGAGAAGATGAAGTGGACGGAGAATTTGCTGAATACAGAAAACGAATTAAAAAGGCAAAGATGCCAAAGGAAACTGAAGTGAGGGCATTGAAGGAACTGAAAAAATTGGAACAGATGTCGCCAAATAATCCTGAAGTAGGGTATGTCAAGAACTATCTTGATTGGCTTTGCGATATGCCATGGAGTGTTGAGAGCGAGAATAATGTGAGCGTGAAGGCGGCAAGTAAGACACTCGACACTGACCATTATGCAATTGATAAAACTAAGGAACGTATTTTGGAATATCTTTCTGTTATGAAAATGAAGGAGAAGGCAAAGAAGTCAGATGAGGCGCAGCCAACTATACTATGCTTTATCGGACCTCCTGGAGTAGGTAAAACTTCCATTGGAAAGTCCATTGCAAAAGCATTGGGAAGAAAGTTTGTGAGAGTATCACTTGGAGGAGTAAGAGATGAGGCTGAAGTAAGGGGACACAGGAGAACATATGTTGGGGCAATGCCGGGGAGAATTATTCAAGGCATTAAAAATGCAGGGACAAAAAATCCTGTATTTATGCTTGATGAAATTGATAAACTGGGAATAGATTACAGAGGGGATCCATCGAGCGCTCTTCTTGAGATACTTGATCCAGAGCAGAACAAAGAATTCTCAGATCATTATTTGGAGGTTCCATTTGATCTTTCAAAAGTGATGTTTATTGCAACAGGGAATGTAATTGATACAATTCCTTCTCCACTTCTTGACCGTATGGAAGTTATTCGATTCCCAGGCTACACCACAGATGAAAAATTCCATATTGCAGAAAAGTTTTTGTGGCCAAAACAATTGAGATTGCATGGAATTGATGGAAAGAAAATTAAGTTTGAAAAGGATGCTCTAAAGGAAGTAATTGAGAAATATACAAGAGAGGCAGGAGTAAGAAATTTAGAACGCAGTATGGCGACAATTTGCCGTAAGGTGGCAAGACTAATTGCTGAGGGGAAGAAGTTTCCAAAGACTATTAAAACAGAAGACGTTAGAAAATTTTTAGGTCAAAGGCAGTTTAATTCATTAATTGCAGAAAAGAATGATGAGGTTGGAATGGTGACAGGGCTTTCTGTAACTGGTTTTGGAGGAGAGATTTTATTCATTGAAGTGTCACTAATGCCTGGGACTGGAAAATTAATACTTACTGGTCAATTGGGGTCTGTTATGAAGGAGTCTGCAAAAGCTGCTTTTACTTGGACAAGGGCACATTATGCAGACTTAGGTTTGAAGAGGGACTTTGCAAAGGACAAAGATATTCATATCCATGTCCCAGAGGGAGCAGTCAGGAAAGATGGGCCATCTGCAGGGATTGCAATGACAGTGGCACTAACTTCAGCTTTGACTGGAATTCCAGTCAAGAGATATGTTGGGATGACTGGAGAAGTGACGCTTCGAGGAAGGTCTCTTGAGATTGGTGGAGTAAAGGAAAAATTGATTGCAGCACATAGGGCAGGGCTCAAGACAGTAATTTTACCCAAGGAGAATGAAAAAGATATGGATGATGTGCCAGCACAAGTTAAAAAAGATATGAACTTGGTTTTCATTAGTGAGGTTGGGGAAGCTTTAAAGGTAGCTATGAAATGGTGGCCACCCAAGATGAGTGTTCAAAAGAAGGCTACAGGCAAGAAAATAGCATCTCGCTTCATGTCTGCGGTATAATAGCCTAGACGGCCCCATCGTCTAGTGGCCTAGGACACCAGATTCTCATTCTGGGAACTTGGATT
>CAZPLB010000005.1:0-57847 GCA_964587425.1 uncultured Gammaproteobacteria bacterium
TCTTCTTCCCCAGTCTTCTCAATCTTGGCTACAGCTGCAACAGTATCAGCTTTCTTTGCAAACCTCATTAAGATAACTCCCTGTGTAGCTCTCCCCAACTCTGGAATATTTCTCAAAGGAAGTTTAATCACCTGTCCATGGCGGCTTGTAATCACAACCTGATCAATTAATGGAGTTACCATAATGGCGGATGTTAGCTTTCCTGTTTTTTCGCTAGTTACAGATGCCTTCACGCCCATTCCTCCTCTTTTCTGGTTAGGAAATAAATCAACAGATGTGCGCTTCCCTAGTCCATGTTCTGAAATGGTCAAAATATCACGAAACATCTTTTTTCTTGCATCCTCCACCTTTGGCTTCGCCTGTGCAAATACTTCCATTCCAATAACTTCATCCCCTTCTGCCAATCTCATTCCTCTCACTCCACTCGTTGCCCTTCCCATTGGTCTTACATCCTTCTCTGGGAATTTTATTGCCTTACCGTTTTTAGTCAAGATTAGTATAAAGTCCTCTCCTTCTGTTTCATGAACAGAAATTAACTTGTCCCCTTTGTCCAATCTCATTGCAATTAACCCATTTGAACGAAGGTTTGAAAACTCCTTCACAGATGACTTTTTAACTGTTCCATTGGCTGTTGCCATGATTATGTATTTGGCAGTGGCTGTTACAGGAAGGATCGAGCGAATCTCCTCCCCTTGTTCTAAGTTAACAAGATTAACAAGAGCCTGCCCCTTTGATTGTCTGCTGCTCTCTGGAATGTCCCATGCTTTTGTTCCAAAAACGCGTCCCTTGTCAGTAAAGAAAAGTATGGTGTCATGAGTGGAAGCAGTTAGAAGATGTGATATCTCATCTTCCTCTTTGGTTGCCATTCCAACTACTCCCTTTCCACCCCTCTTTTGTGCCTTGAAGCTTGCCTTTGGAACCCTTTTTATGTACCCACTTTTTGTAACAGTCACAAGCATGTCTTCCTTTGCAATTAAGTCAGCCTCAGAAATTTCACCGATTTTCTGTTTGTATATTTTTGTTTTTCGCTTGTCTCCAAACCTCTCTCTAATGTCTGCAAGTTCTGTTTCAATGATTTCCAAAACTTTCTCAGGAGTCTTTAAAATGAGAGTTAATTTATCAATCAACTTCTTCATTTCTTCATACTCTTTTTCAATTTTTTCGCGCTCGAGAGCTGCCAAACGTCTCAACTGCATATCAAGAATTGCAGTTGCCTGAATTTCAGAAAACTTGAACTTCGCAATTAAGTTTGTTTTAGCCTCCTCTTGAGTCTTGCTTTCACGTATTGTTTTAATAACAGCATCCAGGTTATCGAGAGCAATCTTCAACCCTTCCAATATATGAGCACGCTTTTTGGCAGCAGTCAATTCAAAAATAGTTCTTCGAATAATTACTCTTTGTCTATGCCTCACATATTCAACTAATATCTGCTTCAGATTAACTGTGTATGGAGTGCCATCAACCAAAGCAACAAAGTTAGCGGGGAATGTAGTTTGAAGTCTTGTGTGTTTGTATAAGTTATTCAAAACCGATTTTGGTTTGGCGTCCCTTTTCAAGTCAGCAACAACTCGCATTCCATCTTTGTCGCTTTCATCTCTTAACCCAGATATCCCAACAATCTTTTTATTTTTGACAAGGTCTGCAATCTGCTCAACCAGAAGGGCTTTGTTAACTTGATATGGAATCTCTGTAATGACTATTTGTGTTTTACCCTTTGGCCCGTCAGTAATATCAGCTATTCCTCGAACAACAATTCTTCCCCTTCCCGTTGCATACACTTCAACCAAACTTTTGGAATCGTAAATTGCCCCTCCAGTTGGAAAATCAGGACCAGGCAGAAAATTAGTCAATTCCTCGGTAGTTACATCGCTGTCAAACCCAACCTGTTTGACCTTAAGTTCTTCTTCGTCAAACTTTACTTTGGCATCTGCTGCGATTAAATTAATTTTCTGAATGAAAAATTCTGCCTCTTTGTCCTGTTCTTCCTTGAGAGTTGTAACCTTCCCTTTTTTTATTGTTTCAAGTACAGCATCTACCACTTCAACTAAATTGTGAGGAGGAATCTTGGTTGCCATACCAACAGCAATACCTTCTGAACCCATTAAAAGAAGATTTGGAAGAAGAGCGGGAAGAAATGATGGCTCTTTGATGGTTCCATCAAAGTTATCAGTAAAATCTACTGTCTCCTTTTCAATATCAAGAAGAAGAGGCGCACTAATTTTTGCAAGCCTAACCTCCGTGTAACGCATTGCAGCTGCAGGGTCTCCATCTACGCTCCCAAAATTTCCCTGTCCATCAACTAATTGATATCTCATTGAAAATTCCTGTGCCATACGGACCATGGCATCATACACAGCCATATCTCCATGCGGATGAAACTTCCCCAAAACTTCTCCAACCACCTTGGCGCTTTTTGTGTGAGGCCCGCTCCCCATTCCCATCAAATGCATGGCATAAAGTATTCTTCTGTGAACAGGCTTCAAGCCATCTTTAATGTCAGGGAGAGCGCGTGCAACAATAACGCTCATTGCATAATCGAGGTAACTTTTGGAGAGTTCATCGGCAATCTCAACTTTTTGGATTCGCCCTACGTTATTTACCAGTTCAATATCATTATTAGTTGTATCCATATAGAGACAAAAAGAGAGGCTCTTTAGCCTTATATAATTCTAACTCTTTGAGGGTAAAGAAGCAATAGAAACTATCCTATTTTCACATCAATTTTCAATCACAAAGTGACAAGTTTCTCAATCTTAGCAGCAAGTATAAAATCATTTTTGAATAGCCCATTTATAGCATGTGTCCAAAGTTCAATTGTTACTTTGTTGTAGAAAATGTAAATATCAGGATGGTGTCCCTCAGCTTCTGCAACATCGGCAACCTTGTCTACAAAATTAATTGCCTCTCTGAAATTTTTGAATTCAAAAAGGTGTTTAATCTTTTTCCCATCAACCAGTTCCCACTTCAATTTCAACTGCTTCAAGTACTCCTCTGCCTCCTCAAGTCCGATAGGATCAACACCACCTTCACAAGGCACGCATTTAGCCTTTGTTAAATCGGATGCCGTCATTCTGTTACTATAACAGTCCCCTTCATGTTTGGGTGTACACTACAAAAATACTTGAAAGTACCTGCTTTACTGAAAGTGACGCTTCCCTTCTCCCCCTGCCTTAATATTCCAGTATCAAAACTTCCATCCTCAGCAGTTGCAGTATGTCCCACCGAATCACTGTTCATCCAAGTAACAGTAGTTCCAACTTTTACAGTTATGGTCGCCGGGTTATATGCAAAACCTTTAATTTCAATATTATTCGTCGCAACCGGATTCTTACTCTCTGTGTTTGTATTCTGTGTTGTTCGAGGCATAGTATCCATGGAACCAACATCGTTCTTAGTCTGGTTCTGACCCTTACTACCCATGACAAGAAACGCCCCCACTCCAACTATTAGAAGTAAAACAAAAACTACAACTGCGATTACTATATTTTTATTCAAAATTTTTCACCTCCACTAAACATAATATCACTTTCTTTTCTTCTTGGTAAATTATCCTCTTGACACAACACTTTCTAGGTGGGCATACTAAAACATGGCAAGAAAAGCTGTAAAAAGTAAAGGTAGAAGTAAAAAGTCCACCTGGGAGCTTTCAGATTCAAATTTCTTGGCCGTTGCTTTAATCGCTCTTGTCGGCATGCTCGCTTCAGCTCTTCTTCTATACAAAAATAACATCCAAACACAACTTGCAAATGAACCAAAAACAGCGGTTGTCGAACTTGCCGCCCAAAATGGTTCAGGTGAATCAGGAACAGCAACTTTGACAGAAACAAACGGCAAAACAACAGTGGTATTAAAAATGTCAGGATTTCCAAAAGGTGTAAGTCAGCCAGCCCATATTCATCTTGGTAGCTGTCCAAAACCAGGTGAAGTAAAATATCCTTTAGAGTTTCCATTGAATGGGGACTCATCAACTACCCTTGATGTAACACTTGCCCAACTGAAGTCAATGGAACCACTTGCAATTAACGTTCATAAGTCAGGAACCCAAGCTAGTGTGTATGTCTCCTGTGGAAATTTAAGTTTGTAAATTAAAACTTAAATTTAAACCCGATTTAATTCTTACCTTTTCCCAGTACTATCAATATTGTAGTTTCACTTTGATCCTTCTCTCTTGATACTGTAAGGTATCCACTTAAGTCATCCTTAGTTATTGCCCAATTTGTCCCTATTCCACTTCCTTGCGTAGAATCAGCACTCCAGCCGCTCACCTTTAGGTTTGTTTCATAATACGAGGTTACTTTCTCAGGAGCGTCAGATGTGGAAAGTGTAAGCCAAAAACCATTGCCTTCTCCATTCTGATTCCCAGAAAGTGAACTAGTGACTTTTGATCCAGGATAAACCGGAAAATCTTTTGGGAAGTCATCTGGAATTTTATTTGTTCCAACATCAAGTTTGGCTCCAGTTTTGGGATCAGTAAATGTTAATTTTCCGTTTTGGATATCATCAATATTTGTTTCTACTCCAGTTTTCTGGCTAATTACCCCGCTAATCAGTTTTTTAGCTACAGCTCCAGCAAACAAACTAACAAGAACTCCTAAAATGGTTACAACCAACAAGCATCCTATTGCAAACTTGGCCATTCTGGGTAATCCCTTTTTTGGAGCTTTGGTGCTATTTAATTCTTCTGCCATTTTCCAAGTATCGCATGGAGAGTTTATTTTTGCAATTTTGCTTGTCTTCGCGCTTCAGTAATATTTAGTATAATTTTTCGAATTCTAATACTTTTTGGAGTAACTTCAACTAATTCACTATCGTCAATATACTCAAGTGCCTCTTCCAACCCCATTTTCTTTGGAGCATTAAAGTGTTCCATTACTCCGTCCCCCTTACTTCTCATGTTTGAAAGTTTTTTCTCTTTGCAAACGTTAACTTCAATATCCTCGCTCCTTGAGTTTTGCCCAACAACTTGGCCTTTATATACTTCCTCGTTTGGTCCGACGAATAGTACTCCCCTGTCTTGAATACCAGTCATTCCATACAGTCGAGTTAATCCGCCTTCAAAAGCAACCAATGATCCTCGCTCGCGGTCTAGTACCTTGCCGTCATCAAGTTTAAATTCCATGAAGGAATTATTAATGACTCCCATTCCTTTGGAAGTTGTCATCAAGTCTCCTCTCATTCCAAATAAATTCTTTGTAGCAATATTGAATTCAAGAGCAGTTATCCCATTGTCGCTTTTCATATCAACCATTTCCCCGCCTCTTTTGTTCATATTTTGGATAACAGTCCCCGCAAACTCATCCGGAGTCTCTATATATACCTTTTCCCAAGGTGTCATTTTCTTGCCATCAATAACTTTTGTAATAGCCTGTGGGCGACCTACTTCAAACTCATACCCTTCTCTCCTCATTCTCTCAATTAAGATTGCCAAATGAAGCTCACCTCTTCCTGAAACCATCCATTTCCCCTCACTTGGTTCAACTTTCAAAGCAACATCAGTCTGGAGTTCCTTCATTAGTCTATCCTTCAACTGACTCCCAGTCTTGAATTCACCCTCCCTGCCTCCAAGAGGCGAAGTATTAATATTAAAAGTCATTTTTATGGTTGGTTCTTCAATCGAAAGTACTGGGAGTGCGATTGGTTCAACTGGATCAGCGATGGTCTCCCCAATTGTGATATCAGGGATTCCAGAAATGGCTACTATATCCCCAGCCATAGCTTCAAGCGCATTAACCCTTTCAAGTCCTTCATATGTCATCAGTGAGGTCAAGCGGTATTTCTTCTGACTCCCATCGCGATTTATATGCATTACATCCTGCCCAGCCTTAATTTTCCCGTTGTGGATTCTGCCTGTAGCGATCCTACCCTTAAAGTTGTCATATGCAATAGTTGTGACCAATAACTGCAAAGGCTTTTCAGGATCACCCTTTGGAGCAGGAATATTTTTAATAATCGCATCAAAAAGAGGGTTAATATCAGTCATTGTTTTAATATCAGCAGTGTCCCCTGCAAGCCCATTTTTAGCAGAGGCATAAACGATTGGGAAAAATGCGGCCGACTCATCAGCTCCAAGCTCTACAAATAGATCAAAAGTTTTTCCAACCACCCAGTCAGGACGAGCGTCAGCCAAATCCACTTTATTGACTACTACAACAATTTTTAAGCCTAATTTCAAGGCATGCTTCAAGACAAATCTTGTTTGAGGCATAGGACCATCTTTGGCGTCAATCAGTAAAAGCGCACCATCAGCCATCTTCAAGACGCGTTCTACTTCTCCTCCAAAGTCAGCATGTCCTGGGGTATCTATAATATTGATCTTGGTATCGTGGTACCGAACAGAGGCACTCTTTGAGAAAATGGTAATTCCACGTTCACGCTCAAGCTCGTTGCTGTCCATGATAAGTCCGCCCTCCTCACGCTCCTTTTTAATTTTGGTGTGAGATTGGCGCAGCAAAGCATCAACCAAGGTCGTTTTCCCGTGGTCAACGTGCGCAATTATGGCAATATTCCTGATATCCATACATTTTGAATAAAAAAACCGCTCGTCTTCGCGGCTTATACCTTGTATTTTACCACACTTTTGTGATTAAATGATATTTAGAATGTCCAAAAGGATCTTAGTGCTGTTTTTGACTTTTCTTTCAGTATCCTTGTGCCTATTTTTTCCCATGCAGGCATATGCGTACTATACAAATATGAATGCGTCGCTTGTAATTGGAGAGCCAGACTTTAGATCAGCAGTGACTGGTGCAACAGCAAATACAATTGGATATCCATATCAGATGGATACAGATGGCACAAAATTTATAGTTGCGGATTCTCTCTATCATAGGGCCCTAGTCTACAACCATATACCAACCAGCAACAACCAAGCTGCAGATGTTGTTATTGGTCAAGCCAATTTTACTGGAGGCGATGCCAATCAAAATGGAAGTGCAGGTGGAAACACCTTAAACCTCCCCGATGGTGTTGCTGTAATTAACGAGAAATTACTTATTGCCGATTTTAGCAATAATCGAGTCTTAATTTTTAATACAATTCCGACTAGGAATAACACCTCTGCTGATTTGGTAATTGGCCAGAGCTCTCTTTCAGGAAGCGGTTCTGGTACCTCCCAAACAACACTTAGCGGAACTAGTGGTGTCGCCTATGATCCCTCCACTGGAAAAGTGGTTATCGCAGATTATTCCAATAATAGAGTCTTAATTTATAATCATCTTCCGGCGGCAAACGGGGCTTCAGCAGACGTTGTCATCGGTCATTCAGACTTCAATACGGCAACTGGAGGCACCTCTGCTGTATTACTGACTCACCCCTATTCCGCTCGTATTTTGGATAATAAATTAATGGTTGCCGATTTTAACAATAATCGTGTTTTAATATGGAATTCTGTACCCACCACAAACGGCGTATCGGCAGATGTCGTAATTGGTCAAGTTGATTTTACCCACGGCTCCGCAAACCAAGGAGGAAGTGTCAACGCAAATACACTATCGAGACCAGCTGATATGAACTGGGACGGCAGGAGGCTTTATGTTAGCGACACAGGCAACTCCCGCGTACTTATTTACAATGGAATTCCAACTAGAAATAATGCCTCAGCAGACGTCGTTTTAGGACAAGCAAACTTTACTTCATCAAGTGTGAACCAAGGAGGAAGTGTCAACGCAAACACAATTGCAGCGTCAGACGCATTCATCCTTCTTATAAATGACCAACTCTTCATCGGAGACAACAATAATACTCGTATCCTGATATACAAAGATATCACCTCTACCCCACAGCTAAACATAAACATACCACCATCTCCCATATCAGGGAATAATCTAAAGATAACCGGAGATGTTCTCCTTGGTAACCGCGGTACATATGCTCTTCAGTGGGTGAAAGCTGACATAAATGGCCAAGGAGCTGGAAATGTAACAACCTTAGGTGGAGGCAGAGATGATGGAAGCGACAAAACGCGTTATGACTTCTCAGAGGAATTTAACTCCCGTGTCAATGGAGGTGATACCAGTAACTTTACAGCTAAATTCATAGCTTCTTCATTTAATGCAGACTCTACCTCTCTTTTCTACTTTTTACCATTTAACTTTGATTACATACGAAGAAATATTCCATTAACAACAAACAAACTTAATATTTCATTCACTGTTAATAAATCTCAAGCACAAAGAGTAAAAGACAATATTGATCATTTTGAAATTCAAACTTCAACAGATTCAGGTAAGATGTGGAAGAAACTAGCTACCAATATATCAAGTGATATGATTGATACAGTTATAGGACAGGTATATATAACAATTACAAACACACTTCTTCCTGGAGTTAAATACTTGGTAAAAGTAGACTCCATATCAAAAAACAGCAACTGGAGACAGTCATCTAATTCTCTTACTTACTTTGTACCAAAGAAAAAAGTTGTTAGTCATTGATCACGTATGATATTCTCTAATTAAAATTACAATATGTTCAAAAATATCTTCTTCGCAGGTGGAACCATCATATTACTGGCAGTCTGTGTCACACTTCTGCCTATAGATAAAATTAACTGGGGAAGAATTTCAATCCTTCCCGCTGCAACTATCACAGTAACAGGCACTTCCCAGGGTCAAGAAGCCAATCAAATAGCTTCATTTAATGCAACAGTTTCAGTGAGTAGTGATGACAAACAAAAAGCAGTAGATGAGGTCAACTCAAAGATGACCGCTTTAATAGCCCAGGTTAAAAATTTTGGAATTCCTGATGCTGATATTAAAACTCAGCAGGTATCAGTATACCAACAACCCCAACCTCAAACCTTGATATATCCGGCACCACCCATACAGAATAATGGTAATGAGTGGCAAGCCTCAAATACAATTGAAATTACCGTAAAAGATGTATCAAAAACTTCAGGACTAACAGATATTTTAAACAAAGGTGCAACAAATGTTTACGGTCCAAATTTAACAGTAGACCCAAACAATAAAACTGCAGACAATGATCTTCTCGCAAAAGCAATTCAAGATGCGAAGATGAAGGCAGATGTAATGGCAAAAGCTGGTAACCAAACAGTAGGAAAAATGATTAATGTAGCTGAAGGTGGTGCCTCCTACCCAATGCCATATTTAAATCTAAGTGCATCTGCACTGAAAGAAACATCTGCTCCAATCCAACCAGGAACATCTACTCTCTACAAAACTGTGACTGTTATATACGAACTGAAGTAATTATTTTTTGAATTCTTCCTTGTACCTATTAATACAAGTCTCGACTTCTTTCTGAGCTTCCTCTTTTGATTTCCAGCCAGTCACTTTTACCCATTTCCCCGGCTCAATTGATTTGTAATTTTCGTAGAAATGTTTAATTTTATTCTTCAAGTATTCAGGAAGATCATCAATGGAATTTATATTAGCAAATGCTGGATCAATTTTTGCTTTTGGTACGGCAATCAATTTAGCGTCTTCACCCTCCTCATCTTTTGTTGCAAGCATTCCAATAATTCGGCAGGAAATTACAACACCAGTTGGAACTGGTTCACTAGATAGAACTACAACATCAAGAGCATCTTCATCCCCACTCCATGTTTGAGGTATAAAGCCATAATTAAAGGGATATGCAAAAGCAGTATATAAAAATCTATCGACCACAATTGTTTTAACATCATCATGATACTCATACTTCGCTCTAGAATTCATAGGAATCTCAATAACAACATTTACCAAATCCTTGGGGTCTCCAGATGCTATGTCATGTTGAAGATTCATATCCTCATTATACTATCTAATTATCCAAGATTCCATATCTATTAACTTTCTTACCAGGATTAGTTATGGGTTCTTGAGAAATCATATTAAAACATAAGGCAAGATGAATTGCCTCACCAACATTTGCAGGTCTTATGCCTGATTCAAGTGCAATGTTTCCCATGATCCCCCGTCCATAAGGCTGAAGTCCTTGTAGTCTTGTCTGATCATAAAAAGCCTCTCTTCCATACAGATACTTTCCTAATGTATGTTCTGCCCTCTCTGTCTCTCTTGCAATCTCAGTAACTGCTTGACCAATGATTAAATCTTTAAGCAAACTACATTGTTCTTCAGTAAAAAGTTCAGGTCTGGAAATTACAAGATTATATCTGATATGCCAATTATCTTGTGTGTGCGTCGGTGCATTCTCTTCTTTCGGCAACTGAAGTAATAATCCAGTCCTAAACATTACAAACACAGCTTTTTTAATGTTTCCGTCTCTATATCGTCCAGAGAGCCTGCCAGTTTTCTCCGTTAAATCTCGCACAATTTGTTTTGTGTCTGGCAATGCTATTTCCTTCTGTGTTGCCCCTGTGACTACCTGTCTAATAACATGTAACTCATCCTCATTATAAAATGGATTTGCAACCAAATGAATATTATGTGAAGATGTTCTTTCCATATCAAATTTGTTTTTGTCTCCAGAACAAAACATCGTCTGTCAAGGCATTTACAAGTTCCACACGGTTCATTGGTCTAACGCCTGTCAGATGTTCTACCACACCATATATTCCCAACTGTATTCTTTCGCTTGTACTACCTTTTGCCCCACTGAAATAGTTTTGCAATGTTTGTTTCCCAATATTTAATTCGTTACAAATATCTTCCGAACTCATGTGTTTCGCCAAAAGCTCAACAATCCTCGCTTGTTGAGGAGTAAAAGGATTTATAGGTGTCAGACAGAGTTCGTATCCACGGTTTTCCATAAGGAACGCATTATAACAAGAACTATAGGTTAAATCAACGAAGTTAAATGTCTAAATTAGCAGTTTTGGCTCTTGATTGTATAAATTTACGACGAGGCGGAACTTCCTCTCCCATTAACATTGTAAAAACACGATCTGCCTCTTCAGCATCAGTAACATTCACTTGTTTTAAGAGTCTTACCTTTGGATCCATTGTAGTTTCCCAAAGCTCAGAAGCATTCATTTCCCCCAGTCCTTTATATCTCTGAATCTTGAAGTTCAAGGTACCAAGCGTTTTCACATATTCATCTTTTTCGAGATCTGTATAAACATATTTCTTTGTTTTTCCATGCTCCACTTTATATAAAGGTGGCATGGCGATATAAACGTGTCCGCCTGCCACTATCTGGGGTAAATGTCTATAGAAAAAGGTCAAGTAAAGACAAGTTATATGGCTTCCATCAACATCAGCATCAGCCATGATTATAATTCTGTGATACCTCAATTTTTCAATATTAAATTGATCTGAAATCCCAGCCCCAACTGCAACTATCAAATTTTTAAACTTATCAGAAGTTACAATCTGATCAATCCGAGCACGTTCTGTATTTAGAACCTTTCCAAAAAGAGGAAGTATTGCTTGGAACTTTCTGTCGCGTCCTGATTTGGCCGAGCCTCCGGCGCTATCTCCTTCCACAATATACAGTTCACTCTCTTCTGGGTTAGTTGACTGGCAATCAGCTAATTTTCCGGGAAGTCCCATTCCCTCCAATGCCCCTTTCCTGATAACAGCATCTTTAGCGGCACGCGCTGCAAGACGAGCTCTGGCTGCCAAACTAACCTTCTCCAATATTTTCTTTGCATCCTGGGGGTGTTCCTCCAAGTACATATCAATTCCCTCCTTGGTAGTTGAAGCTACAAACCCTTGAACTTCTGGATTATTTAATTTTGCCTTAGTTTGGGACTCAAACTGTAGAGTCTCAGAGTCCATCTTCACGTAAACAACAGCAGTCAATCCTTCGCGGAGATCCTCGCTTGTCAGAACCATCTTTTCGGTCATGTAGCCATTTTTCTTGGCGTAATCTAAAACTGAACGAGTAAGGCCAGTTCTAAACCCAGCTACATGTGTTCCCCCATCTGTTGTGTAAATGCCGTTTACATATCCCTTCACGTTTTCATTGAATGAATCTGTGTACTGGAATGCCACTTCGCACACCATTTCATTTGCTTCTTTGTTGATGTAAACAACATCCGATATTTTTTCTTTGTCCCGGTTGGAGTGAGCAACCAGGGACTTAATACCGCCTTCAAAATAATAATGTTCTTCCTCATCTTGCCTCTCATCGTAAAAATTAATAGTAAGTCCAGCAACCAAATATGCCCTGTCACGAAGTGAATTCTTAACCCTATTTGCATCAAATTCAATGTCACCAAAAATACTTTTGTCCAAGATAAACTTGGTAATAGTTCCCGTGGATCCCTTACCCAATTTAATTTGCCATTCTGTTGGCAAAAGTTCATCAAGTTTAGTTTGTGGAATTTCTTTTACTTTCTCTTTTGGTTTCCCTGCTCTATATTCTTGGAAGTATGCCTTTCCATCTCTCAAAACTACCACCCAGAAATCAGATGAAAGTGCATTAACCACAGATGCTCCAACCCCGTGCAGTCCTCCTGAAATTTTGTATGCGCCTCCTCCAAACTTTCCTCCAGCATGAAGTTTGGTCATTGTAAGTTCAAGTGCCGATACCCCTTGCCCTTTGTGAATATCAACAGGAATTCCTCGGCCATTGTCACGGACCATTGCCCCACCGTCCTCGGTCAACCTCACCCAGACATCCTTTGCAGTCCCAGCAAAAAACTCATCACATGAATTATCAAAAATCTCACGCAAACATTCATGAAGCCCTCTGATATCAGTTGACCCAATGTACATTCCAGGTCTTTTTCGAACTGGTTCCAACCCTTCAAGTACCTGTATCTGTTCTGATGTGTAATTATCGTTTGCCATGAAGTTCTATACTACTCTATATATTTTACCTTCTCAAGAGCTCAACATCAAGCTAAAAAGTGATTTAGCTCCACTGTCTACGTTGACTTTCTTTTGAAGTAAGTTTTAAAATAAACCATGCCAAAATACAGTAAAAAAGCAGGAGAAAGTGTAGAAAAAGCGATGCATAAAATGAAAGCGGGTAAGCTAAAATCAGGCAAATCTAACCAGACTGTAAAATCAAGAAAACAAGCAATAGCAATAGGGCTTTCAGAAGCAAGAAAAAAAGGAGTCAAAGTTCCTAATCCAAATTAACCACAAAATTAGTCAGTTGCAATTGTACATTTCCGTTCGCCTTCAGTGCTTTTAGTGTTTTTCCAGCTTCCTCTAAAAATTGACCAAGTTCTGGTTTTGTTAAAAATGATTTGTGTCCAATTGTTATCAATCCTTCGATAAAAGTTATAGCTTCATCTCGTTTTGTAATTTTGGAGATTATCTTCATTCTCTCCCCTGCCTCCCCATCCATAAATTGTCTACACACCTCAACTATTTCATCTCTCAAAATAAAGCCCTCACTTTTGAGTTCTACAACTTCACACCTTGAAGCAATTGTTGGGAGAACTAAATCAATTGAAGAAGCCGTAAGAATGTATATCAAATTTTTCTGTGGTTCCTCCAGTGGCTTCAAAAATGCATTCTGGGCATCAATTGTAGCTTCATCAATATTTTGAACAACTACTGCAGTCTTTTCAGATAGCTTTAATTTTGTAAACTTAGCCATCTCTCTAACGTCTGCAATTTTTGAAAGAGTAAAAGTAAGAGGTTTTGCATTCAAATCTTCAAGAATTTTTTGAACACCCATCTCTCTTTCCTTTTCTCCCTGAGAGACAATTAAATATGCGTGCATAGTTTGTCATTTTAACATTCAAGCAACAAAAGCAACTAGTGCAAATTATGGAGTTTATACTATACTGAAAGTATATGGCTGCCCCAGCTACTGCACCTACTATTCCAGGAGACTCAAGTTTGGTTGACATTCTAGTATCGCAAAACGCCATAAAGCCAGAAGTGGCCCAAGACGTCAAAAATCAGGAAATCCAATCAGGCAAATCTCAGGAAGCCATAATCAAGGAACAGAAACTCGTCTCAGACGAGGCACTCACAAAAGCTCGGGCTGTCTTTTACAATGTTCCATATATTGATATAACAACAGCAAGTGTTGACCCTCAAGCAACAGCCAGTCTAAGCCAGGAAGTTGCAGAAAGGTTTGGCGTTTTTCCAGTAAGTATTGACCCAATAAAAAAAGAACTAACTCTTGTAATGAAGGACCCCTTGGACCTCCAGACTATTGAATTTGTGGAACAAAAAACAAATCTACGCGTAAAGCCGGCTACAAGTGAAGATTTCAAAATAGATGAGGCTATTCAGACAAGATTTACTGGTTCTCTTTCTGAGGAAGTAACAGAGGCCTTAAAAGAAGTTGCCCCCAAAGGTGGAGTAAAAACATTAGATGCAACCTCCCAAACTGGCCTAATTAGGCAGGAGAGAATAAGTGAAGTTGTAACACACATTCTAGATTTTGCAGTGAGGTCAAGAGCATCAGACATCCATATAGAGCCACAAGAAAAAACAATGAGAGTAAGGTACAGGGTGGACGGAATTTTACAGGAAAAACTAACAATTCCCAAAGAACTCCAAGATTCTGTCATCTCTAGGATAAAAATTCTTTCGAATATGAAAATAGACGAAAAAAGAATTCCTCAAGACGGAAGATTTAACTTTAAAAACCAGGATGAGGAAGTTGATCTTCGTGTCTCCTCTCTTCCAACTGCCTGGGGAGAAAAGATCGTCATGCGACTTCTGCCAAAAGGTAAAGGAGTACCGGAATTATCTGAACTTGGACTTCGCGGCCAAGCATTAAAAGTTCTTCAAGATTCCATCTTAAGACCTCATGGAATAATAACCATTTGCGGTCCAACTGGATCAGGTAAAACAACAACACTCTATTCAATTCTCCAAAAATTAAATACGCCAAAAGTTAATATTGTTACTCTTGAGGATCCCATAGAGTATAAAATGGTGGGAATTAATCAGGTACAAGTCAACTTGGGTGTCGGCCTCACTTTCGCCTCAGGTCTTCGTGCATTTTTGCGCCAAGACCCAAACATTATTCTGGTTGGAGAAATTAGAGACAGAGAAACTGCAGACCTTGCAATTCAGGCATCTCTTACTGGACATTTGGTGTTTTCGACTCTTCATACCAATGATGCGGCAGGCGCCCTCCCCAGGCTACTTGATTTAGGGGCAGAGCCATTTCTTTTGACTTCGTCAATGACGGCGATCGTTGCCCAAAGAGTTTTGAGAAAAATAGACCCAGACAACAAAGAAGAATACGTTCCGGATGCAAAAATAATTGAAGATATAAAAACAACTCTTGGAAGCCTCATGCCAACTACCCCAATAAAACTGTATAGAGGAAAGCCAACAGCTGAAAATAATAACTCAGGATACTTGGGGAGAGTTGGAATTTATGAAGTCATGTCAGTAACACCAAGAATAGGAAAATTAATTCTAGAAAAAGCACCAGCCGAACACATTGATGAAGCAGCAAGACAGGAAGGCATGATAACCTTAAAGCAGGATGGATTTTTGAAAGCTCTTGAAGGCCTAACGAGCATTGAGGAAGTGTTGAGAGTCGCTGAGGAATAAAAAAATATGACAATCAAAGATTTATTGCAGTTAACAATTGATAGAAAGGCTTCAGACTTGCATATTGTCGCAGGTGTTCCACCAACTCTAAGAATTGAAGGTGAACTCTCCCCCATTCCCAACGAACCGGTTTCAACTCCTGAAGAAATCGCAGGCTTCCTCAAAGAAATTGTATCTGCAGAAGAACTTGAAAGACTCACAGTAAATAAAGAAATTGATTTTTCCCTGGCATTCTCTCAAAACTCAAGATTTAGAGTTAATGCCTACACTCAGAAAAATTCATTTGCAATTGCATTTCGTAGGATCCCCCTTGAAATTCCAGGACTGGATTCTCTAGGTCTTCCCCCAGTAGTTCACACTTTTGCAACCCTGAAGCAAGGTTTTATTTTAGTAACTGGTCCAACAGGGCACGGAAAATCAACAACTCTGGCAGCCCTCCTTGAAGAGATAAATGTTACACGCGGAGCACACATTGTAACAATAGAAGATCCAATTGAATTTATCTTCCACCCCAAAAAATCAATTATCTCCCAGCGTGAAATGCACCAGGATACCCATTCATATTCAGTTGCCCTAAGATCAGTTCTTCGAGAAGACCCAGACATAGTCCTGGTTGGTGAAATGCGCGATTTTGAAACAATTGCAGCAGCCCTGACTGTAGCTGAAACTGGACACTTAGTTTTTGCAACCCTCCACACAAATTCAGCAAGCCAAACTATAGATAGAATTGTTGATGTTTTCCCAGAAGAACAGCAGGGACAAGTAAGGCTCCAGCTTTCAAATGTCATTGAGGGAGTATTCTCCCAGAGACTAATTCCCTCAATTGCCGGAGGACGCGTTGTTGCAAGCGAAGTAATGCTCGCCAGTAACGCGGTTAAGACCTCCATCCGTGAGGGAAAGACCTACCAAATAGACTCCATCATTCAGACTTCCGCTGAGGCTGGAATGTCTAGTATTGAAAATTCACTCGTCAAGCTTGTCAAAACAGGAAGAATTACAGTTGATACTGCAACTAGCTATTCTCTGCGCCCAGATGAACTAACGAGGCTTCTAAAGTCATGAAGAAATTTATATATAGAGCTATAACCAAGGACGGAAAAAGTATAACTGGCGAAGTTGAAGGGTTAGACAAGGGACAAGCTGCTAAACTACTTCGTGGCAAGGGTCTAATTGTAGTAAGTATTAAGCCAAAGTCAGGAGGTCCATTTGGCTTCATCGCAAGCTTCAGAAATAGAATAAAGTCCTCAGAAATTTCAAACTTCACGCGTCAATTTTCAACGATGATAAATGCAGGTCTCCCGGTCACTGAATCTCTTTCCATTTTAAGGCTCCAAAGTTCAAAAAGCCTGCAGCCAATAGTTGCCCAAATTCTGGCGGATGTTGAAGATGGGTCATCGCTTTCAACAAGTATGTCCCGCTTCCCAAGTGTTTTTGGCAGTACCTACATTGCCTTAATTAAGGCAGGAGAAGCAGGGGGAGTATTAGATAAAGTCCTCCTTCGTCTTGCAGATAACCTGGAGAAAGACGAAGAATTTAGAGGCAAAGTAAGAGGAGCATTAATTTACCCGGCAATTATAGTAGGAGGCCTTGTGGTTGTGAGCTTTATTATGATGATCTTCGTCATCCCCCGCCTAACTTCCCTTTACACAGAATTTAATGCCGACCTTCCCCTTCCAACAAAAATATTGATTGGAATATCAGGTCTTGCCACCCGCTTCTGGCCGCTAACTTTAGGTGGAGTTGCAGGCGGTGCATGGTTTTTTCAAAGATATAAAAATACAAAGGCAGGAAAAAAACAGTTAGATATTCTCTACTTCAAAATCCCAATTATTGGAGAACTTCAGCGTCAAATTGTTTTAACTGAGCTAACACGTACCCTCTCTCTTATGGTTGGAGCTGGTGTTCCAATACTAGAAGGTCTTTCAGTCACCGCAGGAGTAGTAAGTAACTCAGTTATTAGCGATGCCCTGAAGGATGCCATTGCTCAAATAGAAAAAGGATTTCCAATTGCCTATTCTTTTGCCAAACACCCAGAGGCTTTTCCCTTTATTCTCTCCCAAATGATAGCAATAGGAGAAGAAACCGGCAAAATGGAAGACGTTCTAAATAAAATCTCCCACATTTTTGAAGTAAATAGTGAACAGCAAGTCAAAGCCCTAACTGCAGCAATAGAGCCGGCTGTCATGATAGTTTTGGGTCTTGGAGTAGCTTTCCTTGTAATTGCAGTCATACTTCCAATCTACAACTTGACTAGCAGCTTTTAAATGATTGATACTGAATATGACGATAGGGGGTGAGAAAATTGATTAGATTAAAAAAAGGTTTTACATTAATTGAACTTTTAATTGTTATAGCAATTTTAGGAACTTTAGCTGTAGTCATCATCGTTGCCCTCAATCCTCTTGAACAGCTCAGAAAAACTAGAGATGCAGGAAGAATTAGTGCCGTTGGACAAATTGGACGTGCTCAAGAGGCGTACGCAACAAGTAATGGAGGTGTTTACATTTCCACAACAGCGACAGGAGTAAACAACTGGATGGGACCATCAACAACTGTAGGCTCTCTTGCAGCCTCAGGTGAGATCTCTGTTGTTCCATCATTAATTGCTTACGCCGGAACAGTCTCAGCTTGTACTACAAACGTACAAAACGGACTCTGCTACGTTCCAACTGCGGCAGCAGGTACTGGGCCAATCGTGGTTTACGCCAGACTTGAAGCACTTGCCAATTACAGCAGGTGTGCAGCAGCTACGCCAAACGCATACGTCGTCTACTCATCGGCTGATGGTCGAGGTGGAACAGTATGTCGTGCAGCAGGAGCAGAACCAGTTCCAGGAAATCAGACATTCTTACCATAAGATGTTGATTTTAATGGTGCTTGGTTTAATTGTAGGTTCATTTTTGGGGGTACTAACTTGGAGAATTCCAAGGAAACTTGACTTCGTTAAAGGAAGATCAAAGTGCCCCCACTGCAATTCTATTATCGAAGCTAGGGATAATATCCCGCTCATTTCTTTCATCTTCCTCAAAGGCAGATGTAGAAATTGTAAAAAGAAAATTTCTATTCGTGAGCCCCTCATTGAACTTTGTACTGCTTTTCTTTTTGTACTCACCCCCGTTTTACCCCTTCCTTTCCCCGTTGTCATTTCATTAATAATAGTTTCAATTTTAATAGTAATTTTTGTAATAGATTTAGAACACAAACTGATATATGACGAATTTGTATATGTGGGACTTGGAATTGTTCTAATGTTTCTACTCCTGACAAATTCACCAGATTTATACATACACTTGTTAGTCGGCTTCGCTGGAAGTTTGTTCTTACTGGCTATAGCACTAGTAACCTATGGAAAAGGAATGGGACTAGGAGATGTTAAATTGGCAATATTTTTAGGTGTAATGTTTTCTCCAAAGGAAGGTTTGTTTTGGCTTCTCCTTAGTTTCTTGACAGGTGCAGCTGTGGGAGTAATACTGATAATATCAAAAAGGGCCAAACTTAAGTCCGAAGTTCCATTTGGTCCATTTTTGATTATAGGTTTCGTATTAGCGCTTTTGATGGTAAATACGGATATATTTTTAAAATTCTTTTAAATGCAAATTTTTTCTGAAACCGAAAAGAAAATAGTATTGGGAATACTCGTGGTTGTTGCTATTTTCTCCGTATTTAATTTTAGTATCGCTCTAAGGCGTGGCAGGGACAATGAGAGACAAAATGATTTGGGTGATATTGCAAAAGCCCTAGATGTATACAAAAGTAAAAATAGTGCCTACCCCTCCTCCCTCTCTGAACTCACATTAGCGCCCAAAGACCCTGGTACAGGGAATGGCTATTCATATCTATATATCTCAAACGGCAAGCACTACCAAATCTTTGCAAGTCTGGAAGGTGGGACAGACGAAGATCAATATAATCCAATTGTGGTAGCCAGGAACTTAAAGTGTGGAGACAAAATCTGTAATTTTGGAAGAGCATCAGGAAATACGCCACTTGATATAACTATCGAAGAGTACGAAAATAAATTAAAGGAAAATGCCAAATAATACTGTGAAGAAAATCAAAGGATTTACTTTAATTGAAATTTTAATTGTAATTTCAATTATGGCAGTCCTCGCGACAGTCTTCATAAATGTTTCTACAATAAATACAAAGAAGGCCAGAGATGCTCAAAGAAAGGCAGAATTAAAGCAATATCAAAATGCACTCGAACTTTACGCCAATAAAAATAATGGTTTTTACCCATCCAGGATTACAGGAACAGGTACCCAAGCTTCTTCAACACTTTGTTCCGATCTTGCACTAACAGCGTGCGCACAGGATCCGAGCTACCCAAAAGATAATACATTCAATTATCTCTATCAATCAGATGGTACAGGAACTGGTACCGCAGTTGGAACAAAATATGTTCTCTGGGACAAACTGGAAGCAATATCCCCTACTACTTATTGGGTTTATTGCTCAAATGGAAAATCGGGGCAGATAACAGTAGGGATTCCTCCTGTAACTGGAATATGTCCATTGCCATAATTAAATTACAAAAGATGATAAACTCAAAAAAAGGTTTTACACTAATCGAACTTCTAATAACAATTGCAATAATTGGAATTTTAATGGGCATCTCAATTTTTGGACTTCAAGGTGCTCGTGAGGGTGGACGTGACTCCAAACGAAAAGCAGACCTTGAGTTAATTAGGTCTGGTATTGAAACATATAGAGCTGACTGCAATGCATACCCGGCAGCTTTAACATTTGGGTCTCCATTAGTTGGGAATCCAACTCTTGGAACCTCATGCCTTGCCGCAAACATATATATATCAACTGTTCCCCAAGACCCAGTGCCGGCGTCTAGGAGTTATCGTTATGCAATTTCTGGGGCTACCTACGAAATTTGTGCAAGTCTTGAAACAGGAACTGGATCTGTGACATGCGGAGGGTCATCAGTGTGCGGTACTGCAACCTGCAATTACAAAGTTGTTAACCCCTAATGAAATTACATAAAAGTGGTTTTACCCTGATTGAGTTATTAATAGTAGTTGTAATCATGAGTCTTCTCTTTTCAGTTGGTTATGTAAACTTCAGAAATTTCCAACAAAGGCAAGGTGTTCAGTCTGTTGTGAGAAGTATTAAAAGTGATTTGACCTTAACTCGGGAAAATGCTGCCTCTGGAATAAAGCCCGCTGGGTGTGTGACACTAAATGGCTATCAATTCACTGTTGTAACTAGTACTCAATACACAATTTCAGCAAGCTGCACATCAGGAGACATCCAAACCAAAGTCATAGATTTGACAGGTGGAATAACAATAAATATTCCATCCCCCAACCCACTTCTTTTCAAAGTTCTCGCGGTTGGTACAAATATCCCCACAGGTGGCACTTACTCCATTACAGTCTTCCAAGACAACCTTAGTTTAAGCCAAACAATCTATGTCCAGGCAACGGGTGAAATTGATATTGCCCCAGCTGGAACAACACCTGCACCAACACCTGGACCAACTAATACACCAACCTCAACACCAACGTCCAAACCAACACCTACTCCAACTCCTGTACCAAATTGCAATACCAGTTGCGATCTTACGAAAGGTTGCCCACCCACCCTTTCTTGTGTGAGTGGATTCTGTCGAAATGCATCTTGCTCTGGTTCGATTACATGCATATGTCCATAATTCCCAAAACCAACAAAAGAGGCCAGTCGTTATTTGAAGTGGTTTTTGCAGTTGGAATGGTCTCCCTAGTCTTAATTACAATTGTATCCCTGGCGACCATCTCAATCAGGAATTCAACCAATTCAAGAATTTCAAATCAGGCAGCAAGGTCAATTGAAGACGCAACTGAATGGATAAGGGGTGAAAGAGATACAGATTGGGCAACCTTTTCTGCGAAAGCACCAGGTACTTATTGTCTTTCAAACCTTGACTGGACCAAGCCCCAGGCATGTGTAAATACTGATTTTGTAACAGGAACAACAGTATTAAGATCAGCCGTTTTGACAGTAATAGATACGGTAACTATTCAAGCAGATGTAAAAGCAGATTGGACAGATAGTAGTGGCGGACACCAAATTGTTTCATCTACATACTTTACAAAATGGAGATAAAAAAAATTAGAAATATAAATAAGAATGGTTTCTCATTAATTGAGATGTTGGTAGTTATGGCTGTCTTTGCAGTTCTCACTGTTGTCATGACACAAAT
The DNA here is from genome assembly GCA_964587425.1 of uncultured Gammaproteobacteria bacterium. Classification (GTDB taxonomy): domain Bacteria; phylum Patescibacteriota; class Microgenomatia; order UBA8517; family UBA8517; genus CAZPLB01. The sequence goes on from CAZPLB010000005.1 coordinate 21,580, forward strand.
TCTTTTTGTCACTATTCGTGGAGCTAAAAAATCAGACGCAATCGTCCGTGTCCGTCAAAACCTTGAGAGTGCAGTTGGTTCAATGGAGCGCCAACTCCATAATGCAGTAGATATTCCAGAGTGTCCAAACCCAGACCCGCTGACACTGACTCTTGAAGATATAAATGGTGCTGGAACAACATTTTCATGTATTAATATAGGCAGTTCTGGATACATTGCCAGTAACTCTGCAAGACTAACCGCTGCAACAGATATTGTAATAACTGCCTGTTCCTTTACTTGCACCGGCGGTGGAAGTACCCCAAAGTCAGTAATACTAAATATTACAGCCGAGGATGCTGTTGGTACAGGAAGTGAAAAAGCTTCCATGTCTATTTCAGACAGGGTCTCTCTAAGGTCATATTGAAAAAAGAATTGACGCCCAAGGGAAAGAAAGGTTAAACTGAAAATAGGTATGAGGAATTCAGGTCAAGCTCTTCTTTTGGTAGTATTAGGTATGGCTATAGTTTTGACTATTGTTCTCTCAATTGTCGCCTCAACCACAACAGACATTAAAACTACAACTGGTGAAGAAGAATCTCTCCGTGCCTTTTCAGCAGCTGAGGCTGGAGTTGAAAAATCACTAATAACAGGAGGAGTAACAACCGGAAGCTTTACAGGCAATTCCCAATTCACAGTTTCCTCAACCACCCTTGGAGCATCAAACGGACAATACATCTACCCGCAAGACGTGGGGTCACTTGATACTGCCACAGTCTGGTTTGTTTCCCATGATGCAAATGGAGACTTAATTTGTAATGCCGCAAACCCTTGCTTCACCGGAAGTAAGATGCAGGTTTGTTGGGGAAGAGCAGGTATGAGAGGAGATTCAGACACAGCTCCAGCACTTGAAGTATCAATTATCTATACAACTACTCCTGGAGACTATGCAACTACAAAAATTGCCCGTATCACTCTTGATCCAAATACAGCAAGGATACCAGCCAATCAATTTTCAACTGCAGTCGCAAGCGGGTGCACTTTAAATGGCCAAAATTTCGCCTTCTCGAAAATTATCGATTTTGCCTCCAGCGCCGATTTCTCCCCGGTAACAATTCCAGCCACATCATATAATGTACAAAATGGACTACAGATGGCAGTAGTCAGATTTTTATATAACACTGACAATGGACAGCCATTTGGTGTTAATATGAATTTTGCAGGCAATTCAAATTTCCCAATACAGGCAACTAGTATTGAGTCAACTGGAACTGCAGGCACATCAACAAGAAAAATCAGGGTATTGAAAACCTTCCCCGATTTACCGCCAGTTTTTAGTTCTGTTCTCTTTTCGCCAAACGGCTTAACACAATAATATGGCAGTAGGATTAGACATAGGATCAAAGACAATAAAAGTTGTAGAAATTGTTGGAGATGCCAATAAACATGTCTTGAAGGCCGCAGGTATTGTGGGTGTAACTTCAGGAGGAATTGACACTCTACAAAGCGATAAAGAGTATGAAAGTTTAGCTGGAATTATCAAAAAATTATTCCAAGATGCCAAGATTGGCAGTAAAGACGTTGCAATAGCCCTCCCAGAGCCGCAGGTATTTACAAGAACAATTAAGTTTCCTCCACTAAGCGAACAGGAAATCGCCTCAGCAGTAAAATGGGAAGCAGAAGAATATGTGCCAATTCCAATAAAGGATGCAATTGTACAGCACAAAATTCTCGAAAGAACCCAAGAAGGCAATAACCAGCAGGCTCTAGTGCTTTTGGTTGCTGCCCCCAGAGTATTAGTTGAAAAATATGTAAAAATCCTAGCTCTTGCCGGGTTAACAACAGTTGGAGTGGAAACCCAAATGATGGCAATGGCCAGGTCCTTGGCGCCTGCCCTTCAAACCACGCTTGTTATTGATTTTGGTGCAAGAAGTACAGATATTTCCATAGTCAAAAACAAAGAACTAGTTTTCTCCCGATCTATTCCAACTGCAGGCGAGGCATTCACACGAGCAATTGCCCAATCTTTGGGAGTCAGGGAAACCCAAGCTGAGGAATACAAAAAGACATATGGTATGGTACCCGGCCAATTAGAGGGTAAAGTGGGAACTGCAATCGCCCCTATTTTCACAATCATCGCAGATGAAATAAAGAAAGCGATCGCTTTCTACCAGTCAGAAGAAAAGGGAGAAATGCCAAGCTCTGTAATTCTTTCAGGGGGTACCGCAGGGCTTCCTGAAATCAGTCCAGCACTAACAAAGATGTTAGGGCTTGAAGTTGGCATCGCAAATCCTTTTACAGGTATTCAAGTTGACCCAACAACCATGAATAAACTCCTGCCGTATGCACCGCTCTACTCCATTGCTGTAGGCCTTGCTTTAAGGGGGGACTAGTTATGGCCAACATTAACCTTTTGCCCACAGACCTTAAATTAGGGAGTACCACCCTCAAGGCAATTGCTCTGGCCAATCGAATCGCCATAGGTTTAGCCATTCTCCTTCTAATGATAGTTGCCGGCGGCGTTTTGGTTAATTTTCTTGTGGGAAGGCAAATCAGAGAAACCAATAACAATTCAACCCAGTTGAGAACAAATATCCAAAAGCTCGAAGGTGTTGAACAAAAACTTTTTCTAATTAAAGATAGAGCGCAAAAAGGCGCTTTAATTTATGAGGAAAAAGATGTTTCAGAAAAAATAGAGAAGGTTAATACTCTTTTAACATCTCTTCCGGAGGACGTTGCCCTCTCCGCTATGAATTTTGATGCAGGAGCTGCAAACTTTTCAATTATAAGTAAAAGCTCAAGCAGTATGGCCCTATTTATAAATAAAGTAATAGGGAGTGGTGCTTTTACAAAAGTTACCCTAAAAAGTTTTAACTTTAACCCAAATCAAGGTTACACAATTGCAATTGATACTCTATGAAGCAAATTACAAAAGACATAAAAGTCCTACTTCCAAGAATACTTATTATTTTGGCGATCATAGTACTAGTTGCCCTCTCAACAAGATTTATCCTCGACAAACTGAATAGTGGACAGGCCGAAGAAGATACCGCAAAGTCAGAAGAGGCAGACTTGACGCGTAAGTTCAAATCCCTTTCCGCTCTCCAAGGAGAAAATTTCCCAACCGGGTCAGTAAGTGCCGCAATCCCCAATGACAATTCAAGTTTTCTTGCGATATCCCAACTTGAACAAGTGGCAGCAGAAAATAGCGTCATTCTCTCAAGCACCCGTGTTGGTCCAGAGAGTTCTGGCTCTGGAACGTTCCATTCTGATATAAATTTAGAAGTAGAAGCCCCATTTGCAAAGATCGCAGCCTTTGTAAAAAGCATATCGCAAGTAGCTCCCTTAATGCGTGTAAAAAGTGTTAAATCACTCCAAGTGAAAGAAACCAATCAGGCAACGATTATTGTTGCAACATACTGGGCGCCTTTTCCAACTCAATTGCCTCCAATATCAAAAGAGTTATTAGGGCCAACTGACGCCGAGCAGGAAATGTTGACAAAACTATCATCCCTGAAAAAACCAGCTTTCGAACAAACTGTCACACCACAGCCACCCACAAGTAGAGTCGATCCATTTAGTATTTAAAAAAGTAAAGAAGTTATTTTTCGGTGACATCTATGTCAACCCTTGTATTTTCCAGTACTCCCTTGATTCCAGCTATCCTTCTCAAATTCTTAACCATCTTTCCCCCACTTCCAATTATCATGCCGATAATCTTGGGCTCTGCTTTAACGCTCATTATTATTCTTCCCTCTTCCTGAGTTTCAGTTACCTCAAAATCAGTTGATCCTGTAATTTTTTGTATTAAAAAAGTGATTAGTTCCTTCATTTTAAGCTAAAAGTTTTGCAACAGGCGCTGAAATCAGCGCTCCATTATTCGTCCACTTTGATAATGCGGCCTTGTCAATCTTGAGTGAATCATCAAGAGGATTCCACCAACCAAAAACTTCCAAATTCTTACCCTTGACCTTCTTCTGGGAATCAACAGCAACAATTCGGTATATTACCGACCCTTTCTTTCCATATGGTGACAATCTTATTTTTACCATGATTAATTCTACTGCACGGCTATTTTACCATTTTTGCCGTACGTTTTCAAAGCATGTTTAGCAGCAGCTGTTCCCGCTTCACTTTTACTTTTTCCAAGTCCCTCTCCAAGCACTTTTTCAAGCACTAAAACTTGTACCTTAAATTGTCTGTTGTGGGCAGGTCCTGAGCTTTCAATAACCCTATAAACAGGTGTTCCCTCTCCTGCTGCCTGTGTTTTTTCCTGAAGCATATTTTTAGGATCCTTCAAATAAAGTTGGTGTGTTGCAAGCATTTCATCAGTTAGTAAATTTTTGTGTATAAATTCCCCAACTTCCGTGAGTCCAGAATCAAGGTACATTGCTCCAATAATGGCTTCAACTGTGTCTGCCAAAATTGACTTACTACTTGCCTCCTCTTTCTCGCCATTGGAAATGAATATTGAAGGAGCAAGATCAATAGACTTTGCAAACTTAGCTAGGTTTACTGTATTTACAACATTTGACCGAAGAAGTGTTAAATACCCCTCATTCTTGTCAGGAAATGTTTTATACAAGTGATTTGTCACAACAAACTCTAAAACTGCATCCCCCAAAAATTCAAGTCTTTCATTTGATTCGCGTTCATCAGGATTTTCATTTACCCAAGATTTATGGGTTAAAGCAGTCAAAAAAAGTTTGTTATCTTTGAATTTGCTTTCAATATTTTTAATTTTTGTCATTTTTTAGTTTACCCTTACCAACCACTGCCCCAAGTACTCCGTTTACAAAAGAAGGAGCACTTTCTGCCCCAAACTCTTTGGCAAGCTCAACCGCTTCGTCTATTACAACCTTTGGAGGAGTTTTGTCTTCAAGTAATTCAAAAACAGCAAGTCTTAAAATGGCCAAGTCAGCCTTGTTTATTTCAGTAATGGGCCGGTCTGGAGCTCCTTTTGCAATTATGGCATCAATCTCGGTTATTCGCTTCAATATTTCCTGTGTATCTCTCTTCACAGGCTGTTTTGCAAATGAATATGCAAATAGATCCTTTACAATAACTCTTCGTTTGGTATGCCTGGGGTCAGTTTTTGATTTCATTAGGCCTTAGAGCCGCAATGTGGACAAATCCTATGAGAATATTTAAGTTTCCCACAAGATTTGCATTTAACCAAATTAGGCAAAGAGATGACGCTATTTTTATTGCGTCTCTGATTACTCCTGCTTCTTGTGTGCTTTTTCTTTGGTAGCGGTGTCATATCGCCCTGATTTTACCACGAGAGGTACCACCATCTCAAGGGAAACTTCCATTGTAGTCTTAATTAGGGCAATATCACTCCAGTCCGCAATTTTCAGCTCAGGTATTCCACTTTGTTTTGTTCCAAATATTTCTCCCGGCCCACGCATCTTCAGGTCAATCTCAGCAAGTTCAAAACCAGAACTTTTTTTGGTTAATGCAGTTAACCTTTCTTGTACACGTTCTGAGGTGTTTTCAGTCATGAGTAGGCAGTATGACTTTTTAACCCCTCTTCCCACCCTACCTCGTAGCTGATGAAGACCGGCTAGTCCAAATCTATCAGATGCCTCAATCATCATAATGGTGGCATTTGGAACATCAATTCCAACCTCAACTACAGGAGTAGTAACAAGAATTTGTTTTCCTCCTTTCTTGAACTCATCAATAACATCCTCTTTTTCCTTACTCTTTAATTTTCCATGAAGTAATGAAACGTGGTTCTTTCCAAATATTTTTGTTAACTTACTGTACTCAGTATTCACATTTTTGATATCCTTCATGGTCTCACTCTCTGAGTCTTCAATCAAAGGACAAACTACAAAGACCTGTGATTTATTCTCCTCAATTTCTTTTTTAATCCACCCATAAGCTCCAACTCTTTTTGTCTCAGGAACTATCCATGTTGTAATCCTTTGTCTATCTTTTGGAAGTTCTTTTAAAACTGACAAATCCATATCCCCAAAAAAAGTAAGTACCACTGTTCTTGGAATTGGAGTTGCTGTCATTGCAAGTACATGCGGTGTTCCACCCTTCTTGATTAGTTTTACTCTTTGTTCTACTCCGAACTTGTGTTGTTCATCTACAACAACAAAAGCCACATCTTTAAACGCCAGATCTTTATTTAAAAGTGCATGTGTTCCAACCAAAATATCATAATCCTCAATGTTCCTGAGTTTGGTAGTTCCAGTCACAAGACCAATTCTGACTTTCTTTCCAAATAATTTGGTGAGTGTTTTAAGATGTTGTTGGGCAAGTATTTGTGTTGGTGCCATTACAAGAGTTTTTTTACCATTTAAAAACACGAGGTATGCTGCAACTGCAGCAACAACAGTTTTTCCGCTTCCCACATCTCCCTCCAAGAGTCTGTTCATGGGAATATCTTTTTGTAAATCAGAAAGGATTTCGGTTACTGCAATGCTTTGAGAGTCAGTCAACTCAAAAGGCAACGTTTTCATGAAATCCCCAACCTTCATTTTTTGAGAATTTAATTTGACACCTTTATTCCCCTGCCACTTTTTCTTGCGGGCCAAGTTAATTGTATGTAGGTTAAGAAGTTCATCAAAGGCTAACCTATATCTTCCTCTTTCAAATATCTCCGGTGTCTTTGGAAAATGAACACTATGTATGGCATCCTTCAGAGGAAGTAACTCATATTTTTCAATTATTTCTTGAGGCAAATATTCTTCAATCTTTTCTCCATACGCCTCCCATGCATCACTCAGTCGTCTCCGCAAAGCTTTGGAAGAAACGCCCGCAGTTTCATGGTATATTGGAATAAGTCCGCTTGTGTGTATTTGTTTACCTCCAACCTTTACTATTTCATACTCAGGTGAAATTAAAGCTCGTTTCCTTCCAATCCAATCCAGTTTTCCACCCAAACTCACAATATCTCCCTCATGAAATGTTCGAGAAAGATATGGCTGATTAAACCACATTGCATCCACCCTCCCTGTCTCATCCTCAATTGTTAATATTTGCATTGGTTTTCCTTTTCTTGTGTATTGATTTACAAAACGAACAATCTTTCCGCTAACCGTAGCGGTCCCCCCCATTTGAAGTTCAGCAACAGGGGAAGCTTTGCTAAAATCCAAAAACTTCCTTGGAATATGATGAAATAAATCCCAGACAGTAAATATCCCAAGCTTTTCAAATTTCACAATTGAAGCTGGTCCAACAAATGGAAGTTTACTAACAGTCACATCTTTTATATCAATCATCTATTTTGAAGTTCTTCTTGTATAAAGCTTTTCAAAGTAGGTATACAGGGAGGAAAAATATCATCCCACGGCAGTTGCTTTACATTAACCCATTCCCAAGATAAAAACTCATGAGAATGTGTCGCTTTTGACAAGTCAGCATCTGTCGTGAGATGAACCTTCAGTGCACAGCCAAAATTTAAATAACCACGACCTTTAATGTCTGTGGTGTCAGTGGAGATTATTTTTAAATGATCTGGATTTACTCTTCTTTCCATAAAACTGTTCCCACACCTCTTCTGATTCTTACTGGTTCACTAAGTATTCTATCTGGCATACGAAGATTATATACTACTTCTCTATCGTGAGAAGAAATAGGGCAAGTAAGGCAGGAACGACATCAAAAGAAGAACTAGTCCTGCAATAATTGCACCAACCACTACAATTTTACTTTTCTTCTTTTTCTTTGGAACATTATTTATATACATAATAGTTACCTTACTTTGTAAAATCTTCGCTTTCCCAAGTTTATCTTGTCCCCAGAACTAAGTTCCTGGTTAACGTCTTCAACCACCTTTCCATTCACATCAACTCCCCCTTGTTTGACAATTCTTTTTGCTTCACTTTTACTCCCAAGAATTTGGGCAATAGTATCAACCAAACCACCTTTGTTAATTATTTCTGTTTTATACTCTGGCTCACCTTTCTGGAAAGTCAGCTCGAAATTTCCCCGTGCACTTAAAGCATAACTTGTACTGTAAAGCTCTTTAACTATTTCAAAAGCCAATTCTTTTTTTGCAAGAACGGGGTTCTCACCATTCTTTAATCTTGTTTCCTTTTCCTCAATTTCATCTTGTGGCAATTCTGTTGCAAGTCTGAAATATTGATTAATTAGGTCATCCTGAATAGACATAACCTTTCCAAACATCTCATCGGCAGTATCATCAAGCCAAATTGCATTTCCCCAGCTTTTACTCATTTTGCGTCCATCTGTTCCTGTAAGGTAATCAGTAACCAAGACAAATGAATCTTTACCTCTTAAATCTTTTTGCAGCATTCTCCCCGCCTGCATATTAAAAGTCTGATCGGCGCTCCCGATTTGTATATCGGTATCCAAGATATAGCTGTCATACCCTTGCATTATTGGGTATTCGGTTTCATCAAGCCGAACCTTCTTTCCTTCATTCAACCTCTTTTTTATAAGTTCACGGCTAATGAAATCATTCAATGAAAACCGTTGTTTTAGTTGAATAAGTTCTACATATGTTAATTTCTTGAGCCACTCGCTGTTATATTTAACTTTTGCTTTTGAAAAATCAACAATCTTTTCAGCTTGTTTTTTGTAAGTTTTGAAATTCTCTTTTATCTCCCCAGATGTGAGTATTGGTCTCTCAGACTCTTTGTCTGAAGTATCCCCAATTAGTGCTGTGAAGTCACCGATTAGAAAAGTAACATTGTGGCCCATCTCAACAAACTTCTGCAGTTTTCGTAAAGGTACAGCATGTCCCAAGTGAATTCTTGTAGCAGTTGGATCAATCCCTAAGTAAACATTTAATTTTTTCTTGGATTTCAAAAGTTCCAAAAGTTTTTCTTTATTTGAAATGATATTGACTACACCCCTAGTTAAAACTTCGTCAATTGTTGACATACCCTTAGTTTATTCTTTAGCTCATCCTGTTTCAAGTTGATGTATTGTCTCGTTACTAGAAAAGTACTATATTGAAATTATGGGTGACACTAAAATGCTCCAGGCAATATTAAGCGGGCAATCTCAAATCCGCGAAGATATAAAATCTTTAGATGTAAAGATTGATGGAGTAGAAGAAAGGTTAACTTCAAGGATAGACAAACTTGGAAAACAACTCGCATATCTTGAAGATGACGCTCCAACTATTGCAGAACACAAGAAACTAGAGAAGAGAGTTACGAAAATAGAAAAGAAAATAGCTCTAGCATGAATCTTTTGCTAGAATGCATTAGATGTGGAAAGATTACTTCAAACAAAGACCAAGAAGACGTGTTCGTTACAATTCATATGGTGAAACTGTTGGATCTGAAAAAATTGCCAAAATTGCAAAAATATCTTTCGCTGTTGTTTTAGTTGGCATTCTTTTACTTTTAATTAGTATCCCAATTATTGCCCGAGACCTTCCCTCCCCTGAAAAAGTTATAAGACGAGAAGGATTCTCAACTAAAATTTTAGACAGGAAGGGTGAAGTTCTATATGACATTTACAACAATGAAAATAGAATCCCAGCAAAAATTACAGATATTCCAAAATACTTGCAACAGGCAACTGTTGCCATAGAAGACAAAAATTTCTACAAGCATTCAGGTTTTGACCCTGTGGGAATTATTCGCGGTTTCCTGTCTATTCTATTCCGAGGCCAAGTTGCAGGAGGTTCAACCCTTACACAGCAATTAGTAAAAAATGTTTTACTAACTCCAGAAAGAACGCTCCCAAGAAAGTTCAAAGAGTTCATCTTAACCACTCAAATTGAAAGTAAATACAAAAAAGATGAAATACTGCAAATGTACCTAAATGAAGCCCCATATGGAGGAACGGCTTGGGGAGTGGAAGCTGCAAGTGAAATGTATTTTGGTAAAAAAGCAAAAGATTTAAATCTTGTAGAGTGTGCTTTCATGGCTGGCCTTCCCCAAAGCCCGTCATACTACTCACCATATTCGGGAAACAAAAAAGCATATGTAGAAAGGACAAAGGCAGTCCTCAGGAGAATGGCAGAAGATGGATATATAACGGCAAATCAGGAAAAGTCAGCAGTTGCGGCAATTGACACCTTAAGTTTCCAAAATCAAGGAGCATCATTCAAAGCCCCACACTTTGTTCAATACGTACAAAGAATTCTAGAGGAGAAATACGGCGCTGAAGTTCTTCAAGGGTCTGGCCTTAAAGTAACCACAAGTCTTGATTATGGACTCCAAGAAAAAGTTCAAAAAATAGTGACAGATGAAATAACAAAAGTCAAAGCAATCCATATTACAAATGGAAGTGCAGTAGTAATTGACCCCGAGACTGGAGAAATTTTAAGTATGGTTGGAAGCTACGACTTCAACGCAAAAGATTATGACGGTCAATACAATGTGTCAGTAGCCCTTCGTCAGCCAGGTTCTGCTATTAAGCCTTTTACCTATGTGACTGCTTTCAAAAAGGGCTACACAGCTTCAAGTATGATTATGGATGTACCAACCACATTTCCAGGAGGGGGCAGTCAACCAGAATACAAACCAGTTAATTATGATGGAAAATATAGAGGACCAACACAATTAAGGTTTGCTCTAGCCAATTCAATAAACATAGTTGCAGTCAAAATGCTTGGCCTTGTTGGCATCAAAGATGTCTTAACTACAGCTCATGATGCTGGCATAACCACTCTTGCCCCGACACAAGAAAATTTGAATAGACTTGGTCTCTCCATGACGCTGGGAGGTGGCGAAGTCCGTCTTCTTGAATTAACAGATGCCTACTCCATTTTTATGAATGGCGGCCAAGCAGTTACACCTGTTGCCATCCTAAAAGTTGAAGACAAAGACGGAAAAGTTTTAGAAGAAAATAAACCTCAAAAAGGAATGAGAGTGGTTAGCCCTCAAGAGTCATATCTGATTGCCAGTATCCTTTCAGACAACAATGCCAGAAAAGAAATTTTTGGTTTAAACTCACTTTTAAATATTCCAAACCGGCAAGTTGCCGTAAAAACCGGTACCACAAATGACAAAAGGGACAATTGGGCAATTGGTGGAAACGATGCCGGAGTAGTTGGAGTGTGGGTTGGAAATAATGACAATAGTCCAATGGTCCAGGTTGCCTCGGGTGTTTCTGGAGCCTCCCCAATTTGGAGCAAAATTGTAACTGAATTTCTAAGAGACAAACCCAACATTAAATTCAAAGTTCCAGATGGTATTGTAACTGCAGAAGTAGATTCAATATCAGGCTTTAGAAGCCATGACGGCTTTCCCTCAAGGCAGGAAGTCTTTGCAAAAGGAACAGAGCCAACAAGTAGTGACCTCATTCATGTGTATCTTAAAGTTTGTAAATCAGATGGAAAACTTGCAACACCTGCTGATATTTCAGGAAACAATTATGACACCAAAGAATTTTATGTATTCAAAGAAGAAGATCCAACAGCAGTTGGAGGCGGTCAAAACAGATGGCAGGAAGGAATCTTGAATTGGTTGAATACTCAAACCGATGGAAAGTATCACCCCCCAAGCGATTACTGTGGAACAGCAAATCCTGTAAATGTCGATTTCAATTCTCCCCACGATCACGATGGAAGTTTGCCATCAAGCTTTACTATCAAAATAAACGCCGATTCAACTAGCGAGATTACTTCAGTTGACATTGAAATAGATGGCAGCAAAGTGGCAACTCTGACAAATCTTCCATATGAATACAACACCAACACTCTTACAAATGGGGTTCACACACTGCGAGCTATTGGTCACGATTCAAAAGGAAACCAATCAGATAGGGTGATAACAGTTAGTGTTGGAACTCCTTGGGTTTCTCCAACCCCTACTCCTTGATAGTACCGCCAAACTTTTCATTAATTAGTTTTACTACTCTTCTTCTGATTTTTTCGACTTCCTTGTTGGTAAGTGTTTTCGTGGAATTATGGTACCAAATTCGAAATGTGTAGCTGTCCTCGTAAATGCCATTTAATTGGACATCTGATATTTTTTCAACATGGGACATTGCACTTATTACCTCTCCAATTTTAGTGTTGGTGGGAAATGTCACAGTAATATCCTCTATTTGGGAAGGATATTTTGAAGGAGGAATATAACTGGGATTGTCCTTTGATAATCCCTGAAGTTCAACCATATCAATATCAAAGTAAAGATAATTAGTATTGGCTACTGCCTCGATCTTTAAGTCTTTATCTACTCTCAATTCACTAAACATAGCTTCAAGTATTCCCTTCGCGTGTCTATAATCAAAGTTTGAAAAAATAACTCCCAATGTCATTTTTTCATCTGGCAAATCTCCACTTTTTGGAATATATACATTTGCTACTTCAAAAAGGTAAAAAGGTTCTTTTTCTCCATTATTTTCTTGAACCGCACTGATTAAAGATTTTTTCAAACTAGTTCTCAGATATTTAGAATCATCTCCAAGTGGATTTTTGAGGGACAGTGCATCTCCTTCAACAAAATCTTTTGAAGTAAGTGATGAAGTATAAACTTCAATTCCTCCGTACCCTTTCAATACATTCTTACATTCGTCCTCGAATGCAAAGTGATTATTCACTAGTGGTTGAGGTAAGGCACCAATCATCAGTTTACTCGGCAAGTTATGGTATCCATAAATTCTTGCAACCTCCTCAACAATGTCTTCTGGAATTTGTACATCGCTTGTTCGCCATGATGGGATATTTACTAAATAAACTAAATCCTTTTTGGAATATTTTGTTTCAAAGCCTAGTTTACTTAATATCTCCAAAACTTGTTTTGAAGAAACGGGGACACCAATTATTTTCTCAATAAATGCGTGCTCAACCTTTACTATTTTTGTTTTATACGGCCTTGGATAAATATCATAAATCTTACTCGTTATTTTTGCCTTACAAATTTTTCTATAAAGCTCAACTCCTTTTACAAAAGCAACCTCTGCAAGTTCTGTATCAACTCCTTTTTCATTTAATACTGCAGCCATTGTTCTGATTCCAAGTCTAGTTGAAGTCTTTCTAATTTTAACTGGGTCAATATTGTCTATAAAGAAAACGATTCTTTTTGTTTCATCATTAACTACAGAATTTTTAAGACCAATGATTCCAGGCAAATCAACAACTCCACCTTTTCCATTTTCAATAACAATATCCCCCCCGGGAAGTTTATATTCTTTTCCATCAAATGCAGTTATTTCCTCATTCTCCCTGGATTCTCTGAAAATCAAATTAACAGTTTCACTATCACCTTTGAGTAAATAGTAATCAAAAACATGAGTCGGGTGCCCAATTTCAAGCATTACATAATTTGTAATATCAACAAGTGGATTCAAAGATCTCATTCCACTCAGTTCCAACCGTTCCTTCATCCACTTCGGAGTTGTGAGGCCTTCCCCAACCTCCATTACGACAGCCATGACCCTATTTACCAATTTTGTATCAATTTTCACATCGAGTAAGTTTTTTTGACTAACATTTTTTACTCTATTTACTGTAATCTTTTTCAAAGATGCTTTTATCCTGAATTGTGGCAATATTGCATTTGCCTCACGAGCAATCCCCAAAATTCCCATGCAATCTACTCTATTTGTGGTTACCTCAATGTCGTAAACATAGTCCTTGCCTACCCTACTCACTTTTTCAACAGAAGGACCACACAAAGCGAGACACTCTGCAATCCGCGCTGGTGTTGCAGATGTAGTCAAATATTCCCTCAGCCATTTATCTGAAATTTTAATATCCATATCAAAATTGTTTCAAAAACCTCAAGTCAGGACTATACAAAAGTCTAATATCAGGTAAATTAAGTCCTGATTTCATCATATATGTTCTCTCAACTCCCCATCCGAATGCAAAACCTGTATATTTCTTTGCATCAATTCCACCACTTTTCAAAACATTTGGATGAACCATTCCAGCTCCACCCAATTCAAGCCATCCTTCTTTACAGAGCTTGCAACCCTTGCCGTTACAGACTCCGCAGGTGATATCAACTTCAAAGGAAGGCTCGGTAAACTGAAAGTGGTATGGTCTCAACCGTGTTTTACGAGTTGGGCCAAAAAAAGTCTTTGCAAAATAATCAAGAGTACCCTTCAAGTTAACAAGACTAATGTCATGGTCAATCACTAACCCTTCAAATTGGTGAAACATAATTAAGTGTCGGCTATCAAGCTGTCTCCTGTAGCACTTTGCAATGTTAATCATTCGAATGGGAGGAGTTTTAACTCTCTCCATTTCACGAACCTGCCCATTTGAAGTGTGAGGGGTTAAAATCATTGGTCCATATTTGGAGCTTGCCGGTATATCAACAAAAAAAGTTTCCCAATCATCGCGTGCTGGATGATTCTCTGGAAAATTCAAAGCCTCAAAACCATACCAATCCCAATCAACTTCAGGATACCTTACTCGTACGAATCCGATTTTTCCAAATACATCAGTTATCTCACTTATGGCCTGAGTCACTATATGAAGGTGTCCAGTTGGTGGCTTTATTCCAGGAATTGAAAAATCAAATAAATGACGATCTCCGTTTCCCGTTTCAACCATCTCTTGTCTTTTTCTGTTAATGAGTTCAAGAAGTGTTATCTTTGAATCATTGATTAGTATTCCAACTTCCTTTTTCTCATCATCCTTAAGTTCACCAAGCTTTTTCATAACGCTGGTTATTTTTCCACTCTTTCCAAAGAGGTCAACGCGAACTAGTTCAAGTTCGTCAAGGTTCCGCGTATCCTCAATTGAAGCAACAGCCTGATTTTTTAGATTTAAAATTTCTTCTCTCATTAGTTCTACTAATTCTACCAAATTTAGCATTAAAAAACCCCGATTTTGTCGGGGTAACTGTTGCCAAAGTAAAATTTAATTTACTTCACTTCAGCAACTATGCTTTTAAAGCCTTCTTTGTCTTTAACTGCAATTTCAGAAAGTATCTTGCGGTCTACTTCAATTTTGTTTTTCTTCAAGCCATCAATGAATCTGCTGTATGAAAGTCCATGTTCACGAACCGCTGCATTTAGTCTTACTATCCAGAGAGCTCTCAAATCTCTTTTCTTGAGCTTGCGGCCTATGTATGCATACTGTCCAGCATGGAGTACAGCTTCACGCGCTGTTCTAACTGTTCTTTTTCGGCTAGATTGTTTGTAGCCTTTTGCAAGCTTTTTAATCTTCCTATGCCTTATTTGTGCTTTCGATTTAACTCTTGCCATATTTATTTCTCAGTCTTCCTAGGTAAGACTGGTTTGTCCTTCCTAATGCCTAAGGCTTTCCTAAGCTTCTTTCCATAATATCCCTTGACCTCAACTTGTCTCCTCTGTTGTCTTTTCTTGTTTCCAGATTTCTTTTCACGCAAATGTCGGCTAAAATTCCTTCTTCTCAGAATTTTACCTTTCTTTGTGATTTTAAATCTTTTCAGTACTGATTTCCTTGTCTTCTGTTTTGGCATCTTTCTTTCCTTTCGCTGTTGGCGATACCGTCATACCCAAGTATCTCCCAATAAACTTCGGCTCACTGTCCATGTGCACACTGTCTCCCAAGTCCTTAACTACTTTTGCAAGTAGTTCATATCCAAACTTTTTGCTTCCCAACTGTCTTCCCTTGAATACAACTACCAATTTAACCTTATTCTTGTCCTCTAGAAATTCTCTAACCCTTTTGATTCTAGTGTCAAAATCAGCTTCTCCTATAAAAGGAGAGAATCTGATTTCCTTCAATTCCCCGCCTTTATTCTTCCTTAGTTCCTTCCTCTTCTTCTTTTCTTCCTGATATACAAACTTTCCGAGGTTGACTATCTTAGCTACAGGCGGCTTTGCCATTGGTGCTATCTCAACCAAATCAAGTCCTGCCTTCTTTGCCTTTTCTAGTGCCTCTTCCCTCTTCAAAACACCTATTTGTTTCCCAGTTGCGTCAATAACACGCAATTCCACTGCGCGGATAAACTCATTTACTTTCCAGGGAATTTTAGCGTTTCTCAATTTACCAAGCTCAATTTTACTATATGATTACTTTTTTGGCAATCTCCTCTTTAATATTGGTGATGAAGGCCTCAATTTTCATTTGTCCATAATCCTTACCACTCCTGCCGCGTTCTGTGATCATGCCTGATTTCTCCTCTTTGTCTCCAATAATTAACATATATGGAACCTTCTCGTTCTGAGCATCCCTAATCTTGGCTCCGAGCGTTTCATTCCGTTCATCAAGCTCTACCCTAATGTTTTCTGCTTTAAGCTGGTCGACGATTTTGCTTGCGAAATCAATATTTCTTTCTGTAATTGGTAAAATCTTTACTTGAACTGGTGCAAACCAAGTTGGAAACACACCTTTATACTTTTCAATCAAGAATGCGATTATGCGCTCTATGGCTCCAATTGAAGATCTGTGGATGACGACTGGCTCTTCTTTTTCTCCTTTTTCATTTATAAACTCCAAATTAAATCTTTTTGGCATTACAAAATCATATTGAACAGTAATCGCAGTATCTTCTTTGCCATTCGCGTTCACCATTTGAATATCTATCTTTGGCCCATAAAAAGCAGCTTCTTTTTCAGCCTCCACAAACTTAACCTTTCTTGATTTCAAAACTGTTCGCAGTATTTCTTCAGCTTCATCCCAAGCTTTGTCATCTTTGAAATATTTCTTTTCATCCTTCCTGTCCCCAAGTGAAAGTCTGTAGTGATAATCTTTTCCAAATTCCAAACCTAAAACCTTTGTTACATATTCAATTAAATCCAAAACTGAGTTCATCTCGGTCTCTACATTTTCTTTTTGAGTAATAATATGTGCATCAGCCAGACAAAAACTTCGAACCCTCTGAAGCCCCATCAATTCTCCAGACTGTTCGTACCTATAAAGTTTTGCAAGTTCTGCAAGTCGCATTGGAAGTTCACGGTAACTCCTCGGTCTGCTTAAATAAAGTTCAAAGTGATGAGGACAAGTCATCGGGCGAAGCATGTATTCCTCATCATCAATAACAATCGGTGCATACATAGAGTCTTTGTAATATGGGTAATGTCCTGATTTTTTATAAAGAGCTAAATTAGCAATATCTGGAGTATAAACATGCAGGTATCCCCTTTTTAATTCTTCATCAACAATAAATCGTTCAAGCTCACGCCTTACTGTTGCACCTTTTGGCATCCACAAAGGCAAACCCTTTCCAACAACATCAGAGAAGGTAAATAGATCAAGCTTCTTGCCCAATACCTTATGGTCCCAATCCTTCTCTTGTTTTTCTGAATCTTGTTTTATCTTCGCCATATAACTAACTCAATTATATTACAAAGAAAGTCATTATTGAAGACGAAGAAGTTAATTATTACTCAGGCTTATGCATTTCTATAGAAATGCGAATATATGGATATTTCAAATACTTTTCATAATCTTCAGGATGCGTCTCTTTTGCTTCCACCGGCATCTTTATATCCTTCACGGAATCGACAACAAATCCTGCATCCTCATAAGACTTAACCAAATCCTCTTGTGTTCTGTGGTAATTAAGCCCTTCACCACCCCAAGGAAAAGTAGTCATAAACGAACCACTCTCTTTTAATCCACTACTAATTGCAGTCTTGCTAGGATGCGTACCAACAACCAGATATCTTCCACCCGGCTTAAGAGTGTCAAAGGTGTGTTTATTAACTGCCGCCAAAGTCTCATCGTCCAAGTGTTCAAGAACCATATGTTGAGTCGCCGCATCAAAAGAATTCGGTGCCAATTCTACCGTGGTGAGGTCACCCACGATAAAAGTCGGGCCTTTAATTTCTCGCTTTGCTATATCAACCTGGTCAGGGCTAATCTCTACACCTGTGATATTCTCTGGTTTAACGCCGTTATCTATAAGTCGTTGCACTATTCTCCCACTTGCACTCCCCTGATCCCATACTTTTGCGTCTTTATCCAACCCTTGTGCAAATTTATCTATCTCTGGACCACCCATATAAACCCATGTAGATAGCTGTGAAGCTTGCTCTCTAAATTTTTTGGCATCTCTATTATATTCTTCCACATGTGTCTGTGGATTAATAGTCTTTTGTATTTGATCTTTGTTCATACTTCCGTCCGCCATTTTAAACAATAAGAAGATATTACACTTCAGCTTTCAGCTTGTCAATTAGAATCTTGTGGACCCATGGGGAATCGAACCCCAGTTCCCTGACTGCCAGCCAGGTGTCCTACCATTGAACGACAGGCCCTTAAACTTTTGTATTATACTATAGATACATTTGGAATTAGAAAAATTATTAATATATCTTGAAAGTATGGAAACGCAAACAATTGCTGACAGAATCAAACTACTTGGTCAAAAATACAATGAAATTTGGGATGGCAAAAAAATTGCTATTGTTGAAGATACTCGTTTCGAACAAGATGTGCTCCAAGAAATGTTTTCCGTCTTGGGTTTTAAGAATATAAAAATCACAGAATATGCTTCTGGTCAAAGTTTCTTGGGTGACCTAAAAGACGATCCCAAGAGGTTTGACGTTGCCATTGTTGATGGTGAATTGCAGGGCCAAATGACTGGACCAGAAGCAGTTTTAATTGCAAAAGCAGAGAATAATAAATTGAAGTTAATTGGCAGAACTGGAAAAAAGGATTTTGTTAATGAATTTAGAAAAAATGGAGCTGACATATCAATCTTGAAAGAACCTAGAAATTTTCTACAAGATTTTGAGGAAATATTAAAAGTGTTTGATAGATAAGTGCTTCTTCATCCTACAGCAGGTTTTTAGAAAAAGAAACCGTTGAAATTAATTATTTCACCCATACAATGAGAAGGTATGTTTACATCCTACTATTATGACTGTCCAGGAAAGAAACTTTCGATCGATTAGCGGTTCCTTACCTCCACCTTTTCACAGTGAGGCTTCGTCGCAACTTCAAATGGAAGATCTTCTTGACCAAACACAACCAACAAAAGAAAAAGCAAAAAAGGAACCAGTTGGATACAAAGAGATGTCCCCTTCTGACTTAGGCTTAATAAAACTGGACAGTGTACCAGACATTAGTGAAGAAGCTCTCTCTATTCAAAAACTCTCCCCTACAAGAAACGAAATCATAGCTTCAATGCGCGGTATGGAAGGTCATTTTATTTACGAACTCTATATCCACCTTGCAAGAATTTACCGAACAAGGTTAATTGGAACATTAACAATAGGAAACATTAGAGAGGATTTGGTAAACAGTATCAGTTGGCCACTACCTGTTGAACAGAAAACCATAATAGACTCCGCATTGCAAAGTTTACTCGAAAAAAAATTATTTAATCCTAATCAAATAATAAAGAGAAGAGATTTTGGGGAAATAATGAGACCAGTAAGAGAAATATGGAGAGACAATCATGCCTTTTATCTTCAAAGAGTGGAAAGTGCCACCAAGACCAAAAGAAAATTTAAATACATCGAAGGACAAGTTCATAAAGCTGCTGAGATTCAGAGTCTTTGGAATTCCCCCAGCCAAATTGCTTATGGTGAAAAAATCATTAGAGCATTAACAGATAAAGTTTACTTTCCTCAGGAAAGTATACCAGCAAACAGAACTTATATAGAAAATGTAAAAATTGCACACATTAAATTTCCAAGAGGACAACTTGTCCAATTAACATGTAGACCAGATTTCATCTGTGCCCCCGATCAAATAAATTACACCCCAGGTGAACCATCAGGGGCGGTGATTTTTGACAGCAAATTTGGAATGCCATGGGAAGAAGACACACAGGTTATGCGGGATGAGCGAGTCTTGTATCAGGCAATTATCTGGCAATCTATTTTTGATCATATGGATATAGTTGGACCACTAGAATTTAGAAATTTACATCCAGAAAATGTAGGTTTTTATTACACCGTAGTAAATATCGAAGGCGATACTCCCGCAATCGAACTCCAATCGGGGTATCTAACACAAGATGAAATAAACGCGGCTTTGAATGATATCGAAGAAAGGGTAGAACAGTGGTCTGTCTTTTATCCTTACTATAAATATATAAAAGACAAAAAAGAAAAAGCTGTTGTTATGCCCTATATCCCCAAAACTCCCATTGGCACAGCCGCTCAAACGGGATATTAACTCAACAATTTGATATCATATATATATATGACTATATTTTACGCGTTTGTTCTTTCTGTAGTCGAAGGTATCACAGAATTTCTACCCATCTCCTCCACCGGCCATCTTATTCTTGTCTCCTCTCTTTTGAAAATTACTCAAACAAATTTTGTAAAAACATTTGAAATTGCAATTCAGCTTGGGGCTATCGCCTCAGTAGTATTCCTTTACTGGCAAAAATTAATTGAAAGCAAAAAATTAATTAAAAATATTATTATTGCCTTCATACCAACAGCCATTGTTGGACTAATTTTCTATAAAATCATAAAAGACTATCTAATTGGAAACATACTCGTAACAGTAGTATCTCTTTTTCTTGGAGGAATTTTCATTATAGTTTTTGAAAAATGGATACAGAATAAAAATCTCAAAAAAGATTTAACCGACCTCACAGTCAAAGATTCTCTTTTAATAGGAATTGCACAATCTGTTTCAGTAGTACCAGGCATATCAAGAGCAGCAGCAACAATCTTTGGAAGTATGTTCTTGGGTTACGATCGGATTGCTGCAACAGAATTCTCATTTATATTAGCCCTACCCACAATGTTAGCTGCAACCGGTTTAGATTTATTTAAAAATTACAAATCTTTCACAGCCAACGATGTTGGAATTCTAATCCTTGGTGGAGTTGTAAGTTTCTTGGTTGCAGTTTTTGCAATTAAATTCCTCCTGGGTTATGTGAAGAAAAATGATTTTATAGTATTTGGAGTTTACAGGATAATAATTGCAGCAGTTTTTCTCCTGCCAATTTGAAACTATTACTGAATATAATGTCTTCTTTTGGCCTCTCGAAGTTCGTCTGGTCCAAATGTCTTTAACAATTTAGTTGTAGAAACAACCTCAATATCAGTTATTGGTTCAACATGAACACCAGCCATCTTCATTAAAAAGTCTACTTGATCTTTATACTTATCATCATGAGTACTAACAACTCTTACAAAAGGTGCATTGAAATCTTCTCCAGCAGCCAAATAGGTATGGTTAAATAGCTGATACGACTGAATACTCCAAGGAGCAGTTGGGTCAACTTCTGCGAAAGGTTTACCAAGTGCCTCAAACGCTTCTACAACATCATTAAATCCCCCATTACCCAAAGCATGTACTAATTTCTCATAAGACCCAATCGCCGCTCTCAATTCCTTTACATCAGTCTCTGAAGGTTTTCTGTTCTCTATAAATTTATCCAAGTGCTCATTAAGTTTCACCGTGTCTAATTTTTGCATTTTAACAAGTTCATGAGCATAATCCTTCATGTTTTTTGGAGAGGGTATAAACCCAACCAAGTCCACTGGTAAACTCGCCGTCCCAATCAATCTTGAGTGTTCAGGTATTTGTATATCGGTAAATGCATCGGATGATTCAATTGGACGAGCAAATTCTTCATCGCCTTTGACACTATAGCCCTTTCTTTTATATGCCTTAACTGTTGAAATGAGATCGTCGTCGTCGGAAAGCATAACAACATATAAATCTTCTCTGGTTAACTCAGGGTGTTGTCGTAGATATTCGTCTGTTATTTGAAGGGAATAGGAAGCATGGCCTGCATGAACCAAGTCATAACTTCCAGGAATATATAAAACGTGCTGTCCTCCCCTTCTTGCTTCGTCAATATATTTCTTGGTTTCAATAAAATTCTTTGCGATTTTAGCCTTTAAATTATTTGGATCCGCAACAACCAAAAGTTTTTCGTCTAAGACAACTCCCGCATTCATAACATCCTCAACTTTTTTTGCTATTTCTGTTAGCGAGATATCTTCTCCGCCAACTTGGTGTAATAATTCAGCCTGCATTTTTGTAAGACCTCTTTTCTTAATTTGCTTCATGCAACGAGAACTATAGAATACCAAATTTTAGAAATTCTGCAATAGATATTTTACTCTATATCTTATAGTTTGATATAATATAGTTTATGGAGCACAAAATCACTGGGAAAATAGGCTTTGATAAGGTATCTACACAAGCAAGGGTCACAGACTGGAATTTAGAGAGTTCACAAGAGTTGGGACACTTTAATGTCGCAGATATTCCAGTTGGTGCAAGAATTCTTAATGTGGGAAGTGGATTTCAACAAGTTTTTGAAAATGAATTATCGAAGCAAAGACTTGATGTTGTAATAACATCAATAGATCCAAGCCTCGTAATGCTCGGATATAAAGTTGTCCTGAATGGCTCGAATAATTGGGAGGATAAATTTCATGTTGACAAAAGTTGGAAACAGAAAGAAAGAATTCTCGGTCTACATAATCAAAAAAATTCCATCGGTGCATTAGGTCAGTCGCTTCCATTACCTTCAGCAGCCTTTAACTTTGGAGTAGATATATATGGAGCAGCTAAATACGCAAAGGATCCTGAATCATACAAGAGATATCTTCTAGAAATAAAGAGAGTAATTAGAGGAAAGTTTCATATCGCTGAAGTATATAATGGCACAATTACAGTAGGACGAAAAAGTGAGATGGGAAAACGCATCAATGCGGAATATAGATTATTTGAAGAATTAGGAATAAACGTAAAACTCTTTACAGATGAGTTTAGTATGCAAACAAAAATCGGAGCTATTCTAGACCTCTAATCACTTCGCAATCTCATTTTCATTATTGTCTTCAGTTTGTGGTCGATGCCGGGCTCGAACCGACGACCTGCTCAACGTCAATGAGCCGCTCTACCAACTGAGCTAACCGACCAAACTAGTGTATTATATCAAAATTTATAACCGAAGATAAACGGACAGGGAGTTGACTGCACAAAGTTCATGTTATTGTTGGTACTATGCAATATACTTTACACACGTACTAGTATAAAATACACAAACTAACAAATGTTGGAAAGACCAAGAGAAGGTTGTGTATTCTGTGAAATAATTGGAGGCACAAGAAGTGGCCTTGTGATAGCCAAAACAGATAGGTCAATAGCCTTTATGTCGCTTGAAGGTCACCCCCTAGTGACCCCTTTACATCATGTGGACGACTCCAACATAGACACATGTCTATTTGACATGATTGATGCATATGCACTAGCAAATAGACTAATACCAGCAGTGAGAAAAATTTATGGAGTAAGTGCTGTAAATTTATTGGAAAACAGGGGAAGAGACGCAGGTCAGGAAATCAGCCACTTTCATATACATATAATTCCCAGAAGGAAAGCTGACAAAGCCTTGTCTCTTAAGGTTAATATAAAAAAGGAGGATGAAAGAATAAAAATAGCGGATCTACTAAAATCCGAGCTAGAAAGTATCCACAATCCCCTGCCTCCGCATCCTTCTAATCTTATTTAAAAACCCTTTGTTGACCACAAAGTTCAGAGCATCATTCTCAACTTTACCCCATATTCCCTCGGGGTCATAAGTCGGTGTAGCATTTGCTCTGATATACTCTATTGTCTGTGAATAACTATTAACAGTTAACTTCTGTATATTTTGTACAATAACACCAGCATTACCACCTTTAAACTGATCTAATGACTCTATTAAATTTGAACAACCGGACAAGACAACATTTTTTACTCTTTCTCTTGTTGGCCTTATTGAATCAAGTAACATACTTCTCTCACAGTCGGATATGTCGCCAATAACTGCCATATCAATATTGCTCGGATCAGGGTGAGCCGGGCATTTCACTAGACCTCTTACTATAGAACCAAAAATTACAACAGCGATCTCCCTTTGAGAATTTATCTTTTTCCACTCAAAAACGATACATTCTGTCATCTGCTCTGCAAGTAAATAAAGCTCTTGTCTTCTTTGGTAATCCACACTAGACATAAATTCTTTCCCAGCATCCTTGTTGGGATATCTCTTTCGTAGTGTACTAGAATAAAGGCTAAGCCATAATTTAGCCTTCTCATTTTCAGTCAAAGGTCTAACCTGCTGAGAATTTCTTGAATTTTCCAATAACCATTCAAGCCCAGGAGGAATCAACATTTTTATCCCCCTTTGGGGGACATTTATAAGTAATTCATTAATTTCCTTCATAATTTTTCATTAAAAAAAACCTCTCTGGTGAGAGGTTTGTCTTGTATCTATTTTATTTTTGTTTTCTGTTTTACTTAATTCCTCCCACCAAATTTAGCCCTCAGTAATGAGGTTAACCAAATTAATAGTGAGAGAACGCTTTAACATTGAAAGTATTATATAACTACCCTGCACTTCTTTGCAAGAAGTCCTCAGGGTTAAGTAATCTTGAACCCTTTCCTTTTTGATACTGTCCCCAAAAGCCCTTCTTCTTGCTTGCTCTTTTGTTAGCTGAAGCCAACCAGAGTCCTGCACTTTCTATGTTTTTCCTGAAGGACTTTAAAAATTCCAATATAGCTTCCAAGAACACCTTGTGGTATTGACCTGGATTAATAGGTGCCTCAAGACTCGCTGCCTCCACTTGTTTAGCTAGTTTTGGAGTAGTTGCTATTACAGCTTGAATTTCCTGCCTAATTGCATTTAGCTGCATACTAAGTTCACTACTTCGTCTTTCAAGTAAACTTTTTTCTTCATCTAAGATTCGTCTCTCAAAACTAATTTGTCTTGAAAGCTTTTCTTGCTGTTCTCTCTTTCCGTTATACACATCATTAACATTCAAGCTATCACCGCGTGTAATCTCTCCAGAGAAGTGTTTTTCAGGAGGCCTTTTCATTCCCATCAATTGAGACATGAAATCCTTTGGAAGCTCTTTTAGAAAGTCCTGCCCAAATGCTTTTGCAGTTCCTCCACCTAAATCCTTAAGAGTCTCAAGAACATTCCCCTGCCTGGCCTGTTTTATTTGCTTCTGCTTTGCATTTTTGTCTGTCATATAGCCCATGTTATGCCGTGCTAACAAGGATTTCAAGAGCAGTTCTTCGCTTCAAAACAGACCGAACGAGCATTTTTTGCTCTTCCCCAGCCGACTCGCTCACTCCGCTTGCAGCAATTGCTTTCATAACTTCAGCCTCATCCACAGTGACCCTTTCAGTACCAGCTATTTTATTCAAAACCAATTCCAACGTAATCCCCTCTGTAATTTGTTTTTCATACTCCGCTCTCAATGTCTTTTCATCTTTTCCGATTGATCCTAAATACCCTTCAAGAGTGAGCCCTAGTTTTTCAATTCTGGCAAGAAGATTAGAAAGTCTGCCGTTCACCTCATCCTCAATTAATATTTTTGGGATTTTAATCTTAATTGTCTCAAGTAAAGTCTTCACTGCAACCTGTTCCTTTTCTTCTTTAGTAAGTTCCTTTTTAAGTGAAATTGCACGAATGGCGCCTCCTACCAAGTTTTTATAGTCCCCCAAGTCAATTTCCGGAAGGTCTGCAGTAGTTGCCCTAATCTCCCAAACTTCTCCTTGCTTCATTACTTCAAATTTGGGATATGTAATTGGTTTAATTTTGTGTTCATCTAAAGCCTTGACATAAGCATCAGGGAGTAATTTACCAAGTGCCTTTTCAAGGACCTTTCCTGCGTCTATTTTCTCGTTTGCTTTCTCAACGGGTGCCTTTCCTTTACGAAATCCAGGAACCGCCACATTCTTTGCCAATTCTTCGAGAGCCGAATTCTTAGCATTCTCAATTTCTGCACTTGGAACACTGAAATTGATTTGAATAGTTCCGTCGTCAAGACGGGCTAGTGTATTTTTAATCATAAAAGTAATTTACAACAAGCTCAGCTTGTCATGTCGCTTACCCTTTGTGTTGAGTCTTAAACCTTGCAGGATCAAAGCCAGTTGCTGAACCTTTTCCAAATTTCTTCCCTCGAAAAAAATCAGCTTTGAATGTAGGTCCCTGACTCTTCAAATTCGGTTTTAATACTACAGGACTAGCTTTAGAATCTGTTGTCTGTACTGCCATGCCTGATTATACACTATTTCAGGTTCTTTCTGAAGAATGCCAAATCTTGAAGGATAGCTTCATTCCACGAAGGATTCATATTGTGGTCTGCCCCAGGATGGATATGATATTCGATATCAATCCCTAAAGTCTTCATATTCTTAACAAACCTATCACTCCAGCCAACTGGAACTGCATCGTCATTTGTTCCTTGATGGAGTTGAATCGGGATACCTGTGTTAATAATCCCCCAATAATTATCAAGTGAATATAGACTGCTGTCATAGGTCTCCTCAAAAGTGGAAATTGATTTCCTTAGTGCCCTACCTTTATCTTCAGTCTCATCTGTATAGTAAAGAATAGAAAAAGGGAAAGGAGCTGTTACTGGTGCCCAAAGAGTAGTTGGATAACTTCCACCCGTAGCTTCAAGTGTAATTAATGCCACCTGCCCGCCATTTGAATGTGCCCAAATAAAAATATTCTTGTGATCCCATGAAGGCAGTGAATCAAGAGATCTAATTAAATTTACTGCCGTAACATATGACTGAAACCTTGTCTCGAATACATTGTCGGCTTCATGATCGCTATCTCCATAACCTAAAAAATCAGGAGCAATGGTAATGTAGCCATTGTTGGCAAAAACTTCAGCAGCGTGTTCTGTTCCCTCTCCTATAAAATACTCTTTTGGATCAACGTAACCCCGAAGCATAACAACAGCTGGATATTGTCCAGATATCTTTGGAATATTAATTAGCCCAGATGTTTTCTTTACTGTTTTACCATCCAAATTAGGATTGAATTCAAGGAAAAATTCACTTGAAGTAAAACTATTATTCTCCTTAATAACTTTATCAATTTGAAACTTACCCCAGACGTCATTTGCCTCATTGAATTTGCGGAGGTTCTCGATAGAGTATTTATCCAAACTTCTATCAACAATCTTTTGAACTACAGGAATATTAATCTGGTTTTCTTTAACAATCCACCCAACCCCAAAACCAATTACAAGAAGTAATATGCCAGATAAAACAAAAACTAATCCCTTCATAACCCTAATAATAACACTTGTGCTATAATCTCACCTGTTATGAAAACCGAATGGGAACAACTTAGTGACCACCAGAAAAATGTACTACATTATGTAATTCTGGAGGTTGAAGGGTTGAATATGTTTGGAACTAGAAATGTTCCTACAATTAGAGAAATTGGGGATGCTGTCTGTATTTCATCAACAAGTGTTGTAAATCACAGCCTCAATAAATTAATAGAAAAAGGTTTTCTAGAAAAATTGCCAGGTCACGAAAAGAAAAGTAGGCGACTCATTGTTCCAGATAGAAAGTAGTTATTGACTTCATTTTTTCTTCGGGTTACATTTAATTATGTCTGTCCAAACAATCTCCGAACCAGTATCTGTAATCTTTGATGGATTCCCTAAGTCTGTTGTTTGGAAAAATCGTGATTACGAAATAAAAAAAGTTGGTCTTCACCATAAATACACCAAAGGCAAAATTCTATATCATGTATTCTCTGTAGTTACTGAGACTTCTTTCTTGAGGCTTGTATTAAATACAAGTAACCTTCTTTGGACTTTAGAAAATTTTGAAGAAAGGAGTTATTGAACAATGTCCTTTTTATTTTTATTCCAAGCACCTCCTGTCGGTTTCCACGTAGAAGCTTTTTCTCCCTTCGGGTCTCCCAAAGCAAAAGATTTTCTATCAGAATTTTCATTACCACCCTTTTTTAAAAACGGCTTCATAACAGTATCGTGGTCACCAATAATATCTAATGCGTCTGCGACCGCTTTCAAATTTCGTGTTATTTTACTTTCGTCTCTCTCCCCAGCCATAAAAAGGATTCTATATCCATTTTTAGATCTAGTCAATAATTAAAATGAATGACTTCAATCAAAATCCATCAACCATAATGCACATAGATTTAAATTCTTGTTTTGCAACTGTTGAACAGCAGGCAAATCCTTTTCTTCGAAATAAGCCAATTGCTGTCGCCGCTTACAATTCTCCAGGAGGCTGTATTCTAGCCTCATCAGTTGATGCAAAAAAACTTGGAGTCAAAACAGGTATGAGAGTAAAGGAAGGAAGAATTCTCTGTCCCAGATTAATTGTCCTAACTCCAGATCCAGCGAAATACAGATTCGTTCACAAAAAATTAAGAAGAATCTTAAATTTCTATACCCCAAACTTTTCTCCAAAATCTATTGATGAGTTTGTTCTGGATTTAGATAATACCCCAGCCTTAAGAACAAAAAGTATGTTTGAAATTGGAGATGAAATAAAAAAGAGGATAAAAAAAGAAATTGGAGACTATCTAACAGTATCTGTTGGTATTGGCCCAAGCCGTTTCATAGCAAAAACTGCATCTAACCTAAAAAAGCCTGATGGTTTGGAAGAAATAAACCAAGAGAACTTCCTCTTTGTTTATTCAAAACTTCAATTAACAGATCTAAATGGTATAGCCGAAAGGAATAAACTTCGCCTCAATATGGTTGGAATTAGGTCAGTATTAGATTTCTACAACGCCCCTCTTTGGAAGTTAAAAGCGGCATTCAGCTCCATTAATGGGTATTACTGGTATTTAAGATTAAGAGGCTACGAGATAGACTCAGTTGATTTTTCAAGAAAAAGTTTTGGTAATTCTTTTGCTCTTCCCAACCCCGATGCAGATTTGCTTCCCATACTTCAAAAACTGTGTGAGAAAACTGGGATGAGATTAAGAAGAGCTGGATTTTCAGCCAAAGGAATCCATGTGAGCCTTTACTTCAAAGACCATTCATACTGGCACGAAAGTAAAACTCTTTCAAACCCAATTTTTGCCTCATGTGATATTTATAAATATGGGAAAACTATTCTGACACACTGTTCCAAGAAAAACGGAAAGGTTCACACTTTAGCAGTAAGCTGCTTCACTCTCTCCAAAGAAAGAAACTTTCAAACACTTCTCTTTGAGGACATTGTAAAAAAGAAAAATCTAACAAAGGCGCTAGATACCATAAACCAAAACTGGGGAGAGTTTACTATCCATCCGACCCACATGCTGGTAACAAAAGATTTAGTAAAAGATAGGATTGCCTTTGGTGGAGTTAAAGAGCTTTAGAAAGATTAACACTATCCCCTACCTTCAGTTTCTCCCTTGCCACTGTTCCAGCATTAACTTCCAAAACATAGTCTACTGGAACCTTTGGGGCATATCTCACTAGTTGACTATCTGGAGTATTGGGAGAAGGAGCAGGAACATTTTGATTAACATCAACTACCTTATCATCGTTAATCCAGATAAAGTCGAGTGGTATAAGCATATCCTTCATCCAAAATATTGGCATTATATCCTTGCTTTCAAAAACAAAAAGCATTCCTTCATCACTCTTCAAAGAAGAAACCCTAGAAAGTCCATTCTGCCTATCCTGATTATTGGCAGCGACAAACACATTAAATTTAGCAGTACCTACAGTTATCTCCTTGGGGTTAGTTATGACAAATGGTGCAGGAGTTCTCTTGAAAAGAGAAGATAATACATTCCGCTCTCCCTTTTGTGCCTTAACAAGCATTCCAATAATAAGAATAAAAAGAGCAACTCCACCTAACATTAAAAATAATTTCTTCATAGTTTCAACTTCAAGCTCTGCTTTTAATTATGGTTCTACTTCAACATGCGCCCCTTCAACCATCGGTGAAGGATTATGAGCTCTAGTAAAAAACAAAACAAGAACAAAAAGAGTAACTGGTAGAAGTAAATAAACCACATGTGAATTACTTTTGAATCTATTTGGAATCAGATGAATTAACTCACTCTCCATAATATGAGTGTAGTACAAATCAAGGAAATTTTGCAATGTGCCGAAGGTGGGACTCGAACCCACACGCTCTTGCGAGCACAGGTTCCTAAAACCTGCTTGTCTGCCAGTTTCAACACTTCGGCAATATGTCTATTTTACTACACAGGAACTACTTTCTGAAAATATCTACAGAAAGCTGAGATTGACGAACAATACTTCTCAATGTTCCCATAGCAAGATCTCTAGAATGAAATGGGATTGTAACATGTGCTTTTGTTTTTGAATTGTAATACTGCCTATGACTGCTTTTACTTACATTAACAACAAAACCATTCTTAAGTAGTAACTTCTCAACCTCCTTGGGTTTTAGAGGTGCAAGTTTTGGCATTTAAATTGCAAACCTGGTGCTTTGGGGTAATTCCACTTCTGTCTGAGTAACATAAAAATCAGAAGTATCTGGGGCTGGAACCTCAGTCTTTGTTTTCATTAACCCCTCAATGTGACACTCTATTGCACTTTTTACGTTTTTACTGGCTTCAGAAACTGACTTTCCAAAGTCAGAAATGCCCAAAGCAGGTACATAGGCGACATAGTATTTCCCCTCCTTACGAACTAAGACATTGTACCTAAATACTCTAGTTTTCATGAGTAAAGTATAACATGTTCAATCCACAAAAAAGCCCTCTGTCGAAACAGAGGGCATATTAATCTCAACGCTTTCTTGTTATTAGCAAGATTGCCTCGAAACGTGAGAATACTATAGCATTATATTATAGGCTTGTCAAGTCAAAAGGTGCCTATCCCCTTTTCTTGGCTAGGACAAATATTGATGGTCCAAACCAAATATAAGATAGAGGCTTTTGAAGGATGCTTTCCACCCAAATAAGTAGATTAAGGGGTATATGTCTCTTAGCATAAGTACTCCTTATGTTTGAAACTGAGCGATTTTCAAGGATGTCAAAACCATTTCTTTCAAGAACCTCCTTCACAAACTTTGGGTGATGATTCACAAATGCTATGGTCTTTATCCGTTTGGACTTTTTGCCCCTCAGATCAACTGCTTCCTTGGAAGAAAAGTATCCAAAATCACCTTTTAAAATATGTTTCAAGAGTGACTTGAAATGGATTTTATTTGCAAACTCAAAAATAAGATACCCATTATCTGTTGTTACTGAGGAGATTTCTCTTACAGCCTCTTCAAGGTCGGGCAAATGGTGGGCTACCCGAATCATCAGAACTAGATCAAATTTATTTGGTTTGGTTCTTTCTCTCAAGTTTTCAAGTGTAGACTGCAAAAAAACTA
Organism: uncultured Gammaproteobacteria bacterium; assembly: GCA_964587425.1. Taxonomy (GTDB): domain Bacteria; phylum Patescibacteriota; class Microgenomatia; order UBA8517; family UBA8517; genus CAZPLB01. The sequence continues at coordinate 52,439 of CAZPLB010000005.1, forward strand.
TGTTCTTAAGGCCTGTTAGTCTTGCCTTGGCATGAGAAAGAAGTTTTTGAGAGGGGTCTGTCAAAGTAACCCTTTTGACTCTGAAGGAAAAATATGGAACTAATCTTCCAAAACCGCCCCCTATTTCAATTGCTTTGTCTACTTCAGGAATTCTTGAAAGATATGCCTTTAAGGCTAGTACCTCGCTTTCGTGTTCATATTTTCGGCTGTCCCAATATGAAAGGTAGTCGTATGTGTCGTAATATGCTGACATTTTCTTGAAATATATGAAAGCTACTGCATCTGGGCAATGAATGCACTTACTCCAGCTGCCCATGTTCCCGGAGAACTGGGAGTGTATTTACTCATGATTTCCTCAGGCGTTGTATAGCCTTTATCTAGGTAGTTCTCCCTCAATCCCTGTGCAACTGTCTCAATACCCTCTTCATATGATTTAAAGGCTAAGCTCGAAACGCTTGTAATTCCCCACCCCCAACAATTGTAGCTGCCGTATGGGATTATCTTGCAAAGGTTGCTTTCCTGCTGCGCGATCGCTACAAGGAGTCTGGGATCAAGCTTGTATTTATCTGCAATCTCAACAATCTTTGGAGCATATGAAGTTAAAGGTGAATTATATTGATCCATATATTTTGCAAGTATTGCAGGCCTTGCATCCTTCATCACAATCTCACCTGAAAAAGAAGGTGCAGTATTTGGAAGTGAGGCAAAAATCCTCACGCCATTGGTTCCCTGCACCAGTGCCACAGGCTGTTTTGCAGCCTGGTTTTTGAGAGATACATATGAGAATAAACTAACTACAAGGGTAATTGGGGCGAGTACAAAGAAAGTGAGCACCAATGAAATTCGCCTCCAAAAACCAAGAGACTCTTCCTCAAGAGATGTTGAAAGTTCAGGCATTAGTGAGTGTAGGATGTCATATTTAGTGAGCCAAAGTCAAGTTTGTGAGTCCGAGAGGGATCGAACCTCCAACCGTTACCTTAAGAGGGTACTGCTCTACCATTGAGCTACGGACTCATGAACCATGTGTATTTTAACACAAAGTGATAAGCCCCTTACCTCAAACCAAGCTTACTTGCCAAAATTTCGCGAATATATACAAAAATATCAGATGCAGTTGGAAGACTGTGAACAAGAACTCCTGATGTTTCAAAGAAGTCACCAATAGTTTTTGAATTATTGGTCAAAGATATTTTTGAAGTGTAGTTACCGCTTTCGGTTAGGGGATGACCCTTCACAAGTATTGCAGCAATATGCGTTGGTTCAACGAGAGGTGGAAAAACGGATTCAATTTGGAAGTCGTGGGAATTTAGACCTAAGGTACCCGTTCCCCATATGGTCTGGCCTGTATTTTTTGCAAAAACAACACCATTCAAATCAGAACCTCCAAATGTTAATTTTGGAAAAAAGTTAGTTAATATCTCCCCTTTATCAATTTGTACTGGTTCTCCTTTTATCTTCGCCAAACCCAAAACATTGTAGTAAAAATCATAATATTCTCCACTCTTACTCTTCAAACTAAAAATATCAAATGGTGACTCACTGTAATTAAATACGAAAGGAGTGACTGCAACAACGCGCTCGTCACTCCAGGCTTCTATATATGCTTTTTCAATTTTTGGACCAATATCAGTAGTCAAAGAACCACTATGTATCCATCCAGTTTCTGTAATGAATACAGGAAAGTTTTTACTAACCCCCAAACTCTTTAGATAATCAAGCTCCCAAAGATATGTCCTAACTGTTCCTCGTCCAAAGGCACCGGCAGAGCCCGAGAAATTGGGGTTTGGATATGAGTGTGATGCCCATCCATCAATATTCTCAAAGACATTTGGTTCTGCAGCAATCATTTCCTTTAAAAAGGTAGTCTCATCTACTGAATCTCTGGGATTGTTGGCAGATGCATCAAGTCCAGCAGGCATAATGAAAAAGTCATCATTTGCTTTCTTCAATTTTTCACTAAATATTTTCAAATAGTCTGCATATTCCTTTGGATTAGCCCCTCCTCCCCATTCTTTGTCATGATTAGGTTCATTTCCAACAGTTACATACCTATTCTCAATTACCCAGTTTAGTGAATTCAAAAAACTTACCCAACCATCAATTTCATCAACATTTGGCTTCTCCCAAATATCACCATTCAGAGGAGCTGTTGCAATTCGAACAATAGGAATTAAATGCAGTCTTCTCATCTCATCAAAAACCTTTTGCCACCTCCCTACATTTCTTTCTCCTTTTTGGATAACAAGTGTTACGTATCCCCAATCTCCTCCATTTGAATTAACCAGTTTGGCCACTTCTGGGATATCACTCGTATCAATAATATGCATTCCAAAGTGGTTATTAGGAACGGCTTCAGGGTTGTAAATTGCCAATGCTTCTCTTGGAACAAAAAAAAATAACATTAAAGCTAGTAATAAAATAAAGAGTTTTTTCATAGTACAAAATTACTGAAATAATTTTGAAGGTGCGGGAGACAGGACTCGAACCTGCACGCCTTACGGCACCACCTCCTTAGGATGGCGTGTATACCAGTTTCACCACTCCCGCTTGTGTATTGTGCAGATGAGAGGACTCGAACCTCCACGGACGGTAAAGTCCACAAGCTTCTGAGGCCTGCGCGTCTTCCAGTTCCGCCACATCTGCATGAACAGTGATATTATATCAAATTTTTGGTAAAATAGAGCTGTCTATGGGTCCCCATAGCTCAATGGATAGAGCATCTCCCTTCTAAGGAGGAGATGAGGGTTCGATTCCCCCTGGGGACACTTGAGGGCGGTTAGCTCAGTTGGTAGAGCGCTCGGTTTACATCCGAAAGGTCATAGGTTCGACCCCTATACCGCCCACAAACTCATGAATCGTGTAATATAGATATATGGACAATAACGCAAAGAAAAGTTACTACGTTAATATGGCATTTAGAAAAATTCAGAATGCATTCTTGTCCACCCCAGAGTTGTCATACATCTTCACCATTGTGCTTGTGGTAGTTATTCTATTTGTTCTAGCAAAGTTATTTATCCACCTGCCATAATCGACTAATTGTCTTAGTCTTGATATAATCATGAAGTTAAGCCGAGATAGCCAACGTGGTCAAGGCACATGTCTGAAGAACATGCTACTCAGGTTCGATTCCTGATCTCGGCACCCTTCGCGGGATTAGCATAATGGTAGTGCATCTGGTTGCCAATCAGAGTACACGGGTTCGATTCCCGTATCCCGCTCTTAATATGTCAGAAAGAGAGTCAGCTATATTTGATAGTGCACAAAAATTAGATATCGCCTTATTTGAAAAACTAGGTGTTAGAGTGTTTTGCATGAATGATAGTCAGTTCATGACCCTTCTAGTCATGTATAAGGATGAATTAGCCAAATCAAGAAAACTATTCTCAACCTGCAACAACGGTATAAGATCCCATGAACTAAATTTATTAATAAAAGAATTAGGGATATCAACTGCAAGGAAAGCAAAAACTGACACTGGACAGTTAGCAGGTTCAGACATAATAGATGTTGGTCTTTCCATCCGCTCTGGTATATATGAAAACGGATTAATAATTCCAGAAGGATTCATTACAGAGGGAAACAAAGAAAGTTATAATGGCTTTGATACACTCATTGTATACCAAGACTCAAATGAAACCGGTACCAGCAACATAGAAAGGTTTATCGGTCAAAGTCTTCAAGCTCTGGCAGAAAAGGAAGGTATTACAAGCTTTCCTGGCTTAGAAGTAATTATAGTTCTATCAGATACAGAACAAAATCATAAAAAGGTAAATACAATAAAAAATGGAATAGCTGCATCCCAAGAACCAGAGTATATAGCTTGGAAATTAGTATGATCCTCGATCCGCTATACGGAATGAAATAACCAACATAACCAGTTGAAAAAAACATATATTTTTTTTATAATTTAAACCATGGAAATACTTTTTACACACACAATCGATTTGCCAAAAAACTGGGAAAAACTAAAGAAATTATCAACAGACGAATTCCTTGAATTAATGAAAATACAAGATCAGATAGATGGTATTGTCCACGAAGAGGGTCTTAATAGTAGAGTTCTGGGTAAAATAGACTCCCTTCAAGAAGACAGCGATAAAGAAAAAACTAATAAAAGTAACCCCTTGGAAACCACAGAAATGGCAGTTCACTCTGTAGTAGACAACTCTCGTAGAACTTCAGAGGTTATGATAGCGTCTCGGAGAAACAGACGAAAAGGCTCTTAAATAAACCTCACCATCATTCCATCTTGTGCCACTGTCGAAAGAGAAACTTCTTGTCCTGGAAACTTTGACCCATTCCCCCAAATCTTAGCTCCATATTTTAAACTGGCAAATTCACTCCCAATCTTTTGAGCCAAATCCATAAGTGTTAACCCTTCCTTTTGAATAATTGGATTACTAAAGTCCGGATCATCTCCAAGCTTTACCAAGTAAACTGTCACAAACCCAAGCTCACTCCACATTCTTTCCTTTAACTCTTTCATACCGACTCCCTTCTGTGCACTAATTGGAATATATCCACCAATCTTACTCTTGTCCTTCATTTCATCAATTTTGTTGACAACATAAATTGCTCTTACGTAAACTCTATTTTTTGAAAAAGCATCAATCAGAGTATCCATTGTTAATTTTTCACGAATTGTAATATCTGCATTTTTAATGCCAAATTCCCCTGCAACATCCCTAACTGTTTCTTTGTCTAATTCCTGATTTATGTTTGAAAAGACATTAATTCCCCCGCTCAACCTCGTTTCAATTTTTACTTCAGGCGGTTTTTTGTTTAATCTAATTCCAGCATCCTCCAATTCCTTTCCTAATTTTTCAAAAAAAGTCAGTCTCTTTGGATCAGTTATGAAGACAAGTAAATTAGCTCCGCGTGCTACAGACAAAACTTCTCTCCCCCGCCCCTTGCCCTTCTGTGCTCCTTCGATTAATCCTGGAACATCAAATATTTGAATGTATGCATTTCGGTACTGCATCATTCCAGGAACAACACTAACTGTAGTAAAAGCATAAGGAGCAACCTTACTTTGAGCATTTGTTAGTTTATTAATAAGTGTGGATTTTCCAGCAGATGGGGGTCCAATCAAAACTACAGTAGCATCCCCCTGTCTCTTGACCGCATACCCTCCACCCCCGCCACCCTTTTGGCCACCAGCCTCCATCTCCCTATCTTTAAGCCTTGCAATCTTGGCCCTCATTAAACCAATAAAGGTGTTAGTCCCCTTGTGATGGGGTGTCTTTCTAATCTCCTCTTCAATTGCCTCAATCTGCTCTGGGATGTCCATATTGTGCAATTATAGCTAAAAAACGATATAATTTCCTTATTAGCACCCGTAGTTCAACGGATAGAACTATCGCCTTCGGAGCGAAAAATGAGGGTTCGATTCCCCCCGGGTGCACA
>CAZPLB010000006.1:0-53790 GCA_964587425.1 uncultured Gammaproteobacteria bacterium
TCCAAGTTTTAAATGGTACTGGTGTAGCAGGAGAAGCAGCGTATCTACAAACAAAATTAAAAAATCTTGGGTATACAAGTATTGAAACAGGGAATGCGCCAAGCACAGTTACTGCTACCTCAGTTTCATTTGGAACAAATGTTTCTCAGGAAGTTATTACTGAAATTACAGCACTCCTGAAACAAACATACACATCTGTTGAGACGGACAGTACACCTGCAACTGGTTTTGATATTTCAATTACAGTTGGATCAAGAAAAGGGTCTACAACAACTACAGGAACATCTACTCCAGCTGCTAGCCCAACATCTACTCCAGCTCAGTAAATTTGAGATATTGACGTAGACCAAAAAACGATTTAGATTGGTGTATGTCGTTGACGGATCCGGATCTCAAAAATATAAAAAATTTGGTTAAAGTTGCTCTTGATGAAGATGATACTTTAGTCAGGAGGGATGATATTAAGCATCTTCCTGATAAAAATGAATTTTATGAACAGACACTAAAGTTCTGGACAAACTTGATAAGTTGGAAGTCTCAATGGATCTTATTTCTGCTGCGCAATCGGATCACGGAGATAGAATTGAAGCTTTAGAAAAAATTCACCCTCAGGGGAAACATGGTCTCGCTTTAGGAAATTAAACTTTTAGTACGTAAGTTTTTCTTACTTTCTGTCCGTTATTCAATGTGGTTATTATAATTAACTTTGCATTTTTAATATTTGTGTCATATCTGCAGATTCCATTTGAACATGTTCCAAAAATAATTTCTCTAGTTACTGTGTCTTCACCTTGTGTTATGTTTCCTGAAACTCCTTGAGGAATTCCACTTCCAGTGTAGGTTAGGGTGTATGAAATAGATTGGAAAGCATTAACATTACTGAAGGTTACCAATATTCCCCTTCTATCTCCTCTAAATCTTACTGATGTGGTTACTCCTTTGCTTTTTGAGACAGTAGTTGTCTTGGCTGCTGTTCTTGCTGCAGGTAGAAGGCGTTTTGCATAGATAGAATTTGAGGATACTGTAAATAGAATTGTAAGAAGAATTAGTGTGATTATTTTCTTCATTGATATATACATGATATAGTTAGGAGAGAGTTATGTCAAAGAAGGCACTCATTATTATTGTTACTGCTATTGTACTTGGGGCAGTTGGTGTTGGTGCATTCTTTTTTCTACAGAATAAAAATAAATCGGAAGATGGTATTCATGATACTATTTTCAATCCAACATCTGAGTCTGAGTCTGAGGGGGGTGTTACACAAAGTGTTTACAATGATGAGTCTGGTTTTTCCTTCAAATATCCATCTAATTTTGTCGTTACTGATATAACTCCTGCCGATGATAATTCCTACTACAGTTTGTTGGAGATTAAAAAGGGTGATGATGTAATTCATATTACTGTAAAAGATGGTAGCTACAAATTGCCAAGCGATTCTACTGCCTCACCTTCTGGAAGTTTGAAATTGGCTGGTTTTCCACTGAAGCAGTATGTATATGAAGCAAATGGTATTAAGATGGCTCTGACTCTTGCTAATTCTCAAGGAGTTTCATATGCAATTGATGGAGTAGCTGGAACAGCAGCGGAGAAGGATATCTATAATCACATTGTAAAAAGCTTTGACTTGGGGAAACAAAGTACTCCAGTGAGCGGCAGTAGTAGCGGCGCAGGAACGATTGATGAAGGTGAAGAAGTTGTGGAATGAATTTAGTTAATCTAGACTTTTTGAGTACAGGAATTTTGGGTAAGAGTGTTCCCTTGCGCCTTTTCAATATGGATTTTCAGTTTGCATATTGGGAAATTGGGGCAATTGTTTTTTTGATTTTTCTCCTTATTCTCTCACTTGCTCACATGAGGAGACATTTTGTTGACTGGTCTGTTAAAGGGGCTGTTTTTGGGTTCTTTCTTGGAGTAATTGTAACTCTTGTGGTTGTGGGAATACTTCTTTTGAAAGGAATAAGGATTGATACAAAAGTATTGGGGGATAGTATTACTAATCTTGTTCCTGCCTCAATAAATAAAGGTAAATGATATACTTAGGGCATGTTTGAAGCTAGTGCAGAACTAACGAAACTTTCTTCTGATTTTGAAGATATACGAAGGTCACTTAAAGAAGATGAGAAGAAAGTAACACTTCTTTCTTTGGAGGCGAAAAGTATTGATGAGGATTTATGGAAAGATCCCAATGAAGCCCGCAAATTAATGCAGGATATTTCCTACATTAAAGATGAACTTACTGAACTAAAAGACTTGGGTGAGGAGATTAACATTCTGATGACTTTATCAGATGATCCAAACCTGGAGATTGAAATTGAAAAGTGTAGGGCAAGGATTCAGAGACTCAAAACGAGAACATATTTGAGCGGGATGAATGACAAGAAAAATGCAACGCTTTCAATTCATGCTGGGCAAGGTGGGACTGAAGCGATGGACTGGACTGCAATGCTTTCTCGGATGTACTTGCGGTTTTGTGAGAGAAGAGGCTGGAAAACATCGGTATTGGATGAAACACTAGGGGAGGAGGCTGGGATTAAAAGCATTGTAATTAGTGTTAATGGACCAATGGCATATGGATATCTAAAGCGCGAGGCTGGAACACATAGATTAGTACGCCAGTCTCCATTTAACGCTGATGATCTTCGTCAAACTTCTTTTGCTTTGGTTGAAGTTTTGCCTGAATTTGAAGACATTGATTTGCCAGATATTGAAGTAAGGGATGAAGACTTGGAAGTTCAGTTTTTCAGGTCTGGGGGGCATGGAGGGCAAAACGTAAACAAGGTTTCAACTGCAGTACGGTTGAAGCATACTCCAACTGGCATTACGACTTCGGCACAAAGCGAAAGATTTCAAGAGCAGAACAGGAAAATTGCACTGGGACTTTTGAAGGCAAAGTTGTGGGCAAGGGCACAGGAGGAAGCGTTGAAAACAAAAGAAGCATTGAAGGGTGAGTATAGGCCGGCTTCATGGGGAACACAAATCAGAAGTTATGTACTCCATCCCTACAAAATGGTTAAGGATTTGAGGACTGAGGTTGAGACTTCAAATACTGTTGCAGTACTTGATGGTGAGATTGATGAGTTTATTGAAGCAGAGTTGAAGTTAAATTAATTTGTAGAATAGTTTTCTTAACCTATTTCTTTCTGGCTCTTGAGTAAATTTATTAAGGAAGGTATCTAGGTTTTTGCGGTTCTTAATCTTATTTTTTGCGTATTTGCGAAATTCGTTTATATCTTTTTGTCTGATACTCATTGCCATCAAATAATCTGCTTCGTCGAGTAATGTCATAAATTTTACTCCTGGTACAAGATTTCTTTTTAAGACATATCCGATTCCTCTGATAAGAATGTAAAGATGAAAAGCCCAATAGTTGTTTGAATCAGTTTGACGAGGAAAGTATGCCCATGGTGAAAATCCTTCATAACGTATTTCGTAAATATTGTTCAGGAAATATTTAAGTGCATCTCTATTTGTCCATATTTGTGATTTTTCGTCTATTATAAATTGTGAATGATAATCAGTATGAAAAGAGAAAAACCCGACTGCTTTTTCAACTGGTGGTAGTTTTGGTTCTTTTTCAAATGAATTTTCTAGGTCTATTTCTTTATTTTTGAAGTATAGAAATTTTAAGTTATTTATGTCTTCCTGAATTTTTTCACACACACAGCTTGTTGTCATCAGACCGTTTTTGCTTCTATATGAATAAAGTAAGTCGATGTCGTTAGGTTCGATCGAGGATATTGCGTCGATTGTACAGCCTCCTCTGGCAACGATTTCGTGGATGTTTTTACTCTTGATTTTTATAGAATGTAGATCCTTGCCAATTGCCTGTATGTTTTTTTGATTTGTAGAATTAACTAAAATGGAAGTTGCATTGATGATATAAGGTTTCATGGGAGTGATTTTAACACCAGAGTTGGAATTTTACTATTTTGAAATATTGACCATTGTGTTATATTGAACTGATGGAAAACATCTCTCAAATTCAAATGCCACAGGCTCCACAAGTTTTGAAGAAGTTTTCTTTTGGCTCTGGTAACAAGAAAATGTTTTTCGTTGTCGCTGTTTTGGTTGTAGTTTTGGCGGGTGTTGGGACTGGTTTAGTTCTATCTAAAAAGGGAAGTGTGATTGGTATATCATCTGGACCATCTACAGTAAAAATTGTTAATACTCCAAATGAGGCTGGAATTGATGATCCTGCATTTAAAGATACTGCTCAGGGGGTTTTGAAAACGGGTGGAATAAAAGGAGAAGGTAATTTTCATTTGGAAAGGCCTGGGGGGACAAGTCAAAACGTGTATTTGGTCTCAACTGCTGTTGATCTAAAGCTTTTTGTTGGTAAAAAGGTTGAAATTCGAGGGGAGACACAATCTGGAAAACATGCTGGCTGGTTTATGGATGTGGGATATGTAAAAGTGATAGAGTAATATGAATACATCCGCATGGTTCAATTTAAAAACGTCACCAAGAATTTTGGAAATATAAAGGCATTAACAGATGCTTCCTTCAACATAGAAAAAGGCGAATTTGTTTTTATAGTAGGACCATCTGGCGCTGGGAAATCTACTGTATTGAGACTTCTTTTGGGGGAATTCAAACCGACTAGCGGGAGCATTATTTTTGATGGAGAGGATATAACTCAGATTAAAAAAGGAGACATACCAAGGCTGAGGCAAAAGATTGGAATAGTTTTCCAGGATTTCAAATTACTTCGAGACAAAACAATTCGCGAAAATATTGAAGTAGCGCTTGCTATTAAAGGAGTTGACCCAAAAGAATGGAAAATGAGAGTTGATCAAGTGTTGAAATTGGTTGGGCTTTCGAGCCGAGGAGAACTTTTCCCTCTTCAACTTTCGGGTGGTGAGGTTCAGAGGGTAGCAATCGCGAGAGCATTGGTTATTGATCCAAAGATAATACTAGCCGATGAGCCGACCGGAAACTTAGATTGGGAAACTGGAGAGGCTATTATGGATTTACTTGGGAAAGTAAATAAGGCTGGTAAAACAGTGATTGTTGCCTCCCATAACAGGGAAATTATTGATAAGATGAAAAGACGTGTGATTAAATTGAAGGACGGAAGAATGGTGACAAGTACTAAATAATATGTTTAAAACAGCATTTAAAAATATTAGACGTGCTCCTTTTCAAGGGATAGCAGCAGTTGCTGTGATGTCTCTTACCTTTTTTGTTGGCAGTCTTATCGCAATTTTACTTTACTCCTCAGCCCAGGTTCTTAGTTTCTTTGAGACTCGTCCCCAGGTTATTGTTTTTTTGAAAAATAGTGCAACGACTGAGCAAGTAAGTGCCTTACAAACTAAACTTGAAAAAGATGAGCGCGTTAAAGATTTGAAGTTTGTTTCAAAGGAGGATGCACTTGCCATTTATAAATCGGCAACGAGTGATAATCCCCTTTTGGGGCAGCTTGTGAGCCCTTCAATATTTCCGGCAAGCATTGAGTTTTCTGTCAAAGATTTGAAATTGGCGCCAGACCTTATCACTGAAACAAAGACTGAGGCTATTGTTGACTCGGTTGGTTTTACAGCGAGTCTTGGGAATGGAACGGATTTGGATGTAGTCCTCGCTCGGCTTACTAAAATTGTTTACTACATACGGCTTGGCGGGGCACTCGTGGCTGGGGTACTAATTACAACGTCATTTTTAATTTTAACTGTGATAGTTAGTATGAGAATAACGTCTAGAAAGGGTGAAATTGAAACAATGAGGTTAATAGGGGCAACTGGAGGGTTCATAAGGGGGCCAATTATGATGGAGGCACTTATTTATGTTGCAACAGGGGTAGTTATTGGTTGGGTACTTTCTCTCATTTTGGTTTTATATGCCACTCCGGCAGTTGTTTCATACTTTGGAGTTGTTCCAGTTCTGCCACGGCAGAGTCTTGCTTTCTTTGAACTTAATTTAGTTATTCTAGGATTTGAGTTACTTATTGCAGTCTTCATTGCAATTTTGGGGAGTTTGGTTGCTGTTGGGAGAGCTTTAAAGTAAAGATGCAAAAGTATGCAAAAAGATTTTTGATTTTTAGCTTCATAATATCAAGCTTAATAGTTTCTTTTGGATTAAAAAATGTCTTAGCTGTCGATTGTGAGGGAATGCCAAGCGGTAGTCAGGATGAAGTAAGTAAAAAAATTGATTGTTTGAAAGGTAAGGTTAGTGAGCTTTCAAAACAGGCTAATACTTTGAAGAATCAAATTGCGCAGTTTAATGCACAGATTTCTTTGACTCAATTAAAAATTACAGAGACACAGGACAAAATTAATCTTCTTGGGGGGCGAATTGATACACTTGAAACATCACTTACGGATTTGACTGATGCATTTTCTGCTCGAGCTATTACTACATATATGATGGCGCGCTCAAGCGAACCAGTGTTTTTACTTTTGTCAGCAGATGATGTTGGGGATGTTGTTTCAAAGTTTCATTACCTCTCAAAAATTCAGAATGCTGATTATGATTTACTAGTAAGACTTCAAACAGCTCAAAATAGCTACAAAGTAACTAAACAGGAAACAGAGGTACTGCAAAAGGAACTTGAAAAACAAAAGATTACTCTTAATTCCCAAAAGGTGGCAAAGGCACAGCTTCTTACGGTAACACAAAGCGATGAGGCTAAGTATCAACAGCTTCTTTCACAGGCCAAGGCACAGCTTGCAGCATTTAGTAAGTTCGTTAGCGCGCAAGGTGGGGCAACTATATTAAGCAACCAAACTGTATGTGATGGCTGGGGGTGCTACTACAACCAAAGAGATTCCTCGTGGGGAAATATGGCTATTGGAGAGTCAGATGCCTCAATGGCTAACTATGGATGTTTGGTAACTTCTGTTGCTATGGTTGCAACTCATTATGGAAAAGGTACAAAGCCATCAGACATTGCTGGGGCCACATCGCCATATTTCTCAAATACTGCTTACATGCTATTTTCTTGGAGCGGGGTTGGAATTAGTGTAACGCGTTCTTCCATTGGAGTGTCTGAGGGAGCAATAGATGGAGAAGTTAATGCTGGAAGACCTGTTATTGCAGGTCTTTATGGAAGCTCTGGTAACCCTGAACACTTTATTGTAATTAAAGGGAAAGATGGAGGGGGATATATAATGTATGATCCGTTTTTGAAAGATGGAGGGAGTGGAGTGAAGCATTTAACTGACAAATATAGTTTCTCAAATATTGTGAGAGTGGATAAAGTGACTATTAACTAGATGAAGAAGATATTTGGTGTTTTTGTAATTTTTTCTTTATCTTTTCTTTTTGCGAATTCTGTTTCAGCACAGGTAGTTATAAATGAGTTTGTTCCAAATCCCCAATCTGGTAATGATTGGGTAGAGGTGTACGAACTTCCTACTGCAACTCAGTCTGCGGATTTAAGTCAATATACGATTGACGATACTACTGGGACAGCAAAATCATTATCTGGTTCTATTCAACCCGGAGGATTTGCCTTTTTTGAAGTTTCCAATAGATTGAATAATGATGGTGATATCGTGAAATTAGTCATGAATGGCAATATTATTGATCAACAGGCATATGGGAATCAGGGTGGAATTTGTGTAACCAATAGTGGTGAATCGATTGGTAGATATCCAGATGGAACCGGAGCTTTTGTAAGATTTGTTTCTTCTACACAAGGTACCACTAACAATACAACTCAGAATGCATGTCCAACTCCAACTGCTACATCCACTCCAACTGTAGCTCCAACAGCTACACCTACCAAGTCTCCAACCCCAATTCCTACAAAAACTGCAACACCAAAACCTACTGCAAGTTCAAGTCCAACACCTAGTCCTACTGATTCACCTAGTGATGTTTTGGGTTCAACTGATTCATCTACTTCGAGCCCTGATCCAGTTTCTGATGGTGAGCCTCAAACTTCTGGCGGTAGTTTTCCATTCATAGCTCTTGGGATTATATTAATAGGTGTTGGCTTTTTGGGATTTGCTTTCTGGCCCATGATTCGTGCAAAATTAAAACGCAATGTATAAATTCATAAAATATTATCTACCTCCTATTATTTGGGGAGCTTTAATTTTTTCTGTTTCATCGGGAGGAGTTCCAAAAGTATCACCTGTTTATTGGCAGGATTTTGTGGCACACAAAACTGGACACATTATTGAATATGGTATTTTGGCAATTCTTGTTTACAGAGCTTTAATGCAAGAGAGAATTAGTAAAGTTGGTGTTGTCTTTCTTGCCATTTTAATTTGCGGTATTTATGGGTTTACTGATGAATTTCATCAGATCTTTACGCCAGGGAGGGAGCCGAAACTAAGGGATGTTGTTATTGATATAATAGGGGCAACTGGGGGAGTATTTATAGTATGGAAATTATTACCAAAAGCGCCAAAGAAACTATTGAAGCTGGCCGAAAAATTGGATCTTCTTTGAAGGGTGGAGCAATATTTGCATTGTCTGGGAACTTGGGGGCTGGGAAAACTACATTTATTCAAGGATTGGCAAAGGGATTGGGGATTAAGGTCAAGATTATTTCTCCAACTTTTATTTTGATGAGAAAGTACGGCAATAATTTCTATCACCTTGATTTATATAGGTTAGAGGGAGATGTTGAGAGAGAAGTCAAAAACTTAGGAACTGAAGAAATTTGGGAGGATGGTAAAAATGTTGTGGTTATTGAGTGGGCTGAGAAGATTAAGGATATGTTACCTAAAGATACAAAATGGATAGTCTTTGAAAATTTGGGAGAAGATAAGAGGAGAATTGCAATTAAATGAAATTATTTATTGATACAAGTGATAGGGAGAAAATTATTGTTGGTTTGAATGGGAAGATGTATGAGACGGCGGCCAGAAAAGATAGTTCTCAGAAACTTTTGCCTTTTATAGATGAGGTTTTGAAGAAAAACAAAAAAACAGTAAACGATATTACTGAGATTGAAGTTAATACAGGACCTGGGAGTTTTACAGGTTTGAGAATTGGAGTAAGTGTAGCTAATACCTTAGGCTGGGCTTTAAATATCCCAGTTAATGGGAAGAAGGTATTGACAAGCACTTTGGATATTGTTTATACATAGAGGATGTTAAGAAAATTGTTTGGAATGTTTTTTGGTTTGGCTTTGTTTTTGGGAGCTGCCTCTTTCTCTTCAGTTCATGCAAATCATTCTTGGGGAGGGTATCACTGGGCGAGGCAAAGTAATCCATTTACCGTGAAATTGGGGGACAATGTTACGAGTGTTTGGGATCCGATCTTGGCTACTGCTTCTGCTGATTGGAGTATATCGAATGTTATGGATACAGTTATCGTATCTGGACAAGCAAAAGGAAATTGTAGACCAACACTTGGTCGTGTTGAGGTTTGCAATAAAGCATATGGAAATAATGGTTGGCTTGGGATAGCTCAGATCTGGATTACTGGAGGAGATCACATTACACAAGGTACTACAAAGTTGAATGATACTTACTTTAATACTCCAACATATAATTCGGTTGCTTGGAGGAATCTAGTAACTTGCCAGGAGGTTGGGCACACATTTGGACTAGATCACCAGGATGAGGACTTCAATAATGCTAATCTAAATACTTGTATGGATTACACCAGTAATCCAGAAAGCAATCAGCATCCAAATACTCATGATTATGAAGAATTGGGAATTATTTATGCACACCCTGACTCCTTTACTACAATTGGCTCACTTACAAACAGAGCAAATCTGTTTGAAGGAAGTGATAACAGGAGTGAGTGGGGTAAATTAGTCAGAGAAAACGGAAGAGTAGCTACATTTGAACGTGACTTTGGTTTTGGAAATAAAGTTGTTACTCATGTAATATGGGCGGAATGAGAGTCGTCGCAGGCTTCAGGAGAAAAACTCTTAGCTTTTTTATGGCAGCTTTGATGCTGACTTATGGAACTTCAAGTTTGTTTTTGACTAATAGCGTTAGAGCTGCAAATAATGGGTATATAAGATTTGACTCTCTGAATCCATCAAGTGGAGCTGGCCCTTTTACTGCTACTGGAGGTTGGGATCCACAAGGTAATAATTGTACCCCGAACTTTTGGATAGAATTGCATAAGAATGCTTCGGCTAGTCCGGGAGGCTTGGTTGGAGGTAATGCTTCGACTTTGTTAGCTACGTTGAACCCCGCCCCTTGCGATGGGGGGAACCACAATCATCCGGGTCAAAATCCTCCCCCAGGAGATTTGAATTGGTCTATTGTGTTCACCCCAAGTGAGGTGCTGTCTAATCAGTATGTGTGTGCTTTATTGATTCATGCTCAGGGACAGGGTCGGGATACAGAGGGAGCTGTTTGCTATGGCCAGGTGATAAATCCAAGTGCAACTCCTACTCCAACTGCAACACCTACAGCTACACCAACCGAAGCTCCTGTTGCTACCCCTTCTCCTACGGTGAATCCATGCAATGTAGACCATCCATGTGCGACGGATACTCCGATAGCAACGGCTACGCCTGGTGAGGTTTTGGGTAGTGAGACTACGAATGATGTTTGTGCAAATATGGATGGAGTTCAGACTGGAGTTCCAAATGGGTTGCATTTGGATGCATCAGGCAGGAATTGTGTAGATTTTTCACAAAGTGGAGGTGGAGATAATGGAGGCGGAAATGGAGGAGGACAGGTTTTAGGTGCTTCTACGACTGCTGGAGGTGGACAAGTGCTTGGAGCCTCAACACTTGGAGCTACTGGAGATGGATTTGGACAGTATTTAGCCTACATTACTATTATACTAGGGGGTTTACTTGCGGTGACTTCTTTTTACCAATTTAGGGTGGAATTGTTTGGAAATGAATAAACTACAGGATATACTTGCATTTCACATATGCACTCTGTATAATTCCTTCTAATGTTTAAATCTTGGAAGAAAAGTCTTTCAAAAGTTTGGTCGCGAATCGCGGCTTTTTTCTTGATTGTTGGAATTGTGGTTTCTGGGTTTGTGAGCGGTGCCTTAGTCGCCCATGCAGATAATCCTGGGGCAATTTGGACTACAGATAGTGCTTGCGGAACTTTACAGCAGGATGAAAATCATTTTGTTACTGGGGAACATATTTTTATAAATGGGTCTGGTTTTGATGCAGACACATATAGTTGGAAGATTGAAGGCCAGCCTGGAGGAGCTTCAGGAGATCCCCACATAATTGTTGCATCAAACTCTATTGTTATAGGGGCAAATGGAACTTTTTGTTTTGATGCATATATTGTTCATGCTGATGATTGGGGAGAATATACAGTTGATATTAACGATGGTAAAGGGCATGGAAAGAACGACAATTACCAGGCTAATGTTACTCTTTCAAGCCCAAGTCCAACCCCAACTGCTACGCCCACAGCTACCCCTTGTAATGGAGAATTTTGTAGTCAATCCACTCCAACTGCAACACCAACAGCGACTCCAACAATTGATCCCTGCAACGTAGATCACCCTTGTGCAACTGCAACACCTCAAGAGACATCAAATCCTGATGTTTGTGCAAATATTGATGGAATTCAAACTAGTGTTCCGGATGGATTGCATTTGGATGCATCTGGACGCAACTGTGTTGCTTTTGAGTATAGCGGTGCTCCTACACCACCTCCTGCAGGACAAGTATTGGGTGCATCAACAATGGCTGCAACCGGAACAGCTAAAGAGAATCTATCAATGGCTTTGATTGAAATTGGTGCCTTGGTTGCGGTAAGCTCATTGTATGGGTTTGCCAAAACAACTTACAGACGTAATTAAGAAAGTTAATACTCCAACGGGTAAGAAGACCTTCCTTCTCTTTTCCACAATGTTAGGTTTACTCCTGATTGTTATTGGTGAAGTCACTTTATATTACGAACGCAGAGTTCTTTCTTTTGGAGCAAACCCATATGCAAACAGTCAGTCATTGGCTATTGATGCGGGTTTACTGCCGACTAAAGTAACTATTAGTTCTGCAAAGATTGATTTGGCTGTCGAGCCAGGTGCGATTGTTGATGGTGTTTGGCAGATATCCTATAAAAATGCAACGTATTTGACTGGTTCTAGTCTGCCTACTAAAAACGGGAACATTGTTATATATGGGCACAATAAAAAGGTTATTTTTGGAAGGTTGCCTTTAGTCAAGAAGAACGATGAGGTAACAATTACAGTGAAGGATGGACGTTCGTTTAAATACAAGGTAAGTGATATATCTACAGTAACGCCAGATAAAATTGAAGCAGTTTCACCTACTAATTATCCTGTTCTTACTATTTATACCTGTACTGGGTTTCTAGATAGTAAGAGGTTGGTTGTAAAGGCAATCCCAATATTATAGTATTTAAGTGTGTTGAAACTGCTTGCCCATTTCTTTACACCCAGGAAATCTAATAATTACAGAGCTAGATTACTTCACAAATCTTCGCTTCTAGTTATTGCACTTTTATTTTTAGGTCTTAATTTTTTGGTTAAAATTCCAGCACACTCCCGTTCTGGGCAGGTATTGGGGTATGCAGCTAGTATTTCACCGTCTGAAGTCATTCGTCTTACCAATGAAAAGAGAGCACAGAATGGTCTTCCTGCTCTGACTGAAAATGCAGTATTGTCCCGTGCAGCTCTTGCAAAGGGTACTGATATGTTTAATAAAGATTATTGGGCGCATGTTGCTCCTGATGGGACAACTCCGTGGTCATTTTTTGCGAGCTTTGGGTATTCATATAAATATGCTGGGGAAAACTTGGCAAGAGATTTTACGAATCCATCTTCTGCAGTTGATGCTTGGATGGCATCAAGTTCACACCGAGCCAATATTCTCTCTACTAAATACAAAGAAATTGGGGTTGCAGTCTTGGACGGGAATTTGGGAGGGGCTGATACAACTCTAATTGTTCAATTCTTTGGAACAAAACCGGGGGCAGTGGCAGCTGCAGTTGTACCTCTGGCTGAAGCCTCTGAAATCAAACCGAAACCAACTGTTGTACCTACTTCAAAACCGGTAGCTACACCTAATGCAACACCTGTTCCAGTAGTTGCCACACCCCTGGTTTCACCTATTGCAGTTTCATTGGTACCACAAGAAACTGTGGCAGTACAGAAGAGCGGTGGTTTGGGGATTCTGGGATTGAATTCTTTCTCTATAACTAAAATTGTGTCACTTTCTATACTTGGAGTTTTACTTATTACCTTGGTTGTTGATAGCTTTATAGTAAGGAAACATGGGGTTGTGAGAGTTGGAGGACGGGTACTTGCCCATTTGTCATTTTTAGGAATGCTTTTGGCTTTGATTTTGGTTTATGCAGGAGGGAGGATTTTATAATATGAAACATTTGCCTCATTACATGAGTTTGATTGGAATGTTTACTGTAGCATTCATTGGTTTTTTTGTTTTTTCATATGACAGGGGTTTTCAAACTGCAATAGTGGTTGGAGCAAGTGTGGGGTATGTTGCATGGGGAATAGTACACCACGCTATACACAAAGATTTGAATCTTGAAGTATTTCTCGAGTATCTTATCTTTGCTGTTGTTGGATTGGTCGTAGTTCTCTCCCTGGTGGTATAATTAGCCTCATGTCGAGTCCTAAAAATGGTTTTTACAGTCCCACAAAGGGAGAACTTACACTGGAAGGGGTGGTTAGTGAGATATCAAATTTCATTGATGATGACCCAGGGAGTTTTTATAGTGTCATTATTGGTTCTGACTCACAGGTTAAAAGCACGAAAGGTAAGAGTCAGTGCGATTATGTTACTGCAATTGTTGTGCACAGGAAGGGGCATGGAGGCAGGTATTTTTGGAGAAGAGAAAAAGTAATGAAGTCGCCAGTTTTAAGGGACAAAATATATTCTGAAACCTTGAGGTCCTTGGACACGGCAGAACAATTGGTTCCTGTATTAAGACAAAGCATTACTCCTTCCAAATATGATTTTGAAATTCATATTGATGTAGGGCCACTTGGGAAAACTAGGGATATGATCAAGGAAGTAGTTGGTATGGTTAATGGGAGCGGGTATGTAGCAAAAACCAAGCCTGAGAGTTGGGGAGCAAGTTCAGTTGCAGACAAACATACTTAGTGATATTACGGCCTCATTCTACTGAAGCTTCATAGAATTTTCTTTTCTCCACTTTTCTATTTCTTTGTGGTTGCCTGAGAGTAATACTTTTGGTACTGACCAGTCTTTGTATTCTTCTGGTCTTGTGTACTGCGGATATTCAAGAATTCCTTTTTGACTGTGGCTTTCTATCTGTGTTGCTTCCTCATCCAGTACTCCTGGGATGAGACGAACTATGGAGTCTACAAGAACCATGGCAGGTATTTCGCCTCCTGTGAGGACATAGTCTCCAATTGAAATTATCTCATCTACCAAGTGTTCGTGTATGCGGTGGTCCACTCCCTCATAGTGGCCTGCTATTAGAACTAGATTTTCAAATTTTGAGAATTCTTTGGCTTTTTTTTGAGTAAACTTAACACCTGCTGCATCAAGAAGGATTACTCTCATGTTTTTCTTTTTGAATAGTCCTAACCAATTTCTTGTTACCTTTCTTAAGGCTTTATCTATAACATCAACTCGAAGAAGCATACCTTTGCCACCACTATAGGTTCTATCATCCACACTTCCTCTTTTATCGATAGCCCATTTTCTTAAGTCGTGGGTCTTTATTTTTACTAGTCCTTTTTTCTTTGCAGCGAGGATCATTGACTCATTAAATGGCCCCTCAAACATCTTTGGAAAGAGAGTGAGTATGTCAATTTGCATGACTCTATTGTATCATTAGTTATGGATAAAATTGTGATTGTCATGCCTGCATGGAATGAGGCAGGAAACATCAAGGAAATGATTGATGTGTTGGTGAAAACAGAATTTCCTAAAATTGATGCAGATGTAGAACTACTGGTAGTGGATAATCATTCAACAGATGGGATGACCGAAGTTGTAGAAAGCGCTTCCAAGAAACACAAAAATGTGCACATTGTTCAGCAAGAAGGTAAGGGTTTAGGGTGGGCATATGTTACGGGATTAAAGTATGCAATGGAAAAATTAAAAGCTGACGGTGTCTTGGAGATGGATGCAGATTTTCAACACCCTCCACGATTTGTTAAACCAATGGTTGATGCATATTTAAGTGGGGCAGATTATGTGATCGGGAGCCGCTACATAAAGGGAGGCTCTGTTCCTGGAGAGTGGGCGTTCTCGCGTAAGTTTGTAAGTTTTTTTGGCAATTTGTTTATAAGGATTTGCTTGGTTAATTTTAAGATTCATGATTTGACTACTGGGTTTAGATTGACAAGAGTTAAGGGAGTTTTAGAGGAGATAGATTTGAATAATCTGATGGAACTTAACCGTTTTGCTTACAAGGTCGACTTGCTTTATCAGAGTTTGAAGCTATCCAAGAAAACAGTGGAGGTTCCTCTGGAATTTGCAGCCCGTACTAAGGAAAAATCAAAGTTTAACTACAAAGAAATGATTTCTACTTTCAAGGTGGCAATAATTTTAGGGATTAAGGACAAGCAGAGGTTTGTAAAATTTGGATTTGTTGGATTTGTTGGATATCTTATAAATGCCTTTGGACTAGAATTTTTCTACAGGGTTTTACACTTTCCGGCAGGTGTTGCAGCTGGGTTTGGAGCAGAGCTTGCCATAATTTCCAACTTCACATTCAATAATCTTTGGACCTTCTCTGAAAAGAAAATTTCGGGAGTGGGAATGCTTGTAAAGAAATTTATACAGTTTAATTTAACTTCAGTTGGTGCAGTTATTATACAAACGGTTGTTGTTGGACTGGGTACAAGATTTTTTGGTGATGACAGGCGACAGATAATGCTACTTATCGCTGTTGTTTTCTTTGTTCTCCCCTTCAACTATGCTGCTTACAACATTCTCATTTGGAAGACTTGGAAGGTTCCAGGACTTGGGTGGCTTCAGAAGTTGGTAGGATAATTTCCCATCTTTAAATATAGTTATTGGCCTGATTGATTTTTGTTGGGAATAATATCTTGTGACGTTTCTACCTGTGGTACTACCGAATACTAGTACTGGTTTTTCTTTCTCTTGCTCTTGCGACATTGGAATTACGATTATACCAGGTTAGAGAAGTGGAGCCCAGTTACTTACTGGCATAACGTTCCCTGAAATGAATGCGAGGGCGAAAAGGAAGATTGGAACAATGAGGACAAGGAATGCAATTTTAAATTCTTTGGTTACTAAATATTTTGAAAAGGCAACGTAAAGGAATGGAACTATGGGGAGGGCATAACGCATAAGATCGCGGTGTGAGACAAAAAGTATTGAAGTAAAAAATATTCCTACAAACCAAGCAAGTGTAGTTTGCTTTTGTTTTATTAGTTCAAGGAGACCTAATGCCCCAAAAAGATATATGAATATTACTTCTTCAATCCAAAAAGTTCCTACCCATGGAGCCATATAATTAAATATTTGGAATGGAGGGAATACTAAGTGAATATTATCACCCGAATTAAAGTATGCAAGGAAATTTCCAAATTGGAGTTGGTAGATGTAAAAAACTGCAACCAGGGCAAGGGGTATCAAAATTATTGGATATCTTTTTAGATCGATTGTTTTAATCCAGACTCTAAACTTTGATATGGCAAGGGATTTTAACTTTGGAAAAACCATTGCTCCAATGTAGGCTGCAAAGAGAAGGATACCAGGGGATTTTGTGAGTGTTGCGACAGCACCCCAAAAGCCTGCTAGCCAATATTTCTTTTTATCAAAGTAGAAAATGGATGCAATAATGGCTGCTATAAATAAAGGTTCTGGGGAACCAATTGATCTAACTATTAGAAAGCGGGCTGGGAAAATTGAAAACACTGTTGTTAAAAATAATGCGTCATTTGGGGATGCATGCTCACTAATTAATTTGTGAAAGAAGTAAAGAGCAAGAAATGAGGAGAGAACGGTTACGGCAAGCATTGAGTATGGATACGTTTTTGTTATTTGTGCCAGACCTCTTATGAGAACTGGGAACAAGGGAAAGTGGGCTGCGTAATATTCAACTGGAAGCGGAAACTGGAAGTTTTGTTTTATCGCCTCAGTATTATAGAGAGTTTTGGCTACAACCAAATAAAGAGGGCCATCATAATTTGCCACAACTGTTGCCATACCATTTTGTGGGAGGAGGATATTATTGATTTGAGGAACCTTGAAAAAGAATACTGCCCATATGGCAAGAGTAGGGATTAGTGTTAATCCAAGGATATATGGGATATTTGCAAGCCTTCTAAACATTCTCTAAGAATAATAGCACGGTCAACGCGTGGTTAGCCACTGAATAGTTTGAAATGTTCCCCTCGCTAAAGCAATGGCCATAAAAATGGAGAACGAACTTATGAAGATTACATAAAAGTATCTATACCTGGACTTTGGTAATAGTAGATGTACAGTGAGTGCAGCGAAAATAGGACCGCCAATAAAGCCTATTGCGAAACAGGATAGAAATTTGCCCAAAAAGATAAATCTATCGATAAAGTTTGTTTCTTCCTTTTCTTTTCTTTTTCTTATTACATTTGCAAATTTAAATTGGTGACTGAAGAAATAGAAGAACGAGGCTCCTGATAAAGCGGCAATCAATGTGGGTAGGGTAAGCGCAATAAGTGTATTTGGGTAAATGATCATTGCTACAAAAATTGATCGGGTAAAAAGTATGTACAGGATTAAGATTATTGAAGTTTTAAAATATATAGATTTAATCATGGTTGAATCTAGTTTTATCTTTCCATTTTTTGTAGCCGGCTGGCATAAAAGTCAGTGGATTTTTGATATGTATTACGTATTCTCTTATCATAATGGGTATAAATAGTATTGAGATTAATATCACAGAGTTGGTGTTGTTAGTCAAAATATTTTTAGTTTGAGGTGACAAGGTACTTATCAGATAAAACAAAAAGTAGGGTTCAATGAGGTTGGGGAAAAATAGAAGGTATTTTTCATTTTTTCTAAAAATTGTTAGAAATTGACCGATCCCTCTAAACAAAAATAGTATGATTACAAATAAAAATATAGGTTTGTTTATTGAATACAAAACTATAAAAAAATACCACCAATAGTCGAATATTTTATCTAGAATATAATACTGCTTCCAGGTAACCATCTTTGACCAAAAAGCTAGTTGTGAATCATATATATCGAGAATAAAAGAAATCATAATGGCTGCATATGGATTGATGAAAATTATGACAGGGGATAAAAAACGCAAGATTTCAATTAAAACAAATGCTGTGTCTGCCATTTACTAACTTTACCACTTTTGTGTTAGACTTTGAGCATAATGGCGAAAATTGTTGATGAGATTTCTGTTTTTTTTCCTACATATAATGAAGAGGGAAATCTAGAAAAAGTTGTAGCTAAGACAAAAAAAGTTTTGGAGAAGATAGCTAATAAATGGGAAATAATAATTGTTGATGATGGGTCGAAAGATAATACCCCAAAAATTGCAGACAAACTCTCAAAAACATCTAAAAATATTCGTGTGATTCACCACAACCCCAACCGTGGGTATGGAGCTGCTCTCAAGAGCGGACTATATGCATCTAAATACAAGTGGATTGTTTTTACTGATAGTGATGGGCAGTTTGATTTTGGAGAGATTACAAACTTTTTTGAGAAACAAAAAGAGACTAGTGCAGACCTTGTTATTGGATACTATAAAAAAAGACAGGTTTCAAAATTCAAGATATTAACCAGTAAGATGTGGGAACTGGCAGTATTTATTCTCTTTGGATTAAAAGTCAAAGATATTGATTGCGGATTTAAACTGATATCTAAAAAGGTGGTTGATAAAGTACCAAAGTTAGAAAGTGAAAGAGGACCGTTCATTAGTAGCGAATTTTTGATTAAGGCTAAAAAGGAACACTTTAAAATTGTTGAGATTCCAGTTACTCATTATCCTCGGACAAAAGGAGAGGGAACAGGAAGAAATTTGAATGTGATTGTCAGTGGATTTTTAGATTTGATTAGATTATGGATAAAATTAAATTTTTAAAATTAAAAAATTGGGTTAAAGCAAATCAGCTTGAATTTATCTTGCTGATTGTTGTTTTGGCTGTTGGAGCATTTGTTAGGCTTTATAAAATTAATGAGTACATGACTTTTTTGGGAGATGAGGGAAGGGATGTAATTATTGTTCGAAGATTATTAATTGAACACCATCCACCTCTTATTGGACCTGGAACTTCTATAGGGAATATGTATTTGGGTCCCGCTTACTACTACATGATAGCGTTACCTCTTTTGTTTTTTAATTTTAGTCCTGTAGGGCCTGCAGTATTTATTGCACTCCTTGGGGTTGTTACAATATGGTTTTTGTGGAGAGTTGTATTTGAATGGTTTCCAACTAAAGGGATAAATTGGGGAGCATTAATTGCAAGTTTTTTATACGCAATTTCACCAGTCATAATTATCTACTCAAAATCTTCATGGAACCCAAACATCATGCCCTTCTTTTCGCTTTTGACTGTTTATGCGATGTGGAGAGTTTGGACAAGAAAACAATTTAGATGGCTTATTGTTGCAGGGCTTTCTTTTGCCTGTGTTCTGCAATCACATTACTTGGGGCTTTTATTGGTTCCTGTGATTCTGGTTATCTGGTTTTTGACGTTTTTAAAGAGTGTAAATAAAAAGCGTTTGTTCTTTTTTAGTTTTATTTCTTTTGGATTATTTCTTTTATTGATGTCACCGCTTGCCATTTTTGATATTAGACATAATTTTATAAATTTCAACGCAATTAAAGCCTTTTTTACAAATCGTGAAACAACAGTTTCAGTTTTACCCTGGAAGGCGATTCCAGGGATGTGGCCACTTCTTAATATGGTTACATCTGATTTAGTTGGTGCAAAGAATATGGCAATTGGACTTGTTGTTGCTCTCTTGATATCAATATCTTTTTTGTTTACATATTTCTTGAAGAGAGGAAAATATGATTTTAAAAAGATGAGCGTTATCTTGGTTTTGACAATGTGGGTTGGGTTTGCACTTGCTGGAATGGCTCTTTATAAACAACATATATATGATCACTATTTTGGATTTATATTTGCTGCACCATTTATATTGGTTGGTGCGATTTTGCAGCATATATTGCAAAGAGTGAAGCGCATTGGTCTTTTTATAATAGTAATATTGGTTGGAATACTAATCTTTTTTGATATTCAGAATTCTCCACTTCGGTATGCACCAAATAGACAGCTTGAGAGGGCGCAATTTGTCTCAAAAAGAGTTGAGGAAATTGCAGGGAACGGGAGATTTAATTTTACGATTATTGCTGAGAATAATTACGATAGTGCATACCGTTATTTTTTAAATTTGGATAATGCAAAGGTAGTTGATATTGACCCACAGAATACAAAGGATACAATTACTGACCAATTGATTATTGTTTGCGAAAAAGAGAAGACGAAATGCGATCCAACACATAATCCCAAAGCAGAAGTTGCTCAATGGGGTTGGAGTAAAGTTGTAGCTGAATATGATGATGTCTTTGGAGTTACTATTTATAAATTAGGTCACACGAAATAATGCGATGAAATCTAAAGCAAAGCTTGAAATTAAAATTATGAATTATCCACAGTCACAAGAAATATTAGAGGAAATTAATAAAGCCAAAAGAATTTTGGTTAATCTTCATCGTGGGCCAGATCCAGATTCTTTTGCTTGTGCTTTTTCTTTATATTATTTCCTTTGTTCTCTTGGCAAAGAAGTAGATGTCGTTTTAACAAACACGAGCAGACTATCATCTCCATTAATGGTGCAAGAGGAATCGGGATCTGTAAAGAAAGTAAATTTCTTGAAATTGGATTTTAACAAGTATGACTTATTTATAAGTCCGGATTCAGGGAGTTGGCAGCAAATTGTAGATAATCCTGATGTACGAATTCCAAATATTCCAATTGTAATAATCGATCACCATGACAGTAATGACAAATTTGGAAAGATAAATTTAGTTGACGCTGATGCTGCGTCGTGTTCTCAAGTTGTTTATTTACTGTTTAAAGATTGGAATTTTTTTGTGGATACAAAGATGGCTAATTTACTATTGATGGGGATTATTGGAGATACCGGAGGTTTTGCCTTCTCAAATGATCCGAAAGCTTTTTCTGTTGCATCTGAATTAATGGAGTTGGGAGCTGATAAAGTTAAAATCATAAATGAGATGTATAGAACTAAGACCTTCAAAGAAGTTATGGCATGGGGAGAATACTTAAATAGAATGGAGCTTGACAGTGAACACAAGTTTGTTTGGGCTGCAATTTCTAATGAAGACTATATGAAGCATGATATTCCCGCCAAAGTTGGATCGATGGTCGCGTCTCAATTTTTAAGTATTGTTGAGGGAACAAATTTTGGAATTGCAATGACTGAGCATAAAAAAGAGAGTATGCATATTAGTTTTGTATCTAGAAGTTATATTGATGTCGCAAAATTAGGTGAGGAGTTTGGTGGAGGAGGACATGAAATGGCAGCTGGGGGAATATTGGAGGGATTACCATTTGAAAGGGCTGTTGAGAAAGTTTTGGAAACTGCAAGAAAATATGCAAAAGATAATAAGAGTTAATTTTCAAAATCTTAAAAAGGAAATTCTAGAACACAAGATTATATATTTAATTCTTGGAATTGTTTTAGTTGGCGGGATGTTTATAAGGGTTTATAGAATTGATAAAGTATTGGGGTTTTACTTTGATCAAGGGAGGGATGCATTAGTCATCTGGGACTTTTTGTTTGGTTCACATAAACCATTTTTGATTGGTCCTACTACTGGAATAGCTGGAATATTTCGAGGACCGTATTACTATTATTTGATTGCTCCTTTTTATTTACTAAGTAGAGGTGATCCTGTTTTGCCTTCTATATTTTTATCTTTAACTAGTATGGTTGCTGTAGTTTTCGTTTACTATCTGGGGTTTAAGGCAGTTGATAGGACTGCTGGATTAATAGCTTCAATTATTGCTTCATTTTCTTTTTATATGGTTATGGCTAGCCGTTGGCTTTCAAATCCTACCCCAATGCTGCTTCTTTCAGTACTACTTGTATTTGGAATGTTAAAGGTAACTGAGGGGAAGAAATGGGGGTGGCCTTTAATTGCATTTGTTTCAGGACTATCTCTATTTAATTTTGGTTCTGCTGGTGAAGTGTTTTATTTCCCTGCAATTTTCATTTTCTTTGTTTGGCAGTGGAAAAATAGACCTAATAGAAAGATGCTGATTTGGTCTATTGCTCTTTTTGTTTTGACATTTGCGCCCATGGTTTTGTTTGATTTGAAGCATGATGGGATACTGCGAAATAATATTGGAAAGTTTCTTTTCGGGGAGCGCAGCTTTGGGACACCAACTTGGAGGTTTATTTGGGAAAAACTATATTTCTATTATGATGTTTTTACAAATAAAATTTTTGATGGTAGGTATGGACTTGAAAAGATACTCTTCTTTGTAATAGGCAGCGGGTTTTTCTATTATCTTCATAAACTAATCAAAAATAATGTTGTGAGGATTTTACTTTTACTTTTTGTTTCAGTTTGTCTTGGACTAATTTTCTTTCAGGGGAACTTTGGAAATATTTATGACTATTATCTGACTGGCTATTATCTTATTTTTATACTTCTTTTTTCATTTTCTCTTGCAATGTTTTGGAAAAACCCTCTTGGAAAAATCTTCGTGATTTATTTTATATATTTATTTTTAAATTCAAATGTTCATATCTTACAGGAAAGGCTTTCTGATAATTGTGATGGGGTAAACAGTATATGTTTAGTTAATCAGATTGAGGCAGTTGATTTTGTATACAAGGATGTTGGGGAGAAAAAATTCAATGTTGATGTATATGTTCCACCGGTTATTCCATATGCATATGATTATTTATTTTTGTGGAGAGGAACAAGGTTTTTCGGGAGAACACCAGAAGTTAGTCAAGTTCCGCTTCTTTACACTTTCTATGAACAGGATCCACCAAGTCCAGACAGATTGGCAGCATGGTTAGCTCGGCAAAAGGGAATTGGCAAGGTTGAGAAAACAAATGTATTTGGTGGAATTACTGTTGAGGAAAGAACCCGCTTTAAATAATAAATGCTTAATAACAAACTGCCTATTATTAAATTAATCCGAAAAAATTTATGGTTAGTGTTGGTTTTGGTTTTTGGGATTTTTTTCAGGATATTTCGGCCGTTTGAACTTTTTTCATATTCTCATGATCAGGATTTAGCAGGATGGATAGTGCGTGATATTTTATATAACCATCACCTTCGGCTTATTGGTCAGGAAACTTCGTCACATGGGATATTCATTGGTCCATATTTTTACTATTTACAGATTCCATTTTATCTAATCTCTCGAATGGATCCAGTAGGGCCGTTATTACTTCCTTTAATTCTTGGTGTATTTACTATTTTTTCGTATTATTTTGTTTTCAAGAGTTTGTTTAGCAAGAGAGTTGGGTTGATTGCAGCCACTATTTATGCTTTTTCTGTTCTAATTATTTTTACCGACCGTGAGATTGCTCCAACAATGCCAGTGTCTCTATGGACGGTATGGTTTTTGTATGCACTACATCGCATATTGAATGGTAAAAAATATGGATACTTATTGGTTGGTCTCCTGGCAGGATTTATATGGAGTATTAATTTACAGCTTATTATTCTTTTTCCATTAGTTTTGGTTGCACAGTATTTTTCAAGAAAAAGAATACCATTGAAGGAATTTACTGTTGCTATCTTTGTTGCACTTCTTCTTAATGTTCCATTTTTGGCATCTGAGGCAAGGCATGGGTTTCAACAAACACGGGCACTGAGTGCATCACTTATTACAAGTAAAGATTACGTCCCCGGAACAAGCCGTGGATTTTTTCCGAAATTGGATAGGACGATGCAGCTTGTTTACAGGAATACAACAAGTTTGTATTGGGACAGCGTATTTTCTGTTCGGTATGAGGTTACCTTCTGGTTAATTGTAGTTGGGGCATTTATTTTACTTAAAAAGAAAAAAATAGATGGAAAGTTATTTTTCATTTTGTTTTTGTGGCAGGCATTATATATTCTCTTTTTCACAGTCAACTCCATAAATATATCTGAATATTATCTAAATGGAATGAATGTTGTCTTCATTTTTTTCATCGCATTTGGTATTAATGAATTGAACGCTCTTCAAAAAACTGAAAAGCTTGGATATGGCATATTGGGACTGTTTGTATTATTAAATATTGTTGGTTTTTTCATGAGACCAATAAATAGAAGCGGCTATGTTGAAAGAAAGGCAGTTATTAATGAGATTAAAGCTGATGCTATGAATCACGGGTATCCGTGTGTCTCACTATCTTTTATAACAAGCCCTGGAAATAATTTGGGGTATAGATATTTTACATGGCTTTCAGGACTAAAGACCAAGGCCGTCTCTGATGGTGCTCCGGTTTATTCAATTGTTTATCCACTTTCAAAAGTTGATGCAGTTGATAAGACATTTGGAGTCATTGGTTTGGTATTACCAGATTACAAAAGATATAATAAAGACACTGTTAATAAATTGTGTGAAGGAGAGGATTACACATTAACTGAACCGATGTTTGGTTTTACACAGTAAAAAAATAATCATGAAAAACGTTTACTTGTCTGTAGTTATCCCTTCTTACAATGAAGTCAAAAACATTGAAGCTGGGGCATTGTTTGAGGTATGGGAGTATTTGAAGAAACAAAAATATTCATGGGAAGTAATTTTAGCTGATGATGGAAGCAAGGATGAAACATTAAAACTTTTAAAAAAGTTTTCATCTGACCACAAAGGATTTGTTGTGTCTGCACAATCACATAGAGGGAAGGCTGGGACTGTTGTCACTGGAATTTTGGAAGCAAAAGGGGATATTGTGCTTTTCACTGATATGGATCAGGCAACACCCATTAATCAGATTGAAAAAATACTGCCAAAATTTGAGGATGGGTTTGACGGTGTGATTGGATCAAGGCATGGAAGAGAGGGGTATCCAGTAATTCGTAAGATAATGGCATATGGATTTATGTTCCTTCGAAAAATTATTCTTAATCTTCCATACAAAGATACACAGTGTGGGTTTAAAGCATTCAAAAGAGAGGTTGCTCACGCAATTTTTGAAAGGATGAAAGTATTCAACGAAAAGCAAAAGGAAACTGGGGCAGCAGTAACTGCTGGGTTTGATCTTGAAATTTTATATATTGCAAGAAAGCTTGGATACAAAGTTGCAGAAGTACAGGTTGAGTGGCATGAGAAGGGAATACGAAAAGAAGTGAGGCCTATAAAGGATTCATGGGATGGACTGCGTGATTTAATCAAAGTGAGGATTAATGCATTTAAGGGAGCATACAGGTGAAAAAAATATTTAAGAAATGGAAATTGGTCTTTATTCTTGGGGTTTTACTTCTACTTTTTTCATTTGCAGTGAGACTTTACAATTTGACCCTGCTTCCTGTATTTGCAGATGAGGCCATTTATATTAGGTGGGCACAGGTGATGGGGGCTGAGCCAACACTTCGGTTTTTGCCGCTTTCTGATGGCAAGCAACCTCTTTTTATGTGGGTACTGATGTTTGTTGTCAGAAGGTTTTCTGACCCATTATTTATAAGTAGATTACTTTCAGTCTTTTGCGGGCTTGGAACAATAGCTGGTATTTTTACTGTTAGCTACATTCTTTTTAAATCTAAAAAGGCAAGTTTACTATCAAGTTTGGTTTGGGCTATTTCTCCATTCTCTTTTTTCTTTGACAGAATGGCACTGGTTGATTCCATGCTTGCATTCTTTGGAGTGTGGACAATGGTGTTTAGCATTTTAACTGTTAAATTGAAAAGACTTGATACTGCAATGATTGCTGGGTTTTGCTTAGGGTTTTCTCTTCTTACCAAGTCTCCTGCAATCTTTTTTGTAATTTTACTACCAGTAACTTGGCTACTGGGGGATTGGAGTAGGAATAGAAAAAAGATAGTTAAAAATATATTTGTTTCTTTTGGTTTGACCTCTGTGACTTTGGTTATTGGGTATGGGCTATATAATATTTTGAGACTTGGGCCAAACTTTAATTTGATAACATCCCGCAATCAAGATTATGTATTTCCAATTTCGCATGCTTGGACGAATTTCAAGGATCCATTCATCTTTCACATAAAAGAAATATTTTCTGATTGGTTCATAAGGATGGGACCTTGGCCAATATTAATCTTGGCAGTACTTGGAATTATTGCAACGAGCCGGAAATATATACGTGAGAAGTTTGTCTTGATTGCTTGGTTTTTTCTTCCAATTCTGATTCAAAGCGAGTATGCAAAGGTTTTTACTGTTCGATATATCTTGTTTACATTGCCCCCTGTTTTTATTCTTGTATCACTTGGTGTTTTGAACAAAAAGTTTAAACCACTTTTTGTTGTTTTATTTGTACTGTTTGTTGGAACAGCTTTGTATTTTGACTATAAATTGGTTACAAAGCCTGAGGAGGCAAATTTACCATCTAGTGAGAGAAGCGGCTACTTGGAAGAGTGGACTGCAGGGCAGGGAATACGGGAAGTTTCTGAATATATTAAAAATGTATACAACTCTGATCAAAATAAGCAAATAGTTGTTGGAACTGAGGGGTATTTTGGAACACTGCCTGATGGACTACAGATATATCTTAATAATTATCCAAAGATTGTTGTGATTGGAACAGGACTTGATTTTAGGGATACACCACAAAGTTTGAAAGATTCAAAGAAGGCAGGGAATAAAACGTATTTGGTGGTAAATAGTTCTAGGTTTGCATACAAGGGTGATCCACTCGTGATTGGATTAAAATTAATTGCAAGCTATCCGAAGGCTGAGAGGCGAGAGCACTTAAGCCGAGAGTATGTAAAATATGGTTCTCAGGAGAGTTTACTTTTCTTTGAGGTAGTTGCTCCCTAAATCTGTTAGAATTTAAAGATGAAACTTTTAAAAAGAATAACTTCAAACGCTAATTTTTGGCCACTTCTGATTGTTATCTTTTTTGGGTTACTGGCTGGCAGGGGACTCATTGGGCAGGGGTACTTTAATATGCATGATGATCTCCAGATAATGAGGCAGCTTGAAATGGAGAAGTGTTTTTTGAGTCTACAGATTCCGTGCCGTTGGGTTCCTGATATGGGTTATGGGTTTGGTTTCCCTCTCTTTAACTTTTATCCTCCACTTCCCTATCTTCTAGGAGAGATTGTGCGACTAGTTGGATTTTCATTTGTTGATACAGTGAAAGTTGTTGCAGTATTGGCATTTGTTGTTAGCGGCGTTTCAATGTACTTTTTGGCAAAAGTTTTTTTCAAAAATTCGGTAAAGATTTTAGGACGGGAGCTACAGCTTGGGGCAATAGTTTCAGCTATCTTTTATATGTGGGCGCCATACCATAGCGTTGATATATATGTTCGGGGAGCTATGAATGAAGCATGGGCACTTGTCTGGTTCCCACTTACTATCTTGTTTTCATATAGATTAATTACTGAGAAGAATACCAAGAAATATATTATTTTGACTTCCCTAGCCTGGGTTGGATTACTTTTGTCGCACAATCTTATGGCAATGATATTTGCTCCGTTATTTGGAGCGTGGTGTTTGCTTTGGATAATTCGTAAGAGAGGTTTTAGAAAAATTGTTCCTCTGGCAGTTTCTGGTATTTTTGCAGTTTGCCTAACTGCATTTTTTACATTGCCAGTTGTTGCCGAGCAGAAGTTTACTCATGCTGACAGTTTGATTCAGGGATATTATGAATTTAATGCTCATTTTGCATCGGTTGGACAAATTCTATTTTCTAGGTTCTGGGGATATGGACCTTCAGTTTGGATGGCACAAGATGACAAGATGTCATTTCAGGTAGGCCACATTCACTGGATATTATCCTTGGTTATTTTAGGTTTAATTGGATATAGATTTTTCAAAAAGAGGAAAGTTGATGAGATTACACTAGTTCTTCTTTTGCTTTTTGTTGGAGGTTGGTTAGCTGCTTTCATGACACATGAGAGATCTACTTTTATCTGGCAATTATTCCCAACTTTAAGATATGTTCAGTTCCCTTGGAGATTTTTAACTCTTGCCATATTTTGCTTCTCGTTTTTGGCGGGAGGACTTGTATTATTCTTACCAAAGAAAATCAGTACATGGGTTCTTGGGGTACTTGTGGTTGGGCTAATTATTTTTAACTGGAATTATTTCAAACCAGAACATGGACATTTGGGACCTTTGACTGATATGGAAAAATTAAGCGGGGTGGCATGGGATCTTCAGCAGACTGCAGGAATTTATGATTATCTACCCAAAACGGCAGTGACTGCGCCAAAGGCACCAATGAAATATCTTGCTGAAGTGGGTCGAGGTGGTGAGGCAGTTATCACAAATCCATATGAGAGCACCAACTGGGCGAAGTTTGATGTAGATGCAGCAAAAGATGATACAGAAATTAGAATAGGGATTTTCCAGTTTCCAAATTGGAAGACTTTTATTGATGGCAAAGAGGTACCAAATTATATTGACAAGGATGAGATGTGGGGAAGGATGTGGATAAAGGTTCCCAAGGGACAACACCATGTAGAAGTACGACTTTATGACACTCCAGTTAGAACAATTGGAAATGTGGTTTCACTTGTGAGTTGGGTGGGACTTGGGGCTTTTGTTTTTATTAAAAGAAGAGTAATATTTGCGAAATGAAATTAAAGGATAAAGTTGTGGTTGTTACTGGTGCAAGTAAGGGATTGGGAAGAGAAATAGCGCTGAAACTTTCTGAACAAGGAGCCAAATTGGCGATTGTTGCGAGGTCAGAAAAGGAACTTCAAGAATTAAAGAATTTGATTGTCAAACAAGGTAATGAGTGTGAGTATTATGTTTGTGATATTGTTGACGACAAACAAATTTTCTCAACTGTCAAAAACATAATTGAAAGGTTTAAAACAATTGATGTATTGATAAATAATGCTGGTATATGGTTCGAAGGATCGCTTGAAAGTCACACGATAGAAAAGATTAAGGATATATTTAATGTTGTTACTCTTGGGACAATATTTTTTACAAAAGCGGTTGTTCCGTTTATGAAAAAACAAAAAAATGGTCAGATCTTAAATATAGTTTCTGTAGCTGGGATTGAGGCACCTGGTGTTGATAATGGACCTTATTCGGCTTACACAGGGGCGAAGTTTGCAGTTAGAGGCTTTACCGAAGCACTAAAAGAAGAGCTCAGTGGAACGGGAATAAAAGTAATTGGGTTTTACCCTGGTGGTATGAATACTGAGATTTTTAGGACTGCAGGTCTTAATTATTCTGACAATGAAGATTGGATGATGGATAAAAAAGACGTTGCTGAGATTATTGTGTATGTTCTAGGTACTCCTGATGATGTGGTCATTGACCATGTTGTTGTGAGGAAGTTTCAAAAGAGTTAATTTTAGTTCTCCAAAATGTTACAATTTAGGCGTGGACGAATTACACGAAGAACATATTGATCCAACGACCGAAATATCTCTTGAGACTGTTAAAAAGAGATCTGTGAGAGGAGTTATCACTTTAACTGGACGCACACTAATTTTCCAAGTTATTGCTTTAGTTTCGCAGGGGTTTTTGTGGGCATACTTGGCACCTGCTGAGTTTGGAGTTTTTTTTATAGTTAATGCAATAATTAATTTTCTTAATTATTTTTCTGATGTTGGACTTGCTGCTGCCTTAATACAGAAAAAAGAGAAGCCAAGTGAAGATGATCTGAAGACTACTTTTTTTGTACAGCAGATTTTAGTTTTTGTGATTATTGGAATTGTGGTTGCTTTAACCCCATTTTTTAAAACCAGGTATTCTTTAAACTTTGATGGTGAGATGTTACTTTATGCCTTGGCACTTTCCCTATTCTTGTCTTCATTAAAGAGTATTCCTTCCGTTCTTTTGGAGCGAAAACTTGAGTTTGGGAGGCTTGTTTTACCTCAGGTTCTCGAGCAGCTTATTTATAATGTTACTTTGGTTATTTTTGCCATGAGTGGGATGGGAATAAGGAGTTTTACTATAGCTGTAATTTTGAGAGATGTGGTTGGACTTGTTGCTATTTACATATTGCAGCCTTGGAAACCTGGGATTAGATTGTCTCGAAAATCTTTGTCTGGTTTACTTAAATTTGGAGTTCCGTATCAATTTAATACATTACTTGCAACTTTGAAGGATGATGGAATGACTTTGGTGCTGGGTGGAATATTGGGGACTGCAGGAATTGGAATTTTAGGAACTGCACAAAAACTTGCACAATACCCACTTCGCTTTTTTATGGATAATGTAACTAAGGTTACATTCCCAGCATTTTCTCGGATGCAGGATGAAAAGAGTCAATTGGAGCGAAGTGTAACTAGGTCAATATTTTTCATTACATTTTTGGTTTTTCCAAGTGTTTTGGGATTGGTTATCTTAACTCCTGTTGTCATCGAAGTTATTCCAAAATATAGTAAGTGGGCTCCTGCAATGCTTCCTCTGGCACTAGTTTCCATTAACACATTGTTTGCAGCTGTTTCAACACAGCTAACTAATTTATTAAATGCTATCGGAAAAATTAAGATTACATCAGCTTTGATGATTATGTGGGTAGCTTTGACTTGGATATTTATTCCATTTTTGGCTATTAAGTTTGGGGTTAATGGAGCTGCTTTAGGGTACGGGTTGGTTGGAGCGTCTTCTATTGTTGCAATTTATGTTGCTCGAAGATATGTAAAGTTTTCTCTTTCTGAGGCTGTGTATAAACCGGCTACGGCAGCAGGGTTGATGGCTGTAATTATTTTTATACTGCGTGGAATTTTGCCAGTTAGTTTTTACTCCCTTTCACTTCTAGTTATTATTGGAATAGTTACATATGGAGTATTGATGGTTGCGATGATTGGTGCCTCTCTAATAAGCGATGCTAAAAGGAGTATTAGGACGATTTTTTCGAGATAATCTAAAGATTATTCTTCTTGTTTTGGCTGGGACAATTTCCTGGTCTTTGACTATGGTGAAAAGCGGCCTAATTTACCCTTTTGGTATGGGGTTTTGGGGTGCAAATGGACACGATGGGATTTGGCATGTTTCTCTAATTAATTCACTGGCCAGAGGTTCATTTCAAATGCCTGTTTTTGCAGGAGAAAACTTAAAAAATTATCACATTGGTTTTGATTTAGCTGTTGCCTTTATTCACAACCTAACACGCATTTCCACGATTAATTTATATTTCCAAATTATCCCTCCCCTTCTTGCCGTTTTGGTTGGAGTTTCATGCTACCTGTTCATGAACAGGTGGACAAAATCAGCTCGAGCAAGTTTGTGGGCTACTTTCTTTGTTTACTTTGGTGGGGATTTGGCATGGATATTTGGGAAAGGAGAGTCAACGTTCTGGAGCCAACAGTCAATTTCCACATTAATTAATCCTCCATTTGCAATGTCTCTCGTTTTTATTTTTCTTGGACTTTACTTCCTTTTGAAAAAGAAAACATTACTAGCAATTTTCTTCCTTGGCCTTTTACTTGAGACAAAAGCATATGCAGGAGTTTTAGTCCTTGGTTCTTTGTTTGTTGCTGGGTTGTCGGAAGCTTGGAGAGAAAAAAAATATAACATTCTTACCATTTTTGCCGGTTCCTCTGTGGTTTCTTTTGTTTTGTTTTTGATTCTGAATAATGGATTTGAGAATTTATTTGTGTTTTCTCCATTTTGGTTTTTACAGAGTTTATTTAATCTTGATAGATTTTCTATACCTCGATTTGCGAGCGCTATTGCAAACTATAATTTAGCTCACAACTTCCTGAAACTAGGCCCAGCCTATGTTGTTGCTTTTGCTATCTTTTGGGTTGGAAATATGGGAACTAGACTATTTAAGGAAGTTGAAGTATTTAGAATGGTCAAAAATTGGAAAAGTGTAAATGGGATAGATGTATTTCTTACAACAATGATTCTTGCAGGTGGAGTTATCCCAATGCTTTTTGTACAGAAGGGAACTCCATGGAATACAATTCAATTTTTTTACTACTCACTTATTTTCTCAGCTATTGTTGCGGGGGTTGGAGTGGAAAGGTTGATGAAAAACAAACCTAAAAAGTTTGTAACTATTTTATCAATTTTAATTGTCGTGGTTACAATTCCAACCACAATTATTACATTAAAAAATGTTTATATTCCAGGCAGACCACCTGCAAAAGTGTCAAATGAAGAACTTTCTGCTTTACATTTCTTGTCTCAGCAAGAGAAGGGTGTGGTTTTAACTTATCCATATGACAGCGCTAAAGCAAAGGAGGCAGAGAGTAATCCGCCAAGACCACTCTATTTATATGACTCAACTGCTTATGTATCAGCATTTGGTAATCATCTAACTTACTTGGAAGATGAGGTTAACTTAAATATTACAAACTTTGATTGGAGAGGAAGAAGACTTTTGATTGAGGAATTTTTGAATACTTTAGATCAGAACTTGGCTAGAAAATTCCTGAAAGAAAACAATATAGCATATGTATATTGGGTTAAGCCTCAGAGGGCAAAGCTCGGGGAGTTACAAATTGGATTAAAGAGTATTTTTGAGAATACGGAAGTCAATATCTTCAAAGTTGAGTGAAATTCGTGCTAGAATTGGGTTGTGGGAAGAGTATCTGTTGTTATAAATACCATTAATGAGGAGAGGAATATCTCCCGTGCTATAGCTTCGGTTAAGGGCTTCGCGGATGAAATTGTGGTTGTTGATATGCACTCGGATGACAAAACAGTTGAGATTGCAAAAAAGTTGAAGGCTAAAGTATATGAACATGAAAGAACTGGGTATGTAGAGCCCGCCCGCAATTTTGCAATCTCTAAGGCCTCTGGGAAGTGGATTTTGATATTGGATGCTGATGAGGAGGTTTCAGGTACATTAGTTAAAAAGTTAAATGAAATAGTAAAGAGCGGAAAGGTTGATTTTGTAAGACTTCCTCGTAAAAATTATATCTTCAAAAAATGGATACAGCATTCTCGTTGGTGGCCAGACTACAACATTCGTTTTTTCAAAAAAGGAACTGTTGATTGGAGTGAAGTAATTCACTCTGTTCCAATGACAAGTGGGAACGGTTTGGACTTAGAAGATAAGGCGGAATTTGCAATAATTCACCACCATTATGAAAATGTTGAAGACTTTATAACCAAACTTAATAACTACACAACAAGGCATGCTACAAATAAACTTAAAGATGGATATGAGTTTGTTTGGAGCGACTTAATTAAAAGACCTGTTGCTGAATTCTTGAGTAGGTATTTTGCTGGGGAAGGATATAGAGATGGATTGCATGGGTTGGCACTTTCACTACTGCAAGCTTTTTCGGAACTTGTTTTATATATGAAAATTTGGGGAATGCAGGGGTTTGAAGAGAAAGAAGTTGGAGTGAATGATTTTTTGAGACAAGCTGGGGATGAGGCAAGAAACTTCAGATACTGGGAAAATGATTATTTAGTCAAAACAACTGGTGGAATAATGCCTCGGGTTCGACGCAAACTTAAGATATGATAAAAGTTTTTGTAGTAATTCTAAATTGGAAACAACCTGACTTGACCATTGAATGTCTGAAGTCTCTGGCTAAGTGTAAAGGAAAGGAATACAAAGTCTATCCAATGGTCGTTGATAATGGTTCGAGTGATGAATCAGTTGGTAAATTGAGAAAATTTGATACCAGCTTAAAAATTTTGGAGACAGGAAAAAATTTGGGTTTTGCTGGGGGGAACAATGTTGGGATTAAGTACTCTCTGGAAAATGGGGCTGATTATATTGTTATTTTAAATAATGATACTGAGCTTCAAACAAACTTGATTACATATTTATTGAAGACAATTGAGAAAAATGATGACATTGGTATTGTTTCCCCAAAAATGTATTTTGCGAAGGGTTATGAATTCCACAAAGATAGATACAAGAAAAGTGAATTGGGGAAAGTGATTTGGTATGCAGGAGGCATTCTTGATTGGAAAAATGTTTATGGAACCAATCGAGGAGTAGATGAGGTTGATAAGGGGCAGTATGAAAAATCCAAAGAAATTGACTTTGCAACTGGCGCATGTATGATGGTGAGATCAAAGGCTTTGAAGGAAGTTGGATTATTTAATGAGAAGTACTATTTATATATGGAGGATGTTGAATTGTCAGAAAGGATGAAGAAAAAAGATTGGAAAATAATGTATGAACCAAAGGCAACCCTCTGGCACAAGGTTTCACAGTCTTCAGGTATTGGAAGCGATCTAAATGATTACTTCATAACTCGTAATAGACTGATGTTTGGCTTTAAGTATGCAAAGATGAGGACCAAACTGGCATTGCTTCGAGAGAGTTTACGCTTGTTCATTTTTGGGCGATATTGGCAAGCTGTTGGGGTTCGCGATTTTTACATCAGACGATTTGGAAAGGGATCATGGGGAACAAATTAAAAATTAGTGCCATAGTTATTGCTCGAAATGAAGAGAGACACATTGAAGAGTGTCTTCGCGCTTTAAAGTGGTGTGATGAAACAATTGTTGTTGATAATGGATCACATGATAGGACGCCAGTTATTGCAAAAAAAATCGGTGCGAAAGTTTTTGAATACAAAAAAATTGCGAGTGATGGGCATTTTGCTGAGATTCGAAACTTTTCAATATCTAAAGCAAGTGGAGAATGGATTTTGTTTGTTGATGCTGACGAGACAGTAACACCACTACTTCGTGATGAGATAATTGGGAAAATTAGCGACTTAGATAATGGAGATAGTGCATATGCAATTCCAAGAAGAAACATTTTACTGGGGCACGAAATGCATTGGGGTGGATGGTGGCCTGATTATGTATTGAGATTAATACGACGCGACAAATTAAGGGGTTATTCAGGAATGCTCCATGAACAACCAGAAATCTTTGGAAGTGTAGGAAAACTGAAAAATCCATTTATTCATACCACCCATGAGTCATTGAGTGAGATGGTTGAAAAGACAAACAATTGGTCTGAGATTGAGGCAAAACTTATGTTTGATGCCAAACATCCTCCAATGAATGTTTGGAGATTTATGACTGCAATATTTAGAGAATTTTGGTACAGGGCAATAATAAAACTTGGTTTTTTGGATGGATACATTGGAATTATCGAAATAATGTACCAGTGTTTTAGTCGTTTTGTAAGCTATTCAAAGTTGTGGGAATTACAGTTAAGGGACGAAAAGTAATGTCAGAACCAATGATTCAACAAATGGAGAATCCAAATCAAATTGAAAATGTGGTGAAGGTTGTAAATACTATTCTTCTAAGTTCAAACAATAAGCTTGTCGGTGGAGGCGGGTCGAATGTATTGCAAGAATTAGATGGTAAATTACAAAAATCATATAAAGAATGTTATGAGAAATCTGGTATTAAAGATATGGTGGAAGGAGTAAAGGGTTTACAAGATTCTGATGACAAGGCGTTGCAAATTGTATCTGAAGAAGCAAGTATGGGTAAAGGAGGTTGGATATCTACGTTTCCTAACATGAGGCCTGATGGGCAAGGTATGGACTGCACTTTAGCGACGGCAATTCTTCATGCGGGTCTCGAAGAGTTGGGGTACGATGATGTTAGGTCAACTTTGAGAAGTGGTCATTATGTTGTTAGTCGGGTTTTGCCAAATGGCGGACTTAAAATTTATGACCCTGCAACTACAATAACAAAAAACGGAGAGACTTCTGGCTACTCAAGAGTATTTAGTTCTCGTGAATTCCAATTGATAGATGTTGAGGAAGGAAGTGGAAAGAAAGGTGCGAAAATTGAATTGACTATAGATAAACCCGATTTGCCCGGAGGTTTTCGTGAACCAGATCCAAAGGATGGGAAGTATAAACAAATTTTATATGCTAGTCCACCCACAACACTATTAGATTTAAGTGTTGCATTAGAAAATATTGATTCTTTAAGGAATGATGCAGAAGGAATTTCCACAGAAGATACTGTTCAGTCTGAAACTCAACCTGATGTTTGGAGAGATCAAGCTAAACTAATTGTGGAGAGTAATCCAGAGATTAGCGATTTCAGTCATGATAGGCTAAAGCGACAGCTGAATTTTTTTGATCCTTATGACGTGATAAAAAATAAATTATGAAAGCAGCTATTTATAATCCATATTTAGATACTCTTGGAGGAGGTGAAAGATACACCATGGCTGTTGCTACAACTTTGGTGAAATTGGGGTATGGAGTTGATGTGGAGTGGAAGGACACTTCTATCAAGGATAAGTTGGAAGCCAGGTTTGGAATAGATTTGAGTGGTGTTAGTTTTGTGGACGATGTAAAAAGAGGAGATGGATATGATGTTTGTTTTTGGGTTTCTGATGGAAGCATTCCTGCTTTAAAATCTAGAAATAATTTTCTTCATTTTCAAGTTCCATTCACTGGAGTAAGTGGAAGAAGTATTTTAAACAGGGTTAAATTGACGAGAGTTAAGAAGATAATTTGTAATTCTAAATTTACCAAGAGATTTATAGACAAAGAATTTGGAGTTGATAGTTTTGTTCTCTATCCGCCTGTTGCCACTCATCAATTTAAGCCAAAAACAAAAGAAGATATTATTTTAAATGTTTCAAGGTTTTCTCAATTGCTTCAGTCAAAAGGACAAGATGCTCTAATCAAAAGCTTTAAAGTTTTTTCTAAATCAAATCCAGGTTATCAATTAATTTTGGCA
The DNA here is from genome assembly GCA_964587425.1 of uncultured Gammaproteobacteria bacterium. Classification (GTDB taxonomy): domain Bacteria; phylum Patescibacteriota; class Microgenomatia; order UBA8517; family UBA8517; genus CAZPLB01. The sequence continues at coordinate 36,547 of CAZPLB010000006.1, forward strand.
GGCGGGGTTGAGGTTGGTGCAGATAAATATGTTGAGAAATTAAAGAAACTTATTGGTGGATATAATATTAAAATTATTAAAAGCCCTAGTTTTTCAGAACTCAAAGAGCTTTATGGAAGTGCGAGATTTTTTTGGTCTGCAGCTGGGATTGGTGTTAATGAAAAAAAGGAACCAAAGAGAGTTGAGCATTTTGGGATTACATTGGTTGAGGCAATGGCAAGCGGGTGTGTTCCAATTGTGTATAAGGCTGGAGGTTATAAAGAAATTATAAGGGACGGAGTAAACGGTTATTTGTGGAGCACTACAGCAAGACTTACACAGATAACTCGTAAACTTGTTGCTAATGAAAAATTAGTTAAGAATATTTCCACTCTGGCAAAAAAGGATGCTTCTAAATATTCATATGAAGAATTTGGCGAAAACTTTAAAAGTCTTCTTTAGCTATTTTGAAAAATTCTGCCCATATTTATTCCTAGTTCTTGTCGTCTTTATCTTTTTCTGGAAAGTTTTTTTGCTGGGAGCTGTTCTTGTTCCTGCAGACATTTTGGTAAACGGAAGATACCCAGTTAAGAATCCTATAACAACCGATGCTGTCTCTTTCAGCTACCCGATGAAATATGCAGCGATTCAATTTATGAAAAAAGGAATAATTCCTTTGTGGAATCCATATATTCTTTTTGGGACACCACTTTTAGCTAACTTTCAGTCAGCTGCATTTTCAATTACAAATATTTTTTACTTTTTGACCGATTTTAATTCGGCGTGGAATTTGCAGATTATTTATCAACATCTTTTTGCTTCTATTTTTATGTACATATTGCTTCGTCACTGGAAAATTTCCAAAATTGGATCGATTCTTGGCGGCGTTTCATTTGCATTTGGAGGTTTTAATCTTATTTGGAGTGAATGGAATTCTCATGCACTCACTGCTTCTTTCATTCCACTTCTTATATTTTTTACGGATAGATTTATAAAGGACAGAAAGGTTTATGACGGGATTTTTATAAGTATTATTCTTTCTCTTCAGATTTTTTCTGGCTACCCTCAAATTGTACTCTACACAATACCTGCAATTTTTGTTTTTTGGCTTATTCAGTTTAAAGGTTTTACTAAGGGCTTTCTTGCAACTGGCTTTTTGCTTTTTTTATTCGTTGTTTTAGGTATCTTTATTGCTGCCCCACAGGTTTTTCCAGCTGCAGAACTGTTGAGACTTTCTCAAAGAAGTTATGAGGAGATACCGAAAGAGTGGGTATTTTTGACTGCAAGACAAGTAATAACTTTCATAGCACCAGATTTTTTTGGGAATCATGCAACATATAATTATTGGGGAGATAAAAACTACACATCTAATATTGGATTTGTTGGAGTTACCTCATTCTCGCTTGGTTTACTTGCGATTACACGCTTAAGGAAAGATAGGAGAATAATTTTCTTGATTATGTTAATTTTGGTTTCACTTATTTTTTCTTTTGCCACATCACCATCTCTTTTTTTGTGGGAGAAGGGACTTTTGGGACTGAAAGCTGGGGCATCGTACAGGATTCTTGTTCTATTTAGTTTTGCAGTTTCTGCTCTTTGTGGATTTGGATATGATTTTATTGGGAATCTAAAGCGTGAAAAATGGATTTTGGTTATTCCATTTTGTCTTCTTTCTGTCTTCTGGATTTATGCACTAAGAATACAAAATGTGGTTACCATTCGAAATATGGTTTTACCAAGTGCGATATTCATTTTTATTTTATTAATTCTCATTAAACAAAAACTAAAATTTTTATTGCTTGGATTTACTATTGTTGAACTTTTTTATTTTGGTTGGAAGTTTACACCATTTGTTCCTAGACAAATTGTTTTTCCTGGAAATGAAATTACTCGATATTTGAAAAGTGTTGAGGGTATATTTAGGGTTGTTGGTTCAGAGTCACTTCCGGTTGATACAAATATGGTTTATGGAATTGATTATGCAAGCGGATACGATGCTGAGTATCCGCTTTCTACTGCTATTTTTTTAGGAGTATTAAATAGCGGCGATCCAGGGGCAGTTCCACAAGACAGGTATGGACTTATAACTAATGTTGATTCAAAACTTTTGGATTTAACAAACACTAGGTTTGTTTTGAATGAAAACAATATTTTGAAGAATAAAGGATGCCTACCTCGGTATTTTGTAGTTGAGGATTGGGAGATAGAGAAAGATAGGGAAAAGATATTTAAAAAAATTCTTGACCCTAGTTTTCCGATAGACAGGAAAGTTATTTTGGAAGAGGAGCCGCATTTAGGAACAGGAAGTAGACTTCTTTTTATATCAGATACTTACTTTCCTGGCTGGACAGCGTTTGTTGACGGAGTCCCTGCTAAAATTTATAAGGCTGATTTTTCATTTCGAGCTGTAAATATTCCAAAAGGGAATCATGAGGTCAAGTTTGTCTATAAACCAGATAGTTTTTCTATTGGATTGAAGATTTCGATTTGTACTTTATCGACACTAATTATTTTTGGTTTAGCTGGTTGGTTATTGAAGAGACATGCGTAAAGAGGCTACAATTGGTATATGAACAGGAAGGTTTTAGTTGTTCTTTTTTTTATTTTTATTCTGGCCTATTTTTTGAGGGTGATGTTTCTCCCAACGGGAGCTCTTACCTTTGGCTATGACCAGGCAAGAGATGCATATAATGCACTTGAAATTGTACATGGACATTTGAAAATCTTTGGGCCTCCTGCTTCCCAACCCGGTTTATTTCACGGTGCTTTTTACTATTATGTTCTGAGTCCTTTTTACTTAATTGGTCGTGGTAGTCCAATAATAGCAGCCTATGGAGTGGCTTTGGTTAATGCCCTTGGAGTTCTTTTGGTTTTTTGCATAGGATTTCTACTTAGTAAAAATATCAAGGTAGGTTTATTGGCTTCATTCCTTTTTGCAATTTCGTTTGAATCCACTCAGTACGCTACCTGGCTATCGAATCCTACACTTGGAATAATTACTGTACCTCTTTTGTATTTGGGGTTGTGGATGTGGGTTACAAAGAAGAAAAACTTTGGCCCTATTATTGCAGCTCTTGGACTTGGTCTTTCTATTCAATCTGAAATATTTTTGGTGTATCACATTGTTCCACTTCTTATTTGGCTTTGGGTTACCAGAAAGAATATCACAAGACGCCAGCTTGGTATTTTTGGTTTAGTTTTAACTGCAACTGTTTCTACCATGATCCTTGCTCAATTGAAATTTGGGATTGGAGGAACCATTAATGGCATCAGGAGCCTGGCACTTTCAGGCAGCGGGGATTTGGCATATGAAAAAAGTATTGGTGATTACTTAATTCTTTACCTTAATCAAATTGGTAAAATTTTTTCGTTTAATTCGTACCCCGGGAATGTTGGATGGGGTGGTGGGTTTGTTATTGCACTTGTTGGCTACTCATTAGTTACAAGACTTAAGAATATAAAAAATGGTATTGTTGACCCTTTTGTTTTTGTTTCCATATGGCTTCTTAGTCATTTGAGTGTTGTGACAGTTGGTGGAACCAGCACACCATTTTTAATGGTAGGTATTGGACCTGCTGTTTCACTAATTATTGCAATGTATATGGGTTTATGGTTAACAAAAAAATATTATCTATTGGTTGGTGTGGCTTTGGTCATTTTAATTTTTGGAAATATTTCAATGATAGTTAGTCAAAATAAAAATGGTTCTACTCTTTTTTCAATTCAGAAGGATATGGTTATTGCCAAAGAACTTTCAGCAATTGATTTTACTTATGAAAGAAGTAAGGGTGAGAAGTTTAGTTTAAATACATTAACGAGTCCGCTTTGGGTCAATATTGTGTGGACATATTTATATAAGTGGTATGGCATGAATACATATGGATATGTACCAACTTGGCATGGACATGGTCAGGAAGGACAGATAGATACATTGGAAGCAAATGATGGTAAAATAAAAAACAATTTTTTGATAATTGAACCTTTGGCTGGTATACCAACGAGGTATTTGGATGAGACAATTGGGGAAGAGGATTCACATTCCAAGTTGCTGACAGAAAAATATTTTGGTGAGATTAGGGTTCAGGTAAGGGAGAGTAAGTAGAGTTTATTTATCGTTAAGATGTCATGACAAAAAAAACAGCAGCAGAATTACATGAGAATGTTCCACCTGATTGGTACTACAAGTCTATAAAGCGGAATTTACTGCAAAATATCTGGCACAAGTCTAGGTTTTACGTAGTTGGCAATTTGGTTGAGCCGACAGGCGGAAAGATTTTGGATATTGGAAGCGCTGATGGAGTTTTTACAAAAGTAATTTTGGATAAATCACATGCTAAGGAAATAATTGGAATTGATGTACTCTCTTCATCTGTAAAGTGGGCGAATAAACATTGGGGTAAATATAAAGAATTGAAATTTAAGGTAGGGGATGCTCATGACCTTAAATTTAAAGCCAATACTTTTGATGCAGTGTTTGCACTGGAAGTTTTGGAACATGTGTTTGAGCCAGAGAAAGTTTTCAAAGAAATAAAAAGAGTTTTGAAAAGGCAAGGATATGCAGTTTTTCTTGTTCCTTCAGATAATTTTCTTTTTAAGATTATATGGTGGTTTGTTACAAACTTTTGGTGGGCAAAGATTTGGCAAGATTGCCATGTTCAATCATTTTCAAGTAAAAATACTTTGGCGCATGTTGTGTCTAAATCCGGGCTTAAAGTTGAAGTTGATAGAAAGTTTTGGCTTGGGATGCTTAATGTAGTGAAGGTGCGTAAAGTTTAATACTAAAAAATGAATATAAGTATAGTTATTCCGAATTGGAATGGGAGAGAGCTTCTAGAAAAAAACCTACCTTATGTTGTCAAAGTTTTTGAGAACAAAAAAAATAAAGTATTGGAAATAATTGTTGTTGATGATGCCTCAAGCGATGAATCAGTAAAATTTCTTAAAAAGAACTTTGAGAATGTGAAGGTTGTTGTACACAAAACAAACAGGGGTTTTGCGGCAGCTGTTAATACTGGAGCAAGAACAGCAAGAGGTACACTTATTTGTCTTCTTAATAGTGATGTGTTGCCTAGCGAGAATTGCTTACAGACAATAAACGAAGATTTCGAAGATTCCAAGGTTTTTGCGGTTTCTCTTCACGAGAAAGGGTATGGACCTGCAAAAGGAAAATTCACAGAAGGTTTTATTGGTCATGGGGGTCTTTCGGAAAAAACTCATGTTGCAGATAGTTTTTGGGCGAGTGGTGGAAGTGCGGCATTTAGGAGAAGTATTTGGATGGAATTGAAGGGAATGGATGATGACCTATTGTCGCCTTTTTACTGGGAGGATATTGATTTATGCTACAGAGCGCAAAAGCGAGGGTATAAAGTGTTGTGGGACCCGAGATGTATAGTTGAACATCATCATGAATCAACTGTGAAGAAACTTAATCAAGGATGGGTAGCAAGAATTCGTGAACGCAATCAACTTCTTTTTATGTGGAAGAACATAACAAGCCGAAATTTATTGAAAAAACACAGAAAGTTTTTACTGAGAAGGATTCTTAAGCATCCTGGTTACCTAAGAATTGTTTTAATGGCTTTGACTAAATGGAAAAAGATGAAGGAGTTGAGGAAAATTGAGATGAAGGAGTCAAAGGTCAGCGATGAAGCGATTTTTGCGAAGTTTAACTAGTTTATATGAATTTATCTATAATTATTGTTAACTGGAATACACGAAAGTTGTTGGTTGATTGTGTTAAATCAATTGTTAGTTCGAAGCCGAATCTGAGATATGAAATTATTGTTGTAGATAATGGTTCGAGTGATAATTCAGTGGATGTTGTTAATAGATTAAAAATTAAAAATCTCCATATTGTTGAAAATGGAGAGAATCTTGGTTATTCAAAAGCTAATAACATTGGAATTAAGAGAGCGAAAGGTGAATACATATTACTTTTGAATTCTGATACGAAAGTAAAAAATAATGCAATAGATTCTCTTTATGAATTTGCTGAAAGCCATCCTGATGCTGGAGTTGTTGGATCAAAACTTTTGAATGCAGATGGAACCTTGCAAACTTCATGTTTTAGATTTCCGACAATAACTAATGCTGTGAGGGAATATTGGTTTGGCCAGAAGGGTTTATTTGGAAAATATACGCCTCAAGGTAATGAACCAGTAGCTGTAGACGTTGTTGTTGGGGCGTCTTTTTTAATAACCCCGAAAGCTTTAAAAAAGATAGGTGGATTAGATGAAAAATACTTTTTCTTTTGGGAAGACTTGGACTATTGTAGAGAAGTTAGGAGACATGGAATGAAAGTTTATTATTTACCCACATCTGAAGTTATTCATTATCATGGCTCGAGTGTAAGGAAGATTGTTCGTAAAGACGATGCATGGAGAAAGTTGATTCCTGGCAGTAAGATTTATCATGGTTTAGTTAAACACTATATAATTAATGGTGTTATCTGGTTGAGACAGAAATGGGAAAAGGTATTTAAATGAAACTTTTATTAACTTCAGCTGGGTTAACAGATAAAGTGATTTCTGACGCCATTATTGAGATGGTTGGGAAACCAGCAAAGGAAATTTCAATTGCATTTATTCCTACAGCAGCTAATGTTGAGGTAGGTGATAAAGGTTGGTTAATTGGTGACCTGGTTAAGTTAAGAAATCAGAAATTTAAATCAATTGATATTGTTGATATTTCTGTTTTAGAGAAAAAAACTTGGGAATTTAGATTAAGAGATGTGGATGTAATATTTTTTGGTGGTGGAAACACTTTCCACTTGATGTACTGGGTAGATAAATCTGGTCTTGGTGAGTTGTTGCCTGGATTACTTAAGGACAAAGTTTATGTTGGTATAAGTGCTGGGAGCTGTATTGCTGGACCGAAGGTTTTAACATATGTGCAGGAACTTTTTCCTGATGAAGAAAATGAACACAATATTGTTGATGGACTAGGTCTTGTACCCTTTTACATTGTTCCTCATTTGAATTCTAAATGGTTTAAGGAATTAAGAGAGGAAAATATTAGAAAGCTGGCAAAAGGAGAAAAGACTCCTTCTTATGTTATTGATGATCATTGTGCAATTAAAGTTATTGATGATAGAGTTGAAGTGATTGGAACAGGAAAACATTTTGAAATAAATGCTTAGAAACACAAAATTAATTTTGATTGGATTACTTGTAGTTGCATTTTTTTTGCGTGTTTGGCAAATAAATAAAGTTCCGATAGCTTTGTTTGGAGATGAGGTTGATGTTGGATATCAGGCATATTCTATATTGAAAACTGGCAAAGATTATTATGGTAATTTTATGCCCATTCATTTTCATTCACTAGCTGAGTGGAGAACTCCACTTTATTTGTATTCTGCGGTACCTACAGTTGCTCTTTTTGGTATAACTGCCATGGGTGTGAGGTTGCCTGCAGTTATATTTGGTGTACTTAGTATTTGGGCACTATATTTACTTGTTAAAGAATTAACAAAAAATGAGAAGCTTGCTTTAATATCAGCTATTGTTTTGACGTTTAGTCCCTGGCATATACAGTATTCCCGTGCTGGTTTTGAAGTTACCGAGCTTCTCTTTTTTCTTTTAATGGGATTATATTTGTTTTTTGTTTCTTTCAGAAACTCGAAGTATTTGTGGATTTCGATGGTGTGTTTTGCACTCACCCCCTGGGTTTATAGCACTGCAAAATTGTTTACTCCGATTCTAATGCTATTTCTGTTTTTTGTTTGGAGAAAGGATGTTTTGAATATTTCAAAGAGACATCTAGTTTTTGCTCTTGTTGCTTTGGTTATTGTTGGCGGACCAATTGCAGTAAGCACTGTAGTTGGTGGGGGTGCGCAAAGATTTGGATACATCAGTGTCTTTAGCGATCCAACAATTGAACCAGAAGTTGGAACTGCAAGGGGAATTGATGCAAAAGCTAGAGGTGAGACTGGTACAGGACTAAATCCAACAATAATTGATAAAATGTTTCACAATAAATTTACTTTTGTTGGAGGGAAAATTGCAAACAACTATCTTCAGCCTTTTTCATCTGAGTTTTTGTTCAATAGCGGGGATCCCAATCCCAGGCACTCAATTGATGGAATGGGTGAATTTTACAAGATTGAGGCAGTTACTCTTCTTCTGGGATTAATTTTCTTTTTTACAGCAAAAACATTTAATACAAAGACTAAAGCATTAATTCTATTTTGGATATTAGCTGGAGTAATCCCTGCTGCCATAACCAGAGATGGAGGAAACCATGCAACTAGATTAATTTTAATATTACCCCCATTAGTATTTTTAGTAGCATATGGTTTTATGCGTTTACCAAAGTTTGCTTCAATTTTTTACATTTTACTTTTTGTAATGAGCTTTGTTTTCTATCAACACAACTACTGGAATCATAATCCATATCAATCTGAAAGATGGTGGCATGCTGGATACCAAGAAGCTATTCAATCAGTGAAGGCGATTGATATGAATTATGACAATGTGGTTATTTCAACTGCAGCAGAACCACCTTGGATTTTCTTTGCAGGATTTTACAATTATGATCCTGCAAGTTGGCAGAAGAATTTCCCTATTGGAAATGATATTGTTTTGGCTGGATTTGGAAAAGTATCACACATTGATAAATTTTACTTTGGCAGCCCAGAAGTTGGAGGTGTTTACAATTTTGCAAAGGCAGTTGATAAGAAGACATTGTATTTGGCAAGTGCAAAAGAAGTTAATGTTAACTTAATTATGAATCCAGAAACACTACCAAAGGATTTGGTTTTATTGAAGGCAATTGCATATCCCTCTGGTGAGCCTGCATTTTATTTATTTAGTGGGAAATAATATGAGACAAAGAGTTTTACAGATGATTGATGAGGTTTCAGAAGGATTGAAAGAGGTTCCTGAATTGGCTCATTTGGGAGATAGTGTTTTGAGAAAAAAGGCAAAAGCAGTTAGTTTTCAAGATGGTTCGGAGGTTGCAAAAAAATTAGTAAAAGTTTTAGGTAAATACCATAAATTTTCTGGCGTTGGGGCTGGCTTGGCCGCTCCCCAGATTGGGATATCCAAGAAGGTCTTTGTTACTAATGGTAAAGATGGGTACGAGGTGTACATTAATCCCATGGTAATAAATTATTCTGATAAAACTAATTTTTATAGAGAGTCGTGTTTAAGTTCACGTATGTTTTGGGGCGATGTTCAAAGGCCTGAAACACTCGAAATGAAATGGGTTGATGGAAAAGGAAAAGAGAGACAAGAAACCTTTGCTGGCTTTAAGGCAAGATTGATACAGCATGAGTATGATCATCTTTTGGGTATTCCTTATTTGGATAAGGCAATATCGGGAACGATTGAATATAGTGGAAATGTTAAGGAAGAAAAGTTAAGAGAAAAAAGTATTTAACTTAATTTACTTCTTGAGGTTGGTTTCAACAATTCTAAATGCAACTTCATTGTTTGGATACTTCACTTCTTTAATTAATGTCAGATTGTGTTCCTTGATTTGCTGCAGTGATATAGCTAACTCATCACCGATTAGGTATTGGTGAACAAGTAAATCCTTTTCCCAGTTTATGGGACGAGTAACAATATTACTGACTTTCTTCTCTGTATTCCTTGTCATCTTGATGTAATACTCATCTGGTGTAACTTCAAAATTTTCACTTTGAAACTTTTCTGGATCTGTCTTGAGAAAGAATGCTAGTTGAATATATGATTCATCTCTTGAGTTGTCGACAACAATCGGTAGTGATGAATCAAGTTTTTTAATTATATTTGTGGTTTCCTCCCATCCATAGTTCCAATCCCTTGCTCGGTAATATTCGTTAAGTATAATTACAGAACTATATAATTTTGTGAGGGAGTAAATTGTGAGGAGAGTAAATACTCCGGCGAAGATTAATTTGTGATTTTGTTTCTTTAATTTATTAAATGTTTCAATTATTCCAATTGAAATGATGATTGTTTGAGGAATAACCATCTGTAGAGATCTTATGGTTGAATAGGGATCACGGGTGAGTGCTGCTGGAATTGGTGCGATTAGGAGAAGTGCTATGGTGAAGGTTTTTAATTCTCCTAGATTTTTATTTTGTATTAGCTTGTAAAGTCCATAAATATAAAAGGGAAATTGCCAAACAAAGAATGTTGAAAGTTCTGGGAATGAACTTCTTGGACCAGAATCTCCTAATATAAACATACTTCTAGGACTAAAGTAGGATACATAAAGTGCGGCAAATTCTTGAATTGAGAGGAATAGGTGATTGTTTACAATACCTCTGAGGATTCCGTGGTAGCTTTCAATGAACCCTGCAGGAGTTTGATATGAAAAAATATTCAATCCTGCTCTTGCCAGGAATCCAGGAGTAGTAGCTATTGAGAGAGTTGGAATGCTAATTATTAAGCCCGCTACTCCTCCAATTATTAAATATTTCAAATGAGATTTACTGAAAATTGTTTTCCTGTGTTTTATTGAAAGGAAGATTAACATTAGTGGGGTTACTACTCTTTGTGCGTGGTATGAAGGGATAGCAATTGCAAAAAATATGGCTGAGAAAACTAGAAGGAATGGATGTTTAAGACTTTTGTAGAATATCAGGCATCCAGTTAAAAAGAAGAAGAGAGCAACGTTGCATTCAAAATTTGTTCTGCCAAAGAGAATGTGCCAAGGGCTGATTGCAAGAAGAAGACAAATAATTGAGGGCAGCAGCCAGTAGATTGATGAAGTTTTTTTAAGGATTAACTCTTTTATTAAAAAATATAAAACAGGAATAGTGAGAACACTAAAGAAGAATGAGGGAAAACGTACGGTGAAAGAAGTAAGTCCGAAAATATTAATTAAGGGAACAATTAGATATATATAGACAGGAGTTTTAAAGTCTGTAAATGAACGAAAAACAATTGGAAATGATTTCCCAAATTCATCCTTACCAGTTTTTAGTAGTGAATATGCAGAGTAACCCTGACCCGCTTCATCAAGGTAAAGTCCTTTGGGTGCTTCGCCAAGTTTGTAGAAACGTGTAACTATTGTGATTAGTATTGCGAGAATTAGAAGTATGGTTGGGATATATTTTTTCATTATTTGATAATTATTCTTAAAATTTCAGGGATGGCAAATATTATTAAAAGAAAATAATACCATTTACTTTTTTGCTTGAAACGACTTTTGAGCAGTTTTAATCCGTTTAAAATGATAATGGAAATGGGTACCCATAGAATAAAATCATTTCTGTCGAAGTTGGTGAGAATGGTTAGGTTAATAATTGAGGCTATGAGAATTGAAAGAATGAATTTTTTATTTTTTTCTTTAGCTAGGTAATATGCACCCACTAAAAACAAAGGTAGGGATAAAAATGGAAACTTTTTGAGGTTTTGGTTATCAATTGTGATTTGTCTTGGGGCAAAGCCGAAAAAGTAGTTGTTTGGATCGGTTAACGCAAAAAAATTATTGGTGAGTTTATCAATTGGAATTCTAGCTTTGTTTTGAAAGAGCCTTGCCAAAAATATTGAAGGGTAGAGTTTTTGTTCCTGGAGTACTTTTTGTTTGGCTTCATAATCAGAAACAAAAATTGTTTGACCAAAGAATGGCTTGAAAAAGAAAACTAAGATGACGAATGAGAGGATTAGGAATTTTAAATATCTTTTGTTGAAATTTATGATTAAAAAAAGTAATGGGAGAATTGCTAATTTTGGTTGAATGAAAGGAATTAGGAAAAGTGGTAGAAAGTAATATTTATATTTCTTTCTGAAGAGGACAAAGCTTAAGAGGATTAAAAGAGCTGGATAAACATAATTTAGGAAATTTTGAGGACTATTCACTACAAACAGAGAAAGAGGCCAAGTTATTATTATAATTACGGTGGCGATTTTAGTTAACATATCTGATAGTGTACAATTTTAGCAGAACTGTGAGAAGAAAATTAATTGTTTTAATATTGGCGGCTTTTTTTTTGAGAATAGTTGTTTCTTTCTTGGCTGAACACGGGGATGTTGTTAATTATTACTGGTGGAGCAAAGATTTACTTCTGCATGGGCTCAATGGTTTTTATGATAGGAACATAGCTAATGCTATGCGTCCCACTTATCCGCCTGTTACTTCATATTTATTCCTAATGGCTGGGTATTTACATGAGGCTGTGCGGAACATCTTGTGGTTTTTGAATGTTCATGTGTCAATTTTTCCATCTAATTTAATTGTTTGGATTGAATCGGATCATGGGTGGTATGTTTTTAATAAACTGCCGGCAATATTTTCCGATCTTGGAATAATTGCTCTTCTTTATTTTTTTGTTCGTGATTTGAGAGACAAGAAATCTGGGTTTATTGCAGCCAGTCTTTTTTCCTTCGTTCCTGTTTTTTGGTATAACTCGAGTCTTTGGGGGCAGACTGACAGTGTTTTTGCGCTTCCAATGCTGGGAGCGTTTTATGCACTTTATAAAGGCAAGATAAAATTATCTGTTTTATTGTATGGTCTTGCCATTCTTACAAAACCTACTTGTTTTTTTGCACTTCCCATTTTTGCTTTTTGGTTAATCAAAAAATCATCTCTTAGGGAACTACTATCTTCAATTGTAGTTTTTGCATTGGAAGTTTTGCTTTTATATCTTCCATTTCACCCACAGAACCTTCTTTCATGGGTTTTTACTTTTTACAAGCATAGCTTGGGAGGAGAACTTAATTATATGGTTGCAAATGCATTTAATTTTTGGGCTCTTGTTTTTGGATTTGATAATAGGCCTGATACTTCGAGTTTTTTAGGAATGCCTGCCAATTTGGTTGGAAATATTATATTCCTTCTCTTTGTTGGAGCCTCAGGATATATATTTTGGAAATATAAAAAAATAAGCATAGAAATGGTGTTATTTTTGGCAGCATTAGTTTCTTTTTGTGCATTTTTGTTTTTACCCAGAATGCATGATAGATACTTCTATCCAGTTCTAGTTTTATTAATTCCCTTGACAGTTACTGGTAAAAAGATGATGTATATCTTTTGGACTCTTGCAACTCTGCATCTAATTAATCTTTATCATTTTTGGTGGGTTCCGAAAATTCCCTTTTTAGTGATCTTGTTTTCAAATTTTGTAGTTGAAAAAAGTTTGATAGTTGTAAATATATTCGTATTTTTATTTATGATTTGTATTTTTAGGAAGGAATATGTTAAAAATCTTAAGTAGAAAAAGAATTGTTTTTTTGTTTATTGCGGCGTTTATTTTTAGACTTGCTCTTGTTAAAGTAGCCTTTCATGGAGATTTGAATAACAACATCTCATGGGGGGACCTTATCCTAAAAGGTTTAAATGGGTTTTATGAAAGAAAAGATTTTACCTTTTCAATCCCCAATCAACCGCCGCTTTATGTTCTTCTTTTTGGTCTAGTTTCCTTTTTATACCAATCAATAGATAAATTGGTGTGGTACTTGAATAATACTGTTGGTGTTTTTCCATCGTCTCTTGTGTGGTTCTGGAGAACTGATGGAATGATTTATCTTGTTAAGCTGCCGTCTATACTTGCTGATTTGGGAATTGGATACTTCATATATAAAAAGTATGGAGTAAAACTATCACTCTTGTGGTTATTCAATCCAGTTACTTGGTACAACTCAAGTATTTGGGGACAGACTGATCCGATTGTTAATTTTCTGGGATTGGTTATGATTTATTTTTTGATTCAGAAAAAACTTGTAAAGAGCATGTTGTTTTTGACATTAAGCTTATTATTTAAAGGTTCTCTGCTTATTTTCTTACCGATATTATTTGTTTATGCGCTTTGGCAAAAATATCCACCCGCAATATGGATGAAAGCTATTTTTCTCTCCCTGATTCTGGTTTTTCTTGTTTCAATTTGGTTTTACCCAAGTATTAATTTCCCTATTTGGTTTTTTAATTTGTATACAAAACAGATTTTACCAGGTGAAATTGGGGATTTGAGTGCTAATGCATTTAATTTCTGGTATTTAGTTAATCCGGGCAAGGTACTTGATTCGAGCTTGTATATTGGAGTACTTGCAAGGATTTGGGGGTATCTCATGACAGGTATTGTTGTTTTGGTTGCTGCGCTAAAATTAAGACGAAATAGAAATGAAAAGACATTTTTATATTCACTCGTAATGGTTTCCCTTGCAACATTTTTATTTATGACTCGGATCCACGAAAGATATATGTATCCATTTTTCCCGATTGCGACAATTTTAATTGGGATGCTGCCGGAAATTTTTATTCCATATTTAGTTTTGTCGATCACATTTTTACTCAACATGTATAACCTTTTTTGGGCACCTGGTATACCAGTCTTGGAAAAAGCATTTGTGACTACCCAATTACCAAATGTTCTTTCTGTGGTAAATATTACTGTATTTATTGTTATCTTTCTTCGGTTTTTGAAAACAAGAAAGAAGATTGGGGTATAATTTAAGAAATGAAAAGATGGCTCTTGGTTGGAATAGTTTTACTTGGACTAGTTTTTCGTCTGGCTGGATTGGCAAGCCACCCCGTTGGATTTACTCCTGATGAGGCTTCTTTTGGATATGATGCCTATTCTATCTTGAAAACTGGAAAAGATCAGTGGGGACACATGCTTCCTCTGGTTTTTAAGTCCTTTGGCGATGACAAGCTACCAGTTTATACATATCTTACGATTCCTTCGGTTTTTATTTTTGGATTAAATGAGTTTTCAGTAAGGTTTCCAAATGCGATTTTTGGAACTTTTGCGATTGTGGCTACATATTTTTTTGTGAGGAAACTTTTTAATGATGAAAAATTAGCACTTTTTTCTTCTTTTATCTTGGCTATTTCTCCTTGGCATATTATGCTTTCGCGCGGAGCGTTTGAGGCGAACCTGACAACTTTTTTCCTGCCATTTGGAATACTTCTATTTTTGAAAGGAGTTAAAGATCGCAAGTTTTTGTTTTTCTCAGTTCTAATATTTCTTCTCAATATGTTTACATACCATACTGCTAGAATTTTGACACCAGTTGTATTTGCAAGTCTAGTTTTTGGATATAAGACTCAGTTGAAGGAATCGAAACGATTTAATCTATCGCTTACTTTAGCAATACTTTTATCTTTAGTTGGTGTTTTGGGTTATTTATTCGGTGGATCAAGAGTTGCAAGTTCTGGAATTTTTGATCTTGGTTTTGCAGATGATAGGTATTTTGCGCAAATTGCAGGAGAACCAAACCTTGTATCAAAGATTTTTTACAACAAACCTCTTTATGTTGCCCGTCAATTTGTTGGAAACTATATTTCCTACTTCTCTCCACAGTTCTTAGCTACAAATGGATCGGCCGAGGCAACATACGGAATGGTATCTGGTGTTGGGGTTATCTATTTAGTTGAACTAGTTCTTCTGCTTGGATTTATTGTGAAATACATTATGGGACGATCTAAGGAACTTAATTTAATATTATTTTGGATATTGATATCTCCAATTCCAGCTGCTTTAACTAAAGGGCCTGGGTATGCGGCAAATAGAGCGGCTTTCATGATGCCAGCTATATTTATAATCCTTGCTGTTGGAGGACTTTTTATTTATCAGAAATTAAAAGCGAAAGGTTTGGGGAATTTTATTGTACCCAGCTATTTGTTACTACTTTTTATCAATTTTCTATATGTTGGTGAAAAATATTTAGTTGGTCAGAAGATCAACGGTGCATCGCCAATGATGTATGGGACACGCCAATTGGTTGATAACATATCGGGGTATTCTGACAAAGAGATAGTTGTCTCAAAAAATATCTCTGAGCCACAAATTTATATTGCTTTTTATTCAAAGATGAACCCAGTTGATTATCAGAATGCTAGTAAAAATTGGAGCTTAGTGAATGGATGGGTTGATCAGCAGGGTGAGTATACACTTGGAAGATATACATTTCGTAACATAAATTACTTTGTTGATGCAAAACTTAAAAATACAGTTCTAGTCGGAACTGTGGGAGACTTTCCCATTGATGTGAAGGCCAACTTTGTAGTTAGTTATCCAAATCAGACGCCCGCATATTATGTAATTAACCAGGAATGAAAAAGTGGACTTTTGTTTTTGTAATTCTTCTTTTGACAATTCCAACATTTGTTTTGATGTTGAAAACTGGGATTTACTCCATGCAGGACTTCCACTATTTTCGACTTGTAGAATTTGATAAATGTATTAGGTCGCTACAAATTCCATGTCGTTGGGCGTCTGATGCTGGAGCAGGGTATGGAGAACCCCTATTCAATTTTTATGGACAGCTGCCATATATTATTGGCGAAGTATTTCACTTACTTAGTTTTACAAAGATTGATTCACTGAAGATTACTTTCATCTTATCTCTAGTACTCTCAGCTTTTTCAATGTTTTATCTTTCAAAAAAGATATGGAAAAATAATTTATCAGCTTTGGTTTCATCGGCACTCTATTTATATGCTCCATATAGAGCGGTTGATGTGTGGGTAAGAGGTGCATTGCCTGAAGCTCTGAGTTTTGTGTTTTTCCCTCTCATAATCTTCGAGATTGAGAACTATTTGGAGGGGAGAAAAAGGAAGCACTTACTTCTTTTTAGTTTATTAATTTCATTACTCGTTATTAACCACAATCTATCTGTTGTTATGTTTGTACCCTTTTTGATAATTTGGTTAATTTTTAGATATATGCAAACTAGAAATATTAAGCCATTTGTTATGTTGGCAGTCTCTGGTTTATTTTCATTTCTACTTTCTGCCTTTTATTTACTACCGGTAATTTTTGAATCTAAATATGTAAACATTAATTCAACAACTATTGGCTACTTTGATTGGAGAGCGCACTTTGTAACACTTAATCAGTTATTCCTCTCGCGCTTTTGGGGATACGGCGGCTCTACTTGGGGATCTGAGGATGGGTTAAGTTTATCTATTGGTCAACTACAATGGATAATCTCTCTGGTTATTGTGACGATTATAGTTCTAAAGCACAAAATTGATAGGAATGTGAAGGTATTTGGTGCATTAGTTCTCATGGGGATATTTTATTTGTATTTGACTCACAATCAATCAACTTTCATTTGGAATATGCTGCCTTTTATGAAATATATCCAATTCCCTTGGAGATTTTTAGGAGTAGCTCTTTTTTCCCTGTCTTTGGCTAGTGGATATCTAATAGTTCAAATGAGAAGGGCGGGAGTAGCTATTGGATTGGTGATTATTCCAATTGTGATTTTAACTAATTTTAACTTTTTCAGACCTGATATTTGGTACAATTTTCATGATTCTGATTTGGAAAGCGGAGGCAGGTGGGAGGAGTCAATGTTTGCTTCGATTGGAGATTATTGGCCGCAATTTGGC
>CAZPLB010000007.1:0-21828 GCA_964587425.1 uncultured Gammaproteobacteria bacterium
TTAAGGCGTGAATGCTTTAAGCGTACGGCTTACATAGCCTTTCTTTTTAGTTGTTAAGGTGAAGCTCTTTTAGCTTCATACTTTTTGTGATATAATCCATTTGCTGGTGCTTTGAGCGAAGTGGAACCACCTGTTCCCATTCCGAACACAGAAGTGAAACGCTTTAGCGGGGACGATAGTTTAGGGGCAACTCTCTATGAAAATACCTCAGTGCCAGCATTTTTTTTGTAACAAACTTTCTAACCAAGTAATTAATTCTGCACAGTATTGTTCAATGTCGGTAATTGGGGTTGGAAAACCATATTTAAACATTGCATTTACAAGCGTATTAGGTATTCCTTCCAGTAAAGGATTTACTTTTTCAAGAGTCATAAAAAAAACATCAGAATATCTATCATGCGCCATTGAAACATCTAAGATTGGGAATTCTATTCCAAATCTTTTAAACTCAATGCATATCTCCTTGTAAACATCGTCAGTTGTGTCTGGAGTTTTTATTGCACCTCCATGAGAAGGTATAACTATTTTTCCCTCTGTAAAGGCATATCCACTTCCTGTTGGTAAATGTAAATATTCTGTATAGTCATCCCAATGTTCCACAATCTTATTTCTATAAAATTTAATTCTAAAATATCCTGGCAAGTTAGTCTCGTATTTAGATTTAAATACTCTCCCAAATTTGTTAAGTTCCTCAATGAATCCAAAATAATTTAATTTTATCTCCACGGTGTCCAACAGCTGATCCATTAGTTCTTTTTGTACATTTGATATAGACCAATTTTTAGTATTTTCTCTAATCTCCTTAAATGTTTTCCAAGATCTTTCGGAAACAAGATACATCTGCAAATATTTTGCTCTACATATTTGAATAAATATAATTATTTCCTGCAATTCATCATTTCTCTCCAATATTCCTGCTTGAAAAAATCTTAAGGCAATATCGTCAAAAGGCGTATCTCTCATAACCGCATTTTACCTTCAAAGCCCGGGAAATCAAATCTTGAGACTAGACATAAAATGGGTTATAATACCCATACCAATAGAAAGGAAGGAAAAAGTGAATGGCAATAACAACAATGGCAGAGCTCTTGAAGAAGTACGGTTCTTCAATTAAAGGCTTCACACGTGGACAAAAAATTCAAGCAAAATTAGTTAGTATTGGCAAGAAATCGGCCGTTTTCAATGTTAGTGGTAAAGGTGAAGGACTTCTTGTTGATGCCTATTTCAGAGAAGCAAGAGAGTATGTAAAGTCCCTGCAACCAGGCGACACAGTAAGTGCAATTGTAATGGACCCAGAAACCGCAGATGGTTCAGTTTTGATTTCCTTGCGCCATGCAGCAGCTGATGCGCTTTGGGAAAAGCTTCTTGAAGCTAAAAAGGACGGAGCAATTCTTAGTGTCAACATCAAAAGTGCCAATAGTTCGGGACTATCAATTGAATATGAGGGAATTTCAGGCTTCATTCCATCTTCACAAATTGGCAAAGCACTAATTAAAGACTTAGAAAGTTTAACAGGCAAGGTTAGAGTCAAGGTTATAGAAGTAGATAAGAGAAGAAAGAAAGCAGTCTTTTCAGAGAAAGCAGTATCTGAAGCAAAGGATATTGAAGAACTTCAAAAAGTATTAAAAACAATTAAAGAAGGTGAAATTTACGAAGGTGTTATTTCAAAGGTTGCAGATTTTGGATGTTTTGTCTCTATCAAAGTCGGCAAATCAAAGATAGATGGATTAGTCCATGTATCAGAACTTGCTTGGGAAAAAACAGCTAAACCATCTGATTTATATAAACTTGGTGATGAAGTAAAAGTTCGAGTACTTGGAATTAGAGATGGTAAATTAGCACTATCTATAAAACAGGCACTTGAAGACCCTTGGAAGAGTGTTGAAAAGAAATTCAAGGTTGAAGACAAAGTAAAAGGTAAGGTTGTTAGAATTTCAGACTTTGGAACTTTTGTTGAATTAACTCCAGGTATTGAAGGCTTAATCCATATAACAAAAATTCCACCAGCAACAAAAATGGAAGTGGGACAAGAAGTTAATTGTTACATAGAAGAAATTGATCTTAAAAATAAAAAAATAGCTCTTGGAATAGTTTTAACTTCCAAGCCACTTGGATACAAATAAACTCCAAATTTTATGTCAGTAGAAAATCCTGATTTAGCGCTCAAGTCATTGCTCTCAAGAGTCCCTCCTGCCAAAATTCAAGAAATCAGACTAGCAAAACTAAATTACACCACTCCTGAATACCCACCAGAATATTTAGTAAGTGGATGTGATTCATTTGTGTTTAAAATATGGGAATTTGTTGTAAAAAATTATGGCAAAGGACCTCTGTTTCATAACGAAAGAGCTGGAGAGATATTAAATAATTATATGAACGCAACAAACCGACTAGCATCTGTGTGTGGAGAAAAAGGAATACAAATTCAAACACTTAATGGGGAATTTAGAGTTTTTGTTAATCCCATACTTAAAATTGCATATAGTGAAGAGTATGGTTGTTGGGTCACAGTCTCACCCTTTGTCGACGGAATGAGATCCAATCAACTTACATTAGTTAATGCAGTAAATAGAGATGTTGTTCAGAAATGGCAGGAAGATTATAATCTGGCCAAATTATTAGTATTAGATTTCAACATGTCTCTTAAAAACCCCAATAAAGTCATAATTACCGATATCTGTCCATCCCCAAGTCTTCTGGCTCAAACAAAATAATTCGTTGTATAATGCCCTTGTGACCAGATTTCATTCTCAATACATCTGCCAACAGTGTGGGTATGCCCAGGTTGGTTGGAGTGGTAAATGTCCGAACTGTGGAGAGTGGAATAGTCTAGTTGAAACAGTTACAGAAGAATCAAAAACAAAAAGCACCTCAAATGCCAATCGTAATGCTCCAAAATTAGAAATTCAGAAGTTAACGGGAATCAAGGTTGCAAAAAATGAGAGAATAACAACCAAAATTCCAGAATTTGACAGAGTATTGGGTGGTGGTATGGTGGGAGGTCAAGTTATACTTTTGGCAGGTGAACCTGGAATAGGAAAGTCTACAATATTGCTGCAATTGGCCAACAACCTGGACAATTGTTTGTATGTTTCAGGAGAGGAATCAGGACAGCAAGTAGCCATTCGTGCAAAAAGATTAGGCATAAATAGTAAAACTACAAATTTTTTAGATAGTACTGACATCGATTCCATCATTGCATCAGTAAATGATGTCGAAAATTGTAAGCTTGTAATAATAGATAGCATTCAAACAATGGTAACAGGTGACTTAACAGGTCTTGCCGGTTCTGTTGGTCAAGTAAGAGAATGTTCAGCAAGGTTAGTACGTTTTGCCAAATCAAAAAATATTCCCGTTTTCATAGTTGGCCACGTTACCAAAGAAAAAACAGTAGCTGGGCCATCAACCCTAGCCCACATAGTTGATACTGTCCTGTGGTTCGAAGGAGACAAAACCACAAATTTGAGACTGATTAGATCATACAAAAATAGATTTGGAGCTACAGACGAAGTTGGAATATTTGAAATGGAGAATTTTGGACTAACTTCCATCACAAACCCACAAAAGCTTTTCCTCTCAGAAACAAAATCTGTTCCAGGCTCCATCGTCACTTCAATTCTAGAAGGAACACGCCCCATACTAGTTGAAATTCAATCATTAGTGGTCGCAACAAAGCTTCCTTTTCCAAAACGCGTTGCTCAGGGCATTGATGCAAGACGCCTTGAGATGTTGATTGCAATCCTAATCAAAAGAGCAAATCTACCACTTTGGAGTCAAGATATCTTTGTAAATGTAACAGGTGGAATATCCATAAAAGATCCGGCCGCCGACCTTGCTGTGTGCCTATGCATTGCCTCAGCATTCATAGAAAAATCATTGCAGTCAAAAGTAGTGGCAATTGGAGAAGTGGGATTATTGGGAGAAGTGAGGAAAGTAATAAGCGAAGACAAAAGAATAAAAGAAGCAACAAGACTGGGATATACTACAATCTCACAAAATTCCAAGAATCAATATTTACCACAAGTTATCAACAATTTGCTTCTGCCAAATAAAAACCCCAAAAGATAGGCACTTTGTTACTTAAAAAAACTATAGGTAAGGCAAATTACTGTGAGCAAATTATTATAGGATTTGACAGAAGTTGTACCCAATGTTATATTCAAGAAAAGAAAAAGAGCATTCCGCCGCGTCACTTATCGTTGGGATTAGAACGTTAATTTAAATCTACCACGAATAAGCAAAGCCTGTACTCGAAATGCTCTTTTCAATCAAAAGACTAAAGACTATTGAAGTTCTTGTCAAGTAGCTTTGTTTTTTCTAGGGAGGGGTGGAGTTTAGGGCAGGAATTCTACCCCTACCTAGAGGGAATAAAAAATACTTCTTGCAAATTAACTTCATTTACTTCAATATCAAAAATATGGAAGATGCAAACGATGCAAATAAAGTGCAAATAGGCATGCCACCCGTTGGAAGTATTGAAAAAACAAAAACATCGATGCCATCAGTAATTACAGAGCCTCAAGTAAAAGAAGACGATACACCAACAGATCAGACCAACCCACATATTCCCATCCCAGGACGTTCTGTTTCAGAGGATCCTAATCGTACTTTAACCAGAATACCCAGAGTTTCAGATGTAAAACCAAGCAATGAGGTCATCCCTGCACCAGTTCAACCACAAAGTACCCTTTCCCCATCAGATACTCAGCCTAAAATAAGTCTTCTCTCCAAATTAAGACATATCATTGGTCGTTAAATTATTGCACAAGTAAGTTCTACTGTGATATACTTGCCTCCAGCTTCTGCTCAAGCTTACTACCCATTTTTTTATGGCCGAAAGAAAAGGATTAAAAAAAACAATAGCTGCTACACTCGGAGTTTCTGCTGGAATATTAGGATATTCCATTTTGCATCCAAAAATTACATTTGGAGAGCAAACTTCCAATCAATCTGATCATACGAGTGTCGTTGGAGCATTTGTTGGATCTCCAGAATGGACGGCTACACCTTCCATTACTCTGTCTGCAACGCCAACACCGTCAGAAACATCGAGTATTCAACCTACTGTTGATGCAGTTGTCTCTTTACCAACGTCAACAACCACTCCTACAACTACACCAACTTCAGATAGAGAAATGCCAAATCCTGATATGGATAATCCAACATCTACATTGCCATCAGATTTTTCTGCGACACAAACACAATCATATGAAGATGTCGCAAGTACTTTCATAGCAATGACAACTGCTACCCCAACTCCAAGTGCTACTGAAACAGAAAGACTTGTCGGAGATATAGTGAATATTCATTTATCTCAAGATGATATAGACAGTTGGCAGGCACAAAAATTAATCCCTGATTCTGTAGTTCCTCACGGTCTCCCGGAAACATTAGCAAAAGCAGCTGGTTTTTTGGTCTTGCAATACAACGGTACCGGTAACCTTGATGCAATGGGTATCCCAACTGATTTGCAGTCAGATTTATTACAAAGAGCGGCAACTGCAAACAACGTAATTAGAAATGAATTTGGCGTACAAGGACAGATAGACGAAAGTACGTTGAGGATTAGTGATATTGATTCAAATTTAGATGCGCTCGTTGGTGAAGGATTCACATTAGTCGAAGAAAAACAAATCACAGCATCCAGTTTAGATGGGAAACGAAAATTTGTAATGCTAAATATCACTCCTATTGATCCAAATACTAGGTTTAGTCAAACAGCTGTAAGAGACTGGAACACCCAGCTAGCTTATCCATACAACAACGCACCACTTGAGGAAGGAGAGAATTTGTTTAGAATAGTTACTTTTGTAAGTAAAGATGGGAACTGGGGAATAGAAACAATTGCAGATATTCGCCAAGCTTGTGGAAACGAAATAATACAAGGCCGACCACTTCCTACGGCAACCCCTGGCGAAGCATCAACACCAATTGATACAGCTACACCAATTTATATTCAAACCCCAACATCATCTTACACACCACCTGTAATTACAGAAACATCAACACCAATGTTGACCTTGACTAATGCACCAACAAACACAGAAACAATCCCAACCGCAACTCAATATGTACCAACATCTACACCTTTTATTCCAAGTTCCACTCCAGCACCAACAAACACACATGAAATTCCAACTGCAACCCAATATATTCCAACCAACACTGCTGTTCCACAACCAACAAACACAGAAGTTCCACCTGCAACAAATACGTCTGTACCACCAACAGCACCTAGACCAACTGCAGCACCAACAAATGAAGATATAATTCCAACAGCAATACAAAGTTGACAAGCTTGATATAATCAAAACATGAAAAAAATAATATCACTAATCCTAATACTACTAGTTACAGTTATTCTTCCTGCATTTTATCTAGGAAACAAAAATCTTGTTTTTGCAAACGCAACATTCCTAAGTGGAAACATATTTGATGGGGGAAATAGAACTGATAGATTGGTTGATTGGCAAGATCCAGTCCCAGCAGATCCAGGAGAGGTGATCGAGTTTAGAGTCCTTGTTCAAAATAACGGAGATCAAAATGCACAAAATACTTCAGTAAGCGTAGATTTCCCATCAACCCCAGCATTGAACTTGGTTGCGACTGCTCATATCACTGCGACAAACGCAGCGACTGTTTCAGATAATATGACAGTAAACGTTTCTGGAACAACCCCTCAGCTTTTCTCGTATATTCCAGGCCACGCAAGAATGTTTGGTCCTGGCTGTGAAAATGGTTGTTCACTTCCGGATACAGTTACAACAACTGGGGTAACAATCGGCACTGTCGTTCCAGGAACAACAAATAGTTTTCAAGTTCTATTCAAGGCGTATGTAAGCAATATGCAAAGCTCACCTACCCCTACAGCAACACCAACTGCAACGCCCACAGCCACTCCTACCGCAACCCCAACTAGTACTCCTACAGCAACACCAACAACACCTCCAAGCAATCCAACAAGTGCATGTAATTATTTGAATGCAAGTTCAACAAATGGAGTAGCACCACTAACAGTAACCTTCACTGGAAATGGTTCTGATTCAGCAGGAAATATCGTAGAATACCAATTTGATTTTGGAGACAATTCAAATGGCCAAAACCAAACAGTAAATACTGCCTCAAATCAAGCAACACATGTTTACAATAAAACAGGCAACTACACTGCAAAATTATTAGTAAAAGACACAAGGGGAGTATGGCTTGGTGGAAGTGGAAGTTGTGCATTAAGTATTAATGTAACCAATAAACCACAAGTACTTGGGACCACAGCTCCAACAAAAGTACTACCAAAAACAGGAAGTAATTGGGCCATCCTACTGCCATTCCTGAGTGCTCCAGTTGCAGGACTTGGAGTATTCCTCTACAAGAAGTTCAAGCTACTATAATAAACTGTGTACCCCAAAGGAATAATTTATGAACGTGGTATTTCAAGTCGGCATGGATTTGTATATCTTCATGCCAAAAAAACAACAAAGATAGCCTTTGGATTGCTTCGCAGCACTGGGATTGCACTGATATCCTTTGTTATATTAGTTGCCATTTTTACATATTATCCAATAGTTAAAGAAGAGATAACATACAAACCAGCTGCAGACCCAGCCCTTGTAGTTGAAGCAGGAAACACAAGTCTCATTCAAAATGAAGCCAAAAATTTCGGTGTCAATTCATATTTTTCTCTTGTCATCCCCAAAATTAGCGCCCATGCCGACATTGTTGCCAATGTCGATCCATCAAACGAAAGCGAATATGACGAAGCGCTCCTTAAAGGAGTAGCCCATGCAAGAGGTACCAACTTTCCAGGTCAAGGGGGTACTATTTTTCTTTTTGCCCATTCAACCAATAGTCCTATTAATGTAGCCCGTCTAAATGCCGTTTTCTACCTTTTACCAAAATTGGTTAAGGGCGACAAAATAATAGTCTACTTTGCAGATAAGCGCTACCTTTACGAAGTAGAAGAAAAAATAACAACTTCACCCAATAATACTTCCTGGTTAAGTGGTGGACTAGGGGAGAAGCTTATTCTTCAGACCTGTACCCCAGCTGGAACAAGTTTGAACAGGCTTTTGATAATAGGGAGGCCTGTTGACAATTAAAGTGAAACATATATAATGTAGATGCTCCAAGAGATTTTTCTCTTTAGATACTTTAGATGAATGGTTAGAGATAATTTAGATAATACAAATTCAAATTCGCTTGTTGTGGATGACCGTGTTTTGCCCGATTCGAACCTCCCAATGGAGGCCGTAACGGGTGTTCTTGACATTGCAAACGAAGGTTCCGGCCTTCTTCGTCCTAAACTATTCCCTTCAGCCAATGATATCTATATTTCAGCCTCACAAATAAGACGTTTCAACTTAAGAAATGGAGACAAAGTGGAAGGATTAGCAAGGCGTCCCAAAGAAAATGAGAGATATTGGGGACTTCTAAAGGTTGAAAAAGTAAATGGACTAGACGTTGACAAGATGGGTAATAGACTAGAGTTCGAAGAACTATTGGCAATCTATCCAGATGCCCAGATCAATTTGTCTACAGAAAAGGACATATTAACGACTCGAATGATAGACCTGATAGCCCCCATTGGATTCGGGCAGAGAGGTTTAATTGTTTCTCCTCCAAAAGCAGGTAAGACTTGGCTCTTGAAAGATATCATCACAGGTATTGCCAAAAACTATCCGAAAGTTCATTTAATGGCAATTTTAATTGGAGAGCGTCCTGAAGAGGTGACCGACATCACTCGCCATGTGGCAAATATAACAAAGGAAAAAGGAGAAGCAGTAGGGAGCAATTTTGACGAACCAGCTCAAGCACAAACCAGAATTGCAGAACTAGCGCTTGATAGAGCAAAGAGGTTAGTGGAGCAGGGTGAAGACGTTGTTATAGTTTTAGACTCAATAACAAGGTTAGCTAGAGCATACAATCTTGCATTGCCAACCTCAGGAAGAACTCTAACAGGAGGTTTTGATCCTCAGGCACTATTCCCAGCCAAGAAATTCTTTGGTGCAGCAAGAAAGATAGAGAAAGGTGGATCTCTCACAATTATTGGAACATGTTTAGTTAATACTGGTTCCAGAATGGATGACCTCATATATGAGGAATTCAAAGGAACAGGCAATATGGAGCTTCACTTGGACAGAAAACTTGCAGAAAGAAGAATTTTCCCAGCAATTAACATTACTCTTTCAGGAACACGCCAAGAAGAGCTTTTGTATGGTGATTTACTGCCTGAAGTCCACACATTCCGAAGAATGGTGGATATGATCTCAGAAGATGACAGAACTGAAACAATCCAAGAAAGACTCAAAAAAACTGAAAGCAACAAAGATTTTCTGAAAAGTCTGAAAACTTCCTAATTTCCCAAACCCCTCCATTTTTGCTACAATCTAAATCTACCCGTCCTATATGAAGGAAGATTTAAAATTATTTTTCAAAGAACTTCGTCTCTTTCTCTCTGCTTTCTTAAGGACACAGTTTTACCATTTTGATTCCAAGAAAGGAATCGTAGTTGGAACACTGTATAGGCAAAGAGGAAAGATGAGTAAACGTCTAATTCATGTAGGAATGACATCTCTTGCAATTCTTGGCATATTAATCGGACCATACGTAGCAAACGAGTTTCCAGGCAGATCTATCGACCCCTGGAAGGTTAACGCTGCCTCAGGTTCTGTTCTTTCTGCTCAGTCAGAAGACCCGCAAACCTTGACTTCAATCTCAAGCGAAAGAGGGGGTATTATCGATTATGTGGTGGAATCAGGTGACACCATTTCTTCGATTGCAGACAAGTTTGACATCTCAATTGATACCATTCGCTGGCAGAATAATCTTGGAAAATCAGACACCATAAAGGAAGGACAAACGCTCCAAATTCTACCAATTACTGGAATTGCCCACAAAGTTGCAAAAGGGGATACAGTAGAGTCCATTGCCAAGCGTTACGACATCTCACCCCAGGCAGTGGTAGACTTTCCATTTAACACCTTTGCAAACGACGAAACCTTTGACCTCGCAATTGGCCAAACAATTATTGTCCCAGACGGAGTCATGCCCCAAACCACACTCTTTGCAGGGGCCGCAGCTCCTCGTGCAAGGCAAACAACCCCGGACGCTGGAACTGTTGTTGCTTCAGGTCAATTTGTCTGGCCAACGCAGGGAGTTATATCCCAAGGGTTTGCCTGGTACCACCCTGGAGACGATATCGCAAACCGAAGCATGCCTCCAATACTGGCAGCAGATGCAGGCACAATTGTCGTAGCAGGTTGGGATAATTCAGGCTATGGGAATATGATTTTTATAAACCATGGGAACGGATTCATGACTCGCTATGGGCATTTAAGTCAAATATCAGTAGTAGTAGGTCAAACAGTTAATAGGGGATCAGTAATTGGTAAAATGGGTTCAACTGGACACTCAACCGGCCCACATTTACATTTTGAAATATATAAAAATGGAGTTCGTGTAAACCCTCTCTCATACCTCAAATAATACCAATTTGGTATAATCCACATATAAGATGGGCCGTTAGTATAGTGGTAATATACTGCATTCGCATTGCAGAAACGCCGGTTCGATTCCGGCACGGTCCACATATGATAATATAAAATAGTATGAAAAAGCTGTTCTTCAAATTATTTTCTTGCTTCATCTTTCTAGTTATTCTAACTGCAATCTTTAGTCAAAAAACAGTTTCTGCTGCCACCAGAACCTGGGATGGAGGAGGTGGAGCTGATACTAATTGGAGTACTTGTGCCAACTGGGATGGACCAGACATTTGTCCAGTTGCTGGAGATACAGCTACATTTAATGCAACTTCTACTAACAATTCAACTATTGATTCTGGTTTTGGTGGAAGTATTGGTGTAGTTAACCTCAATTCTGGATACACTGGAACAGTAACCCAAGCAGAGACCTTGGCCATCACTTCTACCTTTACAGTTTCAGCAGGAACATTCAATGCTTCTTCCCAAACATTGACTGTAACCTCAACCACTACTGTCTCTGGTGGAATCTTGAATCTCAACTCCTCCTCAGCCACACTTGCAGCCCTCACTTTCTCCTCTGGAACACTAACTATGTCCTCTGGAACAACCAATATCTCAGGAAATCTCACTTTCTCAGGAAGTGGAACCTTTTCTGCTAATGGTGGAGCATTAAATATCACAGGTGTTGGTGGAACTTTAAGTTGTAACAATGTCACCTTTAACTTAGTAAGTTTAAGTACAATTACTAGTACCGAAACTGTTAACAGCAACTGCTCGCTTCCTATGGGCAACAACCCTAATGTCTCTCGTGGCATCACTTTAAATGGAACACTAAGTGGAAGTGGAAGACTTACTACAAGTACTGCAGGCACTGGAGTTTTTACACTAAACAGTGGTGCAGCTTTGTCTGGATTTAGTGAGTTAAATGCCCTTCTTCTTACAATAAACGGTGCCACTTTGGATTTAAGCAATTATACATTTGTCAACGTGACAAGCACTTTTACTTTAAGTTCTGGTTCGTTTAGTGCACCAACAGGGATAATGACAACAGGAGGTGTTGCGCACTCGGGTGGCACATTCATTAATAACGGTGGGACAATTAGATTCATCGCATCGGTTATAATTTCTGGTTCAACTACCTTTTATAATCTTATATGGGTTGTGACATCATCAGGATCTCCCACCCTTACTTTTACAGCAGGTACTACACAAATTATCCAAGGTACCCTCACCCTTAAAGGTCTAGCTGGGACAAGGCTGTTACTAAGATCAAGTAGTAGTGGAACCCCCTGGAATATAGATGCTCAAGGAGGAAGGGTACTAAACTCTTTAGATGTAAAAGATTCAAATAACATCAATTCAAGTCCAATGTTAGCTGATGCTAATTCAATAAATTCTGGAAACAACACCAACTGGAGTTTTGGAACTTCAAACATTTCTTTTTACCTGGACTACCCAGGAGGAAATAGTCACATATCAAACACCAATCCTACTTACAGATGGAAGAAAGCTACAGTAACAAATAACAGTGCCATAACTAAGTATGAACTCTTTGTTCAACCAAAGGATATAGTAACAAACACTAATATTGGAACCAGATTATATATAGATAATATACTTCCCAATATTGGAGACAATAAACAATACTTCTACTACACCACATACACCCTCCATGATGATGGAGACTTCCTTAATCTAGTGCCTAGTGACTATATACTAATGCCTGGAAAATACAATTTCAGAGTAGTAGCTCATGATTCTGCAGGGAACATTCGTGAAGAGTCTCTTGATTTCTTTGTAGATACCTCACCAACCACAAAACCAAAAACAAATTTTGTTTCTTTTGTTGGTAACCAAAATCAAAATACACAACCTCCACAGCAAACCACAACAGATACCAATACTCCCACACCTCAACCAACACCACATCCTGATGTTACAGATATGAAAACCCCAACTGAATTCAACTGGTGGTGGATATTAGTTCTCCTAATTATTTTATTTTTGTTGTTTCTCCTGTGGAAGAGAAGAAAGAAAGTTAAGGAGTAAGAGTAGCAGGTGGAGTAGCCTCTTGTGGAAGATCAATTCTTGGCTTTAGTTCAGGTGTAGTTTCGATAGGTGCATTAATTGCTTCAGTTGGAGTAGTTGGGGTAGTTTCCTTGCTATTAACATTATCCAATTCTTTTTGTACCAATTTGTAATCAGCAGAATCTTTTTTGAGGAGACTAAGGGTATTTGTGAATTCTTCCTTTGCTAAATCCTTCTCACCCTTTTTCTTGTAGGCAAGAGCTAGATTGTAGTGAGCATTTGCGTAATCGTTTTTCAAAGCTACAGCCATTCTGTATGCATCAATAGCTTTGTCATACTGACCAATACCATAATGCAACCCTCCCAAGTTAATTCTGAGTGTTGGATCAATAGGATCAAGGATAATCGCCTGATTGTATGAAGCAATGGCAAATTGATCTGCCTTTTGGGCTAATGGTATTACAGCCTGATATATCTGTGCCAACAAGACCCAATTATTTGACCTATTTGCGTTAGTGCTAACGGTCAACTTCGCTTCGTTTATCGCAGTCTGAACTAATAGTGCAATTTGCTTCCTTTCTTCATCTTTTGGATTCTTAGTTTTTTGAATCATTGATTTAGCTATCGCCAAGTTTATCTGGGCAAATGTTGCATGATACCTATCTATATTTGGATTCAACTCAATTGTTTTAATTAGTGATTCATATGTTTTTTTAGCATCTCCGGCAGCTAAATTGTCATATGATGATTTGAAATTAAGTTCTGCCTTAACAGGATTAATTAATTTATACCCAATGAAAAGAGGAGGAATAATAAGCATTAAAGCAAAGAAATACTTAAACACTCCAAAATTTGAAAAATCAGCAACATTTTTGTGACTCTGTGAATTTAGAGAAAGTAACACAAAGAAAAGGAAAAGTGGAACTATAAAACCAGGGAAAAAGAATAAATATAAAGTAGTAAGGAAAAGTGGTGTAAATAGAATTATTCTCTTCAAAAGCTTTTCATCCTTTATCCATCCTTTCCCAATCAACTTCACAATTGCAAAAAACTCCAATGCTATCCAGTAAATGATAAAACTAAAACAAATTAGACCAAATAAACCAGTTTCTGTTATTAAAGTTAAAACACCATTTCTTGCATTTGTAAACTTAACATCAAAAAAAGGAGTGTAGTTATAGCTGACTGGGCGAAGCTTTTCAAAAGCGCCCAAGTAATTTCCAGGACCAGCTCCAAAAAGAGGGCTGACCTTTACTGTATCAAGAGCGATCTGCCAGGATGTCCCAAAATCGGGCAATGTCAAAGCAGTGTCTTTTGCAGTACTTTTATATATAGATAGTATTAATCCAAAAGCAATAATAAAACCAGATAATCCAAAAAAGACTTTTCGAGCCAATTCCTTTGATTCAATAATCTGTTCAAAACAAAAAGGTAAAGCAACCAAAAGTAAAAGAGCAGAACCCAAGAAGTTGCCAGTCAAATTAAATGCCTGTGAATGTAGAGCTGCAGGAATTCCTGGTGTTTTGTCTAAAAACCCAGCAGACAATAATAGTACACTCAAAGACAAAATGACTGAAGATACAATAAGAGACGTTTTTAAATACTTTGTATTAATAAATTTCAAAAAGAAGTAGAGAAGAACTAGACAAATCACCAAACTGGCTGTTCCAGGTAAAAAGAAGGACTCCCATTTATTAACCCCCTTCATTATTCCCGATATGAAATATGCTACACCCAAAAGAAAAACAAACAAATCAAGTTTGGTAACTTTAATGATTTCCACTTTTTGTTGAAGTATTACCTCCAAGGCTTTCAAGAAAAACAAAAAGAAAATTAATACTATTAAAAGTATAAGTTTTGAAAACCCTCCGCTATCAGTAAAACCAAACCAAACAAAAATGGGGAAT
This sequence comes from uncultured Gammaproteobacteria bacterium, assembly GCA_964587425.1. Taxonomy (GTDB): domain Bacteria; phylum Patescibacteriota; class Microgenomatia; order UBA8517; family UBA8517; genus CAZPLB01. The sequence goes on from CAZPLB010000007.1 coordinate 14,414, forward strand.
AGTATTACGAAGAAATTTAAAATAACTGTTTCAAAACTTTTTAAATACTTTGCATACGTATTTTCCATAATCTAATTATCTACTAATAGTATAACCCTTGACAATAACTAAAAAGGACACAAACTTACCCAAATTTATATTTTCACATAGCATATAACAGATTAACCGCAGCAGACATAGATACAAAATAATATAAAAATCCAAAATCAATAGTCTTATAACTATGATATTTGGGAAATAAATATTAACCATTTTAAGCCTATGCGTTTATTTATGCGTTATAAATATAAGGTATCTAGATATCCGCAAACGCGCGGTAAATATGTCAGTTTCAAAGCCAATTTGTGACAATTAGTGTATATATCCCAATAACTCTAGCATTAGCAGAAGAAAATAGAGAATGCCAGGAAAAAAATACCTCCTTTTGTCCCAATTCTTTGGGCTTGACTAAAAAATCCTTGTGTTTTCACTGCAATGGACATAAAATACAAGTATGCAGAAGAGTAGCCTAAAAAAGTATAACCACAAGGCTGTAGAAAGTAAATGGCAGAAGAAATGGTCAGCCTCAAGGATATACGAAGCGCCAGTTAACGCAAAACATAAAGATAAAAAGTACGTATTGGATATGTTTCCTTATCCATCAGGCGCAAGCATGCATGTTGGCCATCTGGAAGGCTATATAGGCACAGATATTATTTCAAGGTATTACAGAATGACGGGTAAATCAGTTCTTCACCCAATGGGTTGGGATGCATTTGGGCTTCCAGCCGAGCGATATGCAGTTAAAACAGGTATTAATCCAGATAAATCTACGCATGAGAATACAAAAACTTTTAAACGCCAGCTCGGTATTTCTGGTCTGTCGTATGATTGGACCAAGGAGATAGATACAAGTGATCCACTTTTTTATAAATGGACACAATGGTTATTTATACTTCTTTTCAAAAACGGGCTTGCGTATAAAAAGAAAGCACCAGTAAATTGGTGCCCAAATGATGAAACAGTACTCGCAAACGAACAGGTGATTGACGGTAAATGTGAACTTTGCGACACTCCAGTAATTCAAAAGGAATTGAGCCAATGGTTTTTCAAGATCACAGCCTACGCTGACAGATTAATCTCAGGCCTAGATAAAATTGATTGGCTAGAAGAAGTTAAGGTTCAACAGAAAAATTGGATAGGCAGATCAGAGGGAAGAATAATACAGTTTGATACAGAAGGATCGGATAAAAAAATTGAAGTTTTTACAACACGTCCAGATACACTTAATAGCGCTACTTTTCTAGCCATACCTGGTGATTTTGTCAAAAATCGGGAAGTTAAAGTAGGAAAGTTTACAGGTAAATACGCAATAAACCCATTAAATCAAGAAAAGCTTCCAATTTGGGAAACGAATTATGTGGAAGCCTCCTATGGAACAGGCGCAGTTATGGGAGTTCCAGCTTACGATGAGCGTGACAGAGAATTTGCGGAAAAATATAATATTAAAATATCCAAACGACCCTTCACAGATAAAATCTTGGGCAAGAAAACAGTAAATTATCATATGCGTGATTGGTTGATTAGTAGGCAGCGCTACTGGGGATGCCCAATCCCAATGACTTACTGCGAAAAATGTGGATGGCAACCTGTACCTGATGCAGAATTACCTATTTTGTTACCGAAAGATGTAGATTTCCACCCTCACGGAATGTCTCCGATTGCAACATCTAAGTCATTCCAAAAAGGAGTTAAGTGTTCAAATTGTGGAGGCGAGGCACAAAGAGAAGTAGACACAATGGATACCTATGTAGATTCCTCTTGGTATTTCATCCGCTTCGTTGATCCTAAAAATAACAAAGAATTTGCAAGCCAAGAAAAGATCAAAGAATGGTTACCAGTAGATAATTACGTTGGTGGTGGGCATGTTGTTCAACATCTACTTTTTGCAAGGTTCTTCTGGAAGGTTTTATATGATCAAAAACTTATCGACAAGAGTGTTGGAGATGAACCATTCTTGAAACTTCGTGCTCCAGGTTGGATATTAGGTCCAGACTCCAGGAAGATGAGTAAAAGGTGGGGTAATGTAGTTACACCGGATGATATTATCCCTAAGTTTGGAGCCGACGTCCTACGCCTCTACGAGATGTTTATGGGGCCATTCGACGTTGTGAAGCCTTGGAGTATTAGTGGAGTAGAAGGTATGCATCGTTTTATAAATCGTGTTTGGAGCCTGTACGGCGACAAGGAAGTAATAAAAAATGGAAACACGAATGTATCTCAAATTACTTCCAAAATGCATCAAACAATAAAGAAAGTGACTGAGGACATTGAAAACTTCCATTACAACACAGCAATTTCTTTAATAATGGAATTTGTAAATCTTTTGAAAGAAAAAGGGGCAACAAAAGAAAGTCTTATAGTTCTTTGTCAATTATTAGCTCCTTTTGCCCCTCATGTCACCGAAGAGCTTTGGACTGAAGTTTTAAAACAAAAATATAGTATACATTGTAGCAATTGGCCACAATTTGTATCAAAATATCTAAAAGTAGAACAGTCAAACATAACCATACAAATTAATGGTAAAACAAGAGGTCAGTTAATAGTTGGACAAGAAATTGCGACCGAAAAAGAAAAGGTAGAAAAACTTGTGAATGAAGAAGAAAAGATACAAAAATTATTAAGTGGTACAAAAGTTGAGAAGGTAGTTTTTGTCCCCGGCAAAATAATAAATTTTGTGACGGTCAATGGAAAAATTTAATTGGGAGTCTTTAAAAAGTAAGTCATTTGAAATTTTCAAAAAATATCCTCTCCCGACCATTATTCTTTTACTAGGTGTTTTAATTTTACTAGGTGGGTTTTTTCTTCAAAACGGTTTTCCACTTGGTAACTCAAAAGCAGAAGTCTTAGATAGTTCATCAAAAGTTTCTCTCAAAAATTCTGTCATCGTTATACAAATGGCAGGGGCAATAGAAAAACCCGGAGTCTACCATCTTCCACCAACCAGTAGAGTAGAAGATGCATTTATTGCAAGCGGTGGAGTTTCGGTGGACGCAGACAGGAGTTGGGTAGAAAGAAATATCAATCTCGCTGCAAAACTGAGTGACGGGCAAAAGATATTTATACCTCAAAAGCAGTCGGCAGTTCTCTCTGCCAGTAATACAGATACCGGGTCGAATGTCGCACAATCATCTAATACATCCGATAGTAGTTCAGTGAATATTAACTCCGCAACCCTAAAAGAACTAGATGCACTGCCCGGAATTGGCCTAACTTACGCCCAAAAGATCATTGATAACAGACCTTACTCAGACATAGGAGAACTGCTTACAAAGGAAGTGCTTGGCTCCTCCCTTTATGAAAAGATAAAATCTTCAATATCAGTCTACTGATGAAGCACCTATTATGGATTATACTACTCACTTTGGTAATAATTCGGTACCAAACCACCAAACCAAACTTCACAAACGGACAAAAATTAAGGATAACAGGAAGTCTTTACTCAGAACCTTCAACCTTTGACAGAGGAATAAGATTTAATCTCTCTGGGATTAAAGTAGCCCTCTTTGGAAAAGACATTGATATCCATTATGGAGATTTCGTAGAAATAGAAGGTGAGTATCAGGGAGGTGAACTGAAAAAAGGAAAACTCGTAAGAAAGATTGAGTCAGACAATGTATTTGCAGTGTTAAGAAAAAGGTTAATAGAGGTATTTAAAAATTCCCAACCAGATCCTCAGGCAAGTTTACTGGGCGGCATTGTTATCGGAGCAAAATCGAATTTACCAAAAGACTTTAGTCAAAAACTTAGAAACACAGGAACAACTCATGTTGTAGTAGCCTCAGGCATGAATATTACTATGATGGCAGAGTTCACTCTTCTCACACTCTTAAAATTTTTCAAAAGAAAAAAAGCTGTGCTAATGACAATAGTGATTATTTGGTCATACACAATGATTACTGGTTTTGAGGCTCCAATAATTAGAGCAGCAATTATGGGAACGGTTGCCTTTACTGCCCAAGCAGCAGGAAGAGTAGCAAATACCTTAAGATATACAGTCTTGGCAGCCTTAATAATGCTAATTGCAGTTCCAAGGTGGATTACAGATATAGGATTTATCCTTTCTTTTGCCACAACCATATCTTTGATATTGTTTCAAACAAAAGTATCAAAGGTTTTCAAGTTGGTACCATCTATTATTAGAGAAGATTTTTCAACTTCCCTTGCTGCACAAATTGGAAGTGCTCCAATTTTACTTTTTGTGTTTGGGAGAATTAATCCTCTTAGTCCTTTAATAAACTCAATAATCCTGTGGATAGTGGCACCAGTAATGATAATAGGGGGTATTGGTGGGTTAGTTGGAATAGTGTGGCCAGCCATGGGGAAAATAATCTTGCTGTTTACATATCCACTGACCACATGGTTCATAACAATTGTCAATCTCTTTGGCTGAGTGCCAAGTAATTGAAGAGGGGGTCGTAGAAAATAGAGTTAATTTAACTATTTTAACTTTAACGACGCAATCGTTTGATATATTTAGATATATTAAGTTGAGTGATATAATGAAAAATATGATTGAAAGATTTATTGAACCGAAATACACAATCGGCCTTGTAGCAATATTGTTTGCTTCAAACATAGGAATTTTTCTAGTAAACCACGAGACAGGGGAATCTTTGATACCAGTCTCACTTGGTTTGTCTGCGTTAACACTTAGTCTAAACTACGCGATCAATCATATTAACCACAAATAAATTATCTTCTTGCGCTGCAGTTTTAATAGCAATATACTCGATTAGTTTTTTTGAATCGGAGGTGATTTTAATGGCAGCAGAAAAAATTACAAATAGCGAGGGTTATTATTATGACAAATCCCCAGAAGGCAGAGTTTCTGGAGAGAAACAAGTCGTGAGATTTTTAAATGAATTGATATGTCATGGCTGTGAATGTTCTGATTCAGAAGTTGCGACCCAAGAAACTGAAGTAGTAACACAAGAGGCGATTATGGTAAAAACTGTTAAAATAACAGATAGCCAGCTAAACCAATACCTTTCTCAAGGTTATATTCAATAAATGACTTATAAAAAAATAACACTACCAAATGGCCTTAGGCTTGTATTTATTCCTATGCCTGGAAGTCCTTCTGTCAATGTTACAGTATGGACAAATGTAGGTTCCCGCTATGAAGATGAAAAAGTAGCAGGACTATCACACTTCTTGGAACACATGGTTTTCAAAGGTTCAGTTAAACGTCCAAATGCAAAACTAATCTCAGAAGCAGTAGATGGAATAGGTGGAGAGTTCAATGCAGGCACAAGTAAGGAATGGACAAACTTTTACATCAAAGCAAGTGCAGCTAATTTACCTGTCGCATATGATGTTCTCTCAGACATAATCTTGAATCCACTAATTATCGAAGAAGAAGTACAAAGAGAGAAGGGAGTCATCTTGGAAGAGATGGCAATGTACCAAGATACTCCAACAATGCACATAGGTGATGTCTTCGAAGAAACCATTTTTAAAGGAAGTACTCTGGGGAGGGACACAATTGGTACCACAAAGGCCATAAAATCATTTGTAAGAGAAGATTTTGTAAAATACAGGACCGACCACTACCACCCATCAAACCTCCTTGTAACAGTCGCTGGTGGGGTTAAGGAGGCCGATGTTGTAAAGCTAACAAAAAAATATTTTGGAGACCTTGAAAAATCAAAAGAAAAACTAAATTTCAAAAAATTTACAAACACTCAATCAAAACCACAAGTAAATTTAGTCTCAAAGAAAAATGAACAAGCTCATTTTATCCTTGGTTTCAGAGGTAACGAGTTGGGACACCCAGAACGTTATGCAGAGTCCATTCTTTCAGTAATTTTGGGTGGGGGAATGTCATCAAGACTCTTTACTGAAGTGAGGGAAAGGCGCGGCCTTGCCTATTCAGTAAGAACAGACGTTGACCACTATACAGACTGCGGCTACATGGGAACATATGCTGGAGTTGATCCTAAAAAGGCAGAAGAGGCAGTTAAAGTAATACTTGAAGAGCACTATAAAATTGCAAATAAAGAAACGGAAATAACAAAAGAGGAGCTCAAAAAATCCAAAGAGTACATTAAAGGCCACATTGCATTAAGCCTCGAAAATTCAAGTGCAGTAACAAGGTTCTTTGGAGAACAAGAACTATTAAGAGGAAAAATTGAAACACCAGAAGAAGTGTTTAAGAAGCTAGATAAAGTAACAATTAATGAAATTTACGCTGTTGCCAAGAAGTTCTTCAAACCCAATAACTTGAATTTAAGCCTAATTGGGCCTTATACTAATGCAGATATATTCAAAAAGCTCGTAAGCTAAGCTTAAAGAAACCAAAACTAAATGGAAAAAACTATTGTACTAATTAAACCAGATGCTCTCCAAAGAGGCTTAGTAGGGGAAATACTTCAAAGGTTTGAAAGAAAAGGCCTAAAACTTGCAGGAATAAAAATGGTAAGTATGACTGACGAAATGTTGGATGAGTGGTATGCACACCATAAAGATAAAAGTTTTTTTAATGACCTTAAAGACTACATGAAATCAACACCAATCATAGCAATGGTCTGGCAAGGGTTAGATAGCATATCAACTGTAAGAAAGCTTGTTGGTATAACAAAGGGTAGAGAGGCAGAAGGGGGATCGATTAGAGGAGACTTTGCAATGAGTAGTCAACAAAATCTAATTCATGCATCAGACTCAGTTGAATCTGCAAGCAAAGAAATACAAATTATATTTAAATCTGGAGAAATTTTTGAATACCAAAACGCAATTGAATGCCTCATCTACGGCAAGGACGAAGTCTAAACTCTCACTACCACTGTTCCAGCAATCTTGTCATGCCATGTTTGTTTCTTACCATCCCAAAGCATCCAAAGATACCCAAGTGCAAATAGAAGTCCTGATATAAACTTTCCAACAACTTCTCTCAAAAAAGCATGCATATAATCTGGATGCCCCTTGCCGCCCATATTTACTACCTTGATTCCCATAGCCATCTTGCCAACTGTCTGGCCTTTACTCCCAATGAAATAAACATAGTAACCCCAGCCAATAAGAAGACTCAAAAGCGTACCTACAAGACTTGTTCCCATGAAAGTAGAGGCGGGAACTAAACCTCGCTGTCCATACACATATGGATTTGCACCTGGGAAAAATCTTGTTATGAAAAAGGAAACCATCGAAAGAATGAAGCCATCTATCAAAACTGCAACTAATCTTCTACCAAATGAAGCGTAATTTTTCATATCTAAAATAATATTAGAATTTAAGATGAAGTGAAGTCAATAGGCAATTAGTCGGGGTGCTGGGAATTGAACCCAGTGTCTTTGCGTCCCGAACGCAACGTGATACCGATTCACTACACCCCGTATGTTACAATTGTAGCAAATGTTAGGCACACTTTACATTGT